>NZ_JBISHE010000012.1:0-18421 GCF_045066555.1 Microbacterium sp. Ld4 | reverse complement strand
CCCCGTGCTCGCCGGAAAGAGGCCTCGCCATGACCGACCCCACGACTCCCCCGCCCGGGGGCGGGGGAGTCGTGGGGTCGGTCATGGCGAGGCCTCTTTCCGGCGAGCACGGGGTGGGAGTGGGCGCACGCGGCATCGG
Organism: Microbacterium sp. Ld4; assembly: GCF_045066555.1. Classification (NCBI taxonomy): domain Bacteria; kingdom Bacillati; phylum Actinomycetota; class Actinomycetes; order Micrococcales; family Microbacteriaceae; genus Microbacterium; species Microbacterium sp. Ld4. Next base: position 18,282 of record NZ_JBISHE010000012.1, on the reverse strand, counting down.
AGCGGAGCGCGCGCCACAGCGTCACCGTAGCGCCGCGCCGAGATCAGGGCAATCGCCGCACGACGGCGCGGCTGCGGGGGTGGGGTTCGATTAGAGTGTGAAGACGCTCCACCGATCACGGAAGGGTGAAGGCGTGCCCGAAGCCACCGAATCCCGGGTCGTGAACATCGCGACAGGGACGATCGAGTTGCGATGGTCCGATGTGACGCATCGCGGACGTCGTCGTGAGAACAATCAGGATGCCGTCCTCTCGGCCTTCCCGCTCTTCGTGGTGGCGGACGGCATGGGTGGTCACATCGGCGGCGAGATCGCCAGCTCGCGGGCGATCGAGCGCCTGTCGGGCGCGGTCGGGGGCGGCGAAGTCACGCCCGCGACGATCGAGAACGCTCTCGCGCAGGCGGTCACCGACATCTCCTCGCACACCGAGACCACCGATGACGGCACCGGCACCACCGTGACCGGGGTCTACCTCGACCTCACCGGGGACGAGCCCACCTGGGTCACGCTGAACATCGGCGATTCCCGGGTCTATCTCTTCCGAGACGGCGCGCTCGCCCAGGTCACGACAGACCATTCCGTCGTCCAGGAGCTCATCGCCGCGGGGCGGCTGAGCCCGGAGGAAGCGGAGAACCACCCCTACGGGAATGTGATCACCCGTGCCGTGGGACCGAGCGACGGCGTCGTTCCCGACTACGTGCGCCTCGAAGTGATCGACGGCGACCGTTTCGTCATCTGCAGCGATGGACTCACCAAGGAGCTCACGGATTACGGCATCCTGCATTATCTGCTTCAGCACGACGATCCGGCCGAGGCCGTGGGCGCGATGCTCGAGGCTGCGCTGGAGAACGGCGGCAGAGACAACGTGTCGATCATCGTCGTGAACGTCGGTCGCACCGGCTCCTCCACAGCTCTCGACTGACGCGCTGAGTCCCCGCCGGCCGGCACCCACCGCGGGTGGGGTGCACGACGCGCGACGCTGGAGGCGTGAACCCCTCTCCGCTGCCACGTCCTGACGAGCCGCTGACACTTCCGAGAGCGCCCGAACCCGCTGCGCGGCCGCCCATCCCCGTCCTTTCGGCGATCGTCCCCGTCGTCGGAGCCGTCGTGCTGTGGCTCGTGACCGGTTCTGCGTACGCACTCTTGTTCGCTCTCCTCGGCCCGCTCATCGCGCTCGCCTCCGTCGCCGACGCCGCGCGGGGCGCGCGGCGCAGTCGGCGTCGCGCCACACTCGACGCCGAGGCGGCCGTGACCGCTGCGCGCGGGGAGGTCGCTCGCCGCCACGACGCGGAACGCGCCGTCCGCTGGGCCCGCCATCCCGATGTCGCCGGCTTCCTCGGCCGCCCCGAGTCGATCTGGCGGCCGGTTCCCGGGAGGGAGGACAGAATCGTCGTCGGTGCGGGCGACGGCGACAGCGAGGTGCGCGTCACCGGGGGAGACGGCGACCCTAAGGCCCTCGAGATGCGCCGGGGTGCTGCCGTCGTGGCGAGCGTCCCCGTGCTGGTGCCGCTGACGGCGGGGATCGCGGTGATCGGACCTCCCGCCCTCGCCGCGGCGCTCGCGCGCGGGCTGGCCCTGCAGGCGTGCCTCTGCCTGGCCCCGGGGCGTCTTCGGCTGGCGGACGACGCTCCGGCATGGATGGGCGCCCTGCCTCACAGCGACGCGGCTTCGGGAATGCTCCTCGAGCTGCGCGAGGGCGGAGGGCTCGTCGGTGCCGACGTCGATGTGCCGATCGTCGTCGTTCCGGAGGGCGACCCGCCACCTCCCCGGAGCGGCGCGGTCCTCCGCCTCACCGGTCCGACGACGGCGCGCCTCGACACGGACGGGCAGACGCGCGACGTCGAGATCGAGACCGTCTCTGTAGGGCAGGCCGAAGCGGCGGCGCGACTGCTCGCCGATCGCGCCGAGCGAGCCCTGGGCCGGGTCAGCGACGCGGCCACCACGCTCGATGACCTGCTCGCATCGGCGCCACCCGCGCGCCCTGATGCCCTGTCGGCGTCGTTCGCCTCCTCCGGAAGCGAACCGTTCCCCGTCGATCTGGTCTCCGACGGCCCGCATGCTGTCGTGATCGGCGTGACGGGTTCGGGCAAGAGCGAGCTGCTCACCTCCTGGGTCGCCGCCCTGTGCGCGGCCCATTCGCCGCAGCAGCTCGGGCTCCTGCTCGTCGATTTCAAGGGTGGTCGAACGTTCGACCACCTGTTGCCGCTGCCGCACGTCACCGGGGTGCTCACCGACCTCGACGAGGCGACCGCTATCCGGGCGATAGAGAGCCTTCGCGCCGAAGTGCGCCATCGCGAGCGAGCGCTCTCGCGCAGCGGCGCGAAAGACGTCGCGGAGCCCGGACACGGACTCGGGCGCCTCGTCATCGTCGTCGACGAGTATGCGGCCCTCGTCGCCGCTCACCCCGACCTCCACGACGTCTTCGGCGATCTCGCCGCGCGTGGCCGAGCCCTCGGCATCCATCTCGTGCTCGCCGCGCAGCGCGCGGCCGGCGTCTTCCGCGATGCGGTCCTCGCGAACGCTCCGCTGCGCATCGCACTGCGCGTGACGGATGCCGCGGATTCGCGCGCGGTGCTCGGGGTCGACGACGCGAGCCGGCTCTCGGGGCGACCGCACGCGAAGGGGGTCGCTCTCGTCCGGCGCGGCGGGGACAGCGCGCCATGTCCGGTGCGCGTCGCCCGGTGCGCGCCGGAGACGCTCGCCCGCATCGCCGCCCGTCAGAGTGGGCCCCCGGCCCGCGCGCCCTGGCTGCCGGCCCTTCCGCCCACCGTGTCCCTCCACGACCTTCCGTCCGGCGGTCTCGTGCTCGGCCTCGCCGACGAACCGGAACGGCAGTGGCAGGGACCCCTGCTCTGGCCTGACGGAGAGGTCGGAATGGCGGTGCTCGGAGCCCGCGGCACCGGGCGCACCAGCATCCTCCGGACCATCGCGGCGCAGACTCCGAGCCGGATGATCCCTCGCGCTGCGGAGGGCGCGTGGGATGCCCTCTCGACCCTCGAAGAGGTCCCGTCGGGGACGACCGTGATCATCGACGATCTCGACGCGGTGATGGCCGGTCTGCCGGGCGAATACGCCCCCGCGGCGCTCGCCTCACTGGAGGCTGCGCTGCGCAGTGCCCACAGCCTCGGCATCCGGGTCGTCGTCTCGGCCCAACGGCTGACCGGACCCACCGCGCGATTCGTCGACCTGCTTCCCCGACGGATCCTCCTCGGCTTCGGCTCCCGCGCAGACCACGTGGCAGCGGGCGGCGAGGCGGGCGACCACATCATCGACCTCCCGCCGGGCCGTGGCCGGTTCGGCCGCACGCTCGTTCAGTTCGCCCTCTCGGATGCAGCCCCTTCGGCGGTCACCGCTCCCGCGGAGCCGCCCCGCTGGCTCCCCGGCCGCCGCCCGGCCGCCGTCGTCGTGCCGGCCGGGCCGCGAGGGCGGCGGATCGTCGCAGGATGGGAGCGGCTCGGCATCCCTGTCACGCAGGTCGAGTCCGCCGGGAGCCTGCGACGGGGATGCGTCGTGGTCGGGAGCGCGGAGGCGTGGCTCGCGCAGTGGCGGCTGCTCGCTGAGGCCCGCGCCGACGCGGACCTCGTCGTGGACGCCTCATGCAGCGCGGAGTACCGCGCGCTCAGCGGCGTGCGCGAGCTGCCGCCCTTCGCGCTGCCCGGAGCCGGCCGGGCATGGCTGCACGCGCCCGACCGGGGTGTCCGACGCGTCGTGCTGGCGGAGGGATGAGCGTCAGACGGTCGGGCGGATGACGCCGACGTCGCGTCCGCCGCCCGTCACGGTCAGGGGGAGGTCGGAGAGGGTGCGTGCGACGTCCGCACCCGACAGCGCTCCGGCGCGGACGAGCAGGGTGAGTCCGGTGACGGCGGAGGCGCGGCTGCTGCCGTCGAGCATCTTGAGGGCGACGGTGGTGCCGTCGGGGGCGATCATGACCAGGACGCCCTCCGCGCCGTGCTTGGTGAACACGCCCAGCTTCTCGGTCACGACCGAGTCGGGCTGCCCCGGACCCTGGATGACCCAGGGATTGTCGCGGACCGCCCGCACGAGGACACCCGCCGAACGGTGGAGCGCGAACGGCGACTTCTCCGACGACGCGCCGATGCGGTGGATCGCCCGCGCGAGCGCCGTGAGGGTCATCCCGTACACCGGAGCACCGCACCCGTCCGTCGCCGTGATCGTGAGTTTCGTTCCTGTGAGACGCTCGATGACTTCCCGCGTGTGCACCTGCAGCGGGTGGCCGTGGTCGAGGTAGGTCTCCAGATCCCATCCGCTCGCCACGCACGCCATGAGCATCGCGGCGTGCTTACCGGAGCAGTTCATCCGCACGCGCTGCGGTCCGATGAGCTCGCGCGTCATCTCATCGCGCGTCGGAGCGTCCGTGGGCCACGCGGGCGGGCAGCGCAAGTCATCTTCGCCGAGGCCCGCGGAGGTCAGGATGTCGGTCACCAGTGCCACGTGGCGGTCGGTGCCCGAATGGCTCGCCGTCGCCACCGCCAGGTGCGCCCCCTCGAGGTTCGCCCCGGCGGTCATGCTGGCGAGGGCCTGCAGCGGCTTCAGGCTCGAGCGCGGGAGGATCGGCTGGTCGACGCCACCGAGGGTGCGGACGACGGTGCCTTCGGCGTCGAGGACGATCGCCGCGCCGCTGTGACGCGATTCGACGAAGCCACTCCGTTCGACCACGGCGAGTTCGACAGCATCGGTCACGGCGAAGGTCTGAGGCACTCGCCCAGCCTACCGAGGGTGCCGTGGGAGACTGAGCGCATGATCGGCGAACACCACTACCGGCTCTCGAGTTCGTGGACGGGAAACCGTGGCACGGGTACGAGCGGGTACCGCGACTACGACCGCGCCGTGACTTTGCAAGTCGAGGGGAAGCCCGAGATCCTCGCCTCGGCCGACAAGCCCTTCCGGGGCGACCGCGCCCGGTGGAACCCCGAGGACCTGCTCCTCGCCTCGCTCTCCGAATGCCACCTGCTGTCGTACCTGCATGCCTGCGTGCAGGCCGGGGTCGTGGTCACCTCGTACCAGGATGATGCGAGCGGCACGATGGTCGAGGACGGCAAAGGCGGTGGCGCCTTCTCCGAGGTGATTCTACGACCCAGGGTCACCGTCGCCGACGAGTCCATGGTGGCGGCCGCCGAAGCGGCGCACGTCCAGGCGAACGCCTGGTGCTTCATCGCGAACTCGGTGAACTTCCCGGTTCATCACGAGGCGACGATCGTCGTCGCCTGACGTCAGCGCCGTTCGTGCGGCAGGACCTGCCGCAGGCGGTCCACCGGGTTCTGCGCCGGCACCTCGTTGTAGGCGTGGGCCAGCTCCTGACCGGAGAGTGCGTGGATCGCCGTCATGATCTCGTCGGTGGCCTGACGCCGCGCGCGGCCCGAGGTCGCGGGACCGTGGGGGGCGAGGTCGATGGGCTCGCCGTAGCGGATCGTGACACGCGGGGAGAGCCGCGGCCACTTGGCTCCGACCGGCATCGCATCGTTCGTGCCGACGATGCCGACGGGAACGACCCTCGCGCCCGTCTCCAGCGCGAGGAAGGACACACCGGTCCGTCCCCGGTAGAGCCGGCCGTCGAGCGATCGGGTGCCCTCGGGGTACAGCGCGATCGCCTTGCCCGACTGCAGGATGCGCCGCTGCTGATCGAGCGCGTCGAGAGCCGCTTGGCCGGCGCCGCGCCGGACCGGGGTCGCGCCGAGGGCGCTGAAGAAGCGCCTGCTGAACCAGCCCTTGATCCCGGGACCCTCGAAGTAGCTCGACTTCGCGAGGAAGTACACCGGGCGGGGAGCGAACAGAGGGAGGACGAACGAGTCGATGAAGCTGAGGTGATTGCTCGCCAGGATGATCGGACCCGTGCGCGGGATGTTGTTGCTCCCCTCGATCCGGGGGCGGTAGATCAGGCGCGCGAGCGGGCCGAATCCCCAACGGACGAGGTAGTACAGGGCGCCGGCACGGGCGAGTTCTTCCTCGGGTGCCTCGGCGGGGGTCTCGGCAGGAGTCGGCGCTTCGGTCACCACACGAGGGTACTGCCATTCCCATGCTCGACCTGGCATGGCCTGTAGGAGGTCTACATGCGTCTGCCCCGGACCTTCACACCCCGGACAAAAGAATCTGGGGGAGGATGGAGGCATCCCATTTCTTTCAGAGAGGTCTTCCGTGCGCCTGCGCCCCCTTGCCGCTTTGTCCGCCGTCGCCGTCTCGGCCCTGCTTCTCGCGGGTTGCGCCGGCTCTCCGACGGCACCGGCGCCGTCTGCATCGGCCGCCGGAGATCTATGCGGGGCCGTCGCCCCCTCGGGCGCCGCATCGGACTCCGTCTCGGTCGAGGGTGAGCCCGGGGCACCGGCGAAGGCCACGTTCGACATGCCGATCGAGTCCACCGACCTCGAGGTGTCGGTCGTGTCCGAGGGCGACGGTGACGCCGTGAAGGCGGGGCAGTTCGTCTCCTACGCGATGACGGCGTATGACGGTGAGACCGGCGACGAGCTCGCCTCCATCGGCTACGAGCCCGGCGGGCTGCTCCCGTCGCAGCTGTCGGCCGACACGATCCTCGGGCAGGTCTTCGGATGCAGCCCGGTCGGGACCCGGGTCGTCGCCGCCTTCCCGGCCAGCGAGAACGCGGGCGCGGAGGTCTACGTGCTCGACCTGCTCTCCGTCGTCCCCACGGCTGCGTCGGGCGAGCCCCAGACGCCTGCCGCGGGCTTCCCGGAGGTCACCCTCGCCGATGACGGCGAGCCCACCGTCGCGATCCCCGACACCGATGCCCCCACGGCGACCGAGGTCACCACGCTGAAGCGCGGCAACGGCTACGAGATCCAGAAGGGCGACTACGCCCTGATCCAGTACACTGGCGTCCGCTGGTCCAACGGCGAGGTCTTCGACTCGACCTGGCCGAAGGATGCGCCGATCGCCTACCCGACGACGAACTACGTCGCCGGGTTCCAGAAGGCGCTCGAGGGTCAGACCGTCGGGTCTCAGGTGCTCGTCGTGATCCCGCCCGCCGAAGGCTACGGCGAGGGCAAGATCAACGAGGCCGACCTCAAGGGCGAAACCCTCGTCTTCGTCATCGACATCCTCGGCGGCCAGACCGCACCCGAGGCGGCCCCGGCCCCTGCGCCGACACCCGCCCCGTCCGAGTGATACCAGGACGCGCCGCTAGGCTGACCGATATGCGGCGCGTCCTGATCCTCGGCTCCACCGGTTCGATCGGAACGCAGGCGCTCGACGTCATCGCGTCGAGAGGGGACGAGTTCGAGGTCGTCGGTCTCGCAGCCGGCACCGACCGCGCCGGTATGACGGCTCAGGCCGCAGCCTTCGGTGTGACGCACACGGCACTCGGCGCCCATGAGGCCGAGCAGCTCGTCCGCACCGTCGAGTGCGACGTCGTACTCAACGGGATCACCGGCTCCGTCGGGCTCGGCCCCACCCTTGCTGCGCTCGAGGCCGGCAGGACGCTCGCCCTCGCCAACAAGGAATCGCTCATCGTGGGCGGAGAGCTCGTGACGGCGCTCGCCGCCCCCGGTCAGATCGTGCCCGTCGATTCGGAGCACTCCGCCATCGCGCAGGCGCTGCGCTCGGGTACGCCCGACGAGGTCCGGCGCCTCGTGCTCACGGCATCCGGCGGTCCTTTCCGTGGCCGGTCGCGGGCATCGCTCGCCACGGTGACTCCCGCCCAGGCGCTCGCGCACCCGACGTGGGACATGGGGCGCGTCGTGACGACCAACTCCGCGACCCTCGTCAACAAGGGCCTCGAGGTCATCGAGGCGCATCTGCTGTTCTATGTGCCGTACGACCGGATCGACGTCACCGTCCATCCGCAGTCGATCGTCCACTCGATGGTCGAGTTCATCGACGGCTCGACCATCGCGCAAGCGTCCCCGCCCGACATGAGACTTCCGATCTCGCTCGGACTCGACTGGCCCCGCAGGATCGCCGGAGTGGGCGCACCGCTCGACTGGACGAACGCGTCGAGCTGGACCTTCGAGCCGCTCGACGCGGAGGCGTTCCCGAGCGTCGAGCTCGCGAAGCAGGTCGGACGGGCCGGCGCGACCTACCCGGCGGTCTTCAACGCGGCCAACGAGCAGGCCGTCGACGCCTTCCACGAGGGGAAGCTCCCGTTCCTCGGCATCATCGAGACGATCGCGCGGGTGGTCGACCGCCACGACCGACCGACCGAGCTCACCCGGGAGACTCTGGCGGACGCTGAACGCTGGGCGCGCGAGACCGCCGACGCGCTGATCGCCGCCGTCTGACCAGCCCCTCGGACGCGCCGCCGCCCGATCAGTCGGGGAGCGGCCAGCCGGCGCCGCGGAGGGCACTGCGCGCGGCTTCGGTCGCATCGAAGGGAACCCGCACGCCCGCGATGTCGCGGTAGTGCTGGTGTCCAGGTCCCGCCCAGAGGATCGCGTCGTCCTCCCCGGCGAGGCTGACGGCGCGCACGATGGCGTCCTCAGGCGGGCTCACCTCGTGGATGACGACGCCCGGCCGTGCCGCCCGTGCCCCCTCGATCAGGGCCGCCCGGATGCGGGTGGGATCTTCCGACCTCGGATGCTGGTCCGTGACGATCACGACGTCGCTGCCGAGCGCCGCGGCCCTACCCATGTCGGCGCGCTTGGTGGTGTCGCGGTCGCCGTTGGCGCCGCACACCATGATGACCGAACCGGAGGTGACGCGCCGGACAGCCGAGAGGGTCTTCTCGAACGCGTCGGGGGAGTGCCCGAAGTCGAGGTACAGGCCGGGGCCGACATCTCCCGAGAGGCGCTGGATCCGCCCGGGCAGATCGGCGTCGATGCGCGACCCGCCCACGAGGTCGGAGATCGCGCCCCACTCCCAGCCCGCTTCGAGCAGCATGACGATCGCCAGCGCCGCATTCGAGGCCATGTGGGGGCCGATGACCGGAACCGTCGTGGTCAGGGCGCCGGCCGGGCCGGTCAGGGTGAAGGTCACGCCGGCCGGCGTCTCGCCGACGATGTCGACCCGCCAATCCGCCGCGATCGAGCCGTCGACGGCGATCTCGGGGGTCAGGATCGTCGTCACCGGGATCGTCGCCCGGCGGGCGACCTCGACACCCTCGGGCTGATCGACGCAGACGACGGCGCGGTCGGCACGGCCCTCGGTGAACAGCCGCAGCTTCGCTTCGAGGTACGTCGCCATGTCGCCGTAGTCGTCGAGGTGGTCGTGCGTCAGGTTCGTGAACCCGGCCACGTCGAAGTGGAGCCCATCGACGCGGTGTCTCGTGAGTGCCTGGGCGCTGACCTCGACGAGGATCGCCTCCACGCCGCGTTCCCGCATGAGGGCGAGGAGCGCGTGCATCTCCGACGACTCCGGCGTCGTGAGCCGGGAGGGCACGATCTGTCCGGCGATGTGGCGCTCCGCCGTCGACGACATCCCGGTCACGACGCCGAGTCCGTGGAGGATGCCCTGCATCAGGTGGGTCACGCTCGTCTTGCCGTTGGTGCCCGTCACGGCGAGGACCGGCGGCAGGCCGCTGCCCGGTCCGGTGTCGTACATCCACGCCGAGAGCTCGCCCAGGCGGGCGCGGGGGTCGTCGACGACGAGAACCGGGACGGCGGCGCCCTCGAGGCGGGCGGCGCCGTCGGCATCCGTCAGCACGGCCACAGCTCCGGCGGCGATCGCGTCGCCGACGACCTCGGCGCCGTGGCGGTTCGCGCCCCTGACCGCGACGAAGATCTCGCCGGGGCGCAGGTCGGCGGTCGCGAGGGTGATCCCGCGGGCGACCACGCCCGCGAAAGCCGTCGAGGGGGCCAGGCCGAGCCGGGCGGCGACATCCTCGAGAGGCCGGCGCGGCGGATCCGCGGGCCGGAGGACGGGCGGAAGAGGAGAGGACGCAGCGTTCGGCATGGTCTTCCCATCATCGCATCCGGCCTCCGCCGCCGCGGGTCCCGCCGATCAGGCGCGGCGGCGGATGAGCGCGGCGGCGAGGGCCGCGATGCTCACGACGAGCGCGCCCCCGGCCAGCCAGGTCGCCACCGGCGCAGCATCCTCCGCGGCGGCCGGGGTGCTTTCCGCCGCGGCGTCGGTCTCGGCCTGCTCGCCATGGTCGCCGTGCTCGTCGGTGCCCGATGCGGATGCCGCAGCGACCGCGACGAGCGGCGCCGGCGACTCCAGTTCCTCGGGGTCCTCGCCCTCGCCGGCGATGTCGACCCAGGCGGTCTCGCCCGTCTCGCACTGCTGCGTGACCGGGAACGCGATCTCGGTTCCGCCGGTGTCGGTGGAGAACAGTGCGTCGATCGACACCGATGCGGCGAACCCGTCCTCGACGGGCGTGAGCGCCGTGTAGGTGATCTGCGTCGGGATGCCGTTGTCCCCGAGCTCGCGGGAGATCGACCAGGCGCCGTCCACGACGGGGGTCGCGTTGTCGACCCCCTCGGGAACGTCGATGACGATGGCGGTGGTGGGGGAGCCGTCGCAGCCGTGGCTGAACGTGAAGTCCACCCGGCTGCTGGCGCCGGCAGCGGCGCCGTCGGCGTGAGCGTGGACATGGGCGGATGCGGCCATGGGTACGCCGATGGCGAGGGCGCCGCCGATGGCGATGCCGGTGAAGGTGAGCGCGGTGCGGCGCGCGGTACGAGTGGTCACAGGAGTTCTCTCTGGCGAGGCGGCGGGATGCCGCGGGGTGGCGGGCAGAACGACGAGGGCATCCTCCGCATCCGGTCTGACGGCGTCGCGAGAGGCGGCGTCGCGCAGGGGCGGAGGGGGCGTCAGTTCGGAGGTCCGCGACGAGAGCGAGGGGAGGGGAGAATGCGGCGGTCAGGCCGAGCAGGCCCCTGCGCGCCCGTTCTCGGAGGCAGGGCCGCGACGGCCGGCGCTGAGGGAACGCTCGAAAGGAGAGCTCGGATGCCCGCGGCGATGGTCCTGAGGAGCGCCTCGCCGTGAGCGACGAGGGCGATCGTGACGGCGGCGGCGGCCAGGTGCCCGGCGATCATCTCGGGGTCGACCGGCAGTGCGCCGGATGAACCGAGCGCGAGGGCGACGGATCCGTGGGCGTGGGCGCCGATGCCCCTCGGCGTCCCGGTGCCCACCATCGCGAAGGCGCCGTGAAGGATCCCCTGCGCCGCGACGATGGCCGCGCCGGTGCGCACGCCGGACGGCCGTGCGCCGATCAGGATCAGCGCGACGGGCCAGGCGAGGAGCGTGACGAGCAGCATCAGCCAGGCGGGTGGGGCACCGCCCCCGGAAAGGGTGTGCGCGGTGCCGGCGACCGTGGTCGCGATCCCCGCTGCCGTGCCTGCCCGGACGACGCGCAGCAGGCGCGTGTCGTCGGGCCGGAAGGTCATGCTTCGAGGATACGGGCCCCTGCCCGGCGCGCGCCCGTGACGGGCGCCCATGGGGGCCGTTTCATAGCAGTGCGGGGTAGCGTGTCCGCTCGTGACCGTTCTCGCATTCGTCATCGGCGTGCTCGTGCTCGTCGTCGGCTTGGCCATCTCGATCGCTCTGCACGAGATCGGTCACCTGGCGCCGGCGAAGGCGTTCGGCGTGCGCGTCGGTCAATACATGATCGGGTTCGGCCCGACCCTCTGGTCGCGTCGTTTCGGGGAGACCGAGTACGGCGTCAAGGCGCTCCCGATCGGCGGCTACATCTCCATGGCGGGCATGTACCCGCCCGCTCCCGCGGCAGACCAGGAGGCGCGTCCCACACGGCGGAGCCGCCTGTTCGCGACGATGATCCAAGACGCGCGATCGGTGAACGAGGAGACGCTGGCCGGCGACGGAGCGAGGCGGGCGTTCTACCAGCTGCCGGTCCTCAAACGCGTGATCATCATGCTCGGCGGACCGCTGATGAACTTCTTCCTCGCCATCGTGCTGTTCGCCGTCATGTTCAGCGGCATCGGCATCCAGACCGCGACCACGACGATCGCGACGGTCAACGAGTGCGTCCTCCCGGCCGATGCGACGCAGTCGGCCTGTGAGCCCGGGGATGCCGCCTCTCCCGCGGCAGCCGGCGGCATCCGACCCGGCGACGTCATCGTCTCGGTCGACGGCGCCCCCGTCTCGACCTTCGCCGAGGCTTCCTCGATCATCCAGCAGTCGCCCGAACGGCAGCTCTCCGTCGTGGTCCGCCGGGACGGTGCGGAGCAGACGCTGCAGCTGACCCCGGTGCTCGCCGAGCGCGAGGTCGCGGCGGAGGACGGCACCGTGCGCACGGCCGAGGTCGGTTTCGTCGGGATGTCAGCGGCCGTCGAGTACGTCCCGCAGCCGATCTGGGAGGGACCCCAGGCCGCCGTGCAGCGGACCGGGGACGTCCTCGGTGTCATCTGGCAGTTGCCGGCGCGGGTCTACGAGACCGCGGTCGACACCTTCACCGGGGCGGGACGAGACCCCAACGGCCCGCTCTCGGTCGTCGGTGCGGGCAGGCTCGCCGGTGAGGTCGCGGCGACCGAGACCCCGATCCTCAACCGGGTGTCGGCGATCCTGGCTCTCCTCGCCTCGCTCAACATCGCTCTGTTCGTCTTCAACCTGGTGCCGCTGCTGCCGCTCGACGGCGGCCACATCGTCGTCGCCCTGTGGGATGGGCTCAAGCGGGTCTGGGCGAAGCTCTTCCGCCGGCCTCCGCCGCGTCCGGTCGACGCGACGAAGCTCGTGCCGGTGACGTTCGTGGTCGTCATCGCCCTCATCGTGATGGGCGGGACGCTCATCCTCGCCGACATCGTGAACCCGGTGCAGCTGCTCGGCTGACCCCCTCGCGGGATCAGGTCGGGATCGGCGCGAGGGCGTGCCCGATGAGGCGCTCGAGGGTGATGAGACCGTCTCCCGAGAGGATCGACTCCAGGTGGCCCTGGACCGAGGCGAATGCGTGGCCCCGCAGCGCATAGACATCGCCGGTCGCGGGATCCGCGGCGACCTCCGCGCCGCCGGCGACCTCGGTACCCGGGGCGACGCGGGCGGTGAAGGTGTTGTAGAAGCCGATGGATGCCGGTTCGCCGAAGACGTCCACGGTCTTCTGCAGTCCCTGGTGCGGGCTCGCGAGGGGCGCCAGCTCGATGCCCAGGCGATCCGCGAGCACCTGATGGCTGAGGCACACCGCGAGGATCGGAGCACCGGAATCCAGGCGTGAAGCCACGACCTCGCGCACCCGCGCGATGCGCGGCGTGTCGGCGTCGCGGGGATCGCCCGGGCCGGGGCCTGAGACGACCAGTTCCGCGGCGGCGACGAGATCGGCGGTCGCGTCGTGCCAGGGGACGATCGTCACCTCGAAGCCCAGGTGGTGGAGCTGGTGGGCCAGCATCGTCGTGAAGCGGTCCTCCGCATCGACGACCAGCGCGCGCCTCCCGGCGAACGGTCCGGCCTCGTTCGACGCCTGCGGGTTCAGCCAGAACGGCGCGAGTCGTGCGTTCCGGGACGCCAGCAGCTCGGCGATCACGGGGTCATCCGCGAGCCGGCGCGGCGCCCCCGCGGGGGCATCCTCGTCGGCCGCTTCGGCGACCCGATCACGCTCGATCGCGCCGATGGCGCCGAGCACTCCGGCCGCCTTGCCGTGCGTCTCGCCGACTTCGCCGTAGGGGTCGGAGTGGCGCACGAGCGTCGCCCCCACGGGCACGCGCAGGCGCCCGGCCTGCAGGTAGGCGGTGCGGATGAGGATCGGCGCGTCGAGATCGTGTCCGCCGTCGGGTCGCGGCGTGAAGAGCGCGGCCACTCCGGAGTAGTACCCGCGGGGGGAGCGCTCGTGCCGCGTGATCACGGTGCACGCGTTCTGCATCGGCGACCCGGTGACGGTGGGAGCGAACATCGTCTCGCGCAGGATGTCGCGCGGGTCCATCGTGCTCGTGCCCCGCAGCATGTACTCGGTGTGCGTGAGCCGCGACATCTCTTTGAGGTGCGGTCCGGTGATGCGGCCGCCGTCGCTGCATACGGCCGACATCATCTTGAGCTCTTCGTCGACGACCATGAACAGCTCCTCCGTCTCCTTGGTAGAGGACAGGAAGTCGGTGAGCGTCTCGGCCGTGGCTCCGCCGGCCGGGTGGCGGAAGGTGCCGGAGATCGGGTTCATCGTGACGACGCCGTCTCTGGCGCTGACGTGCGCTTCGGGGCTCGCGCCCACGGCAAGGTGGTCGGGAGTCGAGACGAGGAACGTCCAGTACGCCCCGCGCTCGTGCTCGAGAAGGGCGCGGAACCAGGTCAGACCTGCCGTGACGGCATCCGACGGCACGCTCGCGGTGTAATCGCGACGGATGACGAAGTTGGCGCCTTCGCCGCGCCCGATCTCGTTGGCGATGACTCGCCGGACGATCGTCGCGTACTCCTCGTCGTCGATGTCGAAACCCGCGTCGACGAGGGGGACGCGGCCGGTGGGAAGCGCGGCGAGGGCATCTGCGAGGGGGAGCACCGTCCGATCGGCGATGACGAGACAGCGAAGCGGCGCCCCGTCGTCGTGGCACTCGAACCCGCGCTCGACGACTTGGCGGAACGGAACCAGGGCGAGCACTTCGCGCGGCGACCCCGTGGCATCCGTCAGAGGGATGTCGGCGAGCAGCTCGACATCGACGACGTCGCCGGTGAGCACCTCGACCGACTCGCCGTCACGGGCCAGTAGGGCGAAGGGGGCGCTGGAGGCGACGAGATCCGCGAGAAGGGACGGGGCGGTGCCGGGCATGGTGTTCTTTCGTTCGGGGCGGTCGCCGTCTCAACGAAAAGACCGCCGGGCTGGAAGCTCAGGCGGTCGTCGGGATGCACGCGGCGTCCGCCTCAGGCGGAGCGCCACCAGGAACGGTTCGCGAACATGGGGCGAACCTACCACAGCGACCTTCCGGGCCCTGTCGCTCAGCCCCGCACCAGCCTGCGCGGCATAGGCTGGACCTGTGCCAGCTGTCAACATCGGGATGCCCCGCGTACCGGAAATCCTTGCGCCCCGTCGCAAGACGCGTCAGATCAAGGTCGGCAAGGTGCTCGTCGGTGGTGACGCGCCCGTCAGCGTCCAGTCCATGACGACGACCCCGACGACGAACATCAACGCCACCCTGCAGCAGATCGCCGAGCTCACGGCATCCGGCTGTGAGATCGTGCGTGTCGCCGTCCCGCATCAGGACGACGCCGACGCGCTCAAGATCATCGCGATGAAGAGCCAGATCCCCGTGATCGCCGACATCCACTTCCAGCCCCGCTACATCTACACCGCGATCGACGCCGGCTGCGGCGCCGTCCGGGTGAATCCGGGCAACATCCGCGAGTTCGACGGCAACGTCGGGAAGATCGCCGCAGCGGCCAAGGCCGCCGGCGTATCGATCCGCATCGGCGTGAACGCCGGGTCGCTCGACAAGCGCATCCTCGAGAAGTACGGCAAAGCCACGCCCGAGGCGCTCGTCGAGAGCGCCGTCTGGGAGGCGTCCCTGTTCGAGGAGCACGACTTCCACGACTTCAAGATCTCGGTGAAGCACAACGACCCGGTCGTCATGGTGAAGGCCTACCGGCTCCTCTCGGAGCGCGGCGACTGGCCGCTGCACCTCGGTGTGACCGAGGCCGGGCCGGCGTTCCAGGGCACGATCAAGAGCGCCACCGCGTTCGGCATCCTGCTGTCGGAGGGCATCGGCGACACCATCCGCGTGTCGCTGTCGGCCCCGCCTGCCGAAGAGGTGAAGGTGGGCCACCAGATCCTGCAGTCGCTCAACCTGCGCGAGCGCAAGCTCGAGATCGTGTCGTGCCCCTCCTGCGGCCGAGCTCAGGTCGATGTCTACTCGCTGGCGGACAACGTCACCGAGGGGCTCAAGGACATGACCGTTCCTCTGCGCGTCGCGGTCATGGGCTGTGTCGTCAACGGACCCGGCGAAGCGCGCGACGCCGACCTCGGCGTCGCCTCAGGCAACGGCAAGGGTCAGATCTTCGTCAAGGGCCAGGTCGTCAAGACGGTCCCCGAAGCGGACATCGTCGCCACGCTGATCGAAGAGGCGAACCGCCTCGCCGCGGAGATGGGACCCGACGCGGCCGTGGGCACCGCGCAGGTCATCACCGCCTGAGGCGCCTCGCGCACCAACGCTTCTCCGAAACCGAGTCGTCCCTCGCGAGGCGCCGACGACCGGCGTTGCTTGCGGCAGGCGTCGATGCAAGATCGTTGTGGCTCGGCGCTGTACGGAGGGCCCTTGCCATCGGCAGGATGGCCTGGTGAGGCACTTTTCCGTCAGCGTGATATCCGTCGTCGTCGCCGCCGTTCTCGTGGGATGCACCCCGGCGGCTGTTCCCACGCCCGCAGCACCGGCAGACGCGGTGCCGACGGCCGCCCCGGAGGCGTCCACGCCGGCGCCCTCCCTTTCTCCGATGCCCTCCGCGTCGACCGCACCTGCCGTGCCGTCCGACCCGGCGCCCGTCGCCGAGCCCGTTCGGTTCTTCGGCGGGGAATGTTCCCGAGCCCTCGCTGAGGCCCAGCTCGACGCGCTGCTCGATGAAGGCTGGCGCCCGTACGACGATTTCCTGCAGGAGCAGGTGCCCGATGTGAAGGCGCGGACGAGCTTCGCGCCGGAAGGCACCCTGGGCGGCATCAGCTGCCGGTGGAAGGCGCCGGAGGGTTCCTCGTCGGGCTTGTGGGACCTGGAGGTCCTGGTGCTCCCGGCCGCGGAGGTTCCGACGTCGTTCCGCACCCAGTTCTCCACGCAGAAATGCGGGTGGAACTACGACGCCCTCATCTGCCGTCTCGCGGCGGTGCGGGGCGATGCGTGGATTCTCGCGTCAACCATGGCCGACGGGTCGGAGGACCGCGACCCCGACCATGCGGCGGCGCTCGGACGCGCGATCTCCGCCGTATCCGATGCCGTCGAGAACAATCCGACATCTCCGAAGCCGGCGTCGCGCACGGGCGAGTGGTGGGAGACTCCGTCGTGCACGGTGCTGGGTGAGGGGATGCGCATCGACGACCTCACCAGTGGCACCTTCCGCGCCGGCTACTGGGAAGGGTCGCCCCAGCCCGAACAGATCCTGCTCGATCAGGCCGGAGTGCAGCGCAACTGCCCCTGGTTCAGTGACAGCGAGACCATCGATCCGGGTGAGACGTTCCGCATCTTCACCGTCACGGCCGCCCCGGGAGCGCACTGGGCGTGGGAGTCCGTCACTGCAGGCGCGAGCGAGGTCGAGGTCGCCGGCGCGATGGAGGCGAGAACCTTCAGCCGCCCCGCCGACGAGGGGGGCGACCTCTATGTCACTGACGGTGCCAACATCCTCGTCGTCGGCGGAGAGGACACCGAGTTCCTCGTCGAGATCGCGGAGCGCGCGCTCGCTGTCCTCGATGAGACGACCTGACGCTCCCCGTCAGCTCCAGAGCGAGTGGTAGGCGTTGATCGCCGGCTGGCCGCCGAGGTGCGCGTAGAGCACCGTCGAGCCGGTCGAGATGTCGCCGGTCTTCACGAGGTCGATGAGTCCGGCGAGCGACTTGCCCTCGTAGACCGGGTCGGTGATCATCGCCTCGAGTTGCGCGCCGAGCGCCATGGCCTCCATCGTCGAATCGACGGGGATGCCGTAGAGGTCGCCCGCCCAGCCCTCGAGGACCTGGATCTCGTCGTCGCGGATCTCACGCCCGAGCTCGATGAGATCTGCCGTGCTGCGTGCGATCCGTGCTACCTGGGCGCGGGTCTTCTCCAGAGTCGCCGAGGCGTCTATCCCGATCACACGGCGCTTCACGCCGGTGAGGTCTTCCAGAGCGGCGAAGCCCGCGATCATGCCGGCGTGCGTCGATCCGGTCACGGTGCAGACGACGATTGTGTCGAAGAACACGCCCAGCTGCTTCTCCTGCTCGGCCACTTCGAACGCCCAGTTCGCGAAGCCGAGACCGCCGAGGCGGTGCTCCGAGGCGCCGGCCGGGATCGGGTACGGGACGCCGCCGGCTGCCTCGACCTCGTCGAGAGCCTGCTTCCACGAATCGCGGATGCCGATGTCGAAACCGGCATCGTCGAGGCGCGAGTCAGCGCCCATCATGCGCGAGAGGAGGATGTTGCCCACCCTGTCGTTGACCGGCTCGTCCCACGGGACCCACTTCTCCTGCACGAGTCGGGCCTTGAGCCCGAGATGCGCGGCGACAGCAGCGACCTGGCGGGTGTGGTTCGACTGATAGCCCCCGATCGAGACGATCGTGTCCGCTCCCGAGGCGAGCACATCCGGGACGATGTACTCGAGCTTGCGCGTCTTGTTGCCCCCGAAGGCGAGGCCGCTCGAGACGTCCTCGCGCTTGGCCCATACCTGGGCGCCGCCGAGGTGCTGACTGAGCCGCGCAAGGTGGTGCACGGGGCTGGGCCCGAACGTCAGCGGGTGGCGGGGGAACTGGTCGAGGATCATGGGGTCTCCAGGGGGGTCGGG
>NZ_JBISHE010000011.1:0-665272 GCF_045066555.1 Microbacterium sp. Ld4 | reverse complement strand
TGGGCGCCGCCGAGGTGCTGACTGAGCCGCGCAAGGTGGTGCACGGGGCTGGGCCCGAACGTCAGCGGGTGGCGGGGGAACTGGTCGAGGATCCTGGGGTCTCCAGGGGGGTCGGGAGGGGCAGGGGGCCGGGGCCGGCGAGCAGATCGAGCCAGATGCGTTCAGCCACCGCGCCGGCACCGACACGGTCGCCGGCGGCGCACCGTCGGATGAGCTCGTCGTGACGGTCTGCGGAGGCATCCGCATCGTGTGATGCGAAGCGCAGCCGCTCGGCGCGTTGGAGGACAGGCGCGTACAGGGCCAGGACGGTGCGCACCGCGTCGCTGCCGGCCCGGCCTACGGGAACAGCGTGGAAGGCGCGATCGGCCACGTGGGTGGCGGCGGTGTCGCCCGCATCGTGGGCGACACGGAAGGCGTCGTTCGCCTCCCGCATCTGCTCCAGGTCCGCCGTGGTGAGGTGCGGGGTCGCCTCCATGACGGCGACCCGGTGCATCGCGGCGACGACGGCGACCGCGTGGCGGACCTCCTCCGCATCGATCGGCGCGACGACGGTGGACCGACCCGGGGATGCCTGCACGAGGCCCGAGCGCGCGAGCGAGAGGAGTGCTTCCCGGACCGGCGTTCGGCTGACGCCGAGCCAGTCGGCGATCTCGGCGTCGCGCAGTTGCTCGCCGGGGGCGAAGGTCCCGTCGACGATGGCGTCGCGCACGCGAGCGAACACGTCGTCTCTCAGCAGCGAGCGCGGGGGAACTGTCGTTGAGGGGACCGGCATGCAATATATTGCACACGGTCACGGCCCGTCCGTCAACCCGCGGGCCCGTCAGACCATAGTGAAGAGCGTCTCTCCGCGACCGATGTCGACGGATTCCAGGCGCACCTGGACCGGCTCGCCCGGCGCGGGAACAGCCCCGTCGACCGTCGCTTCGACCGGGGGAGAAGTCAGTGCGATCCGCGCCCCGTCACCCCGGCGGCGCAGCACGATCCCCTCGAACTCCTCCCCCTCCCGGCCCGCCAGGAGGGCGGCCTCGACGCGGTCGATGCTTCCGGCATCCATCCGCCGCGCCACTGCGGAGGAGCGCGCCATCGCGGCGGGCACGTCGCTCAGGGTGGCGCGCGCCCACTCGGGTACGGGTCTGTCGTTCGCGAGGGCGTCGCAGATGACGAGGACCCACCGGTCGACGAGGCGACGGAGGGGAGCGGTGGTGTGCGCGTAGGGTGCCGCGATCGCGGCCTGCTCGGGCGAGTCGGGAATGGAGCCGTCGAAGGCGGCGTAGCCCGCCCCGCGGAAAAGCGCGGCGGCCTGCTCCCGCACGGCTCTTCCCGCGCCGGAGCGAGGAAGATCCCGCAGATAGTCGCCGTACGCGACTCCGGGCGCCCACGGCAGCCCGAGCGCCACGGTCTCCGCCCGGAAGGTCTCCAGGTCGTCCGGCGAGGCCGGCGGCATGGTCCGGAGGATGCCGATGCGTCCCCGCAGCATGATGTCCGCCGCCGCCATCCCGGTGAGGAGCGACACCTGGGCGTTGGCATCCTCGAGGGGGACGCCCTCGTCGACCTCCAGGTCGTACCCGCGCGCTGTCGAGACGATGCGCGTCTCGGGCAGATTGAGGCTGGCGCCGCCCCGCTCGCTCTCTCGGCGGGCGCGTTCGTCGCCGAACCAGACGAGGGCGGTCAGCGTCTCCGGGGCGCGTCCGCCGTCGATCGCCTGCTGCGCGTCGACGTACGTCCACTGCGCGCGTGACCGGATCACCGCGCGGACGAGCGTGACGGAGGTCGGGCGGGCTCCGTCGTCGAGGTCGAAGCGCCAGACGTAGGCCCGGCGATCACGGTCGGGAAGGAGTGAGGCGGCATCCTCGCTGAGAACGGCCGGATGCAGGGGGATCCGTCCGTCGGGAGCGTAGATCGTCTGCCCGCGCTGCCAGGCTTCGGCGGCCACCGAGCCGCCCGGCGAGACGAACGCCGGGACATCGGCGATCGCGTAGTGCAGCGTCGCACCCGACGCCGTGCGCGCCAGGTGGACCGCTTGATCGAGATCCGTCGATCCGGCGGGGTCGATGGTGAGGAACGGGATGCCACGCAGATCGGCGAGTCCGGCGGCATCCGGATCGACGGGCACCTCACGGGCGGCACGCTCCGCTTCCGCGAGCACATCGGGCGGGAAATCCTGCGGAAGATCCAGCTCGTCGCGCAGCGCCGACAGCGCGGCGGTCAGGTCGGCGGGGATGTCGGCGAGGAGCCGTGCACGTCGGTGGGCCACGCCGCCAGTGTAGGTGTCGACACCCCCATGGCCCGAGGTGCACACGGCCGGCTCCTCGACGCTGCTCAGCGCCTCCATAATCGGCCTCGCTACCGTCAGCACATGGGAAAGCTTTCACGACTCATCGGCATGGCGTCCAAGGCACTCGACAGCTCGGGGTCGTCCCGGTCGAACGCACCGACCGGCGGCTCGACGGACTGGCGTTCGGTCGCCCGTTCGGCGATGAACGCGGTCTCAGGCGATGGTCGGAACGCGGCGACGTCCGACCGCCCGGCGCCTCCCGCCCCCGCCGGGTACACCCCGCCTCCCGCCAGTCGGTACACGCCTCCGGCTGCTCCGGGAGGCTACGCGCCCCCGGCCGCTCCTGGCAGCTCCGTCCCGCCCGCAGGCGGTGCGCCGCTCTCCGCAGCGGACCGGCAGGCCATTGCGCGGTACGACTACCTCCTGCAGACGGCCGATCCGCACCAGGTCGAGCAGATCCACCGCGACGCGTTCGCGCGGCTGACGCCGGAGCAGCGGGCGCATCTGCAGTCGCGGATGCGGTCGGAGCTCCCTCCGAACGAGCAGCCGCGCTCGGCTGATCCTGCCGATCTCGCACGGGCGGCGGCGCGGTCCGAGGCCGCGCGGCCCGGCATGCTGAAGGGCCTCCTGGCGCGTGCGAGCGGTCGGGGCGGCTCCGGCGGCGGAGGCCGCCTTGCGGGCGGTCTCGCCCTGGGCGCCGGAGCGGGCATCCTCGGCGCCGTCGCGGGCGGCGCGATCCTCACGGCCGTCGGCGGTGCGGTCCTCGAGAACGCCGCCGCGATGGGCGTCGACTTCGAAGGGCTCGCGCAGGGCGTCGACCTCGACGCCATCGCGCAGGGCGTCGACGTCGAGGGGTTCGCCGGGGAGGCCGTGTCGGGTCTCGGCGAGCACGTCTCCGGCCTCGGCGAGCAGGTGTCGGGGTTCGGGGAGAACCTCGGCGGCTTCGGTCTGGGCGGCTTCTTCGACCGCTGAGCTCCGACAGAGGGATGCCGCCGCGATCCGCCCGCCGTCGCGGCCGGGAACAGCCGGGACACCCTCGAGCGACACGCCTCGCCTGCCTTCGCGTCCGTCTGCGAATCGCCTAGCCTGGGCGCATGAGCATCACGGGGGATGGTTTCGGGTCGGTCCGTTCACGGAAAGCCGGATGGTGGGGCGCGG
The DNA here is from genome assembly GCF_045066555.1 of Microbacterium sp. Ld4. Taxonomy (NCBI): domain Bacteria; kingdom Bacillati; phylum Actinomycetota; class Actinomycetes; order Micrococcales; family Microbacteriaceae; genus Microbacterium; species Microbacterium sp. Ld4. Next base: position 661,839 of record NZ_JBISHE010000011.1, on the reverse strand, counting down.
CGGCACTGGTCGCCATGCTGACGGGCTGCACGCCGACAGCGGAACCGGCGCCGACACCGGCCGCCTCCGAGCCCACCGCCACCGCCACCGCCACTGCACCGTCGCCGTCGCCGTCGCCGTCGCCGTCGCCGTCGCCGTCCGACGCCGTCCTCTCCGGCGTGTCCATCGGGTGCGACGACCTCCTCGCGTCGGGCGACCTGGCCGAGGTCACGGGCGCCGCGGAGGCTCAGGAGCCGGTCGAGCTGTGGCATGTGGGGTTCGAGGCGGCGGGCGGCGTCGACTGCGCCTTCTCGTCGTCCACCGTCACGGGAAGAATCCTCGCGCTTCCCGCGGAGCGCGCCGCCGCGCTGTCCGATGGAGCGCCGGAATGTGAGCAGGTGTACGACACCGTCGAGTGCACTGCCACGACGGTGGTGGACGGGCTCTGGGTCGCCGTCCTTCTCGACCTCGTGGAAGACCCGGGCGGCGTGCCCGACGTGCTCGGCGAGCTTCTGAGCGCCGCCGCGGCCTCGGTGAGCGAGGCCGACCGCGTCGCGCCGGTCGCGACGGACTGGTCCGCGGAGACGTGCGACGCCCTCGGGCAGGTCGTGCGACCTGCCCGGCTGCTCGACTCCGATGAGGTGTCGACGTCGCGGATCGAGGAGGGACCGGGGGCGTTTGACCGTCGCGTCGCCGTCGACCTCGATCTGGTCCGCCAGTGCGACTGGTCTGAGCTGGAGGACTTCCGGGAAATCGGCGTGCTCATCGCTCCCGCCGGCGCGGACGCCTGGGATCGCGAAGCCGACCGTGTCGGCGGCTCCTCGGTGCAGATCGGCGACGCGGCGGCGCGCGAACTCCGGACAGACGCCTTCACGACGCTCCTCATCCAGAGCGAGGGGGAGCTGATCCAGGTATCGGGCCGCGGCATCCCCGCGGAAGCTGTCAGAGAGGCCGGCTCAGCCGTCCTGACCCGGTGAGCGAGGGGATGCCGCCACGCGGCCGGGATCGCGGGATCTAGACTTGACCCTCGTGGTCACCCGTCTCTCGACATACTTCCTCCGCACGCTCCGCGAAGACCCGGCCGACGCCGAGGTCACCAGCCATCGCCTGCTCGTGCGCGCCGGTTACATCAGGCGCGCAGCACCGGGCATCTTCACCTGGCTCCCGCTCGGCCTCCGGGTCAAGGCGAAGCTCGAGGCGATCGTCCGCGAGGAGATGGCCGCGTCGGGTGCGTTCGAGGTGCACTTCCCCGCGCTCCTGCCGCGTGATCCCTACGAGCAGTCGGGCCGTTGGACCAGCTACGGAGACGGGATCTTCCGTCTGCAGGACCGCAAGGGCGCCGACTACCTGCTGGCGCCGACCCACGAGGAGATGTTCACCCTCCTCGTGAAGGACCTGTACTCCTCGTACAAGGACCTCCCGCTCACGATCTTCCAGATCCAGGACAAGTATCGCGACGAGGCCCGGCCGCGCGCCGGTCTGCTGCGCGGCCGCGAGTTCACGATGAAGGACGCGTACTCCTTCGACTACACCGACGCGGGTCAGGACGTCTCGTACCAGGCGCAGCGCGACGCGTACGAGCGGATCTTCACGCGCTTGGGGCTCGAATACGTCATCGTGGCGGCCGACAACGGCCTCATGGGCGGTGCCCGCAGCGAGGAGTTCCTCCACCCGATCGCCGTCGGTGAGGACACCTTCGTCCGGAGCGACGGCGGGTACGCCGCCAACGTCGAGGCGTTCGTGACCGAGGTGCCCGCAGTCCTCCCCATCGCGCAGGGAGCACCGGTGGTGTTCGACTCCCCGAACACGCCCACGATCGAGACGCTGGTCGCCCACGCCAACGCTCACCTCGATGCCCCGGCATCCGGGGTGGCCGGGCCCGCCACAGACGGTGCGGATGCCTGGACGGCCGCCCACACGCTGAAGAACGTCGTCCTGGCGCTGACCCACCTCGATGGCACGCGAGAACTCGTCGTCGTCGGGCTGCCCGGTGACCGCGACGTCGACGACAAGCGCGTCGAGGTCGCCTTCGCGCCCGCTGCGGTCGAGGCGGCGACGGATGCCGATTTCGCGAAGAACCGCGGACTCGTCAAGGGATACATCGGGCCGTGGGCCGAGGGCGGTGCCGTGCTGGGCGAGGAGTCCGCGACCGGCATCCGCTACCTCGTCGACCCGCGGGTCGTCGACGGGACCGCCTGGATCACGGGCGCGAACATCTCGGAGAAGCACGTGCACTCCCTGGTGCACGGACGCGACTTCACGGCCGACGGCGTCATCGACGTCGCCACGGTGCGCGCCGGCGACCCGGCCCCTGACGGGTCGGGCCCGGTCGAGCTGGCCCGCGGGATGGAGATCGGTCACGTCTTCCAGCTCGGCCGCTTCTTCGCGGAGAAGCTGGGGCTCAAGGTCCTCGATGAGAACGGCAAGCTCGTCACCGTCACGATGGGCTCGTACGGCATCGGCGTCACCCGCATCCTGGCGATCCTCGCCGAGCTCAACAACGACGACAAGGGTCTCATCTGGCCCGAGTCCATCGCGCCGTTCGACGTCCACGTCGTCGCGACCGGACGCGACGCCCTCGCGTTCGAGCTCGCCGAGAAGCTCGCCGCCGATCTCGAGGCCGCGGGCAAGGACGTGCTGCTCGATGATCGCCCCAAGGTCTCGCCCGGTGTGAAGTTCGGCGACGCCGAGCTCGTGGGCGTGCCCCACATCGTGATCGTCGGGCGTGGCGCTGCCGACGGGCAGGTCGAGCTGTGGGACCGCCGCACGGGTGAGCGCACCGCGATCGCCGCGACGGAGGCCGTCGCCGCGCTGGTCTCCTGACGTCTCGGGTGCGACCGCAGTGATCGACATCCGATCACTGCGGATCGTTCACCCATCGGATGCCGGATCGTGACAGCCTGGGGAGATGTCGCCGAGCTCTTCCCCGTCCATCGATGGTGACGTCACCGATGCCATCCGCGATCTCCTGACCGGCGCGGGCATCGAGGCGAACGCCGACCTGATCGCCCGCATCCTCGTGACGGGGGTGGGGCTCGGGCTCGACGACACCGATCGCCTCGACCTGAAGATCGCGTCGGCCGCGCTGTCGGAGATGAGATCGGCGTTCTCCCTGTTCGCGCCGTATCGCTCATCGCCCAAAGTGACGATCTTCGGGTCGGCGCGCACGCAGCCCCACGACCCGCTGTACCGTGCGGCGGCCGATGTCGCCGCGGCGCTCGCCGAGCGGGGCTGGATGGTCGTCACCGGGGCAGGGCCGGGGATCATGCAGGCCGCGGCCGAGGGGGCCGGGCCCGACAACTCGCTCGGAGTGTCGATCCGGCTGCCCTTCGAGGAGAAGCCGAACGCGGTCATCGCCGAAGCGGAGCGCGTCGTCGCGATGAAGTACTTCTTCACCCGGAAGCTGATGCTCGTCAAGGAGTCCCGCGGTTTCGTCTGTGTTCCGGGCGGCTTCGGCACCCTCGACGAGCTGTTCGAACTCTTCACCCTCCAGCAGACAGGCAAGGCCGAACCGACCCCGATCGTGCTGCTCGATGCCCCCGGCGGGACCTTCTGGCAGGGCCTGCAGCGCTTCGCCGACGAGCAGCTGATCCCCTCCGGCGTCATCTCGCGTGATGACCTCGACCGTGTGCTGATCACCGATTCGGTCGAGGCGGCGTCGGCGGCGATCACCGGCTTCTGGCGCAACTACGACTCGCTGCGCTGGATCGGCTCGCGCCTGGTCCTGCGACTGTGCGCGGAGCCCACGGACGCAGAGGTCGCCGATCTCGGACGCCGCTTCTCGCACCTCCTCACGGGTGGCCGGATCGAGCGCACCTCGCCGTTGCGGCGTGAGCGCCAGGACCAGGACCGCCTCGACAAGCCTCGGCTGATGATGGAGTTCGATCGCTTCCGGGTGGGGGAGCTCCATCACCTGATCCGTGCGGTCAACGAACTCGACTCCGCACCCGCCGCGACGCCTCCCGACGAGCCCCGCGACCAGCGCTGACCCGATGTCGATGCGGCGAGCGTGCGGGCTGCCGGCGTCCGTGATCCTGGCCGCCCTGCTCACCGGCTGCGCCGCCGGATTCGGCTCCGCCGCGTCGACGCCCGTCGGTACGCCGCCGACGGGCGTCGACGCGTGGCTGCACCAGCAGCGCTCCGACGAGCCGGATCGTCGGGCGCAGCTGAGGATCGTCAACGACTCCGGATCCGACCTGGAACTGATCGGCATCCGTATCGAGGACGGACGGCTCGCCGCGTCGATCGAAGGAGACGCGCCCACTCTTCCCGCCGGCGAGTCGGTCGACCTGCCGGTCCGGCTCCCTCCCGTCGCCTGCGGCGTGGGAGGCGGCGACACGCGCCTCGAACTCCGCTTCGCCGGCGGAGAGATCCAGACGATGGTCGTCCGCGACTCCCTCGGCTTCCTGGCGCGCCTGCACGAACGCGAGTGCCGCGCGGAGCGCGTCGCCGACGCCGTCACGCTGCGCTGGCGGGACTTCGTCCCGTCGGCTCCGGGGGAGCCTGCATCCCTCACCCTCGAGGGCCGCACGCGCTCCGACGGGGTCCGGTTGCGGAGCGTGCAGTCGACGCCTCTGCTTCAGTTCGGCGAGGGCGACCTGAGCCATCCGCTCGACATCGCGACGGCGACCGGGCCGTTCGAGGTGGTGGTGCCTCTCGTGCCGCAGCGATGCGATCCTCACGTGGTGCAGGAGGACAAGCGCGGCACGGTGTTCGCGATCGATGTCGAGGTGGACGGGGAGCGCGGGAGCATCGATCTCGCGACGGATGCCGCGACGAAGGCGGCCCTGCTGACCTGGGTGTCGCAGTGGTGCGACTTCGGCGGGTGAGGCGTCAGAGCTTCGCGTAGCGCGCGCGGAGGAAGCAGAACCCTCCGTAGACGAGCACGCCGAAGCCGACGAGGAAGACCAGGTACGGCCCGAACGGTTGCTCGAGGAGCGCCTCGATCGCGGCGTCGAAGCCGCCCGCGGCAGCCGATTCCTGCCTGACGGCGGCGACGAGCAGCAGGATTCCCACGATGGTGACCGACACACCCTTGCCGAGGTAGCCGATGATGCCGGTCACGGTCACCGCAAGCCCTGCCGGGCCGCGGGGGATCCGCACCTTCTTGTCGAACGATCGCCTCACGCCGATCGAGGCGAAGATGACCCCGCCGATCGCGAGTCCGAGCCCGGCCGCGGCCAGGACGAACACACCGCCGGGCGTGTCGAGGAGGCCGCGAGTGGCCTCCTGAGCGCTGCGGTCGCTGTTGGGCCGCGCACCGAGGGCGACGGTGACGGCGATACCGGCGAGGCAGAGGTACACGGCCGCCTGCCCTGCGGAGGAGACCCGGCGCCCCCATCCGGCGGCGTCCGTGCTGCGTTCGAGCGCCGCCTGCAGCACGTGCCACAGGCCGAGCGCGCCGAGGAGGATCGCGATCACCCACACTCCGACGAGTCCCAGCGGAGCCTGGAGGAGGGTCGTGAAGGCGCCCGCCTGATCGGACTGCCCACTGCCGCCGAACGCGATCCCGATGACGATCACCCCGAAGAGCACGTGGACGACGCCGTTCGCCGCGTACCCCCCTCGGGCCAAGCCCCGAGCGGCGGGGGAGCGCTCCACGGAGCGCGCGGTGTCTTCTGCGGAGTCGGTCATCCCTCGATCTTCCCAGGTCTGGCATCGTCCGATCGGGTAACGTTGATGGGATGCCGTCCGGCGGAGCTCTGCTGCTCCGTCTCCCGGCGGCGACGCGAACATCAACTGAAAAAGGAGGCGCTCATGGACATCGACATGGGACTGCTGCGGACTGTCGAACGCGAGCGGGAGATTCCGCTCGAAGAACTGATCCGGATCATCGAGCAGGCCATCCTGACGGCATACGCGAAGCACACGTCTCCTGACGGCGAGCTTCCCGACGGTGCGCGCGCACACCTCGACCGGAAGTCCGGTCACGTGGCCGTATACATCCCGATGCGCGATGACGAGGGCGCCGTCATCGGCGAGGAGGAGTCGACCCCCGACGACTTCGGCCGCATCGCCGCCTTCGCCGCTAAGCAGGTCATCAGCCAGCGCCTCCGCGACATCGCCGACGACGCCGTGCTCGGCGAGTTCAAGGGCAAGGAAGGCGACATCGTCGCCGGCGTGGTGCAGCAGGGCCCGAACCCTCGCATGGTCCATGTCGACCTCGGCACGATCGAGGCCATCCTGCCTCCCGAGGAGCAGGTGCCGGGCGAGAAGTACACGCACGGATCGCGTCTGCGCGTCTACGTCACATCGGTGTCGAAGGGCATGAAGGGCCCGCAGATCACCGTCTCCCGCACCCACCCCGGTCTCGTGCGCAAGCTGTTCGCGCTCGAAGTGCCCGAGATCGCCTCGGGTGTCGTGGAGATCGTCTCGCTGGCCCGAGAGGCCGGGCACCGCACGAAGATGGCCGTGAAGGCGAACGATTCCGCGATCAACGCGAAGGGCGCCTGCATCGGCGAGCTCGGCCGCCGTGTCCGCGCCGTCACGGAGGAGCTCAGCGGCGAGAAGATCGACATCGTCGACTACGACGAGACGCTCGCGAAGTTCGTCGCCAACGCCCTCTCGCCCGCCAAGGTCACCTCGAGCTTCGTGCTCGACCAGGCGACCAAAGCGGTCCGGGCCCTCGTTCCCGACTACCAGCTGTCGCTGGCGATCGGGAAAGAAGGACAGAATGCGCGCCTGGCGGCGAAGCTGACCGGAGCGAAGATCGACATTCAGCCCGACAGCATTCTCGACGAGTCCTGACGCGGTAGGATGGAACCTGTTCGAACGTGCGTGGGATGCCGCGCGCGTGCCCCCCGGTCCTCGATGCTTCGCGTCGTGGCGCAGGATGGCGTCCTCGTCCTCGACGAGACGGCAGTCCTTCCCGGTCGGGGTGCGTGGGTGCATGACACGGACACCTGCGTGACCACCGCCCTGCGGAGACGCGCATTCGGACGCGCACTACGAGTGCCCGGCGTGCTGGAGACGGCAACGCTCGAGGCGCATACCCCTCACAAGACCCACCAGCGAAACGGCTGAACGGCTATGGACACAAAGTGAACGGCTCGAAATGAGACCCGTCCGCCAATGACGGTCCGCCCTGTCCGGGGTGGGCCCCCAGACAGGAGAATTGTGGCAAAACCACGCGTGCACGAGATCGCTTCCGAGCTCGGCGTCGACAGCAAAGTCGCCCTCGCGAAGCTGAAGGAGCTCGGCGAATTCGTCAAGAGCCCCTCATCCACCATCGAGCCCCCCGTGGCTCGCAAGCTTCGGGCTGCGCTCGAAGCTGAAGGCGTGAAGGCACCTGCCGCCGCGCCCGCCAAGCCCGCCTCGCAGGCTCCGCGCCCCGGCGCGCCCAAGCCTGCGGCCCCCGCGCCTGCAGCTCCGGCCCCGGCAGCCCCCGCTCCGGCGGCGGCTGAGCCGGCCGCGCCCGCACCGGCTGCTCCGGCGGCGCCCGCCCCGGCTGCGCCCGCGGCTCCGGCGGAGACCCCCGCCCCTTCGGCCCCGGCTGCTGCCGAGGAGCCCAAGAGCGGTGGCGCGCCCACGCCCGGCAAGCCGGCCTCGCAGCCTCCCCGTCCGGGTGGCGCGCGTCCGGGCAACAACCCGTTCGCGTCGGCTCAGGGCATGGGACAGCGTCCCGCCGGCCCTCGTCCGGGCAACAACCCGTTCGCCTCGGCTCAGGGCATGGGCCAGCGTCCGAGCCCCGGCAACATCCCGCGTCCGCAGGCGCCGCGACCCGGCGCCCCGCGTCCGGGCGCTCCGCGTCCCGGCGGTGCAGGACGTCCCGGCGGTGCAGGTCGCCCCGGCGCCCCGTTCCAGCAGCGTCCCGGCGGTCCCGGTCGTCCCGGCGGTGCCGGTGGTTTCGGTGCTGCTCGTCCCGGCGCACCGGCCGGCGGTTTCGCCGGTCGCCCCGGTGGCGGCGGTGGCCGTGGTCGTGGACCCGGCGGTGGCACCGCAGGTGCCTTCGGCAAGGGCGGCGGCAAGTCGAAGCAGCGTAAGTCGCGTCGTGCGAAGCGGCAGGAATTCGAGATGCGGTCGGCACCGGTCGTCGGTGGCGTCAACGTCTCGAAGGGCAACGGCGAGATCATCCGTCTCCGTCGTGGCGCATCGATCGCCGACTTCGCCGACAAGCTCGAGGCGCTCCGCGGCTACAACGTGCAGCCCGGCACCCTCGTGACAATCCTCTTCAACCTGGGCGAGATGGCGACAGCCACCGAATCCCTCGACGAGGCGACCTTCGAGGTCCTCGGCGCCGAGCTGGGCTACAAGATCCAGATGGTCTCGCCCGAGGACGAAGACAAGGAGCTCCTCGAGGGCTTCGGTCTCGACCTCGAGGCCGAGCTGGAGGCGGAGAGCGAGGATGACCTCGAGATCCGTCCTCCCGTGGTCACCGTCATGGGCCACGTCGACCACGGTAAGACGCGACTGCTCGATGCGATCCGTCAGACCAACGTCGTCGCGGGCGAAGCCGGCGGCATCACCCAGCACATCGGTGCCTACCAGGTGTGGACCGAGCATGAAGAGATCGAACGTGCGATCACCTTCATCGACACGCCCGGTCACGAGGCCTTCACGGCCATGCGTGCCCGTGGTGCTCAGGTCACCGACCTCGCGATCCTCGTGGTCGCGGCCGACGACGGCATCATGCCGCAGACGGTCGAGGCGCTCAACCACGCCCAGGCCGCCGGCGTGCCGATCGTCGTCGCGGTGAACAAGGTCGACAAGCCCGACGCCAACCCGGCCAAGGTCCGTCAGCAGCTCACCGAATACGGCCTCGTCGCCGAGGAGTACGGCGGAGACGTCATGTTCGTCGACGTCTCGGCTCGTCAGAACACCGGCATCCAGGATCTCCTCGACGCTGTGCTCCTCACGGCCGACGCAGGGCTCGACCTCACGGCGAACCCGAACAAGGCCGCCCGTGGTGTCGCGATCGAAGCGAAGCTCGACAAGGGCCGCGGTTCGGTCGCCACGGTGCTGATCCAGTCCGGAACGCTCCGCATCGGTGACGCGATCGTCGCCGGCACGGCCTACGGCCGCGTCCGCGCCATGATCGATGAGAACGGCGACGCCGTCGACGAGGCCTACCCCTCGCGGCCCGTGCAGGTGCAGGGACTCAACTCCGTGCCCCGCGCCGGCGACGTGTTCATCGTCACCGAGGAAGACCGCATGGCTCGCCAGATCGCTGAGAAGCGTGAGGCCGTCGAGCGCAACGCCCAGCTGGCGAAGGCCCGCAAGCGCATCTCGCTCGAGGACTTCACCCGTGCGCTCGAAGAGGGCAAGGTCGAGTCGCTCAACCTCATCATCAAGGGTGACGTCTCCGGTGCCGTCGAGGCGCTGGAGGAGTCGCTCCTCAAGATCGAGGTCGACGATTCGGTGCAGCTGCGGATCATCCACCGCGGCGTCGGTGCGGTCACCGAGTCGGACATCAACCTGGCGACGATCGACAACGCGATCGTCATCGGCTTCAACGTCCGTCCCGATGCGAAGGCACGCGAGCGCGCTTCCCGCGAGGGCGTGGACGTCCGGTTCTACTCGGTCATCTACAACGCGATCGACGACGTCGAGCAGTCCCTCACGGGCATGCTGAAGCCGGAGTACGAAGAGATCCAGTCCGGTGTCGCCGAGATCCGCGAGGTGTTCCGCTCCTCGAAGTTCGGCAACATCGCCGGTGTCATCGTCCGCTCGGGCACGATCACGCGAAACGCGAAGGCTCGTGTCATCCGAGACGGTGTCGTGCTGGCCGATGGCCTGGCCATCGAGTCGCTGCGTCGATTCAAGGACGACGTCACCGAGGTGCGTACGGACTTCGAGGCCGGTATCGGTCTCGGCAAGTTCAACGACATCCAGATCGGTGACGAGATCGAGACCACGGAGATGGTGGAGAAGCCGCGCGGCTGATCTGCGTCTGCACGGTCGGCGATGGATGCCACCACGATGACGGGCCACTGAGGCTCCGGTCATCGAGGCGGCATCCATCGCCTCCGCAGTTTTTCCGGTCTGCCCCATCGTGGGCCGGGTAGAGAAGGAGAAGGACATGGCTGGCGAACGACAGGCTCGACTGGCGGATCGCATCCGCGTGCTCATTGCGGAGCGTCTGGAGAAGGGGCTGCGCGACCCGCGCCTCGGTTTCGTGACGATCACCGACGTCCGCGTCACCGGTGATCTGCAGCACGCATCGGTGTTCTACACCGTCTACGGCGACGACACCGAGCGCGCCGACTCGGCAGCGGCCCTCACAGCTGCCACCGGACTCCTCCGCAGCGAGGTCGGGCGACAGCTCGGCATCCGTCTCACCCCGACGCTCGAGTTCATCCTCGACGGCCTGCCCGAGAACGCCGGCCACATCGAGGAGCTCCTCCGCGAAGCACGCGAGCGCGACGCGAAGGTCGCGGGCATCGCGGCGACCGGCACCTACGCCGGCGACGAGGACCCGTACCTCAAGCCGCGCGAGGGCGACGACGAGGACTGAGCCCGCTCACCGCGGCAGGTGCAGGTGGCCCTCGGTGACCTCGACCAGGCCGTCGGCGATCAGCGAATCGATCGCGCGGGCGCGCTGCAGGCCGTCGGGCCAGTCTGCGACGACCTCGTCGAACGGGGCGGAGTGCCCTGTCGCACCCCGCAGCACCTTCAAGACGGCGCCGCGCGCCTGACGATCGCTGCCCTCGTAGCGCGCCTGCTTTCGGCGTGTGTCGCCCGTGTCGGGGTAGCCTGCTGCGCGCCATGCGCAGAGGTGCGCGATCGGGCACGCGTCGCACCGCGGCGATCGGGCGACGCACACGACGGCCCCGAGCTCCATCGCGGCTGCGTTCACGACCGCCGCCGCGGCACGGTCTGCCGGCAGGATCGCGGACATCGCGGCCAGGTCGGCCTTCGCGGGTGGTCCCGGCTGCGCCCGGCCGTCCACGGCCCGCGCCAGCACGCGCCGGGTGTTCGTGTCGACAACGGGATGACGGTCGCCGTACGCGAAGACGGCGACGGCCCTCGCGGTGTAGTCGCCGATGCCGGTCAGCGCGAGGAGCGCGTCGACGCCCCGGGGCACGACGCCATCGTGGCGGTCGCGGATCTCGGTCGCCGCCCGGTGCAGCCAGAGCGCACGGCGGGGGTAGCCGAGGTTGGCCCAGAGGCGCACGGCATCCGCTGCCGGGGCCGCCGCGAGCGCGGCCGGGGTGGGCCAGCGCTCGAGCCACTCGGCGAGGCGGGGGACCACACGCGCGACGGGCGTCTGCTGCAGCATGAACTCGCTCACGAGCACGCCCCAGGCGCCGAAACCCTCCGCTCGCCACGGCAGGTCGCGTGCGTTGGCCCGAAACCATGAGATCAGCGGAGGAGCGAGGTCGGGCACCGCATCAGCCTAAGCCGGGTGGCGCCGGCGAGCGGGAGCGCCGACGGGCAGAGCCTAGGCTGGATCCCATGCAGCAGACGCCGAATCCGAGTGGCATCCTGCTCGTGGACAAGCCGGGGGGCATCACGAGTCACGACGTCGTCTCGCGGGCTCGCCGTGCGCTGAACACCCGCAAGATCGGCCATGCCGGCACGCTCGACCCGATGGCGACCGGCCTCCTCGTGCTGGGGGTCGGCCCGTCGACCCGGCTGCTCACCTACATCGTGGGCCTCGACAAGACCTACGAGGCGACGATCCGTCTCGGCGTCGCCACCGACTCCGACGACGCCGACGGTGTCGAGACGACGCGAACGGATGCCGGCGCGGTCACCGACGAGGCGATCGCGAACGGCGTCGCCGTGCTGACCGGGGCGATCTCGCAGGTGCCGAGCACGGTGTCGGCGATCAAGGTCGGCGGCCGCCGTGCCTACGATCTCGCCCGCGCCGGCGAGGAGGTCGAGCTCAAGGCCCGAAGCGTCACCGTCTCGCGGTTCGACGTCCTCGGTGTGCGCCGCGGCGCCGGCGTGGTCGACGTGGACGTCGTCGTCGACTGCACGAGCGGCACGTACATCCGCGCGCTCGCCCGTGATCTGGGCGCCGGCCTCGGGGTCGGCGGCCATCTCACCGCCCTCCGCCGCACCCGCATCGGTCCGTTCGAGGTCGCCGACGCCGTCACCGAGCTCGCCCCCGACGCCCCGCTCCGCGCGGCCGCCGACGTCGCGGCATCCGTTCTGGGGGCGTTCCCCGTCACCGCCGAGGAGGCGCGCGACCTCCGGCACGGCAAGCGCCTGGTCGGCGCCGCGACGCGACTGGCCGGCGAGACCCCCGCCGCCATCGATCCCGCGGGCGACCTCGTCGGCATCGTCGGCCGCCGCGGAGCCGACGTCAAGAGCCTCATGAACATGCCGGGGGAGCAGCCGTGATCTTCTGGTTCACCGTGACGCAGATCGTCGTGGCCTGCGCTGCGGGACTCCTCTGCACGGTTCTCGGGCTGGCGGGGCGTCGCCCGAGCGACCTCTCCGTCGGCACGCAGGCGCTCATCCTGCTCCTCCTGATCGCACAGGTGGTCGTCGCGATCGTCTCGCCGCTCGCCGGCAATCCGCCCACGGGCGACCTGCTGGAGTACTGGGTCTACCTCGTCTCGGCGGTCCTGATCCCGCCCGCCGCCGTGGCCTGGGCGCTCATCGAGCGCGGGCGGTGGAGCACGGTCGTCATGGGCGTGGCATCGTTCGCGATCGCCATCATGGTGTGGCGCATGCACGTCATCTGGACGATCCAGGTCGTCTGAGCGCGACCGTAGGATTGAGGTGTCATGGCTGAGCTCACCTCCACCACGGCGGCGCCCGCGCGCCGCATGACCGGCATCGGCCGGGTCCTCGTCGTCGTCTACGCGATCATGGCGATCGGGGCCACCGGACGTTCGTTCGTGCAGATCGTGCGGGAGTTCGACGAGGCGCCCCTCGCGTACACGCTCTCGGCGGCGGCCGCCGTCGTCTACATCCTCGCGACGCTCGCTCTCGTCTTCAGCGCCTCCGACGCGTGGTACCGCGTCGCCTGGGTCGCGATCGGCTTCGAGCTCGTCGGCGTCGTGATCGTCGGAACCCTGTCGGTGACCCTTCCCGAGCTCTTCTTCCACCCCACCGTGTGGTCGGGATACGGCATCGGATACGTGTTCATCCCGCTGGTGCTCCCGTTCCTGGGACTGTGGTGGCTCATCACCCACCGGGTCGCGGTGCCCGCTGCCGAGGGAGCACCCGCATGAGGGTCTTCACCGACCCCGCCGACATCCCCGCCGGATTCGGCCCGAGCGTCATCGCGATCGGCAAGTTCGACGGTGTGCACTCCGGGCACCGCGCCGTCATCGACCGGGCACGCGTCACCGCGACCGACGCCGGCGCGCGCGTGGTGGCCGTGACCTTCGACCGCAATCCGCTCAGCATCCTGCGCCCCGAGTCGTGCCCCGAGGCGCTCGTCAGCATCGAGCAGAAGATCGCGCTTCTCGCCGACGCCGGCGTCGACGCCACGCTGGTGCTCCGCTTCGATGCGGAGCTCGCCGCGCTCACGCCGGAGGAGTTCGTGGAGCACGTCCTCGTCGACGCACTCGACGCCGTCTGCGTTCTGGTGGGCGACGACTTCCGGTTCGGACGCGGCGGAGCTGGAACCCCGCAGTTGCTCGCATCGCTCGGACTCGACTCGGGATTCACCGTCGATGTGGTCTCCGACGTGCAGGGAGGCGGGCGCCGGGTCTCCTCCACGTGGGTCCGGGAACTCCTCGCCGCAGGTCAGGTCGAAGATGCCGCCCGCCTCCTCGGCCGGCCGCATGCGCTGCGCGGCGAGATCGTCCACGGGGTGAAGCGGGGGCGGGAACTCGGCTATCCGACGGCGAACCTGTCGGCCGATGTGGAGGGGTTCGTCCCGGCCGACGGCGTCTACGCGGGCTGGCTCGTCGACGAAGGGTCGAGCGCCGATCGCCTGTTCGCCGCGACCCGCTATCCTGCGGCGATCTCTATCGGCACGAACCCGACGTTCGACGACGTGCCGGTGCGTCAGGTCGAGGCGTACGTGCTCGACGAGACGGACCTCGACCTCTACGGCCACACCGTGCAGGTGCAGCTGACCCACCGCATCCGCGGCATGGTGAAGTTCGAGGGGATCGACGCCCTCATCGAGACGATGCGCGGCGACGTCGAGGCTGCCCGCATCGCCCTCCGCGCCGGGCGCTGAGCCCGGTCAGTAGGATCCGGAGTCGACGGCGCCGGTCGCCGATCCGCCGGCGTCGATGCGGCGGGCTTCGCCGAGGATGACGGCGCTGCCGCTCGTGCCGAGGCGGGTGGCGCCGGCCTCGAGCATCGCGATGGCGTCGTCGTAGCTGCGGACTCCGCCGGATGCCTTGACCTCGACGTGCTCGCCGACGGTGCGTCGCATGAGCGCGACGTGCTCGGCGGTCGCGCCGCCACCGGCGAACCCGGTCGACGTCTTCACGAAGTGCGCGCCGCCGGCCTCGGTGAGGCGGCTGCCGCGCTCGATCTGCTCGTCGTCGAGGAGGGAGGTCTCGAGGATGACCTTGGTGATGTGACCGGATGCCGCGTCGACGACAGCGCGGATGTCCTCGGTCACGACCTCGTCGAACCCGGAGCGGAGAGCGCCGATGTTCACGACCATGTCGACCTCGGCGGCGCCGTCGGCCAGTGCCTGACGGGTCTCGGCGACCTTCGCCGCGGTCGAGGTCGTGCCGTGAGGGAACCCGATGACGGTGCCGACCTTGACACCGGTGCCGGCGAGGCGCGAGACGGCGTAGGCGATGTCGCTCGGGCGCACGCAGACGCTGAAGACGCCCCATTCGGCGGCGATGACGAGCTGGGCGTCGACGTCGGCGCGGGTGAAGTCGGGCTTCAGGATCGCGTGGTCGATGGTGGCGGCGAGGTCGCGTTCGGTGGGCATGCTTCCAGCGTACGCGTCGCGTGTGCTCTCGGCGGGGCGGGGGAGTTGCTAGACTGGAGGGAAGGGACCGTCGCGTCGCCGCAGCTCGCTGAAGCGAGTGCTTGCGGCCGGGAGGTTCCAGGCACACCCCCTCGCCGTGGCGCACTGTCGCGGTCCATTCATCCGTCGCTCGCGGCGGTTCCGCCGGGCTCCCCGGTGTCACGCTCAGGAGGAGCATGCCGACCACGGCATCCACCGCCCCGAAGACGTCGTCGCGACGTCGCAAGGGCTCGTCGTCACGTCGCGATGACGACGCACCACTCATCCCGATCCTCGCCCGCAAGGTGCGCGAGATCGAGGCCAAGGCGCAGCGCGGCAAGCTCGGCCCCACCAATAGGGTCAAGTTCCAGGTGATCGCCTTCCTCGTGCGCGAGGAGCGCGCCCGCGTCAAAGCCGACGGCGAGATCACCGACGGCGCCCGCGCCGAGCTGCTCAAGCGCCTCGACGGGGTCGCCACGATCCTGGCCAAGACGGCAGCGCGCGACACGTCGCTCATCCAGCTGCTCGAGGTCGACCAGGCGGCGTCGCCCGTCGCCCGCCGCATGCGTCGCGACTGGCTGCTCGAGTCGGGTGCCGACCTCGCCGAGGACGAGCTCATCATCACGGATGCCGCTCCCGTCCAGGCCCCGGTCGTCCCCGCCGCCCTCGCGCAGCGCCAGGTCGTGCCGCCGCAGATCGACGCGCGCCGCGAGTCGAACCCGTTCCTCGCCCCCGAGGTCACCGCACCGCCGGTCTCTTCGACGCGCCGCCGCCTCGACGGCTGGGAGCTGATGGGCCCGCTGTACAAGGCGTTCGAGACGGGCGCCGGTGGCCGTGCCGCGTCGATGGATCTTCCTGAGGTCCCCGAGTTCGACCGGCTGTCGCCCAAGGGTCTCGAGATCATGCCGCACCAGTCGCGGTTCCTCGAGGCCGTCCGAGGA
The DNA here is from genome assembly GCF_045066555.1 of Microbacterium sp. Ld4. Taxonomy (NCBI): domain Bacteria; kingdom Bacillati; phylum Actinomycetota; class Actinomycetes; order Micrococcales; family Microbacteriaceae; genus Microbacterium; species Microbacterium sp. Ld4. The sequence continues at coordinate 646,095 of NZ_JBISHE010000011.1, read as the reverse complement.
GGGCACCGCCGCTTCCTCCTCGCCGACGAGCCCGGCCTCGGCAAGACGGCCCAGTCGGTGGTCGCGGCATCGGTCGCCGATGCCTACCCTCTCCTCGTCGTGGTGCCCAACGTCGTCAAGATGAACTGGGCGCGCGAGGTCGAGCGCTGGACGCCGCAGCGACGCGCCACGGTCATCCAGGGCGACGGCGAGACGATGGACGCCTTCGCGGACGTCTTCATCGTGAACTACGAGATCCTCGACCGGCACCTGTCCTGGCTGAGCTCGGTCGGGCTCAAGGGCATGGTCGTCGACGAGGCGCACTTCATCAAGAACCTCTCGTCGCAGCGCTCGCAGAACGTGCTGGCCTTGGCCTCGCGCATCCGCGAGCAGGTCCGTGACCCGCTCCTGCTCGCTCTGACCGGTACGCCCCTGATCAACGACGTCGAGGACTTCGACGCCATCTGGCGCTTCCTCGGCTGGACCAACGGCGAGAAGCCCGGTCCCGAACTCATGGAACGCCTGGATGCCACGGGCTTCACGCCTGCAGACAAAGCCTTCTATCCGGAGGCCCGCGACGCGGTGATCTCGATGGGCATCGTCCGGCGCAAGAAGAAGGACGTCGCCGCCGACCTCCCCGACAAGCTCGTCGCCGACCTGCCCGTGGAACTGGACGACGAGTTCGGCCGGTCGATCCGCGCCGCGGAGCGCGAGCTGGGTGGCCGCCTGGCCGCCAAGTACCGCCGCATCATCGAAGCCCGCGGCGACACGTTCATCCGCGGCGAGGCCGACGACGACATCGTGCGTCTGGTCGCGCACGGCGAGCTCGAGGAGTCGAAGGCCTCGGGCACCGGCTCGGAGAACGTCTTCTCCATGGTGCGTCGCATCGGTCAGGCGAAAGCGCACCTGGCGGCCGATTACGCGGTGCAGCTGCAGCGATCGGTCGGCAAGGTCGTCTTCTTTGCCAAGCACATCGATGTGATGGATGCCGCTGAGGCGCACTTCGCGTCGGCCGGGCTCCGGACCGTCTCGATCCGCGGTGACCAGACCACACCGGTCCGTCAGCAGGCGATCGACGCCTTCAACGGCGACCCCGACGTCTCGATCGCGGTCTGCTCGCTCACCGCGGCCGGCGTCGGACTCAACCTGCAGGCGGCCTCGAACGTCGTGCTCGCCGAGCTGAGCTGGACGGCGGCCGAGCAGACGCAGGCCATCGACCGGGTGCACCGCATCGGCCAGGGTGAGCCCGTGACGGCGTGGCGCATCATCGCCGCCCACACGATCGACACGAAGATCGCCGAGCTCATCGACAGCAAACAGGGCCTCGCCCAGCGTGCGCTCGACGGCGACGCGGTCGACCCCACGTCGAGCGATTCCGTGCAGCTCTCGGCGCTCATGCACCTCCTGCGGCAGGCGCTCGGCGCCGCGTGATCGCGAGGCCGGCCGGTGCAGACCGTCGGCTGGCCCGCGATCGGCTCCGGGCGATAGGCTCGATGGCGGCAGCGTCGCCCTCAGCATCTCCCGAACCGCGAAGGACCTCCCTCATGAAGATCGGCATCCTCACGAGCGGCGGCGACTGTCCTGGACTGAACGCGGTCATCCGCGGCGTGGTCCTCAAGGGCAGCACCGCCTACGACATCGAGTTCGTCGGCATCCGTGATGGGTGGCGAGGGGTCGTCGACGGCGACTTCTTTCCGCTGACGCGTCACGAGGTCAAGGGCCTGTCGAAGGTCGGCGGAACCATCCTCGGCACGAGCCGCACCAACCCGTACGAGGGGCCCCGCGGTGGCGCCGAGAACATCTCGAAGACGATGTACGGTCACCGGCTCGACGGCATCATCGCGATCGGCGGCGAAGGCACCCTCGCGGCGGCCAACCGCCTCCACAAGGACGGCATCAACGTCCTCGGGGTGCCGAAGACGATCGACAACGACCTCCGGGCCACCGACTACTCGTTCGGCTTCGACACGGCCGTCAATATCGCGAGCGAGGCGATGGACCGTCTCCGCACGACCGGTGACTCGCACCAGCGGTGCATGGTCGCCGAGGTCATGGGACGCCACGTCGGCTGGATCGCCCTCCACTCCGGCATCGCCGCGGGCGCGCACGTCATCTGCATCCCCGAGGTCCCGATGTCGATCGAGGAGATCACCGAGCAGGTGACGAAGGCGCACGACCGTGGCCGCGCACCCCTCATCGTGGTCTCCGAGGGCTTTACGCTGAAGGGCATGGACGAGGCGTTCAGCGACAAGGGCCTCGACGCCTTCAACCGCCCGCGCCTCGGTGGCATCAGCGAGATCCTCGCGCCCGAGATCGAGCGCATCACGGGCATCGAGACCCGCTCGACGGTGCTCGGTCACATCCAGCGCGGCGGTTCGCCGTCCGGATTCGACCGCGTGCTCGCGACTCGTCTGGGTCTCCACGCGGCCGACGCCGTGATGGACGGCGCGTGGGGTCAGATGGTCGCCATGCGCGGCACCGACATCGTCCGCGTCCCCTTCGAGGACGCGCTCGGCGAACTCAACACGGTGCCGTTGTACCGCTACGAAGAAGCCGCCGCACTCTTTGGGTGAGGTCTCGCCCCGCCGCGAGTCACCTCCGCTCTGGCTCGCCCTGACGGGCGCGGTCTTCGTTGGCGTGCTGACGGCCGTGCAAGCGCGCATGAACGGTCAGCTGGGCCTTCGACTCGATCACCCGATGGCCGCTGCGTCGATCTCGTTCGGCAGCGGTCTCGTCATCATCACCGTCATCGCCCTGGCGACGCCGTCGGGGCGCCGGGGGTTCGTCGCGCTCGGGCGCGGCGTCCGTGACGGGGCGATTCCCTGGTGGATGCTGATCGGCGGCGCCGCAGGAGCGCTCACGGTCGCGACGCAGAGCCTCACGGTCGGCATCGTCGGGGTCTCGCTGTTCACCGTGGGTCTCGTGGCCGGTCAGACGGTGGGCGGTCTGTTCATCGACCGGATCGGCTTCGGCCCGGGCGGGGTGGTGCCGGTTACGGTGCCGCGCCTAGTGGGAGGTCTGCTCGCCCTCGTGGCCGTCACGGTCATGCTGACCGCGGGCGAAGGCATCGGCGACGTGCCCGTGTGGCTGCTCGCACTGCCGCTCATCGTCGGAGTCGGACTCTCCTGGCAGCAGGCCGCGAACGGCAGGCTCCGGCAACGCGTCGGCACGCCGCTAGTCGCGACGTTCGTCAACTTCACGGTGGGCACGATCCTGCTGGTGGCGGCGGCTCTCGTCGTGACGGCGACGAGCGGACCGCCCCGGGCCCTGCCGGGGGAGCCGTGGCTCTACTTCGGCGGCGCTCTCGGGGTGGTCTACATCGTGATGTCGGCGGCGCTCGTCGCCCACACCGGGGTGCTGCTTTTCGGCCTCGCCGCCGTGTCCGGGCAACTCGTGGCATCCCTTGTCCTGGATGCCGTGTGGCCGGCACCGGCGAGTCCGGGCCTCGCGGTCGAATCGATCACCGTCGCGATCGCGTTGTGCTCGGTGTTCGTCGCGGGGTTCTGGCGGACTCGCCGGTAGTCGTCAGTCGGCCTTCGGGGTGAACGACAGCGACAGCGAGTTCATGCAGTAGCGGTCGCCGGTGGGCGTGCCGAAACCGTCGGGGAACACGTGCCCCAGGTGGGAGCCGCAGTTCGCGCAGCGCACCTCCGTGCGCACCATCCCGTGGCTGTTGTCCTCGATGAGCTCGACCGCCTCGGGGCGGACCGACTCGTAGAAGCTCGGCCAGCCGCAGTGCGAGTCGAACTTCGTGCCGCTCTGGAAGAGCTCCGATCCGCACGCCGCACAGGCGTAGAGCCCGGCGCGACCCTCGTCGAGGAGTTCGCCCGTCCAGGCCCGCTCGGTTCCCGCCTCGCGAAGCACGGCGTACTGCTCGGGAGTCAGCTCTTCGCGCCACTGCTCGTCTGTCTTGTCCACGCGATAGTTCATGGGGTCCATCCTTCCGCTCGTCCTATTCAACCCGACGAACCGCCCGCGTGTTCCCGACTCCGGCGGGCCACCCCGGTTACCGTGGGCATGTGCCCCTCTCCGACTTCGATCGCGCGATCCTCGACTTCGAGACGCGATGGACCGCGCACACCGGCGCGAAGGAGGAAGCGGTGCGGGTGGAGCTGTCGCTGACGCCTGCACGTTACTACCAGCTGCTCGGTCGCCTCGTCGACACCGCGGATGCCGTCGCCTACGACCCCGTCCTGGTGCACCGCCTGCAGCGCCTGCGCGAGGCGCAGGACCGGGCCCGCCGGGGCCGCGCTCAGGTCTCCACCTCGCGCGGCAGGTAGCATTCTCGGGTGCCGTCCCCGACTTCCCGCCAGGATTCATCCGAACCCGTGACCGATCGTTTCGATGATCTGCCGGCGTCTCCGCGCAGGATCGGCGCACACCGGGCCGAGAACCCGCGACTCCGCCTCGGCGGTGTGCTCCTCTGGTCGGCGATCGCGACGGTGGTCATCATCTTCCTCGGCGTCTTCGGCTCGATGCTCGCCAGCGGTCGGCTCAGCATCGCCCCCGGTGGGACGCAGCAGTCGCAGGGCCCCGTCGCACCCCAGGTCGACGCCTCGTACCCGGTGCTCGTGCTCAACGCGACCGATCAGGAGGGGCTCGGCGGAGAGATCCGCGAGCTCGTGATCGGCGGCGGCTGGGCCGAGGGTGCGGTGCAGGAGGTGAACGCCAGCTCGGACGACTTCGCCGTGACGACGGTCTACTACCCGACGCCGGCGGACGAGGCGGCCGCGCGCGGGCTCGCCGATGTGATCGGCGGTGCCGAGGTGGATCTCGACGACACCTACGACGTCGTCGCGAGTCCCTCCGCGGCGGATGCCCAGAACGGCGTGAAGCCGCAGCTCGTGATCGTCGTGGGCCTCGACTTCCGCACCGAGTGACCTCCCGCGTCGCCCCGCGGCGCTCCGTGTTTCGCTGTCGTAAACAGTTCGATGCGCGGGTGTCAACAAGCGAGATATCGGCGGATGACGCCGTCGCGGCATGGATATTCTGACGCTGTTCCAGAGCATCAGGAGAATCGCATGACCCAGGGCACCGTCAAATGGTTCAACGCCGAGAAGGGCTTCGGCTTCATCACCCAGTCCGATGGCGGAGACGTGTTCGTGCACTATTCGAACATCGAGATGTCGGGGTTCCGCGTCCTCGAGGAGGGGCAGGCGGTGGAGTTCACCGTCGGTTCGGGTCAGAAGGGTCCGCAGGCCGAAGCCGTGCGTCTCCTCGCGTAATCCGCGGGGGCTATCCTGCCTGCGTGACTACCTTGCGCCCCGACCGGGGCGGTGCCGCGCGTCGCCTCTCCCTCGCCGGGCTGCCCGCCGTGCTGACGCTGGCCATGGTGGTGGGGTGCGCACCGGAGACGACTCCGGTGGCCGCTCCGTCGCCCACCCCGTCGCCGACGTCCTCGGTGTCGACCTTCACGCCGGCGCCGGAACCGGCGGCCACGGTGGTCGCCGCGCCGCTGCGGGGCACCGAGATGCCGATCGAGGCCGCCATGCGACCGTCGCTGGCCGCGAAGATCGACAACGTGGGGGAGGCGCGACCTCAGTTCGGGCTCGACCGGGCGGACATCGTCTACGAGGAACTCGTCGAGGGCGGCCTCACCCGCTACGTGGCGGTGTGGCACTCCGACGTTCCCGATGAGGTCGGGCCGATCCGCAGCATCCGACCGATGGATCCCGACATCGTCTCTCCGCTCGGAGGTCTCATCGCCTACTCCGGCGGGCGGGCTGAGTTCATCGCGCTCATGAAGGATGCGCCCGTCCACAATTCCGTCCACGGTGGCCTCGACGACGCGTTCATGGCGCGGACCGGCACCCGGCCTGCCCCTCACAACGTCCTTCTCCGCGCCACCGATCTGGTGAGCGCGTACGCGCACCTGAATCCGCCGAAGCCGCAGTTCGCCTACTCCCCGTCGGGCTGGGCGCCGGTGTTCGGTCGGCCGTCGACGGGCCTCGACCTGCAGTTCTCGGATGTGTCCGCGCGCAGCTGGAGGTGGGATGCGGCTGCCGGTGCCTACCTGAGGGCGCAGGACGGCCGCGCCGACGAGACGGCGGACGGCGACCCGGTCACCGCGACGAACGTCGTGGTGCTGCGGGTGGGGATCGACACCCGCTATGGCGACGTGCCGAAGACGGTGCTCGTGGGCGAAGGCCGCGGTTCCGTGTCCACCGGCGGGTCGGCGATGGAGATCACCTGGCAGAAGGACGACCGCGACAGCCCGATCGTGCTGCGCAACGACGCCGGGTCGGAAGTGAAGCTCGCCCCCGGGAGCACCTGGGTCGAGCTGGTGCCGACGGCGGGATCGGCCACCGTTCGCTGACAGCGCCACCCGGCACGGGTCGCGGGGCGACTTTCGGGCTCGAGCGCCGCCGCGGCGGCTTGCACTCGCCATGGTCGAGTGCCAGAATGATTTAGCACTCACTCATCCCGAGTGCCAGAACGAATCAGCGCTCAGCCCCCTGAGCGCAAGGGACTGAACGTTACGTCCGGGAGGGACGACACACTTATGGCAAAGATCATCGCTTTCGACGAAGAGGCCCGACGCGGCCTCGAGCGCGGCCTCAACATCCTGGCCGACGCCGTGAAGGTGACGCTCGGCCCGCGTGGCCGCAACGTCGTGCTCGAGAAGAAGTGGGGCGCCCCCACGATCACGAACGACGGCGTGTCGATCGCCAAGGAGATCGAGCTCGACGACCCGTTCGAAAAGATTGGTGCGGAGCTCGTCAAGGAGGTCGCGAAGAAGACCGATGACGTCGCCGGTGACGGCACGACGACGGCTACCGTCCTCGCTCAGGCGCTCGTCCGCGAAGGCCTGCGCAACGTCGCAGCCGGCGCCGACCCCATCTCGCTCAAGAAGGGCATCGAAAAGGCCGTCAAGGCCCTCTCCGAGGAGCTGCTCGCCGGCGCCAAGGAGATCGAGACCAAGGAAGAGATCGCGGCCACGGCATCCATCTCCGCCGCCGACCCCGAGATCGGCGCCCTGATCGCCGAGGCCATCGACAAGGTGGGCAAGGAAGGCGTCGTCACGGTCGAGGAGTCGAACACGTTCGGCACCGAGCTCGAGCTCACCGAGGGCATGCGGTTCGACAAGGGCTACATCAACCCCTACTTCGTCACCGACGCCGAGCGTCAGGAAGCGGTCTTCGAAGACCCGTACATCCTGATCGCCAACCAGAAGATCTCCAACATCAAGGACCTTCTGCCGATCGTCGACAAGGTGATCCAGGAGGGCAAGGAGCTCCTGATCATCGCTGAGGACGTCGAGGGCGAGGCTCTGGCCACGCTCGTGCTCAACAAGATCCGCGGCATCTTCAAGTCGGCTGCCGTCAAGGCTCCCGGCTTCGGCGACCGTCGCAAGGCTCAGCTCCAGGACATCGCGATCCTCACCGGCGGCCAGGTCATCACCGAAGAGGTGGGCCTCAAGCTCGAGAACGCGACGACCGACCTGCTCGGCCGCGCACGCAAGGTCATCATCACCAAGGATGAGACGACCATCATCGAAGGCGCCGGTGACGCTGCGCAGATCGAGGGTCGCGTGACCCAGATCCGCCGCGAGATCGAGAACACCGACAGCGACTACGACCGCGAGAAGCTCCAGGAGCGTCTCGCCAAGCTCGCCGGCGGCGTCGCCGTCATCAAGGCCGGCGCGGCGACCGAGGTCGAGCTCAAGGAGCGCAAGCACCGCATCGAGGACGCCGTCCGCAACGCGAAGGCTGCCGTCGAGGAGGGCATCGTCCCCGGTGGTGGCGTTGCGCTCATCCAGGCCGGCGAGAAGGCATTCGCGAAGCTCGAGCTCACGGGCGACGAGGCGACCGGTGCGAACATCGTCAAGGTCGCCATCCAGGCTCCGCTGAAGCAGATCGCGCTCAACGCCGGTCTCGAGCCCGGTGTCGTCTCGAACAAGGTCGCCGAACTCCCCGCGGGCCAGGGCCTCAACGCCGCCACGGGCGAGTACGTCGACATGTTCGCTGCCGGCATCATCGACCCGGCCAAGGTCACTCGTTCGGCGCTGCAGAACGCTGCGTCGATCGCCGGCCTGTTCCTCACGACCGAAGCGGTCGTCGCGGACAAGCCGGAGAAGGTCTCGGCTCCGGCCGGCGACCCGACCGGTGGCATGGACTTCTGATCCCACGCTGATCGAGGCGAAGGGCCCCTCCTCGCGGAGGGGCCCTTCGTCGTTCGTGGGACGGTGACGCGTCAGCGGAACAGCCCGGCAGCGGAGAGCTCGGTCTGGGCGTACTGCTGCCCGACAAGGCCGAGCGCGCTGCTGATGTCGCCGAGAGCCGCGTCGAGTTCGCGCTGGGCGCCGCGCCAGCGCTCGATCACGGACTGGAAGGCGACGGACGCGCTTCCGGTCCACGAGCCCTGCAGCTGCGTCAGCTGCCCGAGCATCGAGGCGGTTTCGCTCTGCACCCGATCGCCGGTTGCGCGGATCGTGGCGGTGGCGGCGAGGACGGCGTCGCTGTCGACGGTGAAGACGCTCATGGTCGTGCTCCTTTCGAGGTGGTGTCAGCGACGCTAGGCGCGCGGGTACCTCGGCGAGCGGATGCTGCGGGGGCGGGGGAGAGTGGCGGTGCTGTGAGGCCGTGTGGAGGAGGGGCTACTCCGCCGTGGACTACTCTGCCGTGGGTGGTGCCGACGGCAACGCGGGTGTCCGCGGCAGCGGCTGCGTCGCGACATCGAGGTAGGGGCCCGCGAGGGCGCGGTCGACGGCGAGCGGGAACGACACGGTGAAGGTGGCGCCGCCGCCCGCGGTGTCGGTGACCTCGATCGACCCGTGGAGTGCGGCGACGACGGATGCCACGATCGACAGTCCCAGGCCCGAGCCGCCCGTCTCTCGGGTGCGTGAGGAGTCGGCGCGCCAGAAGCGCTGGAAGATCTTGCCGCGGATCGGTTCGGGAACACCCTCGCCGTGGTCGGCCACGGCGATCCAGCCGCGCTCGTGCACGATGTCGACGCCCACGGAGAGCTCGATCGGGGAGCCGTCGGGTGTGTACCGCCGGGCGTTGCCGAGGAGGTTCGCGACGATCTGCCGGACCCGGTTCTCGTCGGCGAGCACGATCGGCACCGCTTCCCGCGCGGCCGACAGGGGGATCGGCTCCGTGAACAGCGGGGGATGCGCGGCATCCGAGGTTCGGTCGTGAGGGCGCCCACGCCGGCGAAGGAGGGAGCGGGTCGCATCCGCGATCGCCCCGCCGCTGCGGCGGCGCGGCTGGGGGCCGTCGGCGGGAAGGTGCGCGAGCGGGATGGTGGCGGTCGGCGACTGTCCGACGAAGGTCACGTCTCGGTCGGGCGAGGCGGCGCGGGCGTCGAGCGCGGCGTCGCGGGCGATGGGGCGGAGGTCGACCGCGGTCACCGCGATGTCGCGCTGCTCGTCGAGGCGCGCCAGTGCCAGCAGGTCTTCGACGAGGGCCCCCATCCGGATGGCCTCCTTCTCGATCCGCTCCATGGCCTGGGCGGTCTGCTCATGGCCGTCGATCGCACCCATGCGGTACAGCTCGGCGTAGCCACGGACGGTGACGAGTGGGGTTCGGAGCTCGTGGCTCGCGTCGCCGATGAAGCGGCGCATGCGCTGCACGGTGGCGTCGCGCTGGTCGAGGGCGGTGTCGATCCTGTCGAGCATCGCGTTGATCGCGGTCTTCAGCCTGCCGACCTCGGTGCCCGGCGCGATGTCGCCCATGCGCTGGCTGAAGTCGCCCTTCGCGATGGTCATCGCGGTGTCCTCCACCTGGCCGAGCCCGCGGAAGGCGAGCGTGACCAGCCCGCGGGTGACGACCGCGCTGCAGAGGATGACGAACAGTGCCAGCACCGTGTAGATGCCGATGTAGTTCGTGATCGTCCGGTTGACCTCGTTGAGGGGCAGCGCGATCATCTGCGAGTAGAACTCGCGGGCTCCGGGGATCTCCAGGATGTCGACGCTGGCTCGGAACTGCGCCGTGCCGTCGGCGGACGCGAGATCGAAGGGGGCGGTGCCGGTGAGGTAGGTCTTGTCGATCTTGAACGAGGTGGGGAACTCGGCGGTCAACGCCGCGTCGCCGCCCGCGACGGCGACGCGGTTGCCCTCGGCGTCGTACACGGCGACGAGGAAGTCGGTCGGCGGCGCCCCCGTCGAGGTGAACTCCGCTTTGCCGTCCGCCACGTCGATGTCGAAGATGGTGCTCGCGACATCGGTCGTGACGGTCTGCGTCAGCGACTGATCGACCGCCGACAGCTGCGCGTTGCGGAGGAACACCATCGTGCCGACGCCGGCGCCGATGAGACCGAACGCGAGGATCGTGACGGTGACGCCGGTGATCTTCGCGCGCAGGCTGATGCCGCGCCACCAGAGGGTGACGCGATCGTGCGAGCTCGAATGCGCCAGTGCCGCCTCCGGGGGATGCTCCGTCAGGAGGTGCGGTCGGCCTTCAGCATGTACCCGAAGCCGCGCTTGGTCTGGATGAGCGGCTCCGACGAGTGCGGATCGATCTTGCGGCGGAGGTAGGAGATGTAGCTCTCCACGATTCCGGCGTCGCCGTTGAAGTCGTACTCCCAGACGTGGTCGAGGATCTGCGCCTTGCTGAGCACCCGGTTCGGGTTGAGCATCAGGTAGCGCAGCAGCTTGAACTCGGTGGGAGAGAGGTCGATGGAGGCATCGCCGACCTGCACGTCGTGCGTGTCCTGGTCCATGGTGAGCTCGCCGGCCTTGATAACCGATTCCTCGTCGGCCTGCATCGTCCGGCGGAGGATGGCCTGGATGCGCGCGACGATCTCGTCGAGGCTGAATGGCTTCGTGACGTAGTCGTCGCCGCCCGCGTTCAGGCCTTCGATCTTGTCCTCGGTCTCGTCCTTCGCGGTGAGGAAGAGGATGGGAGCCGTGTAACCGGCGCCGCGCAGACGCTTGGTGACGCTGAACCCGTTCATGTCGGGCAGCATCACGTCGAGGATGATGAGGTCGGGTTCTTCTTCGAGGACCGCCGAGATGGTCTGGGCGCCGTTCGCGACGGCGCGGACCTGATATCCGGCGAATCGCAGGCTGGTGACCAGCAGGTCTCGGATGTTCGGCTCGTCGTCCACGACGAGGATGCGCGCTGCATTCATGGGTTCATCCTGGCACCGGATGCCATCGGTTTGCTGGACATTCCTCCGCGGTGCGGCATCGCGGTGCTCCCGGTGCGCGGCGTGGGCGAGGATGGAGGGGTGACTGCGCTCCTGCCTCCTGCCCCCCGAGAGCTGCCCGCCGACGCGACGGCCGAAGGCCTCGCATTCCACCGTTTGGTCTACGCCCGGCGGGGCTTCGGCTGGTGGACGCCGCTCGTCACGGGCCTTCTCGGCGTCGTGATCTTCTTGGGCTTCACCATCGTCCTCATCGTCATCGTCGCGGTCGTGGCGATCGCGAACCCGGAGTACGCCGACAAGCTGACCTCGGCGAACGTGCCGATCTTCGACCTCACCGATCCGTTCTTCACCGCACTGCTGCTCGTGTCGATCGCGGTCATGTGGCCGTCGTATCTCCTCGCGTCGCTCGTCGTGAACGGCCCTCGGATCGGGCTCATCTCGTCGGTGGCGGGACGGCTCCGCTGGAAATGGATGCTGATGCTCGCCGGCGTGGCCGTGGGCGTCTATGTGGTGATCTCCGCGCTGACATTCCTGATCCCGGCCGACGAATCATCGGGCGGCAACGTCGTCGCGCCCGGCGACAACCCGGCGTTCGTCTGGACGCTGCTGATCATCGTGCTGCTCGTGCCGTTCCAGTCCGCCGCGGAGGAGTACGTGTTCCGCGGGTACCTGCAGCAGATGATCGGCCGGTGGCTCCGGCATCCCGCGTGGGCCATCTTGCTGCCGGTGCCGCTGTTCGTGCTCGGTCATGTCTACGACGTCCTCGGGCAGACGAGTGTCGCCGTGTTCGCGGTCGCGGCCGGCTGGCTCACCTGGCGCACCGGTGGGCTCGAGGCGGCGATCGCCCTTCACGTCGTGAACAACCTGTTCGCCTTCGGCCTGTCGACCTTCGGCCTCAGCGACCCGAACGCGACCGACACCGGGATCATCAGCCTGGTCTCGTCGGTCGTGATGATCGGCGTCTACGTCGCGCTCGTGGAGGTGCTCTGGCGTCGGGGAGCGCAGCGTCGCACCCTCCGACTGACCCCGCCCGCGCCCACGCCGATGCCGATGCCGTACGGCTCGTACGCCGGGGGATACCCGACGTACGCCCCTCACGGCTACGCACCGCTCCCGTACGGGCAGCCGGGACAGGCGCCCCAGGCTCCGCACGGTCAACCGGCTCAGCCGCCCTACGGCCAGCCGCCCCAGGCTCCGTATGGTCAGCCGGTGCAGGCTCCGTATGGTCAGCCGGCTCAGGCTCCGTATGGTCAGCCGGCTCAGGTTCCGTACGGCCAGCCGCCCCAGGCTCCGTATGGTCAGCCGGCTCAGCCGCCCTACGGCCAGGCGCCGGTGGCCTCCGCTCCTGCGGCGCCCGCGCCGGCAGGGCCGCCACGACAGGCACCCCGGTGGGGCGAGTACGCGCCCGGGTATCCGCTGCCCGAGCAGCCGCAGACACTGCCGAGCGCCGCGCCGGCAGGGCCCGCGTCGTCCGACCGCCCAGAGGGTGGCGACGACACCGGGTCTGCCCGCACCGACTGACGGCCGGCGGCCGACGGCGGGAGTCAGGCGGCGGTCAGCCGATCGGCGTCGAGGATCGTGTAGCTGTAGCCCTGCTCGGCCAGGAACCGCTGACGGTTCTGGGCGAAGTCCTGGTCGACGGTGTCCCGCGCGATCAGCGTGTAGAAGCTCGCCTTGTGCCCGTTCGACTTGGGCCGGAGCAGTCGGCCGAGGCGCTGGGCCTCTTCCTGACGCGACCCGAACGAGCCCGACACCTGGATCGCGACCGACGCGTCGGGGAGGTCGATCGAGAAGTTCGCGACCTTCGAGACGACCAGGACGGGCACGGTCCCCTTGCGGAACGCATCGTAGAGCTGCTCCCGTTCGTCGACGGGCGTCGACCCGGTGACCTTGGGCGCGTCGAGCTCTTCGGACAGGATGTCGATCTGATCGAGGTACTGACCGATGACGAGGATCTGCTCGCCGGCGTGCTTGGCGACGAGGTCGCGGGCGACCCCGATCTTCGCGTGGGCGGTCGCGGCCATGCGGTAGCGCTCGTCGTCAGCGGATGCCGCGTACTCGAGCCGGTCGGAGGCGGGAAGGTCGATGCGAACCTCGTAGCAGACGGCGGGGGAGATGAAGCCCTGCGCCTCGATCTCCTTCCACGGTGCGTCGAAGCGCTTGGGGCCGATGAGGCTGAAGACGTCGCCCTCGCGACCGTCCTCGCGGACGAGCGTGGCGGTGAGGCCGAGGCGGCGACGCGCCTGCAGGTCGGCGGTGAGCTTGAACACCGGTGCGGGGAGCAGGTGGACCTCGTCGTACACGATGAGGCCCCAGTCGAGTGCGTCGAGCAGCGCGAGGTGGGCGTACTCGCCCTTTCGCTTGGCCGTGAGGATCTGGTACGTCGCGATCGTGACCGGCTTGACCTCCTTGACCTGACCGGAGTACTCGCCGATCTCCTCGGGGGTCAGCGAGGTGCGCTTGAGCAGCTCGTCGCGCCACTGCCGGGCGCTGACGGTGTTCGTCACGAGGATCAGGGTGGTCGTCTTGGTGTCCGCCATCGCCGCCGCGCCGACCAGGGTCTTTCCGGCGCCGCAGGGGAGCACGACGACGCCCGACCCGCCCTCGGTGAAGATGTCGACGGCTTTGCGCTGGTACGGGCGGAGGGTCCAGCCGTCCTCGTTCAGGTCGATCTCGTGCGGAGTGCCGGGTGTGAACCCGGCGTGGTCCTCTGCGGGCCACCCGATCTTGAGCAGCTCCTGCTTGATCTGACCGCGGGCCCACGCATCGATGACGTAGGTGTCGGGGGTGGGGTGCGCGATGAGCAGCGGCTGGATGCGGCGGTTGCGGGCGATCTCGGACAGCACGGCCTGGTCGGTCGAGCGGAGGATCAGGGTGCCCTCGTCGTCGCGCTCGATGACGAGCCGGCCGTAACGGCCGACCGTTTCGCGGATGTCGATCGACACCGAGGGCGGAACCGGGAACTTCGCCCAGGTCTCGAGCGTGGTGAGCATGTCTTCGGCGCCGTGACCGGCGGCCCGCGCGTTCCACAGCCCCAGCCGCGTGATGCGGTAGGTGTGGATGTGCTCGGGAGCGCGTTCGAGCTCGGCGAAGATCGCGAGCTCGTGTCGTGCGCTCTCCGCGTCGGGATGAGCCACTTCGAGCAGCACGGTGCGGTCGCTCTGGACGATGAGGGGGCCGTTAGCCATAACGGGTAATTCTACCGGCACGCGGGTGGGCGTCGGCCGCGAGGGCGGGATGCCGGCAGCCCGGGCGTCAGGCGGGGCGAACGCTGACGATGCTCGACAGGGGGAGGGTCCGCTCGACGTCGGCGGCACGATCCCGCCCGCGCAGGCGGCCTCCGCCGAGCCCGGCGGCTTCGACGGTGACTTCGCGCGTGCTGCCGTCCGGCATCCGGACGACGATGACGACGACCGAGCGCGTGCGGACCGCGTGGTCGAGTTCACGTTCGAGCCAGGCGGCATCCGCGTCACCCGACAGGCTCGTCTTCAGCCGGCCGAGAAGGGTCTCGTACCGATCTGCCGCCGTCGGGGCGGGCCCCGCGACCGTGGGGGTCTGGTGCCGGTCGAGCGCGCGCGGCGCACCGTCGGCGCCGACGGCGAGCACGGGATACCGCGCATCGGTGAGCATCCAGTAGACGGTCTCGGGGCCGCTGCGCGTGACGAGCGCGTCGCCTTCGAGGATCAGGCCGAGCGAGCGGAGCGCCTGGTCGACCGCGAGCGCCTCGATGAGGTCGCGGTCGCCGGTGACCCGGGTGCTGCCGGCGCCGTCGGGGCCGACGCGGAGCGTGCCGTGCCGCGCCGCCGACCGTTCGATCTCGTACGCCAGCGGCTGCGGGACGCCGGTCAAGGAGAGTTCGGTGAGGAACTCGGTGAGGGATGCCGCGGTCTCGCCGCTCGCGAAGGCGGCGCCGACGGTCTCGGCGGTGAAGCGATAGGTCGAGGCCTGCGCCCGCGATTCGCGTCGCGCCATCGTGCGAAGGCGCATGTCGAGGTGCGGCTCGAGCGGCCCGGGCGCGATCGCGGTGAGGTCGTTCTGCAGGTAGACGCGGTCGACTTCGTGGGGGAGGAGCGCCCGGAGCGCTTCGACGTCGGCGTCCCCGCCGCGGGCGAGACCCGCACCCCAGGAGGGCGAGGTTCCGTCGGGGGCGACAAGGGCCCACGACGTCCAGATCGCCGCGACGTGCGCGGCGCGCTCGGCCCAGGTCGGGTCGTAGGGGTACGCGGTGGCCCATTCGCCGGGCGCACGCCAGCCGCCGTCGGCGGTGCGGAGGGCGGACGGCATCCGCTCGCGAAGGTGCACCGCCACGGCGTGCCAGCGCTCGAGGGTGCGGGTGCGCAGCCACGCGCTGCCGGCGTCGGTGACGAGCCAGGTCTTCTCCCCGCCGGCGAGGAGCCCGGCGAGGTCGGCGATCGCCACGAGCAGATCGGCGTCGGCGGCGTCGGCGACGGCCCCGCCCTCGACGAGCCGTCGTCGGTCGGCGGCGCTGAGCGCGCCGTTGCCGATGCGGGCGAGGGGGGTCTTGGTGGCGCTGTGGAGGACGTCGGCGAGGGATGCCGCCGCCTCGAACGCCCGCTCCGCGCTGGCTTCGTCGGATTCTCCGCCGCCGGTGAACAGCGGTGTGGACGGCCGGGGCGAAGCCTCGGCGAGGGCAGCACGGAGGGGTTCGTACGCCCGTCCCTCGTCGTCGATGAGGGCTCGGTTCGCGAGCTGGGTGCGCACGGGCTCCGCCACGGGGGCATCGCCGCCGGTCGAGGTGAGGAGGGCGTGCGCCTCGAGATCGCTCAGGGTCGCGACGGCACGCGCGGTCTGCGCCGGATCGAGCAGGGCCTCGGCGACGTCGAAGAAGTCCGACCAGGTCGACTGCGGGGCGACCTGACGGGAGTCGAACAACCGGGCGAGCGCGTCGGAATCGAGCTGGGCGAGGCGGTTCGCCAGTGCGCGGGCATCCGAAGCGGTCACGTCATCGGCCCTTGTTGGCCCGACCCCTTCGGATGAAGGTGATGATCAGGAGCGCCAGGAGCAGGCCGAAGGCCACGGGAGGCGCGATCAGGATCACCATGCTGACCACAGGCCAGGCACCTTCGGCGAAGTCGTCTTGGACGAGCCCGACAGCGCGTCCGATGATGATCGAGAAGAAACAGAGGATCGCCAGGATCAGCAGGCCGAGCGACATGAACGCCAGGATGCGATCGATCCGGCGGACCGGGAGGTCGCCGGGGGCGGGCGTTGTGCTCATCCGATCAGAGTAGCGGCTCGCCGCCGTGTCCTAGACTGGTTCGTGGGCTGAGACGGTCCGATTTTTTCGCGCCCGCGAGCGGGCTGATCAGTGAGGTAAAGACATGCCCACCGGCAAGGTCAGGTTCTACGACGAAGAGAAGGGGTTCGGCTTCATCACGACAGATGACGGCCAGGACGTCTTCCTGCACGCAACGGCTCTTCCCGCCGGGACCACCACCATCAAGCCCGGCACCCGGCTCGACTTCGGCGTCGCCGACGGTCGCCGCGGTCTCCAGGCGCTCGCCGTGCGGGTGCTCGACGCCCCGGTCAGCCTCAGCAAGCGGTCGCGCAAGCCGGCCGACGACATGGCGGTCATCGTCGAGGACCTCGTGAAGCTCCTCGACGGCATCGGCGGCGACCTGCGACACGGTCGTTACCCGAACCCCGCACAGGGCAAGAAGATCGCTGCCGTGCTGCGCAAGGTAGCCGATGACCTCGACGCCTGAGCACGACGCGGGCCTCGAGGCTCCGGCATCCGAGGTCCCGGCTGTCGAGGCCGAGACCGTCGACACCGAGACGAACGAATCCGCGCCCGTGGAATCCACCCCTGGTGAATCCGCGCGCGTGGAATCGGAGCCCGCAGAGTCTGTGGCGGACGACGCTGTGACGGCGGAATCTCCGGCCGAGGCCGCGGAGGTCGCTCCGACGGCTGCTCCGGTCGAGCCCGATCCGCGGCTCTTCGAGGCGCACGATCTCGCCCGCTCGGCGCTCGCCGAGGTCACCCCCGCCGCGAGCATCGGCGAGGCTGCCGGCTACCGCGTCGAGAACGACGGCGTCGTGTCGCTGCGGTTCGCGAACCGTCTGCCCGGTTACCCGGGGTGGTTCTGGACCGTGAGCCTCGCCGTGGTCGAGGGCGCCGAACCCACGGTGCTCGAGGTCGAACTGCTCCCCGGCGACGGCGCACTGCTCGCACCCGAGTGGCTGCCGTGGGCGGAGCGCCTGGCCGAGTACCAGGCCGCCCAGGTCGCGACCGAGGGCGACGCGGATGACGCCGACGATGAGGAGTCGGACGACGAAGACGACGACGATCTCGACTCGGACGACACCGACGATCTGGATGCCGCGGACTTCGACACCGACGGCTCGCCGATCCTGCACGCGGGTGATGTCGACGGCGTCGACATCGACGAGCTCGACGACGATGCCCAGGACGATGACGAGTCTGACGATGAGGAATCGGACGACGATGATTCCGAGACCGACGACGACTCGGACGAGGAATCAGACGACGACTCGGACGACGACGACTCGGACGACGACGAAGACGGCGACTCCGAAGAGGAACTGCGCGAGTACTGAGCGTCACACCCCCTTACGACGACGACCCCGGAGCCGCGGCTCCGGGGTCGTCGTCGTAAGGGGTCAGCCGTTCAGGCGCTCCACGGTGTAGTCGATGCAGCGGATCAGCTGGCGGACGTCGTCGGGCTCGATCGAGACGAACGTCGCGACGCGGAGCTGGTTGCGGCCGAGCTTGCGGTAGGGCTCCGTGTCGACGATGCCGTTGGCGCGGAGGCTCTTCGCGACGGCGGCGGCGTCGACGGTCTCGTCGAAGTCGATCGTGACGACGACGGGCGACCGGTCTGCCGCAGCCTCGACGAACGGCGTCGCGAACGTCGCGGCATCCGCCCACTCGTAGAGCGCGCTCGACGACTCCGCCGTCCGGGAGGCCGCCCACGTGAGGCCGCCGTTGCCGTTGATCCAGTCGAGCTGCGAGTCGAGCAGCTGCAGCGTCGCCACGGCGGGGGTGTTGAGCGTCTGGTTGAGGCGCGAGTTGTCGAGCGCGTTCTTGAGGCTCAGGAACTCGGGGATGTACCGGCCGGACGCGGCGATGCGCTCGATGCGCTCGACGGCGGCGGGCGACACCGCGGCGTACCAGAGGCCGCCGTCGGAGCCGAGGTTCTTCTGCGGGGCGAAGTAGTAGACGTCGGTCTGCGAGATGTCGACGTCGATGCCGCCGGCGGCGCTCGTCGCGTCGATGACCGTCAGCGCACCGTCATCACCGTGGACGCGGGTGATCGCGGTCGCGACACCGGTCGAGGTCTCGTTGTGCGGCCAGGCGTAGACGTCGACGCCCTCGACGGCCTCGGCCGCGATGGATGATCCGGGCTCGGCCTTGCGCACGTCGGGGGCCTCGAGCCACGGCGCGCCGGCGGCGGAGGCGAACTTGCCACCGAACTCGCCGAAGACGAGGTTCTGCGCGCGCTTCTCGATGAGGCCGAACGCCGCCGCGTCCCAGAACGCGGTCGAGCCGCCGTTGCCGAGGATGATCTCGTAGCCGTCGGGCAGGCGCAGCAGGTCGACGAGCCCACCGCGGGTGCGACCGACGAGGTCCTTCACCGCGAGCTGGCGGTGCGAGGTCCCGAACAGCGTCGCGCCGCGCGAGACGAGAGCCTCGAGCTGCTCGGCGCGGATCTTGGACGGGCCGCAGCCGAATCGACCGTCGATGGGCAGGATCTCGCGCGGGAGCGGAACAGTGGCCATGGGTCAGATTGTACGGGCCAGGTCGGCGTCGCCCCTGCCCTATGACGCCCCGCGCCGCGGCCGATGGGGGAGCGGATAAGCTGGGCAGGCACTGTTTACCGCGCGAGAAGGCATGTGATGACCGACCTGATCGACACCACCGAGATGTACCTGCGCACGATCCTCGAGCTCGAGGAGGAGGGCATCACGCCCCTGCGCGCCCGCATCTCCGAGCGACTCGGCCACTCCGGACCGACGGTGTCGCAGACGATCGGCCGCATGGAGCGCGACGGCCTCGTGATCGTGTCGGAGGCCCGCAAGCTCGAACTCACCGGCACCGGCCGTCAGAAGGCCGTCGACGTGATGCGCAAGCACCGCCTCGCGGAGCGCCTGCTCAGTGACGTGATCGGGCTCGACTGGGCCTATGTGCACGATGAGGCCTGCCGGTGGGAGCACGTGATGAGCGAGCTCGTCGAGCGTCGCCTGATCGAACTCCTCGACCATCCGACCGAGTCGCCGTACGGCAACCCGATCCCCGGGCTCGACCAGCTGGGCGATGTCCCCGCCAACTCGTTCGAGTCGGGCGTCGTGGGTCTCGTCCGCCGGATGAACGAGGAGGGCGGCCCCATCACCGCCAGCATCCGCCGCCTCGCCGAGCCCGTGCAGGTCGACCCCGAACTGCTCATCCAGTTGAGGGATGCCGGTGTGGTCCCCGGCGGCACCGGGTCGTTCCGGTACAACGAGGGCTACGTCCTCGTCGAGATGGACGGCTCGTCAGAAGCGCTCGAGCTTCCGGTCGAGGTCGCCTCGCACCTGTTCGTCGTCGACGCCCGCCCCGCCTGAACGCGCGCCGGGTATCCGCCGGGAGCGGGTGCCGGACGGCGTCCGAAGCGTGACTTATTCGTTACCTTCGGGTAGCCTTCGAGAGTCCACCGGCGAGAAGCCCGCCTCGGACCGCTGCGCGAGTTGCCTCTCTGGCTCGTCATTCCCGCAGTGACACCCGTACATCTGTGCCCGACACTGATCACCGACGAGCCAGCATCCCGCCCGATGGGATGCGGAGGCGCCGGAGGATAGCTTGGCTGAACAGCTCCACCCGTCGACCGAAGCGCTTGAGGCGTCGACACCCACCCGAACCGCTCGTCTTCTGCGCAGGCCCGTGGCGAAAGCCCCGGCGAAGCGCACGAACGGCACGCGCCCGCACCCCGTGCGCAGCTTCGTGACCATCGCCGCTGTCGCGGGCATGGTCGCGACGGTCGCCATTCCGGCGTTCCTGCCGGCGGGACGAGGCGACGTCGCCGAGGCCCGCACCATCGCCCAGGTCTCTGCCGACGACATGCAGTCCCTGGTCGTCGCCTCCGAGGCGACCCCCGAAGCCCTCGACCGCGGCGGCTACTCGGCCACCACGCCCGAAGAGATCAAGAAGAAGAAGGACAAGGAGGCCGCCGAGGCCGCAGCGAAGGCTGCACTCGCCGCCCGCCTGTCCAGCTCGGCCCGCAGTGCGAGCAGCGGCGGCGGATCGTCGTCGTTCTCGTCGAGCGTGCCGCTCGTCTCGCCGGGATCGGGCCTCGTCCGGCGCCCGCTCGCGCGCTTCGACAACTTCGGTCGCCCCTACGCGGGCCACAAGGGCACCGACTACATGGTCGGCCGTGGCGAAGGCATCTACTCCGTCGCCGACGGCGTCGTGGTCGCGTCCTCCGAGGCCGGTCCCGGCTGGGGCGTCTACGTCAAGATCGCGCACAACATCGGTGGCAAGAGCGTGACCTCGCTCTACGCGCACATGAACTACGGCACGCGCCGCGTCTCGGTCGGAGAGTCGGTCTCGGCCGGTCAGCTCATCGGCCAGGTCGGCGACACCGGGCGCGCGAACGGCACCCACCTGCACCTGGAGATCCGGGTCAACAACGGGTACGCGAACGCCGAGTCGTGGCTGCAGGCCAACGCCGGCTGATCGACACGCGGCATCCGTTGTCGCCTGCTCGACCCTGGACGACTCCGGGGTGTATTACCCTGTCCCCGACGCTCGTGTGAGCCGAGGGGAGGCCGGATGGACACTCAACCCCGCATTCGAAACCGGAATGCGCTAGGTCGTTATGTCCTTCGGCATCGTGTGCACGGATGCCGCGACTTCGGTCGTGTGAAAAAGGCGCTGTCTTCATGACAGCGCCTTTTTGCATTCCCGCACCCTGCTCTTCTCGCACGCGCGCCGCAACCGGAAGGCCGCCGAAGCCGTCACGGCCGTTCGAGAGGACACTCCCATGCGCACCCTGGTGCTGAACGCAGGATACGAACCCCTGGCCGTCGTGTCGTTCAAGCGAGCGCTCGTGCTCGTCATGACAGACAAGGCCACCATCATCGAGCGCGTCGAGGAGGATCCGGTCTGGGCCGCGCACGACGTCTTCGACCGCCCCGCCGTGATCTTGCTCACCCGCTACGTGCGCATTCCGGGCGGGCGCCGCGTGCCGGTCACCCGCCGCGGCGTGCTGCGGCGCGACGGGCACCGCTGCGCGTACTGCGGCAAGAGCGCGTCGACGATCGACCACGTGCTGCCCCGCTCGCGCGGCGGCGCCGACTCGTGGGAGAACCTCGTCGCCGCGTGCCTGAGATGCAACAACCTCAAGGGCGACCGCACGCCGCAGGAGATGCGATGGGAGCTGCGCTGGCTGCCGACGCCGCCGACCGGTGCGCAGTGGCGGGTGCGGGGCACCGAGCGCTCCGATCCCGCGTGGGAGCCCTACCTGGCGCTCGCGGCCTGACCGCCGGCCGGCGTCACTCCGTGCCGCTGACCCATGCGTAGGGCAGGAACTTGCCGTCGATCGTGATGACGACGCGGTCGCCGTCGGGATGCGGCACTCGGTCCAGGGTGATGCTGCAGTTGATGGCGCTCATGATGCCGTCGCCGAACTGATCGTGGATCAGCGCCTTCAGTGCGGGCCCGTAGACCTGGACGAGCTCGTGGAAGCGGTAGATCGTCGGGTCGGTGGAGAGGTCAGCCTCCGCCGCGCGGTTGGGCTGACGGGTGAGGGCGTCGACGAGTTCGGTGTCGAGACCGAGCGCATCGCCGAGGCGCGCGGCGGCGATGTCGGGAACGGCGTGCATGCCGAGGACCGCGGCGGCCGTCCAGACCGGCGGTGTGCCGAGCAGGTCGCTGACGGCCTGCCAGGACATCCCGTTCTTGCGGCGGATCTCATCGATGACGGCGCCGGCGGCCTGCTTGCTGATGATCGAGGGGAGCGTCATGGTTCGGTCCTTTTCGTCGAGCGACATCGGTTCCTCCACTCGACCACCCGCACCGGAGCGGCCGGAAGGAAAACCGCGCACGGGAGCCGTCGATCCGCGCAGCGACCCCGCCGCGACTCGTAACACGGCGGAGACGTCCGCGACCCGGGTCGGCAAAGCGGCATCCCTACCGTGAGGGGATGGCGGCTCTCGAAGACTGGGTTCCCGCGGTGATGGATGCCGTGACGCAGCCGCTGTGGGTCATCGGCCCCGGCGGTGCGGTCGCCCATGTCAACGATGCGGCGGGCCGCCTGCTCGGCCATGACGACCGGCACGGACTCGTCGGAGCCTCCAGTCACGACGCCCTGCACGCCTGCCACCCCGACGGCTCGCGGTATCCCGGTCACGAGTGCCCCATCGTGCACGCCTCGACGCGCGCCGGCGGCTCGCGCGGCCGGGAGGTGTTCCTCACCCGCTCCGGAGACCCCGTCGATGTCGACTGGACGGTGACGGCCCTGCCGCTGCCCGAGTACCGCCTGCTCGCCTTCACGCCCCGGCCGGGGTCGCCCGTCGCGCGGGGGATCCCGTCGGCATCCGCTCTGCGCGCGCAGATCGCGGCGCGGCACCGCGACCCGGAGTTCACGGCCGATCTGCTCGCGCGCGACAACCACATCTCGGTGCGGACGCTGCAGGCGGTGCTGGCCGCCGCGGGCGAGACCCCGGCGGCGCTGATCCGCGAGCACCGGCTCGAGCGCGCGCGGCTGCTCCTGATCGACGGGATGCCGGCGGGCGCCGCCGCGCACGCCGCGGGCTTCCGCGATTCCGACACGTTCGCGCGGGCCTTCCGGCGACGGTTCGGGACGGCGCCGAGCGGGTACGCGCGCTCGATCCGCTGACGCGGAGCCGAATCAGCCGCTGACCTCGCGATCTTCGCATCGGGGGTCGAACGGACGCGCGGCGATGTCGGAAGTCGTGCGTATCTTCGACGTGAGCCCCTTGAGGCATTCGAACAAAGCTTCTACCATGTCGAGGTGAGATCTATCGTGCGCAACACCGCGACTGCACAAGAAGTGCAGCGTCTGCGCGCGCAATTGGCGCAGATGCAGGGGCACAAGCTCGACGCGCCGCCCCTTCCCACCCATCCTGCCCTGGCAGAACTGCTGCCGGGCGGGGGTCTGCGACCGGGGTCGTCGTATTCGGTCGGCGGATCGATGTCGCTGCTGTTCGCCCTGCTCGCCCAGCCGTCGCAGACCGGCAGCTGGTGCGGCGTCGTGGGCATGCCGGGCTTCGGCGCCGAAGCGGCCGAGAGCGCGGGCGTCGACCTGTCGCATCTCGTGCTGATCCCCGAGCCGGGGCCGCGATGGCTCGCCGTCACCGCGACGATCGCCGACGTGCTGCCGGTCGTCGCGGTGCGCCCGCCGAGCCGCGCGAAGGACGGCGACATCTCCCGCCTCGCCGGCCGCATGCGCGACCGCGGCGTCGTGCTGCTCGTGCAGGGGCCGTGGCCGCAGACCGAGGCGATGATCGATGTGACCGATGCCCGGTGGTCGGGGCTCGGCGACGGGTACGGCATCCTGTCGGATCGCGAGCTGACGGTCACCGTGTCGAGCCGGCGCTTTCCGGTGCCGCGCTCGTCGCGCATGCTGCTGCCCGCCCCCGACGGGTCGCTCACGCCGTCGCCGCAGCAGACGCGCCCGGTCGCGCTGCCGCAGCCGATGCGGGCGGTGAGCTGATGCGCGCCGAACGTACCGCGGATGCCGCTCCGACCGGCTTCGAGCCGGTGCGGAGCCTGGTGGTCTGGGTTCCCGACTGGCCCGTCGTCGCGCTCGTCCGCGAGGGGCTGGCCGAACCCGATCAGCCGATCGCCGTGTTCGCCAAGGGGGCGGTGCGGGCGACCTCTCCCGCGGCCCGGGCCGACGGCGTCCGGAGCGGTCAGCGCCGCCGCGACGCCCAGGCGCGGTGCCCGCAGCTCGTCGTGGTCGACGCCGACGAGGCCCGCGACCACCGCACGTTCGCCCCGCTGATCGCCCGCCTCGAAGAGATCGCTCCCGGCGTGCAGCTGCGCGAGCCCGGACTGTGCGCGCTGCGTGTGCGCGGGCCGGCACGCTTCTACGGCGGCGAGGCGGGCGCGGCGACCGCGCTGACGGGCGCGCTCGCCGAGCTGCGGGTCGATGATGTGCGGGCGGGGGTGGCCGACGGTCCGTTCACCGCCGAGCAGGCGGCCCGGGCGACCGGACCGGACGCACCGCTGCGGATGGTCGCCCCCGGCGCGGCGGCGGCGTTCCTGTCGCCGCTGCCGGTGACCGCCCTGGGTGACGAGGCGATCGCGAGCCTGTTCGCGCGCCTCGGCATCCACACCCTCGGGCAGCTCGCGGCCCTTCCCACCGCGCGGCTGGTCGAGCGGCTCGGGCCCCGCGGGGCGCGGCTGCACGCGCTGGCCTCGGGGCTCGACTCGCAGCCGGTGCAGCCGCGCACGCCGCCGCCCGAGCTCGAGCGGGAGGTGACCTTCGAGCCGCCGCTCGAGATCGCCGATCAGGTCGCGTTCGGAGTGCGCGTGGCGGCCGAGGAGTTCATCGCCGGGCTCGGAGCGGTCGATCTGGTGTGCACCGAGCTGCGGGTGGCTCTCACCGGCGACCGCGGCGACCACAGCGAGCGGGTGTGGCTGCATCCGGGCGCCTTCGACGCGGCCGGGGTCGTCGACCGGGTGCGCTGGCAGCTCGCCGAGCGCGGGCTCCGCAGCGCCGTGGCGAAGGTGCGCATCGAGCCCGAGCGGGTCGATGCGGCATCCCATCATGTGACGGGACTGTTCGGGTCGGGGCCCGAGGAGCGCGTGCACCATGCGCTGTCGCGCGTGCAGGCGATGCTCGGCCACCGCGGGGTCGTGACAGCTCAGGTGGGCGGCGGGCGCTGGCTCGCCGAGCGGCAGGTCATGGTGCCGTGGGGTGACCGTGCGGTGATCGCCGACCGGTCGCGGCCGTGGCCCGGCAGCCTGCCCGACCCGCTGCCGGCGACCGTGTTCGGCGAGCCGCTGCCGGTCGCCGTCGTCGACAGCGACGGCGACATGGTGGCCGTCGACGGGCGCGGCGAGCTGACCGCCGACCCGGTGGCGCTGACCCTGCCGGGTGCGCCCGACGCCTCTGGGGCCCCGAGGCCCCGGCATCCGCGTGCGATCGAGTCGTGGGCCGGGCCGTGGCCCGTGATGGAGCGGGGGTGGGATGCCGCGCGCACGCGCCGGGCGCACCGGTTCCAGATCGTCGACGCGGCGCAGACCGCCTGGCTGCTGATCTGCGAGGAGGGCGTCTGGCACGCCGAGGGGAGGTACGACTGATGGGGTTCGACAATCCATCAGTGCGCTGGTCCGACCTCGAGCGCGTGCTCAGCGACCGTCGCCGCCCCGGCGGTGCACCCGCGGGCGCCGATGGCGGTGACAGCCCGGCGTGGTCGCACAAGCGCGGGAAGTACCGGGCCCCCGAGATCGAGCGTCCCGCCGAGGTGGTGCCCTACGCCGAGCTGCACGCGCACTCGTCGTTCTCGTTCCTCGACGGGGCGTCATCGCCCGAAGAGCTCGCCGAGGAGGCGGAGCGGCTCGGCCTCCACGCCCTCGCGGTCACCGATCACGACGGGTTCTACGGCATCGTCCGGTTCGCCGAGGCCGCCGAGCACCTGCAGGTGAAGACGGTGTTCGGCGCCGAGCTGTCGCTCGGGCTGCCCGGCCCGCAGAACGGCGAACCCGACCCGCACGGCTCGCACCTGCTCGTCCTCGCCCGGGGCGAAGAGGGCTACCACCGGCTCGCCGCGGCCCTGACGAACGCGCAGCTGTCGGGAGGCGAGAAAGGGCGACCGGTCTACGACCTCGACGACCTGGCCGCGCGGGCGGACGGGCACTGGACGATCCTGACCGGATGCCGCAAAGGCGCCGTCCGGCAGGCGCTGGCTTCAGGGGGCGCGGCAGCGGCGGCGATCGAGCTCGACCGGCTGGTCGAGCTGTTCGGCCGGGAGCGGGTCGAGGTCGAGCTCATCGACCACGGCGCCCCCGGCGACACCCGCGACAACGACGCGCTCGCGGCGCTCGCCGCCGAGCGGGGCCTTTCGATCCTGGCGTCGAACAACGTGCACTACGCCGTGCCCGAGAAGGTGCACCTGGCGGCGGCGGTCGCGGCGGTGCGCGCGAACCGCGGCCTCGACGAGCTCGACGGGTGGCTCCCGGGTCATGCGAGCGCGCACCTGCGGTCGGGGGCCGAGATGGCCCGGCGGTTCCGCCGCTACCGGGGCGCGGTCGAGCGCACCGTCGTGCTCGCCGACGAGCTCGCCTTTCCGCTGCGGCGCGCGAAGCCCGCCCTGCCGAAGCAGAAGGTGCCCGAGGGGCATACCCCGATGTCGTGGCTGCGGCACCTGGTGTGGGAGGCGGTGCCGAGGAAGTACCCCGACGCGACCGCCGACAACCGGGCCCGCATCGAGAAGGAGCTCGCCGTCATCGAGCAGAAGGACTTCCCGGGCTACTTCCTCATCGTGCACGGCATCGTGCAGGAGGCGCGGCGTCGCGGCATCCTGTGTCAGGGGCGCGGTTCGGCCGCCAACAGCGCCGTCTGCTACCTGCTCGACATCACGGCGATCGACTCGATCTTCTACGACCTCCCGTTCGAGCGGTTCCTGTCGGCGCTGCGCGAGGAGGAGCCCGACATCGACGTCGACTTCGACTCGGATCGCCGTGAGGAGATCATCCAGTGGGTCTACGCGACGTACGGCCGTGACCGGGCGGCGCAGGTGGCGAACGTGATCCAGTACCGGCCGAAGAACGCGATACGCGACATGGCGAAGGCCCTCGGTCACTCGCCGGGGCAGCAGGACGCCTGGTCGAAGCAGGTCGAGCGGTGGGGGGCGACGCTCGACACCCCCGGCGACCATGACATCCCCGAACGGGTGATCGCCTACGCGGGCGAGCTGCTGAAGGCGCCGCGACATCTCGGCATCCATTCGGGAGGCATGGTGCTCACCGATCGTCCCGTCGGCGAGGTCGTGCCGATCGAGCACGCCCGCATGGAGAACCGCACCGTCATCCAGTGGGACAAGGACGACGCCGCGTGGATGGGGCTCGTGAAGTTCGACCTGCTGGGCCTCGGCATGCTGGCCGCCCTGCAGTACTGCTTCGACATGATCGAGACGGCGACGGGGGAGCGGTGGACGCTCGACACGATGCCGAAAGAAGAGGCGGCCGTGTTCGACATGCTGTGCCGGGCCGATTCGATCGGGGTGTTCCAGGTCGAGTCCCGCGCGCAGATGGGGCTGCTGCCGCGCCTGCAGCCGCGAAAGTTCTACGACCTGGTGATCGAGATCGCGCTGATCCGGCCGGGCCCGATCCAGGGCGGGGCGGTGCACCCGTTCGTGCGTCGCAAGCTCGGCCAGGAGAAGGTGACGTACGTGCACGAGAAGCTGCGCCCCGTTCTCGAGCGCACCCTCGGCATTCCGATCTTCCAGGAGCAGCTCATGCAGATGGGCATGGCCGTGGGTGGGCTGACGGGGGAGGATGCCGATCTGCTGCGGCGCGCGATGGGGTCGAAGCGCGGCATCGAACGCATCGACTCGCTCAAGAAGAAGCTGTACGAGGGCATGGCCGGCAACGGGCTCGTCGGCGAGGTCGCGGACGACCTGTACGCCAAGATCCAGGCGTTCGCGAACTTCGGGTTCGCCGAGAGCCACTCGCTGTCGTTCGGCCTGCTCGTCTACGCGTCGTCATGGTTGAAGCTGCACTATCCGGCGGCGTTCCTCGCCGCGCTCCTGCGGGCGCAGCCGATGGGCTTCTACTCCCCGGCGACGCTGTCGGCCGACGCCCGTCGCCACGGGGTCGAGGTGCGGCGCCCCGATCTGCACGCCTCGGGGGTCGATGCCGGCCTCGAGTCGGTGCTGCCGGGGGCGTACCGCCGCATTCCGACCGGACTCGACTCGTGCGCCGAGCGGCAGCAGCCGCCGGTGCCGGTGTTCGACCCGTCGAAGCCCGACGAGTCGGAGGCGCATCGCCGCGACGGGGCGTTCGCGGTGCGGCTGGGGCTCGCCTCGATCACGGGCATCGGGGTGCCGCTCGCGTCGAAGATCGTCGCCGAGCGCACCGCCGCCGGGCCGTTCCGCGACCTCCGCGACCTCGTGCGCCGCACGGGAGCTTCGACCGCCCAGCTCGAGGCGCTCGCCACCGCGGGGGCGTTCGAGTGCCTGGGCATCAGCCGGCGCGAGGGCATCTGGCTGGCGGGCGACGCCTCGCAGGACCGGCTCGAGTTCCTCGAAGGGTCGATGGTGTCGGTGCAGCCCCCGCTCTTCCCCGACCAGTCGAGCTACGACGTGCTGGCCGCCGACCTGTGGGCGACGGGCCTGTCGGCCGACGATCATCCGCTGACCCACTACCGGTCGCAGCTCGACGCGCGGGGCGTCGTCACCTCCCGGGGCATGCGCACGCACGAGATCGGCCGGCGCGTCGAGGTGGCCGGTCTCGTCACGCACCGGCAGCGACCGGCGACGGCATCCGGGGTCACGTTCTTGAACCTCGAAGACGAGCACGGCGTCATGAACGTCATCTGCTCGGTCGGGGTGTGGAGCAGGTACCGGCGGATCCTCCGCGACAGTCCCGCGCTGATCGCCCGGGGGATGCTGGAGCGCTCGCCGGAGGGGGTGACGAACCTGCTCGCCGACGGGTTCGAAGACCTGCGCGTGGGGGTGGAGCACCGGTCGCGCGACTTCCGCTGACGCGCCCGGGCGCGCGGCACGGCCGGGCGGCGGGCGACACCGCCCGGCGCCCGCCCCCGCCCGGCTCCCGCTACTCGGCGACCTCGTCGGCCTTCGCCCGCGGCGCCTGCCGTCGGGATTGCACGGCGTCGACGATCACGTCGATGATCACGAACGCCGCGAGCGGGTAGCCGACGAGGGGGAACGCCAGCCCGAGCGCCACGCCTCCGGTGACGATCGCCGTCACCGCCCACCACGGCGCCCCGTCGAGCGCGCCGCGACGGGGCGGCGTGCCGACCCGTGCACGGCGGGTGGGGCGGCGCTTGATCCACATGGCGTATCCGAGCACCACCATGGTGGCGATCCCGAGGGCGAGGAGGAACATGACGATCTGGTTAGCGAGCCCGAACATCGTGCCCATGTGGATGGCCACGCCCCAGGTCGCGAGCTTCGCAGGCAGCGAGAACTCCGCGAAGTCGACGCGGTCGACGACGGCGAGGGTCGCCCCGTCGACCGCGACGGCATCCGCTTCAGTCGGGTAGCCGCGCTGAATCTCCTGCACGACCCACGCCACCCCGGGTTCGGACGGCGGGGTGATCTGGATGAGGCCCGTGTTCACGTTGACGCCCTGGGCGACGGCGAGCACGTCGTCGAACGTCGCCGGATCGACCGGGGCTGCCGCCGACGCCGAACCGTGGTCGGCGTGCGCTCCGTGATCGTCGGCGCCGCCGGCGAGGCTCGTCGCGACGGCGGGCGTGCGCCAGTCGAGCGCGTCGCGCAGGCTCGACACGTTGGCGCCGGCGTAGGTCGACCACGTGAGGCCGGTCGCCGAGAGGAACAGGGCGCCGAGGGCAAGCCAGATGCCTACAGAGGTGTGCCAGCTGAACACGCGGCGGTAGCCGGTCGCCCGGCGGTTCGGGCGCACGAAGTCTTTCTTCGCGCGGGCACTGCGGATGCGGATGACCCACAGCCCGACTCCGGCGAGCACGACGATGCCGAGCCATGAGGCGGCGAGCTCGCTGTAGAGGCGGCCCGGCTCGCCGAGGTTGAGGTTGCGGTGCAGGTTGCTCAGCCAGGTGCGCAGCGGCAGCGACCCGCTCGTGCCGTAGACGACCTCGTCGCCGCGGATCGCGCCGGTGCCCGGGTCGATGAAGATCGCCCGGGTCTCGCTCGCGCCGAGCCCCTCCTGCGCGAACATGACGCGCGTCGTGTCGTCGCGCTCGGGCGCGGGCCGCACCGCGGTGAGGCTCGCCTCGTCGCCGACGTGGGCTTCGGCGATCTCGACCTGCGCGCCGAGCGTGAGCTGCAGGTCGGAGACGGGCGCGTGGAGCTGGCGCGCATACACGCCCTGCTCGATCGTCGGCGCGATCGCGTAGAGGGCGCCGCTGAGCGCGGCGATGAGGATGAACGGGCCGACGACGATGCCCGCGTAGAAGTGCAGGCGGAGGAGGAAGGCGCCGAACCAGGGCCGGCGCGGCGGGTGCGCGGGTGCTGCGTCGGTGGGCGGGGAGGAGAGGGAGGTCATGATCGTTTTCCGGAGAAGGATGCTGCGCGGTGGCAGAAAAGGCAGAGGTCGTCCGCGAGCGGACGGGGGAGTCGCGGGGCGACGGAGGTGGCTCACCGGCGGACAGCACGGTGAGCAGGGGACGCAGGTGCGAAGCCGGTGCAGGCCGGGGCAGAGCAAGGCAGGCCGGGGCCACGCGGCGACGTCACAGACGGGCGGCACCTCGGCACACCCGAGCGAGCGCGGGTGGGGGCGGTGTCAGCGCGCGAGCGCCGGTGGGCCGCGGCGAGCGATGACGGCGAGGAAGGGAGAGCGCGGCGGGCGCTCGGCGGCGACGGCGGCGGGGAGGGCGGGCCACGCGAGCGGCGTCAGCAGCCCGGTCGCCGCGATCAGCCGGCGGCGCAGCCACCGGGCGAGATCCGACGCCAGGGCGAGAAGGGCGCGGGCGGCGCGCTCGCCGCGGTGCAGCACGAGGGTGGTGACCAGGGCGGCGAGGCCGTGCAAGGCCCACATCGCCAGGTCGCCGTGCAGCGCGGCCGCGGAACCGGCGGCATCCGTCATCGCGGGCAGCGCCAGGTGGGCGTGCGCGTGCGGCGCGGCGGAGCCGGAGGGAGTGACGGTGCCGAGCAGGAACAGCGTGTGGAACAGCACCTGGCTGAGGGTCACCGCGATCGCGAGGCGGATGAGCGAGAGCCGCCGACCGGCGAGGGCGGTGCACAGCGCGAGTGAGAGCGCGAGGGGCGCGGCGACGCCGAGCCACCCGGGCGGTGTGCCGCCGGCGGTGACGTGCGAGAGCAGCGCGACCCAGGTCGCGACGGATGCCGCGAGCCCGCCGCGCAGGACGCGGGAGGCTCGGGTGGCACGCATGCTCCCATTGTCGCAGGGCGGGTGCGCCGAAAAGGCGCGGGGCCTGCGACCAAAGCGCAAGGGGGCTCCGCGAATCGGGGTGCGGTGCCTACGGTGGGCTTTCAGCTACGAGACGGAGGCCGTCGCATGACCGACGAGCAGAGGTACGACGCCACCCAGCGGCGACGGTTGAATTCGGGCGCGGTGCTCGTGTTGGCGTTGAGCCTGGTTTTCCTGGTCGTGGCGGTTGCGTTCGTGATCCTCGGCGCCCTGGCGCTGTCGATCGAGAGCCCGAATCACGTGCTCGGCATCGGGATGCTGATCGGCGCCGCCGTCGTGGGCATCGCGTGCCTGATGGGCATCGCCTACGGGGTGCGTAAGCTCCGGCATCCGCGGCTCGAGGCGTGACGCGCGGCAGCGGAGTCGTCAGGTCAGGAAGACGACGAACAGCAGCGCGGCGAAGAGCACCGTCGCGCACATGAGCGCGATCAGGTAGCGGCCGGCGAACCTGTTCGCGTCGCCCGTGCGTGCAAGGCGCCGGGTGCGGACGATGGTGCCGCCGAAGAAGAGGGCGACCATGCCGACCACGAGCAGCAAGACGAGGACGGGCGTGGGCAGAGGCATGATGGAGCTTTCGGGTCGGGGGCCAGAGGGAGCCTAGCCCGGGCGCACGAAAGCCCCGGACCGAAACGGGTCCGAGGCTTTCGAGGGGCGAGGCTCATGGCCTCACCGGTCAGATGCGCTCTGCGAGCGCGAACCCGACCGATCCGTCGTCGTCGACGCGAGCGTCGAGCACCCGGTCGCCGAGGGCGACGTTGGCGCCCGGGTCGACGAAGACCCGTGCGCCGTCGCTCTCGACGACGGTGTCTTCCGGCTCGGGGGCCGGGGCGAGAGAGAGGGCGTACCCGTTGTCGGGATCAGCGGCCTCGGCGATGCGCAGCCCACCCGTGGTGGTGGGGATCTGCGAGGCGAGGTTCTTGACGGCACTGCTGGCGTTCTCGGTGAGTGTGAGCATGATGCTCCCTTCCGTGGATTGCATGAGGGGGCCACGATGCCGAGAATGCGGGCGGCATGCAAACGCTGACACGCCACGTGCCGGGACTCACACGGCTTACGGAGGTTCGCGTCGCCGATCTCCGTCGCGCGGGGGAGGTGGCGGCATCCGCCGGCGATTACGGTCGGGGCAACGGAGAGGAGCCGTCATGACGAACGGCACGAAGCAGGAGACGCCGGTCGCGGTCTGGTATTTCATCGGCGCGACGTTCTTGGGCACGCTGCCGTCGATGCTGTTCGGCGATCTGGAGTGGTGGATGCGGGTGATCTTCCTCGTTCTCGCGCTCGCTCTGATCTTCGCCGGGTTCGTGCAGCTGCGTAAGGAGTCGGGCTGGGGCCGCCCGAAGACGGACGATCAGCCGCCGGCTCCGACTCCGCCGCCGACCGTCTGAGTCGCTGCGCGGGTCGCAGGCGTCTGGGTGAGATGCTTGTGCCCGGATCGACGGCGGGGGACGGCATGGCTGGAGTGGGCGCGCGTGTGCGGGCGGGTGCGGTGGGTGCCGCGCTGGTCGGGCTGATGCTGGCGGGGTGTGCTCCCGAACCGGTGCCTTCGCCCACGGTGAGTGCGTCGCCGTCATCGTCGCCCACGCCGTCTGCGTCGCCGACTCCGGAGGCGTCGGAGGCCCCGAGCGCCACGCCGACCGTGCGGCCGACGCCGCCGCCGTCAGCGACCCCGACGCCGGCGCCGCCGCCATCCGCGCCGACTCCCAAGCCGACCGCCGACGCGGCTCTGATGTCGGGTGCGGAAGCGGGCGAACTGTGCACCGCCTTTCACAAGGCAGAGCCCCTGAGCGCCGACGAGAAGCAGACCGGCACCGCTGTCGCGCTCGCTCGCTACGACCGGCCCGAGTGGTACGTGTACGTTCCGGCGGAGAACGCGAACGGTGCGTTCTACCAGGAGTGCGTCGTCGGCGGCACGGCCGCTGACCCGCGCTGGGTGATGACCGGTCAGGCGCTCGTCGACGGGTTCGAGGCCAACATCGAGGAGATGCGCTCGATGGACTTCGAGGCGGAGTGACCGGTCAGCTCAGGCGACGACCGCGTGGCGGGCGGACCTCAGCAGGGGACTTCGGGGATGGGCTGATCGTCGACGGTGAGGAAAGGTCGTTCCGCGATCGGAGCGTCGAACCTCACCTCGATAGTGGCCGGTACGCCGACCGCGGGGCTCGATCCTGATCCCTGCAGGTGGATCACTGCCGTGACCCTGTCGCCCGACTCGCTCAGACGCGGTGTCGCGTTCTCGACGCCGGGCCCCGAGGTGTAGTGCAGAGTCACGGTCGAGGGGTCGGCGCCGTCGCACACGGCGTAGCCCTCGACGGCTGCGTCGTGCTCCCACGCCTGCGAGCAGGCAGACAGGGAGGCGGCTGCGAGCGCGGTGAGAAGCGCAATGGCCCCGAAGCGCGCGAGGGCAGTGGTCATGTCCGGATGCTATCGGCCGCCGGTGACTTCGGGAGGCGACTACTCACAAGTTCGGCTTCCACAAGAACGGGGTGTAGATGACGTTCGCCGCCAACGTGAAGCCGCCCTCGCGCGTGCCGCTGTGGGCGCCGTCGTACCAGTCCTCCGGCCCCGCCGACGTGCGAGCATGGCCGCATGAATGACGACGACGAGTTTCCGCGCCTGCACGGCCAGGCGATCGACCCGACCGTTCTGGCCGGCGAGGGCGAGCCCTTCATCGACCTGGTCACGCGGCACGGAGGTGATCCGTTGCCGGTTCCGCAGCCGAACGGCTGGCGAGTGCTGAGGCAGCGCGGTGATGCGGTGGAGATCGGAGCGCCGCTCGACGCCGACCGTCGGCTGTGGCTGCTCGCGTCGGTGCGGCCGGGGGAAGAGGTCTGGCTGCTCGAGAAGCCGGAGCCTGTGCGTGCGAGCTACGCCGAGCGGCGTCGCGGGCTCATCCTCCGCTGGCCCGCAGCGGTTCGTGCGGACGCGGGGCCGGATGGTTTCGCGATCGACATCGTGAACACCGGTGAGGTGCGGTGGGAGCCGGACGGTGACTCGTTCGACGTGATCGGCACGGTGGCGGCGGTGGACGACGGCTCGGTCTCCATGGGCTGGGCGACGATGGGAGAGCGGGGAGCCGTACCGCTCGACCCGGGCGACTACGCGCGCGTGCCGGTGCGCATCGACGAATCCGCCTGGGCGAGGCTGACACCCGGCGAGCATGAACTGCACGCGCTGCTGGTGCCGTTGGCCGTGAGGAGCGAGCCGTTGCGCATCGACGTCGCCCCGCACACGGTCAACGTTGCTCAGATGTCAGAGCGCTCTCGGGACGGCGGCCGGCGTCGGCAGGCGATGCACGACGACCTTCGTCAGCAGCAGGCGATTCTGGATGCCGCCCCGCGCCTGGCAGACATCGTCGCCGCCGTCGGCCCGACGCAGACGGAAGAAGACGCAGTCGCGGCGATCGGGCACCTGCTGAGTGTGGACTCGGTCGGTGCCGAGGCGGTGTTCGCGGCATCCCTCAGCGATCTGCATCCCTCATCGGCGGAGTGGCGACGTGAGCGGATCGCGCACACCGAGCGGAGTCTCGAGCGGTCAGGCGCCGGTCTGGGGAAGGCGTGACTTCTTGAACTGGCCGAGGGCCAGCAGCAGCAGGATGATGCTGGCGCAGGCGAGCCAGCCGGGCCAGCTCAGTGGGGATGCCGTGAGGGGCTGCAGGCCGGGTGTCGACACCAGGAAGGCGAACCCCGCGGCGGCGTTGAACGCGCCGTGGCCGAGCACGGCTGGCCACACGTTGCCCGACCGCAGGCGCAGCCAGCCAAGGAGGATGCCGAAGCTGAGGCATCCCATCACCATCAGGCCGACGCCGAAGAGATTGGGCTCGGCGAAGTTGTAGCCGAGCAGGATGATCGGCGAGTGCCAGAGGCCCCAGATCACGCCGCTGATGAGCAGCGCCGGCCAGGTGCCGAGGGGGCGGAGTGCGGAGAGCAGCCATCCTCGCCAGCCGAGCTCTTCGCCGAACGCGAGGAACGAGTTGATCACGGCGCCGACGGGAATGAAGGCGATCTGGGCGATGACGAGCGCCGCCACCGGGAGCTCGATGTTCGGCGTGCCGGCCGCCTCGAGCTGAGCGTTGAGGGCCACGGCGAAGCCGGAGAAGTTGACGAGGTCGAGCTGCAGCGCTCCGGCCGCGGCGGCGATGAACGTGGCGAGCACCGGCACCACGACCGCGATGGCGAGTCCGATGCCGAGCAGGCCGAAGAAGCGGCCGAGGGGCTTGATCGGGACGAGCGCGAGCATGCGCCAGGCCCGCCGTCCGGCGGTGCGGCGCAGGAACAGGGTGACGATGAGCGCCGCGACGGCCGGCGTGAACATCATCACCGGCAGGAGCAGCGGTGCGATCGGGGTGGCGAGGCCGTCACCCGTCCAGAGCGGGAGCGTGACGAGCCAGGCGAGTCCGCACGCGATGAGGGTGAACGCGATGACCGCGATCCAGGGGACGGTGGTGGTTCCGCGCGTGTCCGGAGTGGTGGGGGCGGATGCCGCGGGGGTGGGGTCCGTGCTCATGGTGGGGTGGCCTCCTGGTGGCGAGGTGCATCCGCCGGTGTGGTCTGACGTGGGGACGAACGGGATGCCGACATGGTCGTGCGGCACTGTCGCAGCTGACCAGTAGCAGCTCATGTCGTGGTCGGCCGCGCCCGGGAACGAACATCTCGTGAATCGGACAGTTGTTCGACGAGGCATCTCGCGCACGGACGTCCGTTCGCTCTCCAACGTAACGGTTGCTGACACCGGGCCGAGGAACCTGTCCGACGTCTGCATGAGTTTCCGCTCGAGCGTGCTCGCCCCCGGCGAG
Source organism: Microbacterium sp. Ld4 (assembly GCF_045066555.1). Lineage (NCBI taxonomy): Bacteria > Bacillati > Actinomycetota > Actinomycetes > Micrococcales > Microbacteriaceae > Microbacterium > Microbacterium sp. Ld4. The sequence goes on along the minus strand of NZ_JBISHE010000011.1, from coordinate 610,153 downwards.
TGTTGCGATGTTGGCGAGCCCGGCGGTGTGACCCTCAAGGTGGCCTCTGTCGCTCTCGTCACGATCGGATCGGACCCTGACCAGGTTCGTGCCGTCGCGGAGGACCACACGTGTTAGGCGTCGCGGGTGCGATCACAATCCGCGCAACGCAGTAGTTTGATTCGAGGGGCTCTGGGGGAGTCACCATCTGTGAGGCTCGGGGGCCGGAGTGTTTGTAGTCGATTCGATGATGATTCTTGGCGTTCCGACGCCGACCTGGATAGCGATTGCGGCGGCCGCCGTGCTGATTCCCCTTGTGATCGCGGCGGTGGTTGCCGGGCTTCGTCGGCTACAGCGGCGGCGTGTGGCCGAGTCGAGTTCTGCGCTCGGTGCGCTGGGTCGCCTCAACCACCGTTTCGGAGAGGTGATCACCCCGCTCCCCGCGATCGACCTGGAGTTCTTCGTCCGCGTCGATTCGAAGTCGAAGTTTGATTCATACGACTTGGCTCGGTATCTCCGTGAAGAAGTACTTGTTCACGAGCAAGAGTTCGAAGCCGAGATTGCCGTGCGCCGACAGGCGGTCCGCCACTACCTCGACTACGAGGCGGGTGTGGGCGCGGAGGTCATGAGCCGTCTGGGGCGCAGCAGTCGGGACGATATGCGCCAGAAGCGTTTCGACCGCGTCGAGACCGACCTGTACGAGAAGGGTCTGCTTCAGCGGCCGACGCCCGAGGCGAGCGTGCGGGCCGCCCTGCGATACACGAGCCCGCAGGGCCGAAACGCGTACTCCCGCACCGAAACGTGGGGGTTCGACGAGCTCCGCCAGGGTTTGGCGTGGGCGAGGGAGGAACGCGCGCGCCGGTCGACCACCCAGCACCTGCACCAGCGCGAGCGCGCGCTTATGACGCCGTCGCTCCGGGCTGATGTCCTCCGGCGCGACGGGTCTCGCTGCCGCGCGTGCGGTGCGTCGTCAGCTGATCGCCCCCTCCACATCGACCACATCCTGCCGGTGTCACGCGGAGGGCGGACCGAACTGACGAATCTGCAGACGCTGTGTCAGGCCTGCAACCTCGGGAAGGGCAATCGGTTCGTCGGGTAGAGCGAGCCTCCGGCGTGATGCGCTCACGCAAGGAGCCGCTTCCCCCTTTCGTCCCTAGACTCGCCAGAGACGTCTCAAGGGGGAGATAACCATGGCATCCACCGCGCCAAGCCGACGTGCAGAACGGATCCGCGCTGCTCTCGACTATCTCGCGACTCACGCTGGTCTGGACGAATATGTGCAGGCCTCGACTGTGTGGGACGCGGTTCAACATCGTTTCCCCCTCGCGCCCCAGGAAGCGGAACCGAACTCAAGCGGTCTGCCAAAGGGTGAAACGGAGTGGCGCTGGGCAAGTGTCGATGTCGCGGCGGCGGGATGGCTGAGGAAGGACCCTGCCGGTTCCGGTCGGTGGGCGATCACCTCAGAGGGTCTCGAAGCCCTCACGCAGTATCCGGGGGACGATCTCTACGCGGAGGCGGCTCGTCGGTACGCCGTGGTGCGAGCTGAACAACAATCTGACATCGACAAAGCCCTACCCGCGCAATGGGTGTCTCGCAGTGGCTCTGAACGGAAGCTGTTGGCGGCCGCTCACTCCTGGGTTGAGAACGGCTTGAAGCAGGGTGGTTCAGCCTTCAGCTCCGGGCACAACGTGTGGGACGTGCAAACCGTGGGTGCTTTGCATGACCTCTGGTCTCGAGCAGCTAAGACGGACGGAAAGGACCTGACTCAGAACCTCGCCGTCCAGCTGGAGAACCAACCGGACTCGGTCAAGCTCCTCATGGCGGAGATCATTGCGATCCAGGTTCTGCCGATCTCCGGGGCGCTTGGCCACGCGAAGAAGACCGAAAGAGTGCAGTCCATCCTTCGGCTGATGGAACATCCAGTGTCCATCCCGACACTGTTTGACGAGGCTTTCGGTTCCGGCGCGTTTGGTCCCGGTCCGGCGATGGCGGTGAACGTCAACAATGCCATCACCGTGATTCTCAATGTGGCCCGGAAATGGGTCGACGCGGGACCTGACGAGCAGGAAGCTGCGCTGCTGGACCCTCGGAAATGGCGCGCCTTAGTCATGTCTGCCGAGGGCCACGCTTTCCCCACCCAGCGCTACGCGTTGATGTACTTGGTCTACCCGGGGTACTTCGGTCCGATTGTCTCAACTGCTGATCGTGCGAAGATTCGCGAATCGTTCATCGGTGAAATCGGTGGAACGTACTCCAACGACGCAGACGATGATCTGTTTCGGATTGTCATCGCATTGCAGACGAAAACGGGAAAGCCGGTCGACTTCTACCGCGCGCCGCTGCTCGAGCGTTGGCAGAAAGCGCCGACTCCGCCATCCCGTGAGCCCGACCCTCTGCAGGACGGCGAGGACGTAGAACAGACACCCCACCCCCGCGGCTTCACCCCAACTGATGTCGACACCGCCGCGCTGAGTGACGAGCTCAAGCTCGATGTCTCTTGGCTCGACCGAGTCGTCTCTGCGCTCCATCGCCGCGGGCAGATCATTCTCTATGGTCCGCCCGGAACCGGAAAGACCTTCGTTGCGAAGGCGCTGACGAGTGCGCTGACGGGGCGGCCGGATGCTGCACGCCGCATCCAGTTCCATCCGTCGTACACGTACGAAGACTTCTTCGCCGGATACCGACCGCGGGAGAAGAATGGGCAGCTGATCTTCGAGCTCGCGAAAGGGCCGCTGCGAAGGATCGCCGACGACGCGCGGAGGGACCCCGACGTTGCTCACGTCCTCCTCATCGACGAGATCAACCGCGCCAACCTGTCGAAGGTGTTCGGAGAGTTGTACTACCTGCTCGAGTATCGCGATGACGAGATCGACCTCCTGTACGCCGGGTCGGGGACCGACGGGGGAGATACCTTTTCGCTACCTCCGAACGTTCTCATCATTGGGACGATGAATACCGCGGACCGATCCATCGCGCTGCTCGATTCGGCGATGCGTCGTCGCTTCTCCTTCTTCGAGCTGCATCCCGATGTCGAGCCTGTCGCTGGCATTCTCGACCGCTGGATCCACGAGCACCCCCAGGATCTGCCGCTGCCCGCGCTGTTCGCCGAGCTGAACGCCCGCATCGTCGAGCGAGAAGACCGCATCGGTCCCAGTCATCTGCTTCGGCGGGACAACCTGAGTCAGGCGGACCTTCACGCGATCTGGAACGAAAGCCTTCTGCCTCTGCTCGAAGAGCGCCACTTGGGAACCCAGGTCGATGTCACAGTTCGCTTCTCACTTCGCAGCCTGATGGATGCCGTAGCCCGGCGCGCCGAGCCCACACCGCCCTACCCGACATGACCGACGAACGTCGTTACGTCGCCGAGAAGGGCGAGACCTTTCTCGAGCTCTCGCTCGCTCAGGCGACAGAGCTGACGGAACTCGGCTTCTGCCGTGTGACCCCCTCGAGCTCGCCCGGTCGGTGGCGGGTGACGGACGTGAACAAGGTGGGTGTCGCCGTGCTCGACGGTGTCACCATCCACGTCATGCCCAAGACCCCGCTGGAGAACATCGTCTACATGGCGTCGCTCGGAGGGATGCAGCTCGCGCCTGGCGCGCTCGTAGGTCACGGCGTCGACCGTTCGCTCCCTTCGGCTCTCGCGCAGGCGTTCGTTCAGACAGTGGATGCGGCCACTCGGCGCGGGCTGGTGAAGGGGTACCGCACCATCCAGGAATCGGCATCGGTCGTCCGCGGTCGATGGGATATCGCGCGACAGCTCAGGGTGCGCCCCGGCATCCCTCTGCCTATTGAGATCGATTACGACGAGTTCTCGGAAGACACCGACGAGAACCGGATCCTCCACTCCGCGATCCGCCTTCTGGGCGGGCTCACTGATCTGCCGGGTGCTGTTCGCGTATCGCTCGCGCGCTTGCGCATGATGTTCGCCGAGGTCGGGACGGTTCCGCGAGGCGCCGCGCTACCGAACGTGACTCTCACGCGGTTGACGCAGCACTACGACCCCCCATTGCGACTGGCTCGAGTGATCCTCGATGCTCTGTCGTGGACCCACGTGGAGGGGCCATCGCGCGGAGGGAGCTTCCTCGTGAACATGGCGAACGTGTTCGAGCGCTACGTTGCCGCACGGGTGAGCGAGCATCTGCGCGATGCTGGAGTGGCACTCACGGCGCAGGATCGCGCGTGGTGGCTCGATGTCGACCGCGTGATCTCCCTGAGGCCGGACCTCGTGATTCGGCGTGCCGATCACGTCGTGACTGTCGCAGACACGAAGTACAAGAACCTGAGCGTGAACGCGGGGTCGCCCGCGAACAGCGATGTCTATCAGGCAGTGGCGTACGCGCTCGCGCTTGGCGTCTCGACCGCTCACCTCATCTATGTCGCGGGGGAGGTCGACTCCCGGCATCTCGAGGTCGCCGTCGCGGGTGTTACCGTCTGCGTCCACTCGGTGCCGCTCGCGGGCAATCCTGAAGCGCTCGAGTCGACGATGACCGCGCTTGCCGAAGTGCTCATCGAGTCGGAGCGCGCTCGGGTCTGAGGCAAGTCAGTCGCAGGTCTTGAACACGTACGCCGGGTCGTCCGGTGTGAGGAGATCCCGATCCCGCAGAACGACGGATGCCGGTGTCTCCGGGTCGGCGCAGACCTCGTCCCACGGGCGGGGGAGGTTGTCGGTGTACTCGATGGAGAGGACGTGATCGCCGTAGACCTCGGTGTAGGCGGAGCACTCCTCGTAGGCCGCGCACTCCTCGACGACGGCGAAGTCGAACCCGGCGCGGGAGCGGAGGAGTGAGGCATCCTCGGCTGCGTTCTTCTGCCCGGCCGCGAGTCCGACGTCGTGCGCGGTATCGACGAGCAGGGTCGCAAGGTTGAGCGCGTCGTCGCGACTGAGGGCGCCGTTGGTGCGGGTGTAGGTGTCGAGGTTGTCGAACTCGACGGCGTCGAACCCGTCGGACGCGCAGTCGCGAATCCACGGCCCGACGATCTTCGCGATCTCGTCCGCCTTGCGGGTGTCGAGGATGACCTCGTCCGGCCAGTCCGGGTCGATGACCGGCTCGCTGTCGTCATCGCGCAGGAGGAGATCGTCGGGCCAGGCGTCGAGCTCACCCGGCTGCGTCTGGAACCCGTTGACGTAACAGATGGAGTAGAGGTCGTCGACGGATGCTGCGGCCCGATCGCGCACGACGAGGTCGACGCCGCCGGGTGGGTCGTAGGCGCCGCCGAGCTGGTAATCGAGCTGGCCGCCGTCGGGTGAAAGCTGCGGTCCAGCGGGTGGGTCGTGCGGCGGCGACTCCTGGCCGGCGCAACCGGCGAGCAGCAACGCGGTAGCGGCGAGCAAGGGGAGTGCGCGCCGGACGGTCATGTCGCGAACCTACCGGACGCCGGGGGATCGGTAGACTCGTCGGGCCAGCCTCTGTAGCTCAATGGAAGAGCAGTTCCGTCCTAAGGAAACGGTTGGGGGTTCGAGTCCCTCCAGGGGCACTTCTTACGACTCGAGTCGAAGGGGATGAGAGTCGGGGCATGCCCTAGGCTCACTGAAGACTCACTGCCGGAGGAATGGTGACCATGGGGGTATCGGCCGTCTCGGAGCAGGTCATCCTTCAGTTGGGAGACCTGCACTTCACCGGATTCAAGGACGCCACGACGAACGTCGACAATCACGATCGGTCAACGCCGGGACGGCTCGATTCAACACTGGGGCTGCCCATACCTACAGCTATTCGTCGGGCTCTGGTCGAGCAGATCAACAAATCTCCTGGCGCGATGATCGCGATTTGCGGCGACATCACCACTCAGGGAAACAGGGAAGACTTCATAGGTGGCGTAGATTTTCTTGCCGACACGCTCGCCGATCCGCTTTTGGCTGTGCGTCCGCACGAGGATCATGTTCATCTAGTCCCAGGCAATCACGACGTCAGCTTTAAAGGTGATCAGCCGTTCACAAGTTTTGAAGATATCTCGAGGTTCGACGTTCTTGCCGACATCTGCAGAACCGCCGGGTTAGGGATCCTGGCGACGAGTCTCCGCCACACCACCATCACGCTCCCGCGGGGGGATGCGGGGTTGAGCGTCTTGAGTGTCAACACGTCCCGCGGGGCGGGGGCGACCCGACGTGATCTGCCGGGCGGCTCCGATGACGCGCTCCTCGACGCGCTTGTAGCGGAAATTGGGGGATCGGTAGACATTCACGGAATTTTGAAGAAGCACGCGCCTGAGAGTTCGGCGGCTGAAGTGCTGGATGTGCCTTTACTGCATCCTGAAGAACTGCATCAGATCGCCGGTCATTGGAGCGCTCTGAGCACCAGGTATATGCCGGTACTGCTGGCTCACCACGGTCTTCTGCCGCAGCACACTCCTCGATTGAACCCCTACACAGAGATGGCCAACGCCGGCCAAGCTCGCAAAGAACTCACGAAGCTGAATCGATCCGTACTCTATCTCCACGGACACATCCACGAGCACGTCGTGGAGGTTGTCGACTTTCCGAGGGCGGCGGATGTTATGCCGATGCATAGTCGAGCGATTATCGTTGCCGCCCCGGAACTGAAAGTGGGCTTCAACAAGGTATCGGTTGTCTTCGACGCCAAGGGATCCCCACTTGGTGTCCGCGTTGAGAAGTTTCGCATCAACCCAGGCGAGCAGACAGTCTCTCGCGAGCCAGACCTTATTGAGGTCTCGCTAGCGCGCCGCCCGAGTCTTACTGCAAACCAAAGGAAGGTGCTTGAGTTCGCAGTTGCCAGAGGCTCGGTGATGGGGATTGAACTCGCCGAGCACGCGGCAGGACTTACGCCCCCGTTGGACCGCCCCGGTGTCGAGTCTCTTGTGGAGACCCTTTGCTGGTCTGGTTTGCTCCGTCGCAACTCCCCGCCGAGCACGCCGTTCGAGGATACGGGGTACCTGCTTTGACATCACAGACGCTGGCCCATTTTTTCGATGACCGGTGGGAGCAGGATCGCATACAGCACTTCTACTACCTTGACACTCCGGCCTATCGAAAGGTCTCGCGACTAGCCAAACATGTCGTGCTGAAAGGACACCGAGGCACGGGAAAAACAACGCTCCTGCGGGCACTCGATTGGCGGGAGCGGCAAGCGAACTCTCACTTACGAGCAGCCCTCGGGCCCGATCCATGGGCCGACGGTGTTATTGGGTGTTTCCTCCAGATCAAGCTTCTCCCGGTCGACATGCTTGACATCTGGTTGCGGGAAAGCAGTGACCAAGTCCGTTACACAGTCATCTCTAGCTACTTGCGGGCGACGTGGATCGTCGAGATTTGTAGGGCAATCGCGGGACTGAACAGGGAGCGCAGATTCGCTACCTACAGCGAAGAGTTGGCAGACCTCAATCCGATAGCGGAATCGGTGTGGGCCTGGACTCCTGCTGTGCTCAAAATCCGGCCCATCGGTCCAGCCGACGTGATCTCGCTACAGGATGTGGATCGTCTGGGGCGAGCTGTGATGAAATACCTTCGTTCGGCAGCTGCTATCGAGTTGCCCAGCCCGGAGGATGCACTCGATCAGCTTGATCTGCTGGAGATGGCTTCGATCACATCGCAAGTGTTCGGTGCCCTCGCTTCGCTCGTGTCCAGACTTGGTGGGCACGAGGCTTGGACCTTCCGAATTTGCATGGATGAGGGAGAGTTTCTCTCTGAAGATTGGGCTGTGGCCGTTAGAACCCTCATCAGGGAGACGGATGCTCCGGTTTACTTGGCCGTATCTGTGCTGCATTCGCTCGGCACGACAACCCGAGCAGACGGCGTTTCGCTGTCAATCGATGATCGAGAGATAGTGGATCTCGACGATAGAACCGCCGAGGACATGATTTCGCTGCTCAATGGCGTGTTGCGAGCGCGAATGGAGGTGGTCGGTCTTGACCGGTCCAGTTTTGACCTGAAGCAATTCTTGGGCAATCCTGACCTGAATGAGCTGCTGGAGATTGCCGTGTCACGTTCGGAGACGCGGGAGGCTGAGCGGTTTAGGCGCCGATATGCGGACAAGTCAGCTGACCCAATTCGAGATCACTTGCTAGCGAATGATGCCATAAGGAGCGGTGAAGTGCTGAGCCGCCGAGAGGAGAGCGCCGGTTATCGAAAGAAGAAGATTGCCGGGTATCTGAATCTTTTGGGTTCCATTGGCGTCGATCGTCCCACCTACGCGGGATGGCGTATCGCGGTGAACATGGCTGACAACAGCGTTCGCGATTTTATACGGTTCCTCAGATATGCGATGGAGATAGGCAATCGGAGCGAACCGGAGTTGGCCACGAACCGAGACGTGGCTCGTTTTCTGTCCCTCAGGCAAATAGATTTCCGCACCCAGGATGGAGCGCTGGACCGTTTGGGGCGGCGGAAGCTCGAATCGATGTCGGCGACACTTGTAGATCACTTTGCCGCTTCCGCAGTTATTCGACTGTTTGGCGAGGTGTCCCACCGAGGCGACTTCTATCTTTCTGGTCGAATGGGCAAGCCGAACGCAAACCGTATAGTTATCCGCGATCCCGGTCGATCACTTGAGCCGCGCGCTTCCTTTGGGGCATTTCTTTCGCTACTGCGTGATGCGGCAAGCTACGGCTATATTGCGGACTTGAGTATCGTCGACGGCAGAGTCACTTGCCGGGTGAATAGGTCGTTCGCGAGACATTTCGGGTTCAGCTACTGGAAACCCCAATACGAAACATCGGTGTCGTTCAAGCTGGTTGAGCGCGCCATTGAAGACCCCGACGCCCCACCGAGCCGTTGGCTCGAGCCGGTGGCGGCCCGACGCTTGACAAGAAACCAGGCTGCGTTGCCAGGTTTTGAGGACTGGGCGGAGGGCGGCTCGTGAGTCGTCGCCGGATCGTCTCTCAGAGCGTCGCGGTTGATTCTATCGAAGTCAGCATTGAGGACGTCGACCTACTGATCGGTGGGGCAACTTGGGACGCGCGGTGCCTCGTGGTGAACGACATCTCGTACCGGAATCGGGTCACGCACGCGATGCTCCTGACCTTCGAGGATCGCGGTACTTCGGGCAGAGTAGACATTCACGAGGGACTTCTTCGCGAAGGAATGAGCAGGATTTCTGATAATCCGCTACTGACGCTACAGATTGATACATCCGCGCTTGTAGGAGCATGGGCGATGTTCCGTCGCGCTGTGCTCAATGTCTATGAGGCTGTTGGCCGACCTCTCCGCGTCGCCGTCGACCTGAATAGCGTGCCCCGCTACCTAGCGTTGAGTTTGCTCGGGTTTGGCGCAAAGACGGGAGTGGTGGCGAGCTTTTCAGCGATCTACTCCGCTGCCCGGGCCTACATCAACGAGAGCAGCTCACTTTCTTTCACCGAAGGATCCTGGAAGCCTCGGGCTATCCCTACCCTGGGTGAGGGAGCGTTTCCGAGTGCTCGCTCTGTGCTCGTCGTGTCCGGTGGTTTCGAGGGAGATCACACCCTCCGCCTCGTTAACGCGCTCGAACCCGACCGAGTGATCGTCGCGCTGACGACCGGGATCCGTGTCGAGCACGATCGGATGGCCCAACGCGCGAGCGTCAACCTCGCGGAGGACTATCTGCTTGCTGAGGGGGGCGTTGTGACCTTGCCTGCGCAGGACCTCGCGAGCTCAGTCGAGAAGCTCGAAGCTTCGCTCTCGCGTTTCTCAGAGGAAGGTGAGGATGTCGCGCTGAGCTTCCTCCTGAGCGGCACGAAAATCGCAGCGCTCGCTATGGGTTTATACGCTGTAGATCACGGGGTTGCGCAGGTGTACTACGCGGAACCCGAGCGACGTCTGGAATCGAGCGCGGTGGAGATCGAGTGGCACACAGTAGTTACGATCGCGCTTTGAACGCTCCAAATGCCGGGGTCTGCGAATCGCCGCTGCGGTGGGCGGGCGGGAAGCGTAGGCTCCTCCCGCTCCTCAGGTCCATATTGCCGCATCATGTCGATCGGATAGTTGAGCCGTTTTTCGGTGGGGGAAGTGTTTCATTCGGGTTATCGTCTGTGCGGGCGCACGGCACCGATTCCAATGCAGATCTCGTCAATTTTTACGACCAGTGCAAGATCAACCCGCTGGGCATCATCGACGGTCTGCGGCCGCTCGCTGATGACTCTCAGACATATCAGCGGATAAGAAGCGAAGAGCCCACGACTGGACTGGGGCGGGCAATAAGGTTCACGTATCTGAACCGGACGGCATACTTCGGTCTCTATCGAACGAATCAACAAGGACTCTTCAACGTTCCATACGGAGGCGGAGGGCGCTTACGGCTAGACACTCTTGAAGCCGGCCTGCTACGTCTTTCTAAGGTTCTCGATCGGGTGACGGTCGAATGCAACGATTACCTGACTTTGTTGTCGAATGTCGAGTCATCCGACGTGGTCTTCATCGATCCGCCTTATGGAACTAAGGGTGACTTTCCGTTCCGACGCTACGGGTCTCTGGTCTTTACGCACGCGGATCATAGAAGGCTCGGAGTCGAAGCGAATCGTTGTCGCTCCCTCGGAGCGACGGTCATTCTGACTCTCCCGGGCGATGGCGATGTTCTGGATGCGTACGCTGGTTGGTCGGTTATCGGCGAACGCACCCGTGGCGGCAAGATTGTGGAACTGTGCATCGCCTCGGCGCCCCTCCGAGCTTCGCATCTCAAATCCGGCGGGTGGCAAACTGTAAGCGGCGAACTGCCGATTTATCGGGGCTCTTTGTCGGCCACGGGAACTTGATCTGGACCAGTCCCATTCAGGCTAGGTGCCCGAACACAAAGCGCTGCCGAGCCAGCATGGTTGTGCACCCATCGCGTAAACGTCAGCGCGACATCCGCTAGCCTCGGTTCCACATGACCCGTCGAACCGGGAGGCGATCATGATCCATGCGATCGTCCCCTTCCTGCGCGTCGTTATCGAAGTCCTCGGGCGCATCGTCGCTGTCGACCCATCTATGAGCGCCCCCGCCCTTACCGTCGCGCTCCTCGCGCTCGCCGTCCTCACGCTCGCGCTCCTCGCGACCGCGCTCCACGCAGCAACTCGCGGGTCCACCCCGCATCCCACCCGCCGCATCGAACTCACGGCGCCGCTGGCGCAGAGCGATCCCGATGCACCGGGACACGTCCGCCGTCGTGGGCCCGGTCAGGTGACTGCGGCCGCGTAGCGTCGAACCGTCTTGGCACCTGGTGCCCCGGCATCCGTTCGCGGCCGATCAGTCGACCCTGATCGCTTCGACGAACGGAACCCTGTGGACATCACCACCCTGCCTGTCATCTCCACCCTGCTCGACCTCACCTCCTGCGGCCTCATCGGCCTGACCTCGCTCCTCACCCCGTGGACGGGAGCGTTCGCGGGCGCGCTCGCCGTCGTGCTCGTGACCCTCGTGGTGCGGGCGGCACTCATCCCCGCCGGCATCGCGCAAGCCAAAGCCGACCAGGCGCGTATCCGGCTCGCGCCGCGCCTGCGGGAACTCCAGACCCGCTACCGCGGCAACCGGGAACGCCTGCAACGCGAAACCATGGAGCTCTACCGCTCCGAGAACGTGTCGCCGTTCGCCAGCTGCCTGCCGATCCTCATCCAGGCGCCGATCGTCGGCCTGCTTTACTCCGTGTTCATCCACCCGAACCTCGCCGGGCACACCAACGAGCTGCTGTCGCAGACCCTGCTCGGCGTCCCGCTCGGCACGAGCCTGCTCCACGCCGTGTCGACCGGAACCGCCGGCCTCGCGACCTGGCTGGTGATCGGATGCCTCGTGCTGGCGATCGCTGCGGTGGGGGAGATCACGCGACGGGCGTTCCGGATCACACCGGTCGAGGGAGCGCCGGGGGTTCCGGTGGCGATGCTCGGGGCGCTGCAGTTCATGACCGCGGTGGTGGCGGTGTTCGTGCCGCTCGCGGCGGGGATCTATCTGCTGACGACCGTGACGTGGACGCTGGGGCAGCGGTTGGTGCTCAGGCGGGTGTTTGGGTGACTTGAGGCGGTTCCGCCGACCGGCCCGACATGAGCTCGCAAGTCGACAAACCTTCGCCGCATCAGCACTGAGTGGCGGTCGCCCGCGCCGGCGATACGATCAGCGCATGGGTGAGCAACTGGCGGGGTGGGCCGCCTTTGTCGGCGCAATAATTACGATCTTTCTCGAGATCAGGCGCCATAGGCGGAACGATCAGCCCGATGCGAGCAACATTCAGCGTGTCCTGCTCTCTGGGCTTGGAATTGTCATCCTCTCCCTTTCGGCAGTTGCCTTGAACGCGGTCGCTGCGGCTTTTCGGCTTGACGCCGACTACTTGAACGATTGCTTTGGCGACACCTGCTTCGGCACGACGCTCGATCAACTCAATGTCGAGAAGTTGGAGCTGGCGATTTCAGTCGTTGAGACTGTCACAGTCGCCGTCTGGGCGATCGCGGCGGTAGTCGCGCTGGTTGCCGTCGTAGATCTGGTGAAGTTGCTCCGACAATGGAAGAGGACCCGGCCCCGACAGACTGCGAGGCCTCATGTCTTGGAGGGAGCGCCCTCAGCTGAGCGCACGGCGACGCATTCGCGGACCAAGTTGAAGGCCGAGGGGCTACGGAGGGATCGCCGAAGTCTCTAACTGGCGCATCGAGGAGTGCGATGGCGAATGGTCGGGCTCTCTTTAGCTGCGAGGGTGCGGGGTCGGTAAGTCCTCGAACGTACGACATCTTCTGCGGCGCCGCTCTCGGGCTGCGCTCTGTAATTCATCACGCCAATCGTGGCTCGGCGGTCCCACGACCGCTCCCGCTAGCCTGACCGAGTGCCCTTCGCGCTCGTGCTCACCGTCATCCTCGCCCTGCTCGCGGTCTTCCAGATCACGCTCGCGCTCGGCGCTCCGCTCGGGCGATTCGCCTGGGGTGGCCAGCACCGCGTGCTGCCGACGCGGCTCCGCATCGGCAGCCTCGTCTCGACCCTCATCTACGCGCTGATCGCCGTCCTCGCCTGGGATCGTGTTCGCGCGATCGACGTTGTGCCTGACGTCGTCGCCCAGGTCGGCATGTGGATCGTCTTCGCGTACTTCGTGCTCGGAATCCTTCTGAACGCGATTTCGCGCAGCACGCCCGAGCGGAACACGATGGTGCCCGTCACGATCGTGCTCGCCGTGCTCTCCTTCCTCATCGCGATGGGGTACGGCGAGCTCGCCACCGCCGCTGACGCATAAATCCGGCATCCGCCCGCCCCACCACCTCACAGCGGTGGCACGCTGGAACCGTGACCCCCGCACCACCCGCTACCCCTCCGTACGTGACGCGGCTTCGCGCCCGTCTGCTCACCGCGCTCGCCGGTGACCCGACCGGGATGCCGCCCTACGTCCGGGCGATCGCGGAGGGCGACGACGCCGGCTACTTCGTCGAGAACGGCCCCGCGTGGACGGTTCACGCAGGCATGGGCACCCTGGTCGCCGGCATCCGCGCCCTGCTCCTGCAGGCTCTGCATCCGGGCGCGCTCGCCGGGGTGCACGACTGGTCGCGGTACCGCGACGATCCGATCGGGCGCCTCACCGGCACCGTCCGCTGGGTCATCACCCTCACCTACGGGTCGACGACACAAGCGGATGCCGAGACCGCCCGCGTCGGCCGCTTCCACCAGCGCGTGCAGGGCGAGTACGTCGCCGGCGACGGTTCGGCCCGCACCTACACCGCTGAGCAGACCGACCTGGTGCGCTGGGTGCACCTCGCCTTCACCGACGCGTTCCTGCGAAGCCACGAGGCGTACGGTCGCGCGATCCCCGGTGGCGCCGACGCGTACGTCGCTGACTGGGCCACCGCGGGGGGCCTTATGCGCTTGACCGACCCGCCGCTGACCGAGGCCGCTCTGCGCGCCGAACTCGACGGCTTTCTCGACCGCGGCGAGTTGCGCCGCGACGAACGCGTCGACGACGTCGTGCGGTTCCTTAAGAAGCCTCCGTTCACCGGGATGATGGGCGTCGCCTACCGCGTGCTCTTCGCCGCGGCGGTCGCGACCTTGCCGCCGCGCATCCGACGGATGCTGGGCCTCCGACGTTCGTGGCTGCCGGTGAAGACCGCGACCCGGCTCATCCTGCGGGTGACCGAGCGTGCCCTCGGCTCGGGCCCCCGCGCGCAAGACATGGCGCGGCTCCGCCTCGAGCGGCTAGGGCGCTAGCGCAACCGCCCGGTCGGCGTGACCCGCACCAGAGCCACGCCGACCGGCATCCTTCCGTCTTGGATGACATCGAGGACGTCGGACTGTCGTGCACCCGGTGTGAAGCAATACGCCGAACTTCCGCAGGAGCTCGGCGCGACGCCCCGCGACGCCCTCAATCGAACGTCGCCGCAGTGTCGCGCGGGTACTCGCCGCCGGCGAGCTTCACCAGATGCGCGTGCGCGTACTCGCAGACAAGCGCGTGCCGGTAGACCATCTGCGGCACGTCGACGTTCGAATCCATCCAGAGGCTCAGCGCCCCGACTTTCCACGCGCGGAACGTGTCGTCGCCCGTGATCGTCGTGAGGATCTCGAGGAACGAGTCGTCGAACTTCATCGAGTGCACCGCGCGGCGATACTCCTCGACCGTCAACGCCATCGAGAACGGGATGTTCATGAACGTGAGCGCCGTCTGGATGTCGAGGCGGATCAGCCGGCGGACGTGCCGCTCGGCATCCAGCTTCGGAATGTCGAGCTGGTCGAAGCTCAGCTCGTCGCGCTGCGTCACCCGCACGGTGTCGAGCGCGATCAGCACGTCGTAGACGTTCACGTCGTGCTCGACGACCGCCGAATCGCCGAGCCCCGACAGCGCCGTGGGCCGCAGCGTCACGGGCTCTATGTCGACGGGCGTGTTCCGGATGATGAAGTTCACGAGGTTCGTCTCGACGACGAAGTGGCGGATCAGCAGGTCGACGGCGCTCGGCGACACGAAGTGCCGCAGGAACCAGACGCACAGCGCGTCCATGACCGACAGCGGCATCCACCGGAACGGCAGCACCCGCTTCACGACCGACACGACCCCCACGACGACGCGCGAGAACACCCGCGCGACCGGATACAGCCACCGTCGCGACAGCCGCCGCTGGTCGTTGATGATCTGCCGGACCACGGCGCGGTCGAGCGGCACCGATGGGTCGGCATAGATCGCCTCCCACATGCTCGGATCGCTCTTCACGAACTCCCGCACCACCGGCAGCGGCGGCCGCTTCGCCACGTCAGCGATCCAGTTCTTCGAGCTGCAGTGCGTAGAGGCGCGCGACGACCTGCGCGCATCGGACGATCTCGTTCGCGTCCTCGTCGGTGATGATCCCCGAGGTCAGGATCGCCTCGAGGTCGCCCGTGTGGTTGCCGTCGGCGACCTCGTGGTACCGCATGAAGTTCACCTGGTTGTCGGCGAGCCCCAGCACTTCCTGGAAGCGTGCCGCCCACCCGGCCGCACGCTGCGCACCGAGTCCCTCGATGATGAACATCGCGCCCAGGAGCCCGGTCGGATTCGGCCGGTCGGCGTAGGTGAACATGTACCCCGACAGCGCCTCCGACCCGAGGTTCTTGCGGCCCGCGCGCAGCTCGGTGAGGGTGCCGCCGATCGCCACGTAGTCGCGCTCCAGCATCAGATAGTCACGGTGCTCCTCCTCGGCATGTTTGATCGCCGCCGCGCGCAGGTCGAAGTGGGCGATGTCGAAGTTGGATGCCGCCCGCGAGATCCACGGCGACCCGTCGACCACCTGCTGCCGCAGGTTGAAGAGCAACCGCTCGTAGTCGTGCAGGGTGACCGTACCGGCATCCAACCGCTGCAGGATCGGCACGCGGGAGAGGTGCTCGTCGAGATCGGTCCAGACGTCGGCGAGGCGGTCGGCGAGCGTGTCGACGGTGGCGGATGCGGTCATGAAGGTGCTCCTTGCTGCGGTGGGGCGACGACGGTCAGGTGGGCAAACGCGAACGAGAACCGGCCCGACTCGGGCACGGCGAGGAGGATCGTCTCGCCGGGGGCGAAGCGTCGGCTGCGGAACGCCTCTTCCAGCGCGATGAAGATGCTGGCCGACCCCGTGTTGCCGCAGGTCTCGAGGTTCGAGAACCAGCGGTCGGTGTCGAGCGTCGGGACGCGCTTTCGGAGGCCGTCGAAGGCGAGATCGCGGAACGCGTTGGTGCTGTAGTGGCAGATGACGTGGTCGAGATGGCTGATGTCGACGAGTCCGATGTCGACGAGTTCCTCGAACTGGGCGAGGCCCGCGCCGGCGAGGTCGTCGAGCATGCGGACGTCCTGGCGGAGCAGGAACATCCCCGCCGCGGCCGCGTCGTCGACCGGCAGGTCCTGCCACGTGGACCCGACGACCGGTTCGGGGCCGTCCATCCCGGCGCGCATGCAGACGTCGTGCTCGTGCGCGAGGGAGACATGCCTCACCCAGTCGACGCGGAGCGACAGGCGGGTCGGATGCGGCTGGAACTCGACGACGACCGCGCCGGCTCCGTCCGAGAGCATCCACCGGAGGAAGTGCGAGTCCATGCCGGCGCGGATGCCGTCGTACCGGCGCTGGCGGAGGCTGCGGCTCGACAGCTCCGACCCGACGACCGCGGCGCGCGGATGGTCGCCGAGCTTGATCTTCGACACCGCGGCATCCAGGGCAGCGAGGCTCGAGGCGCAGACGCCCGACGCCGACAGCAGCTGCATCGGCCCGCCGCCCAGGCGGCCGTGCACCATCGACGCGAACCCCGGAACGAGCACGTCGCCCATCGTCGTCGCGGTCGCGAGCATGCGCAGGTCGCCCGCCTCGATGCCGCGGTCGTCGAGCGCGGCAGTGAGCGCCTTGACCGCGAGCTCCTCGTTGAGCTCGGTCGGCTCGCCCCGCTCGTCGAGCGCGTAGTGGCGCTGACGGATGCCGTTCGCGTCGAGCACGCGACGACGGATGCGGGCGGTCACCGCGTCGTCGCCGCCGAGACGGCTCACGATGCCGTCGTTGTCGACCGGATCGCCCGGCAGGTAGCGGCCGAAGCCGGTCAGGTACGCGGACGCCGTCGATGCCATGGGTCCGACCCTAGGGGGTGAGGGTGCACGGATCGGGGTGTTGTCCACACGCGCACGGGTGCTCGACGTCGCGACCGTCTCGAGATCAAGGCGCCAGCGCCACCGTCGACGGTCGTCGTCGCGAGGTCGTGGCGTTCGCCGTCAGCGCGGCGCTGAGCCCGCGTCCGGCGCGGGCGACTACGGGGGCCGGGCACTCCTCGTCATCCCCGGGTTCGGCGTCATCGCGCTCGCCGCCCATGCGGTCTCTGACGGAAACCGCCCCGCGCGGGTAGCCTGAACCCCAACCGGGCGAGAACCGAGGGGGCGCGCATGATCGACATCGTCGTCAGCGCTGTCCGCGCGATGCTCGGGCTCATCGGGATGCTCGCCTCCGTCGACCCGCTGACCAGCGGCTCGTCGGTCACCGTCGTGGTCGTCGCCCTCGCGGTCGCCCTGCTCGTCGCCGCCGTCATCGCGGCCACCGTGCACACCGGCCAGGGCGGATCGCCCCCGCATCCCACCCGCCGCGCCGAACTCACCGCTCCGCTGACGCAGAGCGACCCCGACGCGCCCGGACACATCCGCCGGCGCGGGCCGAATCAGGTGACTGCGGCCGCGTAGCGTCGACCTGCCCGAGCGCCCGCGCTCCGGCATCCCTTCGCGGCCGATCAGCCGACCCTGATCGCTCCGAAGAACGGATGCCCCGTGGACCTCACCGACCTCCCGATCGTCTCGACCCTGCTCGACCTCACCTGCACCGGCCTGATGGCCTTGACCACCCTGCTCGCCCCGGCGACCGGCGCGTTTTCGGCCGCGCTCGCCATCGTGCTCGTCACCCTCGTCGTGCGCACCGGGCTCATTCCCGCCGGCATCGCGCAGGCGAAAGCCGAGCAAACGCGCGCCCGGCTCGCCCCGCGCCTACGCGACCTGCAGACGCGTCACCGCGGCAACCCCGAACGCCTGCAGCGCGAGATCATGGCGCTCTACCGCTCCGAGGGAGCATCGCCGTTCGCCGGGTGCCTGCCGATCTTCATCCAGGCGCCGATCGTCGGGCTGCTGTACTCCGTCTTCCTGCACGGGGCGATCGCCGGGCACGCCAACGACCTGCTCACGCAGACGCTGTTCGACGTGCCCCTCGGCGTCAGTCTCGTCGGCGCGGTGGCGCTGGGAACGGCCGAGCCCGTGACCTGGCTCGTGATCGGATGCCTCGTGCTCACCGTCGCGGCTGTCGGCGAGGTCACGCGGCGACTGTTCCGCATCGCCCCCGTCGAGGGAGCCGTCCGCGTGCCGACCGGGCTGCTCGGCGCACTGCAGTTCGCCACCGCCGTCGTCGCCCTGTTCGTGCCGCTCGCGGCGGGGCTCTACCTGCTGACCACGGTCATCTGGACGCTCTGCCAGCGGCTCGTGCTCCGGCGGGTGTACGGATGAGCGCCGGTCAGACGAGCTTCTCGAACACGAGCGTCGCCTGGATGCGGTCGCCCCCGCCGAAGCCGGTGCTGCCCGACGAGGCCGTCGTAATGGTGTGCAGGCGGTAGCCGAGCGAGGCCTGCGCGTTGATCGCACGCTCGAGCTCGGTGAGGTTGTTCGACCCGCTGCCGAACATCTTCTCCTTCAGCACCACCTGCAGCACGACGTAGCTCATGCCCGCCTGCGCCGGCCGAGGCTGCGCGCCCGCGACCGCATCGGCCTGAGCCCGATCGATGAAACCGCCGATGCCGGGCTGCGGGGGAGCGGGCGGCTGAGTCTGCTCCGTCCACGCCGTGCCGTCGAACCAGCGCATCGTGCCCGAACCGTCGTCGTACCAGCCTGCCTGTGTGTCGCTCATCTGGTCACCGTAGCGGTGCGCGCGGCGCGGGCGCCACGGGCGGTGTGGTGCGCTGGGCGGGATGCCTGCCGGTGGCGCAGTGTGCTGGTGACGGTGCGTGCCGGTGGCGCAGTCTGCGGGTGATGCCGCGGGCTAGCGCGCGTCTCGCCGACCTGTGCACACACCGGCGTCAATGTCGGAGGCCCTCGCAAGAATGGGAGCATGACCTTCATCGACGAGGCCCGCGGCGCGGGGGAGCAGGCCACGCTGCTGGCCGGTCTCGTCCACGATGTGGTCAGCGTCGACAGGCTGTTGACGCACATGCAGATCGTGCAGACCAAAGTGCTCGCACGCGCCGCTCGCTTCGCCGAACAGCAGGCTGAGGGTTCGCCCGCACGCGTGCAGGCGCACGACATGGCGCTGCGCTCCATCTCGGCCGAACTCGGCGGGGCGCTCAAGGTGACCGATCGAACCGTGCAGCGTCGCATCAACGAAGCGCGGACGATCGTCGAAGACTATCCCGCGGCCCTCACAGCGTGGGAGGGCGGCCGCATCACCCGCGGCCACGTCCTCGTGATCATCGATGCCGGCGCGAACCTGCCGGCAGAGGTGCGGCCTGCGTTCGAAGCCGTCGCGATCGAGCGGTGCCGGAGGGACACTCCCAATCGGGTGCGCGCCGAGATCGAGATCCTCGCCCAGCAGATGCACCCCCGCTCCTTCACCGAGCGACACCGAGACGCCGCCGCCGGCCGCGCCGTACGTCTCGTGCCCGGCCGAGACGGCATGTCCGACCTCGTTGCGACGCTTCCGACGGTCATCGCCGAAGGCATCCACGACCGGCTCACCCGCCATGCGCGCGCCATCGTCGACACGCGGGGGGAGCGTGCGTTCGCTGCCGGCGTGGGCGACCGGCGGGAGGTCATCGAGACCGATGCTCGGACGACCGATCAAGTGCGCGCCGACATGTTCGCCGACCTGCTGCTCGCCGGCACCCCCGCGCTCGACGACACCCACGACACGACGGCGGGGCCCCTGGGCGCGATCCGGGCACGGGTGCAGGTCGTCATCCCCGCCCTCGCGCTCGCCGGCGCGAACGTTCCGAGCGACCTTGTCGGCCGGTCACCGATCGACGCCGACACGGCGCGACGCCTCGCCGGCGACACCCCGTCGTGGGAGCGGCTCGTCACCGATCCCGTCACCAGCACCGTGCTCGCCGTCGACACCTACCGCGTGCCGCACGCGATGCGCCGATATCTGCAAGCGCGCGACCAGCACTGCCGATTCCCTGGATGCCGCATGGCCGCGATCCGCTGCGAGGTCGACCACACGCGCGATCACGCGCTCGGCGGCAAGACCGAGATCCGAAACCTGGGACACCTGTGCCAGCGGCATCACTCGATGAAGCAATTCACCGCCTGGAGGGTGCGACAACTGTCGGGTGGCGTCCTCGAATGGACCTCACCCCTCGGCAGAACGTATCGCGAAGACGCACCCACCCCGGTCGTCGCGTTCACCCCTGCCGAGCCATCGCCGTCGTCGGACCCGGCGCCGTTCTGACCCGGCGCCGTTCTGACCCGGCGCGGTTCGATCTGACGTGGCGCCGTTCGGGCTTGGCCGCGTTCGGGCCTGCCGCCGTGCGGGCCTGGCACCGTTCGGGCCTGCCGCCGTGCGGGCCTGGCACCGTGCGGGCCTGGCACCGTGCGCGCCGGGCACCGTGCGGGCCTGGCGCGGCACGGGCCCGGCATCGTTCTGATCCGACGCCGTTCTGACTCAGCACTGTTCGGGCCCAGCACTGTTCGGGCCCGGGGCCGTTCAGACCCGACACGGTTCTCACGCGGCACTGTTCTGACCCCGCACTGTTCTGACCCCGCACTGTTCTGACCCGGCACGCTTGTCACTCGCGCCGCCTCGACGCGCGCCAGGTCCTGGGCTCGAGCCTCCGTGACCTGCGCCCGGGCCCGTGCTCACGTCACCTCTCGTGCGACGTGTCACCCTCCGCACTCGGACGTGACCGCGGTCGTCGGCCCGCCTCCTCGCGCACGGATGCGGTGCGTTGCGGAGAAAGGACATCGAAAGCGGTCTTGTCCGTGTCCTTGGCGCGCGTCACGAACGCGACCACGCCGAGCAGGAGCAGCGCGGGGACGACGGTAACGGCCGCGATACCCAGACCCGCCAGCGCGCCCGAAGATGCCGCCACCGGCGCGGACAACGCGACGGCGACAGCAACCACCAGCGCACCGGCCAGAAGGACCCGATCGCGGTGCTTCTTCGTCATGACTCAGCCTCCTCCACGGTGGACACCTGCTGGCAAACGATCTTCTCGTGAAGCAAAATCTCGTCGGTGAGCCGGCCCGCGCGCGCCGGCCTCAGGGCAGGATGCTGTCGACGTACCCGCCGTCGACGCGCAGCGCACCGCCGGTCGTCGCCGACGCGAGCGGTGAGGCGAGGTAGACGACCATGTTCGCGATCTCCTCGGGCTCGATCAGCCGCCCGATCAGCGACTGGGGCCGCGCGGTGCGCATGAACTCGCGCTGCGCCTCATCCCAGCCCAGAGACCGGTCGACCAGCTCGTAGACGAAGTCCTCGACACCCTCGGTGTGCGTCGGCCCGGCGATCACCGAGTTCACCGTCACGCCCGTGCCGGCCGCCGCCTTCGCGTAGCCGCGCGACATCGCGAGCAGCGCACTCTTCGACGCGCCGTAATGGATCATCTCCTCGGGGATCACGATCGCCGAATCGCTCGCGATGTTCAGCACCCGGCCCCAGCCACGCGACGTCATCCCGGGCAGCGCGAGCCGCGTCAACCGCGCCGCGCTCACCACGTTCACGTCGAAGAACCGGCGCCACTCGTCGTCATCGATCTCGAGCGCGGGTGTCGACCCGAAGATGCCCAGGTTGTTCACCAGCACGTCGACGTCGCCCGCGGCATCCATCAGCGCCTGCGCGCCCTCGGCCGTCGTCACGTCGGCGGCCACTCCACGCACCGTCGCGCCGACCTCGCCGCTCAGCGACACGGCCGTCTCGGCGACCCGCTGCTCATTGCGGCCGTTGACGACCACGTCGGCGCCCGCCTCGGCGAGGCGACGAGCGATCGCCCGGCCGATGCCCTGCGTCGACCCGGTCACGACCGCGGTTTTTCTGGTCAAGTCGAGGCTGATCGTTGGGTGACGTTCCGAGGGCATGCGAGATACTTCCGTCGGGGGAGGAGCGTCAGGCCTCGACCGGACGGCCCTCGGCGATCCACGCACCGGTGCCGCCGTCGACGTTCGTCGCCTCGACGCCGTGGTGCTCGAGGAACGCCACCGCGCGGCCGCTGCGCCCGCCGACCTGGCAGATCAGGTGCAGGTCATCGAGAGCGCGCAGCTCCTCGAGGTGGTCGGGAACGGTCGCGAGCGGGATGTTGCGGGCACCCGGCACGTGGCCGGCAGCGAACTCGTCGGGCTCGCGGACGTCGATCAGGTTCGCAGGAGCCGCCTCAGCGAGCTGCGTCGTGGTGATGATGTGCATGCTTCGATGCTCCCAGATCGAGCGCCCGAATGGGCCGCCCCCGGCGGCCCCGCCCTCACCCGTGCCGGGGCACCCCTTTGAGCAGGCGATGGACCGCATTCTTGGGCCCGTGGATCGCCACACCCACGAGATCGAGATCGACACCGGATGCCGCTGCCACCACCTCCCGGTTCGCGGCATCGTGCCCCGTCGAGAACATCCCCCGGTCGTACACGGCCACCCGCATGTCGCGCTCGACCGCCTTCGCGCGCACCGCGCCCAGCGTCGCCCGGTCGCCCTCGAAGACCATCACCGGCTGACCCAGCAGCGGCAGGTACGCCGTGCCGTCGGCATCCACGTACTGCTCACCCTTCAGCTCCTCGTCGGTCACCCCGCTCGCGAGGAAGGCGGCGACGTTGATCCCCTGCCACGGTTCGAGCCCGCTCCGGAGGACGAGGGCGATACGGGTCGGAAAGCGCACAGGAGTATCCACCCCGCCAGTGTGCGGAGCCGGCGCCGGGGGAGTCTTGTACGTTTCTCACATGCCGCCCGCCGCCCGCATCCACGCCTGGAAGCCGGCCGTCCCCGGCGTCAGCGAAGTGCTGCACGCGAAGATGACGACGCACGCCTACCCCGCGCACGTGCACGGTGACTGGGCGCTCATGCTCGTCGACCGCGGCGCCGTCACCTACGACCTCGGCGGTCGCACCCGCATCGCCGACGGCTCGGCCGCGACGCTCCTGCCCCCCGGCGTCGCGCACGACGGCCGCGCCGCCCCCGGCAGCGCCGGCTTCACCAAACGCGTCGCGTACCTGGATGCCGCGTGGGTCGCCGGCGCGCGCACCGGCACCGTCGTCGACCGCCCCGGTCAGCCCGAGCTGCTGCGCCTCACCCGCGCAGCCCACGCCGCGCTCGCGAGCCCGGGCGACGAGCTCGCCGCCGAATGGGCGCTTCTCACGATCGCCGGCCGCATCGCCGGAGGCTCCGAGCAGTCCCGCGACCCCGCCGCGGCGGCGGCACTCCGCGACCTCCTCGAATCGCGCCTCGAACGCGGCATCACCCTCGCCGACGCCGGACGGATGCTGCACGCCCACCCCGGGCACCTCTCCCGCGTCTTCACGGCGACCTACGGCATCCCGCCCCACCGCTACCTCACCGCGCGCCGCGTCGACGTGGCCCGCCGCCACCTGCTCGGCGGCGCCACGATCGCCGCCGCAGCGGCATCCGCCGGGTTCTACGACCAGGCGCACCTGACGCGGCACTTCCGCCGGGTGCTCGGGCACACCCCCGGAGCGTTCGCGCGGTCGTGAAGAGGCGGGGGTCGGTGCCACCGCATACGCTTGACGCATGAGGACCCGCCGAATGACGAGTGCCCTGAACGATGCGTCGAGCGTGCCCCACGGCATCGTGTCGACCGCCCTGATCGCCGCGCTCGCGCTCATCGAGCCGCGCCGGCTGACGGTCGGACGGCGGGTCGCCTACCGCACCGCCACCGCCGTCGCGAGCGCGTGGATGGCCGCCGCCAGCATCCGCTCTGCCGATCGCAGCGGCACCATCCCGCCGGTCGGGCGTGCCGCGCTCGTCGCGGGAGCCGCCGGTGTCGCCTTCGGGCTCGCCGAGGCGGGGGAGGCGGTCGATGCGCGGATGCACGACGGGCTCGTGCGCGCCGGTGCCCGCCGCCCGCGCCACTGGATCGCCGCCGGCGAGGCCGGTCTCGCCCTTGCCTCGTGGTGGATGGGACGGAAGGTCGACGGTGTCGACCCGAACACGCCCGACGAGTTCGACGAGGCGACCGAGACGCTCGTGCCCGTGCCCGCTGATATTCGCGAGCTCGCCGCGCACCTGCTCGCGGCGACCGATGCCTATGGCGCACCCGAACTGCGCGCTCAGCTCGCCGCCGCGCAGATGATCGACTACGGCGATGGCGACGACGCCTCGTTCTGGCCCGGTGCTCAGCTCGACGCCCCGACCGACCTTCCTGCGGCGGTGCCCGCGCAGGCGACGTTCCCCGTCATCGGACGGTTCCGTGCGCTGAACGATCGCACGTTCGAAGTGCGGCTGGTCGTCGAGAACGGCGCCCTCGCGAGCGTCTACGTCGAAGAGGGCTCCGACTGGGCGCCCGAGGCCCTGGACGAGTGGAACGAGGCCGACCGCAGCGTCGGCGAACTGGGCGCCTGGCCCGCGCCCGGCGACATCGAGCTTCTGATCGAGACGCCGGCGGGATACCGCCCCGTCGCGCGCTGACGCGACACGCCGGGGCGCCGCCGGGGGAATGATCCGGGCCCCCGGGGCGCTGGACCCTCGCATGACGAACAGCTCACCCACCCAGCCCGCGCAGTCGTCCGGCACGTTCCGCCTCGGCGGCGACCTCGAGATCAACCGGCTCGGCTACGGCACGATGCAGCTCACCGGCCCCGGCGTGTGGGGTCCGCCGAAAGACCACGACGAGGCGATCCGCGTCCTCAAGCGCGCCGTCGAGCTCGGCGTCAACTTCTTCGACACCGCAGAATCGTACGGCCCGTACGTCGCGGAGGAGCTCCTCAAGGAGGCGCTCCACCCCTACGGCGACGACGTCGTCATCGCCACGAAGTCGGGCCTGACCCGCACCGGCCCCAACGAGTGGCCTCCGCTCGGCCGCCCCGAGTTCCTCCGCCAGGGCGCCGAGACCAGCCTCCGCCGCCTCGGCCTCGAGCGCATCGATCTCTTCCAGCTGCACCGCATCGACCCGAAGGTGCCCCTCGAAGACCAAGTCGGCGAGCTCAAGAAGCTCCAGGACGAGGGCAAGATCCGCCACATCGGCCTCTCCGAGGTCTCCATCGACGAGGTGAAGGCCGCGCAGGAGATCGCCACGATCGTCTCGGTGCAGAACCTCTACAACCTGCAGATGCGCGACGCCGAGGCTCTCCTCGACTGGTCGGAGGAGCAGGACATCGGCTTCATCCCGTGGTTCCCGCTCGCCACCGGCGGACTCACCGGCGCCGACTCGCCCCTCACCGACATCGCCGAGCGCAAGCAGGCCACGCCCGCGCAGGTCGCGCTCGCCTGGCTGCTGCGGCGTTCGCCCGTCATGCTCCCCATCCCGGGCACCTCGAGCGTCTCGCACCTCGAGGACAACCTGCAGGGCGCGACGATCGAGCTCACCGACGACGAGTTCGAGGAGCTCTCGAAGCTCGGCAGCTGACCTCTGGCCTCCGTATCGCCCGCCCGCCCGTCACCGGGGCGGGCGGGCGACGTCGATCTAGGCGATCGACTCGAGGTGGTTGGCGACGGTGGCGGGGAACCCCGCTCACGGCGGCGGGTGGGACCGCCTCGACCTCCTCGGCGTGCTCTTCGCGCTGGGCGCCGCGGTGAGCTGGGCGTTCTACATCCTCGCGTCGGCGCGAGTCGGCGCTGCCTTCCCTCGGCTGGACGGGCTCGCGCTGGCGATGACCTTCGCAGCCGTGCTGTCGCTCCCGTTCGGTATCGCGAACGCGGGCGCGGACCTCTTGCGGCTGGACCTGGTCGCGCTGGGCGCGGCGGTCGCTCTGCTCTCGTCGACGATCCCGTACGCCCTCGAGCTCATTGCGCTCCGTCGGCTCCCCGCGGCGGCGTTCTCGATCCTCATGGCCCTCGCCCCCGCGACGGCGGCGCTGGCCGGATTCCTCCTGCTGGGGCAGCACCTCACCGTCTGGGAGATGGCGGGCATCGTCCTCGTGATCGCCGCGTCGGTGGGCGCCGTCCGTGCTGGGGGCCGCCGCGCCGACGACATCGCCGAGCCGATCGGCTGACGCTGCGCTTGACTGGGCGCATGACCGTCGTCGTTTGCGGGCCCGCCGCGTGGAATCACCTCATCCTGCTCGATCGCCTCCCCGAGCCCGTTCCGCACATGCAGTTCGCCTCTGCCTCGGTGCACACCGTGGGGGGCACGTCGGCCGGAAAGGCGGTGCACCTGGCGGATGCGGGTGTCGCCGTCCGACTGCACGCCCTGCTCGGTGAGGATGCCGAGGGCGTGGCGGTCGCCGAGGCGCTGCGGCGCGCCGAAGTCGAAGTGGTGCGGCACGTGAGCGCGGTCACCGAGCAGCACGTGAACCTGATGACCGCTGAGGGCGGACGGGTGTCGCTGTACGTCGCCACCCCGTCGCCCGCCGACGAGTCGGCTGTGGAAACGTCGCTCGCCGATCTGGCGACCGCCGAGGTCGCCGTCGTCGATCTGGGCGCCTTCGGGGCCGAACTGATCCGGCGTGGCGTCGGCGCCCCGGTCTGGACCGACCTCCACGACTACGACGGGTCCTCGGCATTCCACGAGCCGTTCCTGCGTGCCGCCGAGGTCGTCTTCATGAACGATGACGCGGTCGACGACCCGTGGGCGCTGCTGCGATCGTGCGTCGACCGCGGCCCACGCATGGCGGTCTGTACGCGCGGCGCCGAAGGCGCGATCGCGCTGGGCGCGGAGGGCACGCGATACGCCGTGGCCGCGGCATCCGTCGACCTCGTCGACACCAACGGCGCGGGCGACGCCTTCTTCGCCGGGTTCCTCGCCGCGCATCTGGCGGGCGCCGACGTGGACGGATGCCTCGCGGCGGGCGCGCAGCAGGCTGTCGTCGCGCTGGAGTCCGCCCACCTGCACCCCGCGCTCGCCTGAGCCGCGCAGCGTCCGTGGCCGAGCGCGCCGCTTCGTGCCGAGCGCGCCATTGGATGCCGCGCAGCGAACAGCGCGCTCGGAACGAAGGAGCGCTTTCGCGGGGTGGGCGACGCCGGCTCAGGCGGCGTGAGCTACGGCGCCGGCGGCGGCGAGGTAGCGCTCGGCGACGATGCGGGCGACCGCGTCGTCGGGAGCCAGTGGCGCGGTGACGACGTCCGCGCCGCCGCGAGCGATGACGTCGGCGAAGTGGCCCGGCGCGAGGACGTAACTGGCCGCGACGACGCGACGGGCGCCGGTCGCGCGCGCCTGCGCGAAAGCCTCGGGAACTGCTCTGATCTTCAGTGGTTCGCAGAAGCTGGGCAGCGTCAAGGTCAAGAACGGCAAGGGTGCGATCACGCTGCCTGCGTCGATGAAGGTGGGATCGCACCTCGTATCGGTCAGGTTCCTCCCGAAGGACACGAAGAAGTTCAAGCGCACACTCGGTCCCACTCTTTCTTTCACCGTCAAGAAGAGCTGAGAACGTCACAGCCTGTCGGCTGGATGCCGTCGGATGTCGTATCCACTGGGACTACGGCGGTCTCGTGGTAGTCGCCGCTGCGCGCGCTCGCGCGAGACACCGACTGACGTCCGCAGCGAGCACGCGCCCGCGAGCGTCAGATCGAGGGGTCGTCGGTCGCGCCGAGCGTCGGGTGAGTCCTCACCTCGTCGGCGCTCTGGGGCTCAGCATCCTGGGCCTCAGCGTTCTGGGCCTCAGCGTTCTGGGCATCATCGCCGGTCGCTCCGGTGACAGGCTCCTGCGGAAGCCCGGTGTCGGGGTCGAGCGGCACGTCGGGGGTCGAATCGGTCGTCATCTCATCGTCCTTTCTGGGTGGGGCCGGTGGGTCCGGCGCCTCGTCACGGGGTCTCGGTCAGCGGCGGGATGTCGCCGGCGGTCACGTCGCTCGGAACCGGATGACTGCCGCCGTCGTCGGCCGCAGCACCCGGCTGAGCACCGGTCGACCCGTGCGACGATCCGCTGCGCGCGCGGTCGACGATCGAAGAGTCGCCCATGGCGCGAGCGCAGTGCGCGCCGCAGTAGATGCCGCCGCCGTCCTCGACGCCGTGACCGATGATCGCGCAGCCGCAGTGTCCGTAGGTCGGCGCCATCGCGTGGATCGCGCACTCGAAGCTGTCGAACGTGCCCGAGTCCTCGCCTCGCGTCAGCGTGAACGTCTTGTCGTACTCGTTGCCGCACATGTCGCAGATGGCCATTGCTTCTCCTCTCGGCTCGGCGCACCGGAGAAGTTCCGGGGGCCCGTCGATCCCGAGACGCTAAGAGCGGCCGCGACCCGCACCGCAGGGCCTTGACCCAGCGCGGCCCCCGACCTACCGTGCGATCAGCGTGCCGCCGCGCGCAGGGCGCGCACCACTTCTCCCACCGCCGCGATCGAGACGCCTCCCGGCCGGGTCAGCGCGACGACCCGCCGCGGCGGCTCGCCCACGATCGGCACGGTCGCGACGGCCGGATGCCGGCTCGCGGCGAGCGCCAGGGCGGGCAGCACGGCCACAGCGAGGTCGTCGGCGACGAGCGCCTGCACGACCACGTAGTCGTCGGTGCTGTGGCGGATGTCGGGCGCGAACCCGTGACGCGCGGTCGAGTGCAGCAGATGCCGCCGGCAGTTGACGCACCCGGCGACCCAGCGTGCGCCGGCGAGGTCGTCGAGGGCGACGGCATCCGCGTCTGCCTCCGGGTGGGATGCCGGCAGCACCGCCATCAGCGGATCATCGGCGAGCGGATGCGGGACGAAGGCGCCGAGCTCGAGCTGCTCCTCGGCGTACTCGAAGATGATCGCGATGTCGCACTCGCCGCGGGCGAGGCTCCGGAGTGCCTCGGGGGGCTCGAGCTGCGTCAGCTCCAGCTGCAGCCCGCCGTGACTGTCTGCGAGCGCGCGGACGGCGGGGGAGACGATCGTCGCCATCGCCGACGGGAACGCGACGACCCGCACCACGCCCGCCTCGGCCTGCGCGTGGGCGCGCATCGCGCGTTCGGCGTCGCGGAGGGTCGCCGCGACGGCATCCGCATGCAAGAGGAGGTCGTGACCGGCCGGCGTCAGCTCGATGCCGCGCCCGCGCCGCGCGATCAGCGGCACGCGATGGGTGCGCTCGAGCCGGCGAACATGCTGGCTCACCGCGGGCTGCGTCCACCCGAGCGCGGCGGCGGCCGCGCTCATCGAGCCGCGCCGGCCGACCGCGCGGAAGACCATCAGCGACCGCGGGTCGAGGGCGGTCTCGTCGCCGTCGTCGGGCTCGACGAACGCGGTGGTGTCGTCGGCATGGCTCATGCGCTCACCTCATAGTCAGGGTTTGGTCTCGCCCAACAACTATGGCGTAGACCGCACGTCTCCGCGTCGGGATGATCGGAGAGGAGCGAAGGAGGCGGTCATGAAGACCATCGGGATGCTGGGCGGCATGAGCTGGGAATCGACGGAGCTGTACTACCGGCTCGCGAACCAGCACGTCCGCGAGCGCGTCGGCGGCCTGCACTCGGCGCCCGTGCTCCTCGACTCGGTCGACTTCGCCGAGATCGCCGACATGCAGCGCCAGGGCGACTGGAGCGCCGCGGGCGCCCTCCTCGCCGAGCGCGCGCACCGCCTCGAGGCGAGCGGCGCCGACATGATCGTCCTGTGCACCAACACCATGCACAAGGTCATCGCCGACATCGAGGCGGCCGTCGACATTCCCGTGCTCCACATCGCCGATGCCGCGGCCGCCGCGATCGCCGAGCGCGGCATCCGTCGTGCGGGCCTCCTCGGCACCGCCTT
Organism: Microbacterium sp. Ld4; assembly: GCF_045066555.1. NCBI lineage: Bacteria > Bacillati > Actinomycetota > Actinomycetes > Micrococcales > Microbacteriaceae > Microbacterium > Microbacterium sp. Ld4. Next base: position 580,567 of record NZ_JBISHE010000011.1, on the reverse strand, counting down.
CACGATGGAGCAGGACTTCTACCGCGAGCGGCTGGCTGCGCACGGCATCGAGGTCGTCGTTCCGGATGCCGCGGATCGAGCGATCGTTCACGGGGTGATCTTCGACGAGCTCGTCCACGGCGTCGTGTCGCCCGAGTCGCGGACCGCTTACTGCGGCATCGTCGACCGACTGGTCGAACAGGGCGCCGAGGGCATCATCCTCGGCTGCACCGAGATCGAGCTCCTGCTGTGCCAGGCCGACCTCGCCGTGCCGGTGTTCCCGACCGCGGCGATCCACGTGGCCGCCGCCGTCGACGCCGCGATGGCCTGAGGCGTCTTCTTCGCCTCGGGGCGGCTTCTCCACCACGGCGGCGCGAAGCGGCTGACACCCGCTCCGTAGGATGGCCAGCACGGCTGCGAACCCGCGCTGACCGCCTGACGAAGGAGACCGCCGTCGTGATCGTCCCCGAGGGCCTTGTTCCCATCGTCCTCCGGTTGACGAACGCCAAAGCCGTCTTCGCCAGCGAGGAGAAGGCCCGCGAGCGGATGCGCGAGCGGGCCCTGCGTCCGGTGTCCTACGCGCCGCCGACGCGGCTGGGCGCCGACGTCGACATCGTCGCCTCACGGACGGGCGACGGGTGGCCGGTCTACACGCTGACGCCCCGGCGCGGCCGGCCGCGCGGACACGTCGTCTACGTGCACGGCGGGGGATGGGTTCACGAGATCTTTCCGCAGCACTGGCGGCTCGCGGCGCAGATCGCTGCCGAGTCCCACACCACCGTCACCGTGCCGATCTACCCGCTCGTGCCCTACGGCACCGCCGCGGGCGCCGCAGACGGCGTGACGCAGATCGTGCTCGACCGTCTCCAGAGCGGCGAGCCGGCCGTGCTGGCGGGCGACTCCGCGGGCGGTCAGATCGCCCTGTCGGCGGCGCTGCAGTTGCGCGACCGGCACGGCATCGCTCTCGCACGCACGGTGGCCATCTCGCCCGCGGTCGATCTCACGTTCTCGAACCCTCGCATCCCCGAGATCGAACCGACGGACCCGTGGCTGGCGTCGGGAGGCGCATCGGTCTTCGTCGAGTCGTGGCGGGGCTCGCTCGAGGTCACCGACCCCGTCGTCAGCCCCGTGAACGGAGACCTGGCCGGTCTCGGCCCCATCACCGTGTTCTCGGGCACCCGCGACGTCCTGAACCCCGACGCCGGGCTGTTCGTCGCTGCGGCTCGAGACGCCGGCGTCGACGTCGAGTACGTCGAACGCGAGGGCCTCGTGCACGTCTTCCCGCTCCTCCCGACGCGCGCCGGTCGCGCCGCGCGCGTCCTCATCGTCGACCGCATCCGGCGCGCCTGCGCAGAGCGATGATGCGACGGCCTCACCGATCCGCCGGCGGCCACCTGCCCGCCGACCCCGACGCCGGCCCGTCGACCTCACCGGCATCCGAGCACTGGGAGCCCGGCGAGACGGCGCCCTTCCGGCGCGCGGAGAGCACGACGCTGATCGGACACGGCGAGGAGCTCTGGCGGAGAGCCTCGCGCGACCTGCTCCGGTGGGGTGTGAAGACCCGGAGCGGGTTCCGTGTCGACGACGCGCACGAGGTCGTCGCGGGGGAGCAGCTGGCGATCACCGCCGGCATCGGACCGGTCACGGTGCGCGAACCGGTCATCGTCGTGGCGGTCGTCCAGGGGCCGAACCGCGTCGGCTACACCTACCGCACCCTCCCCGGGCACCCGGTCGCCGGAGAAGAGGCGTTCATCGTCCACCGCTCGGGCGACGCCGTCTTCCTGACGTTGCGGTCGCTCACCGCGCCCGCGCCGAGCGGGTTCTGGCGCCAGGTCCACCCGCTCCTGCGCCTGGCGCAGCTCGTCGCACGCCGGCGGTACCGTCGCGCGCTGCGCTGATCTCCCTCGCGGGCGCCCGCGCGGGCGAGCCACTCCCGGGCGGCGGCATGTCAAGAGGCGGCCCGCTCAAAGGGAGAGGGCCTACGGTTGCCCAAATGAACCACGCGCAGAGGGTGACTCGGACCACCGTCCACATCAACGACGCGCGCTTCGAGCTGGCCCACCGCCAGCCCGTCGAGGAGATCCGCGCCCTCATTCTCGCCGCGCTCCGCGCCGGCGGCGATTTCGTCCGGCTTGTCGTGGTCGGAAATCGCACGGTCGACGTGCTCATCACCCCGCAGGTCACCGTCGTGATCGCCACCGAAGACGTGACTGTCGACGAACGCGCCATCGGCGACACCGAGGAGCACTTCGGCCTCCGCTACGTCGACGAGTTCTGACCCCCCACTTCCCGAGCCCGAGGACATCATGCGAACCATCGTCATCACCGGCGCCAGCGACGGCATCGGCGCCGCGGCATCCCGTCAGCTCGTCGCCCGTGGCGACCGCGTCGTGCTCGTCGGGCGCTCGCCCGAGAAGACGGCGTCCCTCGCCAGGGAACTGGGGATGCCGCACCACCTCGCCGACTTCTCCGAGCTCGCTCAGGTGCGCCGCCTCGCCGACGAGCTCCTGGCCGAATACCCCCGCATCGACGTGCTCGCCAACAACGCCGGCGGCATCTTCGGCGCTCGCCGCGTCACCGGAGACGGCTTCGAGCAGACCTTCCAGGTGAACCACCTCGCCGCGTTCCTGCTGACGAACCTGCTCCGGGGGCGCCTGGTCGACAGTGGCGCCTCGATCATCCAGACATCGAGCGCGGCCGCGCGGCTGTTCTCCCGCTTCGACATCGACGATCTGAACGCTGCGCGCAAATACAGCGGGCGCACCGCCTACGGCAACGCGAAGCTCGCCAACGTGCTCTTCACGCGCGAGCTCCAGCGGCAGTGGGGGCCGGACGGCATCTCGGCGGCAGCCTTTCACCCGGGCGTCGTCGCGACGCAGTTCGCCTCGAACGTGCCCGGACCGTTCCGCTTCATCTACCACAACCCCCTCACCCGGCGGCTGCTGACGACGACCGAGGAGGGCGGTGCCCGCCTCGTGCATCTCGCCGGTGGGCGCCCGGGCGAGGACTGGCTGCCCGGGGCGTACTACGAGCGCGACCGGGTGACGAAGACGCACCGCCTCGCCACCGATGACGCCCTCGCCCGCGCATTGTGGACCAGGAGCGCCGAGATGGTCGCCCTCGCCTGACCGGCCGCCCGGCGAAGGGAGTGGATGTCGCCGCGGCTCCCGAGGCGATCGGATGCCAAGATGATCCGTGTGAGTGACGTCATGCACGGCCTGCAGAACCACCCGGGCGACGAAGAGTTCCCGGTGCGTCCGCGGCGCCGCTATGTGCCCGTGCTCGATGCGCGGCGTCGCACCGACAAACGGGAGCGCACCCGTCGCGCGCTGATCGTGACCGCCGTCGCCCTGCCGTTCGGCATCGCCGGCCTCGTCGCCGTCGGGCCGCTGATCGAGGCGGGCGACACGTTCGCCTTCTTCGCGGCCTTCGGCTTCGCCATGGCGATCGGCCTCGCTGTCGCCGCCACCGCGATGTCGTTCTTCGACGCGCGCGCCCCGCGCCGGGCGCAGCAGCAGTACCTCCAGAAGTCGGGCCGCCGCGCCCTCACGCTGCACCAGCAGCAGATTCTCGCTCTCGACGCCGTCAGCGACTACGGCATGCGCGGCTGGAACTCGTCTCTCGCGTTCACGCCCAGCTACGCCGAGCTGCCTGCCGACATGCGTGCGCGCTACAAGGACGGCGACGACGGCTCGCCCTGGTTCGCGCTGCCCATCGCCTCGATGCGCCAGCTGCGGGGCGGACTCGACGAGCAGTTCAAGATCGTGTCCAAAGCGGATGCCGAGATGCTCGCCGCCGACATGCTGAACAAGGGCCCGCTCTCCCAGCGCTTCGAGGACGTCGCCGAGAGCGACGCCGCCGACCACATGATGTCGCGCGTCGCATCGCTCGCGGACATCCCCGTCTTCGACGTGCTCGACCTCGCCCGGGGGACGGCCGAGCACCCGCCGCGTCTACTGCTCGCCGCCGATGTCGAGCGGGCGATCGGCGGCATCCGCTATGCATACGTCGCCGGGTACCTCACGGCCGACGAGGCGTGGGCGCTGCTCGACCAGATCGCGGCCAAGGCGTTCGCGGCCTATGAGGGCTGGGACGAGTACTGGCGCGACGTCGTGGTCGCCACCGCGTTCCGCACCGATGCCCTCGACGCCGTGCAGCAGCAGCGCGAGAACGTCGCGAAGTTCCGCGGATCGACGTGGCCGGCCGCGTCGCTGCCGTTCCCGCGCTCCTGACCGCTTCGCGGGTCGGCTGACCGCCCCGCTGAGGGGTGGGAGCGGTCCCGTAGACTTTTCGGCGGCCACTCTCGGCCGCCCCTCATGAGCACCGATCCCGCCGCTTCCGCTCCGCGCCGCGACATCCAGGGCCTCCGCGCCCTCGCCGTCCTCGCGGTCATCGGCGCACACGCCGCCGGCTGGCCGACCGGCGGCGTGATGGGTGTCGACGTCTTCTTCGTGATCTCGGGCTTCCTCATCACCGGCATGCTCCTCGGCGAGACGCGCCGAAGCGGCCGCATCGCTCTCGGGGCGTTCTATGCCCGTCGTGCGAGACGGCTGCTGCCGGCGGCGCTCCTCGTGCTCGGGGTGACGGTCGCCGTCTCGTTCGTGGCCTTCAACCGGCTCCGCGCCGATCAGACGATGGCGGATGCCGTCTGGGCGGCCGTGTTCGCCTCGAACTGGAACTTCGCCGCGCAGGGCACCGACTACTTCGCGGCCGCCGCGGCCGTCTCACCCCTCCAGCACTTCTGGTCGCTGTCGGTCGAAGAGCAGTTCTACCTCGTGTGGCCCGGGCTCCTCGCGCTCGCCCTGCTCGTCCTTCCCGCCCGCCGCCGGCTGACGGCCGCCGTCGCCGGAATGGCCGTGGTGATCGGCGCCGCCTCGTTCGGCTGGGCGCTCGCGCAGACCGAGGCGCAACCCACCCTCGCGTACTTCTCGACGCTCACCCGCGCGTGGGAGCTCGCCGCCGGCGCCCTGATCGCGGTGCTCGTGCCGTTCCTGCGGCGGATGCCCCGCCCCCTCGGCGGCGCTCTGCAGTGGGCCGGCGTCGCCGGGATCGCCTGGTCGATCGTCGTCATCGATCCCGAGGGTGCGGGGTTCCCCGCGCCGTGGGCGGCCGTCGCCGTCGCGGCGACGTGCCTGGTGCTGGCGGGAGGAACGACCGGAGACCCCCGCCACCGGCACCTGTTCCCGCTCACGAACCCCGCCGCCGTCTTCCTCGGTGACATGTCGTACTCGTTGTACCTGTGGCACTTCCCCGTCATCGTGTTCGCGGGCGTGCTGCTGCCCCCGACGGGCGTCGACCTGTGGATCGTGCTCGGCGCCACCGCGGCCCTCAGCCTCGCGTCGTACCTCATCGTCGAGCAGCCCCTCCGCTACGCGCCCTTCCTCGGGGGCATGCCGCGGCCCGCTCCGAGGGCCGCGCTCGCCTCGGATGCGGTGGGTGCTTCTGGTGCGCCGGGTGTCTCGGGTGCTTCGGGTGCCTCGGATGCATTGGTCGGCCCGGGCGCTTCGGGTGTCTCGGATGCGCCGGTCGCCCCGGGTGCTGCGCTTGCTTCGGGTACTTCGGGTGCTTCGGGCTCTCCGTCCGTCGCCGGACCGACGCGGCCGCCGGGATGGACTCCGGGCACGCGGTACTTCCCGGGGTCGGCGCGCCCGGCGGCGCACGGGTCCGCGCCCGCGCTGCGCCATCCGCAGCGGCCCCAGTCCGCTGCGCTCGACGCGCCTGCCGCTCCCGTGGCTGCTCCTGCGCCCTCGGCCACGGCTGCCGAGCCGGTCGACCGGATGGCGGCCTGGCGCGAGAGGTTCGCCGGGCAGGTCTTCCTCGCCACCGCCGGATTCGTCGCCGTCGTGCTGGTCGGGGCGCTCTGGGCGACGAGCTCGGGTCTAGGGCCGCGGATCGGTTTACCGGCCGCCCCTGCGCCGGAGGCGGCGACAGACCCCGGCGCGCCCGCGCGAGACCCGCTCGCCGCGCTCCAGGCCGAGCTCGCGGCCGCCGTCGATGCCGACACGTGGCCCGAGCTGCATCCCTCGCTCGACCGCGTCATGGCGGCGTCGTCGGGGGCCAACCCGGCGCAGGGCTGCTTCTCGCCGACGAGCGAGCCCGACCCGGGCTCGTGCTCGTGGGGGCCGGCCGACGCGCCCGTGCACGTCTACATCGTGGGCGACTCGACCGCGATGGCCTACGCCCCGGCGTTCCGCCGCATCGCGGACGACAGCGACGGCCGCATCCGCGTGACCGCCGCAGGCATGTACGGATGCCGCTTCACCGACGTGCTCGTCGAGAACGACGATCCGCAGGTCATGGCCGGCTGTCAGCAGCGCAAGGCCGCGGTGCGGGGCATGATCCTCGCCGACCAGCCCGACCTGGTCGTGATGTCGAACGCGTTCACGCTCGGGCACACCCTCGACGGCGACGACCTGTCGGCCGAAGCGCTCATCGCCGCTCAGCAGCGCGAGGCCGCGACGTACGGGCTGCCCGGCAGGCTGCTCTCCCTCGCTCCGCCTCCTCACGGCGTGAGTCTCTCGGCCTGCTACACGCCCTCGTCGTCACCGAAGGCCTGCGACAGCGCCGTGGACGGCACGTGGCGGTCGATGGAGGCGGCCTCCCGGGCCGCGGCGGCGAAGAGTGGCGACCACGCACTGTCGTCGCTGCCGTTCACGTGCGCCGAGAACGTCTGCCCGCCGTTCGCGGGAGACGTCCCCACGAAGTACGACCAGACGCACCTGACGGTCGAGTTCGCCGAGCACATCGCGCCCGCCCTGAGGCAGGAGCTCAACGCGCTCGGCGTCCTCGTCGACCATTGACGGGGCGGCGCCCGTCAGCGGGTGGCGGCCTCCTCCGCACCCACGAGCACATCGGACATGCCCGCCGCCCGCCACTCGCGCAACAGGCGGTGGAACGCGATCGGTCCAGGGCTATATGACGCGCCGCCGATCGATCTCGTGCCCTCACCGTTGTAGTAGCCGGGCGTGCACGCCGCCTGGAACGCGCTCGGATCGGCGGCCGTCTCGTGGACGGTGCGGACCCAGGCCTCCTCGGCCTCCGCGGACGGCTCGATGCGGCGCACCCCTGCGTCACTTCCGCGGGCGATGACCGCGGCGATGTGCTCGGCCTGCTCGAGGAGGATGTGGGCGAAGTTCACCGAGTTCGCGTTCTGGATGCCGCTGAGGTGGAAGAGGTTCGGGAACCCGTGCGACGTGAAGCCGTGCAGCGTCCGCGGCCCGCGCGCCCACGATTCGAGGAGCGACCGGCCGCCTCTTCCCGTGACCGGGAGCGTGCCCGACATGACGCCCGAGATGCCGACGTCGAACCCGGTCGCGAAGATGACGCAATCGACCTCGTAGGTCACGTCGCCGACGACGATCGCCGATTCGGTCATGCGGGTGATGCCGCCGGCATCCGCGGTGTCGACGAGCCGCACGTTCGGACGGTTGAACGTGGGCAGGTAGGTGTCGCTGAAGCCCGGACGTTTGCACATGTACCGGTACCAGGGCATGAGCGCCGCGGCGGTCGCCGGGTCGTCGACCGTCGCCGCGACGCGCGCGCGGATGCGGTCCATCGTGTCGAGGTCGGCGAGCTCGTCACGGAGCTCGCGCTCCTCGGGAGGGACGGACGTGTCGACCGCTCCCGAGAGGATCTGCCGCTGCAGCGAGACGGTCGTGGTCCACCCGTCGTCGACGAGGCTCTCCTCGACCGGCTCGCCCGCCAGGACAGCGAGGAAGTTCTCCATGCGCTCCCGCTGCCATCCGGGCTGCAGCGACGCCGCCCACGCGGCATCCGTCGGACGATTGTCGCGGACGTCGACCGTCGAGGGGGTGCGCTGGAAGACGATCAGCTCCGCGGCATCCTCACCCACGTGCGGCACCACCTGCAGGCCCGTCGCGCCCGTTCCGACGACGGCCACCCGCTTGTCGGCGAGCCCGGTCAGGCCGCCGTCGGGCGTGCCGCCGGTGTACCCGTAGTCCCACCGGCTCGTGTGGAAGGTGTGCCCCCGGAACGACTCGATCCCCGGGATGCCGGGGAGCTTGGGCTGTGTGAGGGTGCCCGACGACGTCACGACGAATCGCGCCGCGAGGCGATCGCCGCGGTCGGTCTCGACCAGCCAGCAGTCGCCGTCGTCATCCCAGGTCAGCGAGGTCGCGCGGGTCTGGAAGAGAGCCTCGCGGAGGAGGTCGTAGCGTTCGGCGATCGCGACGGCGTGCCGGCGGATCTCCTCGCCGCGGGCGTAGCGTTCGGTGGGGATGTAGCCCACTTCCTCGAGGAGGGGCATGTAGACGTACGACTCGATGTCGCACCGGACGCCGGGGTAGCGATTCCAGTACCAGGTGCCCCCCACGCCGCCCGCCTCGTCCATCAGGCGCAGGGAGGAGACGCCCGCGTCGCGCAGGCGCGCGGCCGTGAGGAGACCCCCGAAGCCGGCGCCGATCACGAGAACGTCGACGGTGTCGGCGACGGGTTCGCGCTCGGCCCACGGCGTGTAGGGGTCTTTCGCGTAGTAGCCGAACGCCCCCGCGGCGCTGCGGTACTGGCGCGCGCCGTCGGGGCGGATGCGGCGGTCGCGTTCTCGCGCGTACTCCTCGCGCGCGGCGCTCAGGCGGGTCTCATCTGCGGGGGAGAGGATCGAAGAGGTCATGGGCAAAAGGTTAGCTTTGGGCTAACTAAGGTTCTCGAGGGATCGGCTATGGCTTTACGGTGAGGTCATGCCCTCCGACGCCCGCGAACGCGCCATCGCCGACATCGAAGCGCTGTCGATCGCGATCACCGTCCGCTCGATCCCGCGCGTGCTCGCGCCGCTGCTGACGACCGATCTCACGCTCCCGCAGCTGCGCGCCCTCAGCGTCGTCGTCACGACCGAGGCGGGCGCCACCGGCGCCGGTCTCGCCCAGATCTTCGGTGTCACGATGCCCTCGATGACGCGACTCGTCGACCGGCTCGTCGCGGGAGGCCTCGTCACCCGCGAGGCCGACGCCGCCGACCAGCGGGTGCGCCGCATCCACGCGACCGATCTCGGCCGCGCCGTCGTCCGCGAGCTCATGGCCGCCCGGCCCGAACTCGGCGCCGACGTCCTGTCCCGCCTCACGGTCGACGAGCTGCAGGCGCTCGAGACGGGCCTTCGCGCCATCAGCCGCGAGCTGCGGACGGAGCCCGACGCGGCAGCATCCTGAGCCGGCGTCGCACGGATTCGCCCGCACGGGTCGACGGCGGGCCGGTTCGTCCGAGAGGATCGCGGAATGACCTCTCTCATCCCGTCGCCGCGCCTGCTCGATCCCGCCGCCGTCCCCGCCCTCCGCTGGGGCATCGTGGGCACCGGGATCGCCGACCGCTTCGTGCACGCCATCCACGCGCACACGGCCCAGCGCGCCGTGGCCGTGACGGCACGGGATGCCGCGAAGACCCGCGCCTTCGCCGACGCGCACGGCATTCCTCGCGTGCACGCGTCGCTCGAGGCCCTGCTCGCCGACGATGAGGTCGACGTCGTCTACGTCGCGACCCCGCATCCGCTGCACCGGGAGCAGGCGCTGGCTGCGATCGCGGCCGGCAAGCACGTGCTCATCGAGAAGCCGATCGCCCTCTCGGCAGACGACGCCCGTGAGATCCTCGCCACCGGACGAGCCGCGGGCGTCCTCGTCGCCGAGGCCATGTGGACCCGCTACCTGCCGCAGGCCGACGTGCTGCGTCAGGTGCTCGAGTCGGGGCTTCTCGGCGACGTCGCCCTCGTTCGGGCCGACTTCGGCTCGCTCGTCGAGTTCGATGCCGGGAGTCGCATGTGGAACCCGGAGCTCGGCGGGGGAGCGATGCTCGACCTCGGCGTCTACATCGTCTCGTTCGCGTCGTCCGTGATCGGGCCCCCGGCCGAGGTCGTCGCGGTCGGCACAGTCGCCCCGACCGGTGTCGACTCGAGCGCCACGATCGCCCTGAAAGCGGCGACGGGGGCGCAGGCCGCCCTGACCACGACCTTCCACGCCGTGACGCCCGTCGAGGCATCCGTGTTCGGCGCCCGGGGACGCCTCGACATCCTCAGCCCTTTCTACGGCCCGAGCGGGGTGCGCGTCACGGTGCACACGGCCGAGGGCGAGCAGGTGGAGGAGTGGCGCGACGACGCTCTGCCGCAGGTCCACGACGGTCTCGCCTATCAGGCGACCGCGTTCGCCTCGTACGTCGGAGAGGGGCTGATCGAATCGCCGCTGCATCCGCACGACGAGGTCGTGTCTGTTCTGGCGACCATCGACGAGGTCAGGCGGCAGATCTCCGCCGGCTGATGTCGTGCCCCCGTCAGCCGGTGACGGGGGCACGCCGTATCAGGGGAGCGCGAGCTCGACGGGGTTGGCGAGCACGCCCGGAGTGACCCGGAACGTGCCGTCGAGAGAGTCGGGCACCAGGAAGACGAGCTTGCCCGAGTCGCTCTCGCCGGGGCCCACGCTCTTCAGGCCGAACATCGGCTCGATGCCGGCAGTGAAGTTCTCCCACGAGAAGATGCCGGTGCCGTCGGCCGTCACGTACTCGACCTGCACCAGGCCGGAGACGGTGTCGCCCGTTCCGACATAGGTGGCGGTGAGATCGAGGATGATCCACTGCTCACCCGCAGGTGCCGGCACGTTGATCGGGCTCGCCTCGGTCACGAGCGCCTCGGCGTCGGTCGTGAGGTTGTCGAGGCGGACCTCCCACTGGTCACCCGCGATGGGCGTCGAGAACGGCATGACCTCTGCCGCCGCCGGCGGGTCGATCGGCGCCGCGGTGGCGGGGGAGTCGGGGTAGCCGTCCGACCACGGGTTGTCGGCGATCGACGAGCTGACCGTGGCGAAGAACAGCACGACCGCGATGATCGCCGAGATCATCGAACCGACGACGGCGACCACCATCGCGGTGATGCTCTCCCACTTCGTCTTGTTCTTCTGGAAGACGCCGATGAGTCCGAGGATGAACCCCACCGGGAGCAGGAGCCAGCCGAGGAACTGGATGCCGGGGATGCATCCGAGGATCGTGCCGACGGCGGCGATCGCGAGACCGACGACGCCGAGGATGTTGCGGGTCACCGGGCCGGACGGAACGGACGACGGTGCCTGGCCGTACGGCTGCGCGTACGGAGCCTGCCCGTAGGGCGGTTGTCCGTATCCGGCCTGACCGTAGGGGGGCTGTGCGCCGCCGGCCTGACCGTAGGGGGGCTGTGCGCCGCCGGCCTGGCCGTAGGGCTGTCCGACGCCGGGCTGGCCGTAGGGGGGCTGTGCTCCGCCGGCCTGGCCGTACGGCGGCCGGCCGTAGGGCGGCTGCGCACCCGCGGGCTGTGCGCTGGCGGGCTGGCCATAGGGCGGCTGCGGCTGCTCGCCGTAGGGCGGCTGCGGGGCGCCGTCGCCGGGCTGGGCGCCGTACGCGGGCGGCGGGCTCGTGGCGGGCGGAACCGGGGGAACATCGCTCGAGTCGGAGTGCGGCTGGTCGGCCGGGGCCGAGCCGGCGTGCGGCTGGTCGGTCTGCGGCTGCCCGGGATCGGGCGTCGAGCTCGGCGGCGTGCCCTCGGGCGGCGTCGAGGCGGCATCCGGCTGCTGTGGATCTGACATGGTTCCCCCGTCGTGCGAACGGCTCGACCCGTGTGATCGAGAGCGGCGCCGTCCCGTGGAATCCGTAGCCCGCTGACCGGCCAAACCTATCGGCACCGGGCTACGGATCGCCACGTGAGAGCTCCCCCTTGCGGGGCGCGCCGGAGGAGCACTACGTCATCGGGTGGCGGAGCGCACCTCGTCGAGCGACGGGTAGTCGGTGTACCCCTCGGCGCTCGAGCCGTAGAACAGCTCCGGCCGCGGGTCGTTCAGCTCGGCGCGCTGCTCCCACCGCGACACGAGGTCGGGGTTCGCGATCACGGGGCGCCCGACGGCGACGGCGTCGGCCCATCCCTCGAGGATGAGCTCTTCGGCCTCTTCGCGGGTGGTCACGGTGCCGAACCCCGAGTTGAGGATGGCCGGGGCGGCAGCTGAGTGACGGATGCCTTGGACGATGGCGCTCTTCGGGTCGGCGTGCAGCACGTCGACGAACGCGAGGCCGAGCGGCGCGAGGCCCTCGGCGAGTGCGGTGTACGTCGCGCGGGCATCGGCGTCGTCGCTCTCGGAGACCCCGGGGATGTTGTGCTGCGGTGACAGGCGGATGCCGGTGCGGTCGGCCCCGACGGCCTCGGCGACCGCGCGGGTGACCTCGACGCCGAAGCGGGCGCGGTTCTCGGGCGAGCCGCCGTAGGAGTCGCTGCGGATGTTCGATTCGGGGGAGAGGAACTGGTGCACGAGGTAGCTGTTCGCGCCGTGCACCTCGACTCCGTCCATGCCGGCGGCGATCGCGTTGCGCGCCGCCTGGACGAACTGCGCCACGACGCCCGGGATCTCATCGAGCGACAGCTCGTGGGCGACCGGCAGGTCGACCTTGCCCGTCGCGGTGCGCGCCTGGTCGGGAGCGGCGAGGGCGCTGGGGCCGACGACCCGATCGACACCCGAGACGGCAGGGTGCGACACGCGACCGCCGTGCATGAGCTGCATGACGATGGTTCCGCCTTCGGCGTGCACGGCGTCGGCCACGCGGCGCCAGCCCTCGACGTGCGCGTCGGTCTCGATGCCGGGCTGCCCGAGGTACGACTTGCCCTCGGCGACCGGCCACGTGCCCTCGGTGATGATGAGGCCGACGCCCGCACGCTGGCGGTAGTGCTCGACCATGATGTCGGTGGGCACACCTGCATCCGTCGCGCGGGTGCGCGTGAGCGGCGCCATGGCGACGCGGTTGGACAGCTCGAGGGCGCCGAAGACGGCGGGTTCGTAAAGGCTCATACGGGGCGCAACCGTCTTCGGTCGCGGGATTATTCCGCGCGGGGGAAAGCTGTGCCTGTCCCCTCCGTCGTCGCCTCCTCGGATGCCGGAGCGCCGGCGGCGTGGCCGTCGCCGGCGGGTGCTCCGACCGGTACGGCCTCGGTGTCGGCGTGCGCCTGCTCGAACTGCGACCGGTACAGGCGGTAGTACGCGCCGCCCGCAGCGATGAGCTCGTCGTGCGTGCCCTTCTCGACGATGTCGCCGTGCTCCATCACGAGGATCAGGTCGGCGTCGCGGATCGTCGAGAGCCGGTGGGCGATGACGAACGACGTGCGGCCCTCGCGGAGGGCGGCCATCGCGTGCTGCAGCAGCAGCTCGGTGCGGGTGTCGACCGACGACGTCGCCTCATCGAGGATCAGCACCGCCGGCTGCGCGACGAACGCCCGCGCGATCGTGATCAGCTGCTTCTCGCCTGCCGACACGTTGGAAGCGTCCTCGTCGAGCACGGTGTCGTAACCGTCGGGCAGCGACCGCACGAAACGGTCGACACGCGTCGCCACCGCCGCGTCCTCGATCTCCTGATCTATCGCGGAGCTCCGGCCGTAGCGGATGTTCTCGCGAATCGTCCCAGCGAACAGCCACGGGTCTTGCAGCACCATGCCGGTGCGCGAGCGGACGTCATCGCGGGTCAGCATCGCGGTGTCCTGCCCGTCGAGCAGGATGCGCCCGCCGTCGAGCTCGTAGAAGCGCATCAGCAGGTTCACGAGCGTCGTCTTGCCGGCCCCGGTCGGGCCGACGATCGCGACCGTCTGCCCCGGCTCCACCCGGAACGAGAGATCGCCGATGAGGGGGTGCTCGGGCGTGTACGAGAACCTGACGTTCTCGAACTCGATCACGCCGTTGCCGGCCGCGAGAGCGGGCGCGTCATCGTCGTCGGCGTCCTGCTCGTCGGCGTCGAGCAGCTCGAACACCCGCTCCGCTGACGCCGTGCCCGACTGCACGACCGCCGCCATGCCGCCGAGCTCCGACAGCGGCTGCGTGAACTGCTGCGAGTACTGGATGAACGCCTGCACATCGCCAAGGCGCAGCTGACCGCTCGCGACCATCAGACCGCCGAGCACGGCGATGCCGACGTAGGTGAGGCTTCCGATGAAGGTCATGCCGGGCATGATCAGGCCGGAGAGGAACTGGGCCTTGAACGCGGCCTGGTAGAGCTCCTCGTTTTCGTCCTGGAACTTCTCCCGCGCGTCGGCCTCGCGCCCGAAGACGCGGACGAGCGCGTGGCCCGAGAACGACTCCTCGACGCGCGCGTTGAGGCGCCCCACCTTGCGCCACTGCAAGCCGAAGGCCTTCTGCGACTTGGGTCCGATGACACCGAAGATGACGGCCATCAGCGGCAGAGAGATCAGGGCGACGATCGCGAGCTGCCACGAGATGGAGAACATCATGACGAGCACGCCCACGACCGTGAGCACTGCCGTCAGCGCACCCGACAGTGACTGCTGCATCGTCTGCGTGATGTTGTCGATGTCGTTGGTCACGCGGGAGATCAGCTCGCCCCGCTGCACCCGGTCGAAGTGCGACAGCGGCAGACGATTGAGCTTCGCCTCGACGTCTTCACGCAGGCGCCACATCGTGCGCACCATGATGACGTTGATGACGTAGCCCTGCAGCCAGGTCAGCACAGCGGATGCCACATAGATGACGAGGACCCAGGTGATCACGACCCGGAGCGCGTTGAAGTCGACGCCGGCGCCGGGCGCGTAGTTCGCCATCGCCTCGACGATGTTCGCCTGCTCAGCTTGACCGGCGCCGCGGAGCGCCTCGACCGTCTGCGCCTGCGTCAGCCCGGCGAACTCGGGGCGCGCGCCGAGGGTGTTCGACAGGACGCCCTCGAAGATGATGTTCGTCGCCTCACCGAGGATCTTCGGGGCGGCGACCGCGAGGACGACCCCGATGGCTCCCGCGAGCGTCACGAGGGCGAAGACCCACCTGAACGGGGCGAGGAGCCCGATCATCCGGATGAAGCTCGGGCCGAAGTTCGACGCCTTGCCGGGGGCGACCGAGTCCCAGTCGCCGCTGTTCTGGCGGGCTTGCTCGGCGAGTTCGAGCTCGAGCTTCTCCTCGTCGGTCAGCTCGGGCGCCGCGGTGGGCGCACCCGCGTTCCGGCGCCCGCGGGGCGTCTTCGTCGGCGTCTTCTCCGTGCCGCTCATGCGTCCACCCCCAGCTGTGATTCGACGATCTCCCGGTAGGTGGTGCTCGTCGCGAGAAGCTCCTCGTGCGTGCCGACGCCCACCATCCTCCCGGCGTCGAGGACGACGATGCGGTCGGCGTCGGTGATCGTCGACACGCGCTGGGCGACGACGATCTTCGTCACCGCGGGCAGCTCTCGCCACAGCGCCTGGCGGAGTTTCGCATCCGTCGTCAGGTCGAGCGCCGAGAACGAGTCGTCGAAGACGAGGATCTCGGGACGGTGGACGATGGCGCGGGCGATCGACAGGCGCTGACGCTGCCCGCCGGAGACATTCGTGCCGCCCTGCGAGATGCGGCTGCCGAGCTGGTCGTCCATCTCCTCCACGAAGTCGCGCCCCTGCGCGATCTCGAGCGCGTGCCACAGGTCGGCATCCGTCGCCTCCTCGCGGCCGAAGCGGAGGTTCGAGGCGATCGTCCCGGTGAACAGGAAGGGCCGCTGCGGCACCATTCCGATGCCCTGCCAGAGGGCGTCGAGGTCGGCCTCGCGCACGTCGACGCCCGCAACGGCGACCGAGCCGCCCGTCACATCGAACAGACGCGGGATGAGTGAGACGAGCGTGGTCTTGCCGGCGCCGGTCGAGCCGACGATGGCGACCGTCTCACCCGGGTCGGCGCGGAAGGAGATGCCTTCGAGAACGGGGGAGTCGGCTCCGGGATAGGTGAAGCTCACGTCGTCGAAGACGACCGACCCCGGGGTCGGGAAGACGCTCACCGGGTTCGCGGGCTTCACGAGCCCGCCCTCGACGGCGAGGACCTCGCCGATGCGATCGGCGGAGACGGCCGCGCGCGGGATCATGATCGTCATGAAGGTCGCCATGAGGACGCCCATCAGGATCTGACCGATGTACTGCATGAAGGCGAACAGCGTGCCGATGTCGACGTTGCCCTGATCGACCTCGATGCCGCCGAACCAGATGACGCCGACGACCGTGACGTTCAGCACGAGCATCGCGAGCGGGAACATCAGGACGAAGAGCGAGCCGACCTTGCGGCCCACGACGAGGATGTCGGTGTTCGCCCCGCGGAAGCGCTCCTCCTCGATGCGTTCGCGGACGAACGCGCGGACGACCCGCACGCCCGTGAGCTGCTCGCGGAGGATGCGGTTCACGTTGTCGAGCTTGACCTGGTAGCTGCGGAAGAGCGGCACCATGCGACTGATGATCAGGATGCCGATCACGAGCAGGGTCGGCACCGAGATGCCGATCAGCCAGCTCAGCCCGACGTCCTGCTGCAGCGCCATGATGATGCCGCCGATCGCCAGGAGGGGAGCGGTGACCAGCATGGTCGCGCCCATCATTGCCAGCATCTGCACCTGCTGGACGTCGTTCGTGTTGCGGGTGATGAGGGAGCCGGCGCCGAACTGCGCGACCTCGCGCTCGGAGAACCCGCTGACCTTGTCGAACACGTCGCGGCGGATGTCGCGGCCGACCGACATGGCGGCTCGCGCGGCGAAGAAGGTGGCGATGACGGAGGCGACGATCTGGCCCAGGGCGATGACGAGCATCAGCACGCCGTTCGACCAGATGTAGCCGATGTCGCCGCGAGTGACGCCGTTGTCGATGATGTCGGCGTTCAGGCGCGGGAGGTAGAGGGCCGCGAGGGCGGAGGCGAACTGGAAGACCAGCACCCCGAGCAGCAGCCAACGATAGTTCCGGAGGTACCGGAGCAGAAGGGTTCCGAGCATGAGATCAGAGTGGCACTGACATCCGACATCCGCGTCCCCCCGAGGGCTGATGTCCGCTGACGGCGTAGCGGCGCGCGCCATAGGATGTGCGCGTGACCACGCCGCCGCCCGCCGCTGCCGACACGGGCCGTACGGGCGCCGCGCCGCAGACGCCTGCCCGGCCACGGCGCGCGCCCGGATGGGTGGGCGCCGTGACCGACCGCGTGCCGACGGGGTGGCTCACCGGCATCCTGACTGTTCCCTTCCTCGCGGTGACCGCCGCCTTCGGAGGCTTGAACGCCGTCGCGGCGCCCCCCGTGCCGGACCTCGAAGCGGGAGAGACCCACGAGAACGGCCCCTTCGCCCTGACGGTCGAGCGCGCCGTGCTCATCGACGAGCTGCCCGAAGCCGGGATCACGATCGCCGAGGAGGACAAGGCCGACACGCGCGTGCTGGCTCTCGTCGTGACGGTGGAGAACCTGTGGAACAGGGCGCTCCCGGCCGGCCACGCGAGCGGCGTCACCGGGGCCGTGCGCGTCGACCAGCTGGGAGACCTGGCGCCCACCGCCGTCGCCCGATTCGATGACGCCAACACGGCGCCCTTCCTGCAGCCCGGCGTTCCCGCCGAGCTGGTGCTCACCTGGGCGGTGGACGCCGATCTTTTCGCGGACGGCGACGAGCTGGAGATCGATCTGCGCGACTTCACCCTGCAGACCGGTCAGCTCATCACCTACGGGACATGGTGGGCGAATCCGGTCGAGGGCGCCCGGCTCACCGTCGACGTCACCGATGTCGGAGCGGGCGCCGACGCGGGCGAGGACGGTGAAGGATGAAGCCGTGGCTCGTCTGGGTCGTCGGGATCACCCTCGTCGTCGCGGCGTGGGGCGTGGGGCGCCTGACCCCGTCGGACGATGCCGTGCAAGCCCCGTTCGTCGTCACCGGCTCGCTCGACGAGGAGATCGTGGGACGCGAGTTCACTCTGACCGTCACCGAGGTCAGGCGTGGGGCGACCGCGGTCGACCAGGCGGGCTGGTACGGCGACGGCAACTGGGTCGTCGTCGACATCGAGGCGGAGTCGCGGACGACCGAGCAGGGCACCACGCTCGGCCACGTCGTCCTCCTCGTCGACGGCGCGACCTACCGGGCCAGCGAGAGGCCGACGTCCATCTCGCGCGGCGGTCTCGCCGTCGGTCTGCCGCGCCAGGGGAGCGTCGCGTTCGAGCTTCCCGCGGATGCCGGCACGGGTACCGCGGTGCTCCAGGTGGCGATCGACGAGACCGAGACGCGGCTCGACTCGCTCGTCGAGGTGCCCTTCGACCTCGGCGCGCTCGAGCCTGCCGACGAGGTCGAGCTGCAGGCGACGGAGTGGGTGCTGCCGTGACCGGCGCGTGGTGGCGCCGCAACGCCCTCGCTCTTGTCGCCGTGGTCCTCCTCCTCCCCCTCACCGCGGTGGTCGTCGGGGGCAATGAATGGCTCGATCGCAACGTCGGCCGGCCGGTGTTCCCCGACACCCGGACAGCGGGGGAGGAGCCGGCGTTCGGCGGGATCCTCTTCGGTCCTGTCGAGCTCGACGAGACCTACGTCGTCCCCGACGGCATCTCCGTTCCCGCCGCGTCGCGGGTGGTCGTCGCGCGGGTGCGCGTCGACCGGCTCGGCACGACGCGACCGTGCTCGGTGCCGCTCCTGACCGAACTCGACTCCGGTCGCGAATGGTCGTCAGCCAGCTCCGAGGTGGGCTGGCGCAGCGTGCAGCCGCCGCTATGCCCCTCAGAGCTGTTCGTCCCGGTGGACCCGAGCGGAAAACCGACGTCAACGATCGAGGGCAGGTTCTGGATCGAGGTCCCCTTCCTCATCCCTCGAGACGCGGACGGGCCGTTCGGCATCGACATCGTCGTCGCGGACGAGCTCCCGGGCTATCTGCGCCTCCTGCCCCAGGACTGAATCGCGGTCGTCCTCGGGGTGTCCGGGCGCGACGGCGGGTGCGCCGATCAGCGAGCCCACCGTGGCGTCATAGGCGCTCGCGATCACGACCGTGCGAACCGACTCCGTCACGATCGAGACGACGAGCACGACCGGCAGGTAGGCCGGAAGCCAGACGGTCCAGAAATCCTGCGGCCCGATGAGCCGGGTGAGTCCGAATCGCGCGCCGCGGTCGGCGATGACGACGAGTGCGTAGGCCAGGACGTAGCCGCCGATGAGGATCGGCCCGCCCCGCCACATCAGCACGATCGCGCGCCAGATCGGCCGGAACCGGGCTCCCGCGCTCGAACCGAGGTCGGCGAGCCGCCGGCGGAGCCGCTGCGGCACCGTGCCGTAGCGCGACCGCGCCCGCTCGGCGAGCTCCCCGCGCCACTGCACGCCCTGCGGGGTCACCGCCTGCCCGTAGATCACTCCGGCGATCGTGAGCCACGCGAGCGGCACGAGCAGCACCTGCCCCGCTTCCGCGAGGAGCACGCCGACGGCATCCCAGGCCCAGCCGAGCGGAGCGAACCATCCGCCGACCCACTCTCTCGCGTCGGCGAGCCACACCATGGCCTGCCGCGAGTCCACCCACGCGGTCGCCTGTCCGAGTGCCTCGCCGATGAAGTACGCGGTGAGGAACACCCACAGTCCCTCGAGGTAGGTCGCGATCAGCGCCGTCCACCGGGGGAGCTTCGCCTTGTAGCGGTTCCACGCCCATCGTCCGGCGAATGCCAGGATCACGACGGCGATGGTCCACGGTTCCCAGGTGAGCGAGTCGACGGCGCCCGTACGGTCCAGCGTCACGCCGGGGGGTGCGCCGAAACTCCGAGAGGTGAAGCTCTTGAGCGCCGCATCGAGGTAGGCGGCGACGTCGTCGCGGAGGAAGCCGAGCGCCGCGTACACCGCGATGAACGGCAGCACGGACGAGACCAGTGCGTCGCGAAATGCCGCGCGCCGCTCGCGCGACCCCGTCGGAACCGGCGCGACGACACCGAGTCGCACCATCCCGTCGCGGAGCACCAGGAACATGGCGACCACACTGATGAGCTTCGCGAGGATCGCGAGCGGAATCAGCAGGATGCCGCCGATCGCCGTGTATCCGCCCACATACCCCGCCACTTCGAGCCCGACGTAGCGGCCGAGGGTCCCCGCCAGATACCAGGCGACGAGCGCAGGCCAGTGCGCGACGAGCAGTCGCCCCGACATCCCGATTACCGATCGCACGGTCTCACCGTAGTGGGCGACATGTCGCGCCGTACTCCATCGTCGCCCGGGTGACAACCCGATGGGGCGAGTCGGGCGCCGACCTCAGGATAAGGAGGACGCGCGGCGCCTTCGGCGCGAGCGCGAGCGAACGTCGATGAGAGGTCACCAATGAGCACCGAAATGTCACGAGGAGTCGCCGTCGTCACGGGCGGCAGCGCAGGCCTCGGCCGGGCGATCGTCCGCGAGCTCGCCGGACGCGGATGGGACGTCGCGATCCTCGCCCGCGGCAAGGACGGCCTGGATGCCGCGGCGGCGGAGGTCCGCGCCGCAGGTCGCCGCGCCCACGCCGTGTCCGTCGACGTGTCGGACAACGACGACGTCGACCGCGCGGCATCCGAGGTGGAGAGCGAACTCGGCCCCATCGCGCTGTGGGTGAACAACGTCATGTCGGGGAGCATCTCGCCCTTCCTCGACACGAAGCCCGAAGACTTCGAGCGCGCGACCCGCGTCACCTACCTCGGCGCCGTCAACGGCACCCGCGCCGCGCTCACCCGCATGCGCACGCGCGACCGCGGCCACGTCATCCAGATCGGCTCCGCCCTCGCCCACCGCGGCATCCCGCTGCAGGCGGCGTACTGCGGAGCGAAGCACGCGATCGACGGCTTCACCGACTCGGTCGTCTCCGAGCTCACGCACGAGAAGAGCGCGATCGCCGTTTCGATCGTCGACATGCCGGCGCTCAACACAACCCAGTTCGGGTGGGTGAAATCACCCTTCCCGCAGCACCCGCAGCCCGTGCCGCCGATCTACCAGCCCGAGGTCGGGGCGAAGGCGGTCGCGGATGTCGCCGACCGTCCGCGTCGCCGCACCTGGGTGGGCGAGTCGACCGTCGGCCTCGTGCTCGGCACCCGCTTCGCCGGGCGGTTCCTCGACTGGTACCTCGCGCGCAACGCCTGGGAGGGCCAGTTCGCCCCCGACAAGGGCGAGTCGACGACGCCGCCCAACCTCTACGAGCCGGTGCCCGGCGACCACGGCTCGCACGGCGCCTTCGACGACCGGGCCAAGAACGGCAGCATCCAGACCTGGGCGATCGGACACCGCCGCACCGCGACCGCGGCCGGGTCGGCGCTCGCCGCTGCCGCCGCCGTCGGCGCGGCCGCCCTGCTCCGCCGGCGCTGAGCTCGGCGGGCGACGCCCACGAAGAACGGCCCTGCCCCCGAGATCGCTCTCGAGGACAGGGCCGTTCTCCGTTGCGGTTCAGCGGCGGCGTTTGGCCTCGCGCTTCGCCTCTTTGGCGGCGAGCTCCGCCCGGATCGTGTCGGTCCGGACGTCGGTCGGGCGCTCGCCCGGCTGCCACATCCGGTCGACCGCCGCCTGCGGGTGGCCTTCGTCGGCAGCGAGGGAGGCCTCCAGAGCGAGCTCGTAGCGGTTCTGGCGACGCTTGAGCCAGAGGCCACCGGCCAGCAGCACGGCCAGCACGATGTACGCGCCCGCAGCGAACGGGTGCATGACGAGGTCGAGCATGTCGCCCTGGCTGAGCTGCAGCGCCTTGCGGAGCTGCTGCTCGCCCATCGGCCCGAGGATCAGCCCGACCACCAGCGGAGCGATCGGGAACCCGAACCTCCGGAGGAAGTAGCCGAGCGCTCCGACGATCAGGAGGATCAGGATGTCGAGAGTGGAGAAGCTGATCGCGTAGGCCCCCAGCACCGCGAACATGAGGATGCCGCCGTACAGGTAGGGCCGCGGGATCTGCAGCAGCTTGACCCAGATGCCCGCGAGCGGCAGGTTCAGCACGATGAGCAGCACGTTGCCGATGTAGAGGCTCGCGATGAGCGCCCACACCAGGTCGCCCTGGTTCTGGAACAGCTGCGGCCCGGGCTGGATGCCGTACGACTGGAAGGCCGTGATGATGATCGCCGCGGTCGCCGTGGTCGGGAGGCCGAGGGTCAGCAGGGGCACGAGCACACCGGCGGCGGCCGCATTGTTGGCGGCCTCGGGGCCCGCGACGCCCTCGATGGCGCCACGGCCGAACTGGCCCTTGTTCTTCGACAGGCTCTTCTCGGTCGCGTACGACAGGAAGGTCGCGACGTCGGCGCCGCCGGCGGGGATCGTGCCCACCGGGAAGCCGATGAAGGTGCCGCGGAGCCAGGGCTTCCACGACCGCTTCCAGTCGTCGCGCGTCATCCAGTTGCGCCATCCGCGGGTCACCGGGATCACCGGGATCGGACCGTGCCGCAGCCGCGACGCGACGTAGAACGTCTCGCCGATCGCGAAGAGGCCGACCGCCACGAGGACGACGCTGATGCCGTCGGAGAGGGCGAGGATGCCGAGGGTGTAGCGCGCCTGGCCGGTGGTGACCTCGGTGCCGATGAGGCCGACCATGAGGCCGATCCCGAGCGAGGCGAGGCCGCGCGCCGGCGAGGACCCGAGGAGAGCGCCGACCGTGATGAAGGCGACCACGATGAGCGCGACGAAGTCCGCAGGCCCCAGGTTGACCGCGAAGGTCGCGATGATCGGGGCGAAGAGGGTGAGCAGCACCGTCGCGATCGTGCCGGCGATGAACGAGCCGATCGCCGCGGTCGCGAGCGCGGCGGCGCCCCGACCGAGCTTGGCCATCTTGTTGCCCTCGATCGCGGTGATGACCGAGGCCGACTCGCCGGGGGTGTTGAGCAGGATGCTGGTCGTCGAGCCGCCGTACATGCCGCCGTAGTAGATGCCGGCGAAGGTGATGATCGCCGCGGTCGGCGACAGCGAGTAGGTGAGAGGGAGGAGGAGGGCGACCGTCATGGCGGGGCCGATGCCGGGGAGGACCCCGACGGCGGTGCCGATGATGACGCCGAGGAGGGCGAAGAGCAGGTACTCGGGCTGAAGAGCCGTCGCGAACCCCTGCATGAGGGAGTTGAGTGCGTCCATGTCCGTTTTCCGATCAGCCGAACAGGGGTCCGGGGCCGTACCACCAGTCGAACGCCATGCCGCGGGGCAGCGACAGGCCGAGGCCCTCGCCGAACAGCAGCTGCGTGGCGAGGCCCATCGCGAGCCCGACGAGGAAGGCGAGCCAGGGCTTCTTCGCGCCGAGGGTCCAGGCGGCGCCGCCGAACAGGAGCGCCGCGACCATCCACCAGCCGAGGATCTCGAGCAGGAGCATCACGGCGACGACGAGTCCGACGAGCTTGAGGATCGTCCACCAGTCGGTCGGGGCGTTCGGGTCGATGTCCTCACCGGCATCCGGCGCGGCCACGTTCCCGCGGAGGGCGCCGACGACGAGGGCCGCCCCCGAGGCGAGGAGGATGACGCCGACGAGGATCGGGAAGACCTGGGGTCCGACGAAACCGCCGCTCGGGATGCGGATGCTCAGCGCGCCGACGAGCGCGAAGATCCCGAGCCCGACGATGACGATCGCGAAGATCAGGTTCCCGATGCGGTCGGCCTGCCACCCGGAGCGGGGCGGGGCGTCCGCCTCGCTCCGGGTGAGGGGCTCGTTCGTCATTGGACCAGACCGATGCTCTCGAGCGTGCCGGAGACCTCGGCGATGTTCTCGTCGATGAAGGTGTCCAGCTCAGGACCGGTCAGGAAGGCGTCGGTCCAGCCGGCCTCCTCGAGCGCGTCCTTCCAGCCGGCGGAGTCGCGCATCTCGGTGACCAGGGCCACGAGGCTCTCCTTCTCGGCATCCGTGATGTCGCCGGGGGCGAGGAGTCCGCGCCAGTTGGTGTAGACGATGTCGTAGCCCTCGTCGGTCATGGTGGGGGCGTCGGGCAGCAGCTGGGCCGGCTCGCCGCTCGAGACGGCCAGCGCGCGGAGGTCGCCCGATTCGACGTACTCGGAGAACTCGCCGACGCCGGAGATGCCGGCGGCCGCATTGTTGCCGAGGAGGAGGGAGACGGCCTCGCCGCCACCGGCGTTGGGCACGTAGTTGAGCTTCTCGGTGATGCCCGCCCCGTCGAGGCCCGCCTCTTCGAGGAGGAGGCCGGCGAGGATGTGGTCGGCGCCACCAGCCGATCCGCCGGTGATGGTGATGTCCTGGCCCTCGGCCACGACGGCGTCGACGAGCTCCTTCAGGGTCTGGAACTCGCTGTCGGCCGGCACGACGACGACGAGGGGCTCATCGGTGAGGCGGGCGATCGGCGTGGTGTCCTCGATGCGGTTCTCGGCGGCGTTCGTCTCGACGGCACCCACCATCACGAGTCCGGTCACCATGAGGGTGTTGGGGTCGGTCTCGTTGGCGAGCGAGGCGAGCCCGACCGTGCCGCCGGCGCCGCCGATGTTGGTGACGGCGGCGGTGTCGACGAGGCCTTCGCCGGTGAGGACGCCGGACGCAGCGCGACCGGTCTGGTCCCATCCACCGCCGGGGTCGGCGGGAACGATGATGCTGACGGAGTCGATCGCGGCAGCCTCGGCGCCACCGGACTCCGAGCCTCCGCCGACGGCTGCGCCGCGGGGGTTGCAGCCGGTGAGGGCGATCGCTGCGATACCGGCGACGGCGACAACAGTGAGCGTCTTGCGCATGGGAACTCTCCTTCGAGTTGCGACGAGCGTCTTCGCATCGTCGTCCTGTGCAGACGGTAGGCACCCCGGCATCCGTTGTCGCGCTTGCGAAAGAAAGAGCGACTTACGCAACTATTGGTCGCACCCAGGCCTGCGCGAACTGCCGCTGAGAGGCACAATGGGCAGGTGCCCCGAGCGATGTCGCTTCGCTGGCAGCTGTTGCTGCTGCAGGCCTTCATCGTGTGCATCGTCATCGTGATCGCCGGGGTCGTGTCGGTGAGTCTGCAGGAGCGTTCGATCCGCGACTCGTACCGCGATCGCATGGCCGGAGTCGCGCTGTCCATCTCGCGCCTCCCGACGATCGTCGACGCATTCGACGGCCCCGATCCCAGTGCGACCATCCAGCCGATCGCCGAGGTCATCCGGGAGGCGTCCGACCTGACCTACGTCGTCGTGACGGATGCCGACGGCATCCGCTACTCGCACCCGAACCCCGACCGCATCGGAGAGAGCGTCTCGACCGACCCGTCGATCCCGCTGTCCGGCCAGATCTGGTCGGGCACCGAGACGGGCACCCTGGGGGAGTCGTACCGCGTGAAGGTGCCGATCTTCCGGGGCGGCGCCGGCGACGGCGAGATCATCGGGTCGGTGTCGGTGGGTGAGCTCGAAGCCGAACTGGCGGCCGACGTGCAGGGGCGCCTGCCGTGGCTGCTGCTCGCGCTCGGCGGGTCCGCCGTCGTAGGCGTCTTCGGGGCGGCGTGGGTCGCCGCGCTCATCCGGCGACGGATCCTCGGACTCGAGCCGGGCGAGATCGCCGACCTGGTCGGGGAGCGCGAGACGATGCTGCACCGCCTCAGCGAGGGCGTGCTGCGCGTCGACCGCGACGGCTCGGTCGCGAGCGCCAACGACGCGGCCGCGCGGCTGCTCGGCCGAGCCGACCTGGTGGGCGCGTCGGCGGCCGAGGTGCTCGACCCGCCCATCTACGACGTCCTCCGCAACGGCGAGCGGGAGGGCCGGCTCGTCCTCGCGGGCGAACGCGCCCTCATCGCCCGTGCGACCGGACTCCGGGGCGACGACGGCAAGCCCGTCGGCGGAACCCTGCTGCTGCGCGACCACACCGAGCTGCACGAGGCGATCCGCCAGATGGACGGCCAGCAGTCGCTCACCGACGCCCTGCGCGCCCAGGCGCACGAATTCGCCAACTCGATGCACGTCGTCGCCGGCCTCATCGAACTCGGCGCGTGGGACGACGCCCGCGACTTCATCGCGCGCACGCAGCCCGGCGGATCGCTCGACATCGGCGAGGCGGGCGAGGACCTCGGCGCCGAGCTCGCCGCCCTCCTGGCCGCCAAGCTGGCCCGCGCGCGGGAGCTCGGCATCTCGATGACGATCGCGGCCGACGGTGCGGTACCCGCGCTCGTGACCGGTGACCTCGTGACCGTGGTCGGCAACCTCGTCGACAACGCGCTCGACGCGTGCCGGCCCGGCGATCAGGTGGCGGTGACGGTGCGGACGGATGCCGACGGCGTGGCCGTCGTCGTCGAGGACAGCGGGCCGGGGGTCGACGCCGCCCTCGGCGACCGGGTATTCGACGAGGGCATCAGCACGAAAGACCCGACGGCGCGCACCCGCGGCGTCGGTCTCGCCCTCGTGCGCCGCATCGCCCGTCGCCATTCCGGAGACGTCACCCTGTCGCGCTCGCCGCTCGGTGGCGCGCGGTTCACGGTGGCGCTCCTCCGGGAGGTGAGGGTGCCGTGACCCTTCGAACGCTCGTCGTCGACGACGTCGCCGCGGTCGCCTCGTTGCACGGGCGCTTCGTGTCGGCCCACCCCGAGTGCGACCTGATCGGCATCGCGGCGTCCGGCCCCGAAGCGGTGGCCGCGATCCGCTCGCTCGCCCCCGACCTCGTGCTGCTCGATGTCCATCTGCCCGGCTTCTCGGGCATCGAGGTGCTCCGCGCGGTGCGGGCCGATGAGACGCTCGTGCAGCCCGAGATCGTCGCGGTGACCGCCGCCCGAGATGTCGGCACCGTCCGTGACGCACGCCTGATGGGGGTGCGTCACTATCTCGTCAAGCCGTTCACGGCGCACGATCTGCACGAGCGCATCAACGACGTGATCGCCCAGGGGCACTTCTCCACCGGCGCCGCCGCGAACCTCGACCAGTCCACGATCGACGCCGTCATGAGGCCGCCCGGCCGTCGCAGCCTGCCGAAGGGCCTCGCGAAGGAGACGCTCGATCTCGTGCACGCCTCGCTCGTGAGGCTGGGGGGCGGGACGGCGGGCGACGTCGCCGCCGAGCTCGGGCTGTCGCGTGTCAGCTGCCGCCGCTACCTCGAGCATCTCGCCGACGAGGGGGCGGTGCGCCGGACGATGGACTACTCGACCGCCGGTCGCCCGAGCACCCGCTACCTCCTCGCCGAGCCGACGCCGCAGGAGTGACCTCGTTCCGCGGCCCTCGGATCGCCGTCGGACGGCCGCCGGACCGGGGGATTTCCGCGCTCCCGCGATAGCGTGGGGTGACGTCCCTCGACCGCGGGAGTTCCGGTCGCCCTCCCGGCGCGACCCACCCCCTCCTCGCGGACCTCAGGACCGGTCGGATGCCGGCCGGCTCCGCCGAAAGGAACCCGATGACCACTGGCAGCGACCCGCTCCACGCGCACGTGCACGTGACCGGTGACGACGCGCGCGTCACGAGCCCCGACGGACAGGTCGAGACGCTGACCGCGGCGGATGCCGACGGCATCCGCCGGCTGATCGTCGAGCGCCTGCGCGGTGAGGCCGCCGCCGCCGGCGAGCCCGTCGACCTCGTCACGAGCGGCGACCGCGGCGAGCACACGCTGCGCATCGCCGTGGACGGCGAGATCACCGCGATCGCGGGCGACGCGCCCGCCACCCGGTCGGAGCGGCGCCAGCAGGCGTGGTGGGCGACCGATCCGGAGCCCGCCGCCAAGGAGGCGGCCATTGAGCAGCCCGCCGCCGAGGAGCAGGCGCCCGGCCTCGTCGACGAGGTGCCGCTCGTCGCCGCATCGCCCGAGACACCCGCTGGTGCCGATGATCACGCGGGCACGTACGACCCCGCGGACGACGACGACATCGACGAAGACACGCTCGCCGTGCGAACCGCGGCGGCGCAGCCGGCGCGCGCGGCGGTGCCCGAGTTCTTCCTCCCGGCAGCGAGCGTCGCCGGCGACGACGCACCGTCGTCGGTCGGCCTCGAGACGCAGGCGATCACGTTCCCCGACGAGACCGGCTGGTCGCCGCGCGGGGCGAGCGACGACTCCGATCCCATCGACGTCGCCCGCGCCGCCTTCGACGCCGAGGAGGACGACGACGACGCGGTCGACGAGGGCGATCGGGTGGCCGCCGCCGTCGAGCCGTCGACCGCTTCCGCTGACGACGATGATGACCCCGCCGCCGTCGATGACGCCGCCGCCGCCGTCGATGACGATGATGCCGTCGACGCCGACGATCATGCCGATGCCGAGCCGGCCACCGCGCCCTCCGCCGTGCCGCGCGGCGCCTCCTCCGATCGGGTCGGCGATGCGCCGGTCTCGGTCGCGTCCGTGCCGCTCGCGTCGGGCCTCGGCCTCGGACTCCCGGCCGGAACTCTCACGCCGCCCACGGGCGCACGTCCGTCGTTCATCGAGCCGGCCGTCGACCACCCCGCCACCGTGTCGGGGTGGCGCGCATTCTTCGTCCGCCTCGGCATCCCGATCGGGCCCTCGCGCGCCGAGCAGGAGCGGGCCGAGTGGGAGAAGTCCGTCTCCCGGCAGTGGGCCGGATGCCGCGCGATCGCCGTCGCGAACGGCAAGGGCGGGGTCGGAAAGACCATGACGACCGCCGTGCTCTCGGCCGTCTTCGCCCGCTACGGCGGGGGCAACGTCCTCGCGTGGGACAACAACGACACCCGCGGCACCCTGGGGTGGCGCACCGAGCAGGGCGACTACGACACGACGATCCGCGACCTGCTGCCGCAGGCCCGCCAGCTGCTCGACGCGACGGCATCCGTCAGCGACATCGCCCGGTTCGTGCATCACCAGTCGGTCGACCGCTACGACGTGCTGCGCTCGAACCCCGAGCTGCTCGCGGCCGACCAGCGCATCACGACGGCCGATTTCGACCTGCTCGCACAGGTCGCCGCGCGGTACTACCGCATGGTCATCTTCGACTCCGGCAACGACGAGTCGGCCGACCGCTGGCTGCGCATGATCGACTCCGCGCACCAGCTCGTCGTGCCGACGCTCGCCGCGCCGGAGTCTGCTGAGTCGGCCGCACTGCTGCTCGACGCTCTCCGCCACCGCGACGAGCACTCCCGGCGCCTCGCCGACAACGCGGTCGTGATCGTGGGTCAGTCCGAGAAGTCGAGCGCCGCGGCCGTCCGCGACATCGCCGCCGGCTTCGAAGGTCACGTCCGGGCGGTCTCGGTCATCCCGTTCGACGATGCGCTGAAGGCAGGGCCGATCCGCTACGACCGGCTGCAGAGCAAGACGAAGGATGCCTGGATGCGCGCCGCCGCATCCGTTGCCGAGGGGCTCTGACCCCCACGCGCAGATCGCCGCGCGCGGCGCTGGCGTCCGCGCCACGCGAGCCAGCGCCCGCGTCAGGCGACGCCGTCGGCGCACTCCGCCGAGACCACACGCGTCGTCGACGCGGGGTTCCGCTCCAGCGCGCCGCCGCGGCGCGACGGACGCGCGCTCAGCTCGCCCCCGCAGTTGGGGCACGCGCCGCCCGGAAAACGGGTGACGCAGTCGGCGCACCAGGTGCACTCGAACGAGCAGATGTAGGCGGGTTCGCCCGGCGCGAGGTCGCGGTCGCAGCATTCGCAGTTCGGGCGCATCTCGAGCATCCCCTCACGCTACGGCGCCTGCCCGTCGCGGGCCTGCTCCTTCGGGCCGTGCTCCGGCGGAATCCTGCCAGGGTGAATTCGGTCCACAATGGTCGGATGAGCGACATCGACGCGCGTCTGACAGAGATCGCCGCCCGGCTGAGCGTCGTCCCTCTCGAGGAGTTCGTCTCCGCCCGTGCGTCCGAGGCCACGGCCGCCGATGATTCCGCGCTGGCCGCGGCCGTCCGCCGACTGCGCAAACCCGTCCTCGCGGCGTGGGTCGTCAACGTGTTGGCCGCAGAAGCGCCGGACGTGCTCCAGCCCGCGCTCGGGCTCGCCGCGGAGCTTCGCGACGCTCTCGATGCGGGGGATGCCGCCGCGCTCGGCGACCTGACCGCGCGCCGCCGGTCCACTCTCCGATCCCTCACGGCGGAGGCGCTCGACAGAGCCGCACGCAGAGGGGCCCATGTCAGCCCCGCCGTCCGCGACAGCGTCGAGCGCACCCTGAATGCGGCCCTCCGCGACCCGGATGCCGCCGCGGCCGTCGCCTCTGCCCGTCTCCTGCGTCCGATCGACGCCACCGGCATGGAGTCTCCCGATCTGACGGATGCCGTCTCGGGCCCGTTCGATGCCGCGGCGCCCACGGGCGATGCGGCTCCGACCGATGAGCTCGCCGAGCGGCGCCGGCGGCGGGATGCCGAGCGCGAGGCCCGGGAGGCTGCACGTCACGCGCAGGCGGCGGAGCGCGAGCTCACGCGGGCAGCCGAGCGCGGTGATCTCGCGCGACGAAAGGCGGAGGAGCTCGAGGAGCGACTGCGGGCGCTCGACGCCGAGCGGGCTCAGCTCGAGAGCGAGATCGCCGTGGCGCGGGAGGGCGTCGACCGGCTCGACGCTGAGGTGGGCGACCTGCGGAGCGCCGCGCGCACAGCCGCCGCCGATGCGGAAAAAGCCGAGCGCCGACTCACGTCGAAGAGCTGAGCCGAGGAGTGGTCGGCGGCGCGATGATCAGCGCGAGCGGGCGTGGTCGAGCGCGGCGGTGGCCGTCGACCAGACGAGCGTCTGCATGATCTCCTCGGCGCGGTCGTACCGCGCGCCCGAGAGCACCACGTACACGGCGCCGACGACATCGACGTAGCCGACGGTCTCGCCGGAGATCCGAACCACATAGCGGTCGGCTGCCAGCTGATCCCACTGGATGCGCGACGCACGCGGAGAGGGGGCCGCTGGTCGACGGGACGGAAGTGCGCGCAGCGCTTCGCTGTCCACGGAGACCTGGGCGGGCTCGGCGTCAACGACCTCGGATTCGATATACATCTCGCACCTCGTCCCACTTCACCCAGTTGATCCGCCCCAGTTACAGGCACCACCATCTCCCGGGCGCGCCGGATCGATCAGGGGATTGACTCCCGCATCGCTGTCGGCTACTCCGGGGCTATGTGACCGAGGGGGAGTCGCGGGCGGCCGCGCGGACGGCATCCGTGACGCGGTCGAGAAGGGGCGATGAGAGGTTCCACCGCTGCCAATAGAGCGGCACGGAGATCGTGTCGTCGGCGAGGGTCACGAGCGACCCGTCGGCCACTCCGGCCTCGTACTGGCCCGGCAGCAGCATGCCCCAGCCGAGCCCTGTCCTCACCGCTTCGGCGAACTCCGCCGAGGCGCTGATCACGTGCCGCGGCGCGCTCAGCCGGGCGCCGTGCCGCCGGGCGAACGAGGACTGCAGCGTGTCGTGGTGGTCGAAGTCGACGATGGGTGCGGTCTCGAGCGACGCCCTATCGAGTCCGCCCGCGAACCAGCGCTCGGCGAAGGCCCGCTCGGCGACGGCGGTGTAGTGCATTCGCCCCAGAGGAGAGACGACGCACCCGGTGACGGCCTTCCGCTGCGAGGTCACCGCTCCCATGACCGTGCCCGCGGCGAGCAGCTGCGCAGTGCGCTCCTGATCCTCCCGGTGGATCTCGAAGGTCACGGCGTGATCGGCGGTCACGGCGGCGAGGGCGGGCAGGAACCAGCTGATCAGCGAGTCGGCGTTCACCGCGAGGGGCACGCGCGGCGCCGAGACCTCCTCGCCGAGCGCGACGCGTGCGTCGTGCTCGAGGACGGCGAGCTGGCGCGCCAGGCGCACGAGCGGTTCGCCGGCGTCCGTCGCCGTGACCGGCTTGGTGCGCCGGAGGACGACCCGCCCGATGCGCTGCTCGATCGCCCGAATACGCTGGCTGACCGCGCTGGGGCTGATGCCGAGGCTGGCTGCCGCCCGTTCGAGGGTGCCCGCGTCGACGACCGCGGCGAGGGTCCGGAGCTGCTCGAGGGGGAGGTCCATGAAGCCCACCGTAGATGAAGCTGTGCTTCACATAACGAAGAATCCTTCGCTGTACTGTCTACCGTCACACCCTTAGCGTCGATGTCATGCCTCCCGAGATCATTGCGCTCCTGTCCGGCCTCGGACTCTGCCTCGGCCTGATCGTGTCGATCGGCGCCCAGAACGCGGTCATCCTCCGCCAGGGTCTGCGCCGTCAGCACGTGGGAATCGTCGTCGCCGTCTGCGTCATCAGCGACGCGATCCTCCAGACGATCGGCGTCGCCGGCGTCGCCACGCTCGTGACGTCGCACCCGTGGCTCGAGACCGTGGCCCGCTGGGCGGGTGCGGCGTTCATCGTCGGCTTCGCGCTGGTGAGTGCGCGGCGGGCCTGGCGCGGCGGAGGCTCGCTCGAGGCGGCGACCGACGACGCGGATGCCGCGCCTTCGGCATCCGGTGGTGCGTCGCCGCAGGCGCAGCCGGTCGATGCGGATGCCGCGCCGCAGCCGGCCGGGGGAGTGCTCACCGCGGTGCGACCCCGCCGCCGGAGCGGCCGGATGGCGACGCTCCTCACGATCCTCGCCGTGACGTGGCTGAACCCGCACGCGATCGTCGAGACGACCGTCGTGCTCGGCTCAGTCGCGGCGACCCACGGCGACGCGCGGTGGTGGTTCCTCGCCGGGGGCATTGCCGCGAGCACGGCGTGGTTCATCGCGTTCGGCTACGGCGCGCGCTACCTCGCACCCCTCCTGCGCACCGAGCGCGCATGGCGGATCCTCGACGGCGGCATCGCGGTCGTGATGATGGGGATCGCCGTCAGCCTCGTGGTGGGCTGACGTCTGGATCAGTGCGCGGCGTCGTACGCGTCGAGCACGTTGGCCGGCACGCGACCGCGCTCGGAGAGCTCGAAGCCGTTCTTCGCCGCCCACTCGCGGATGGGGCCGTAGTCGCGCTGACCGGTGCGGCGCTGCTTGCGGCCGGCCGCTCCGTTGCCGCCGTTCGACGCGCGGCCCGACGGCGCCCGCGTCGACACGCGGCGGGCGGCGTCGATGTACGCGGCGAGCGACTCGCGGAGTGCCGCGGCGTTGTCGTGAGTGAGGTCGATCTCGTAGGCGGTGCCGTCGATCGAGAAGAGGACCGTCTCGCCGTCACCCACTTCGAGGACGGTGCCGTCCAGGTCGTCGACGAGCTGATGCACGATTTTGCGGGCCATGGCCGAAGCCTAGGGGAAAGCGCGGGAATTACGGGAGAAGACCCGCGCGGCGAGCCTTGGCCACTGCGGCGTGGCGGGTGGAGGCATCCAGTTTCGCCATGGCGGCCTGCAGGTACGACTTCACCGTTCCCTCCTTGAGGGTCAGGGTCGCCGCGATCTCCGCGTTCGTCGCCCCCAGGGCGCAGCAGGCGAGGACGTCGATCTCCCGCGGTGACAGGGTCACCTCGAGGGGCACGACGGGGCCGTCGCTGTCGCGCGAGATGGCTGCGAGTCGGCGCTCGACGGCGGCGATCCGCTCGCGCACGCCGGCGTCGGCGACAGACGCCGCGATGCTCCGGAGCTCCGCGTAGCTCTCGCGCAGGTCCTCCTGCGTCGCGGCCGACAAGGCCGGATCGTGCGGCACGAGGGCGGCGACCCGGCGGTCGACCTCCTCGCGCACACGGATCTCCGTGGCGATGATGTCGGCGGCGCGGAACGCGGGCCGGCTGACGAGGTCGCCGACGGGTCCGGGTGTCCACGATCCGCAGTACAGGATGCCGCGGGGGCGCCCGGCGACGACGATCGGCACCGCGAGGAGCGTCGAGATGCCCTCACCGAGGATCGCGCGGTCGTAGTCGTGGGTGATCGTGCGGGCGGTGCGGTAATCGAGGGCGAGGCGCGGCCGCTTCTCGACCATCGCGGCGCCGCCGAGTCCACGGCCCGACTGGACCACGAGGCCTTCGATGTGGTGCGTGCGGGCGCCCGAGATGGCGCTGACGTGAACGCTGCCGCTGCGCTCGAGTCCGCCGAAGACGACGGGGAAGCGGGTCTGGCGGGCAAGATCTGCCACAGCTCGAGACATGAGCTGCGTATCGGTGTCGATATCCACGCGGTGCCCACTTACCTACTTCCGGGGGTGACGGCCCCCGCGCCGCCTTCGTACGGTCGAACCTACCACGCGGCCATTTCTGTGAAACCGCCGTGAGAGCAACGTCGCTCATCCCATGAGGCAAGGAGGCCACATGTCGCAGTCATCCCACGACGGCGCGGACGGGAGTGCCATCGACTACGTCGCGATCGAGCGATCGCCACGATTCGTCGAGCTGAAGAAGAAGCACCGGAGCGTGGTCTTCCCGCTCGCCGTGCTGTTCCTCGTCTGGTACTTCGCGTTCGTCCTGCTGTCGTCGTTCGCGCCCGACTTCATGGCCCAGCAGGTGTGGGGTCACATCACCATCGGGCTGCTGCTCGGGCTCGGGCAGTTCGTCACGACCTTCGCCATCACCACGGGCTACGTCTCGTACGCGAACCGCACCCTCGACCCGATCTCCTCCGAGATCCGCAACGACCTCGAGAAGCAGGAGACCCGATGACCCCCGTGCTCTTCGCCGCCGCACCCGCGGGCGCCGCCGAGAACAATCCCGTCCTCAACATCTCGATCTTCGGCGCCTTCGTCGCGGTGACGCTGTTCATCGTCATCCGGGCGAGCCGCAACAACAAGACGGCTGCGGACTACTACGCGGCCGGACGCTCGTTCACCGGACCGCAGAACGGCTTCGCCATCGCGGGCGACTATCTGTCGGCGGCATCGTTCCTCGGCATCGTCGGCGCCATCGCGATCAACGGCTACGACGGGTTCCTGTACTCGATCGGCTTCCTCGTCGCGTGGCTCGTCGCCCTGCTGCTGGTCGCCGAGCTGATGCGCAACACCGGCAAGTTCACGATGGCGGATGTCCTGTCGTTCCGCCTCGCGCAGCGCCCGGTGCGCCTCGCCGCCGCGATCACGACCCTCGCGGTCTGCTTCTTTTACCTGCTCGCACAGATGGCCGGTGCCGGCGGGCTCGTCTCGCTGCTTCTCGGCATCAACGACCAGGTCGGTCAGTCGATCGTCGTGGCCGTGGTCGGCGTCCTCATGATCGTCTACGTCCTCATCGGCGGAATGAAGGGCACCACCTGGGTGCAGATCGTCAAGGCGTTCCTGCTCATCGGCGGCGCCATCGTCATGACCATCTGGGTCCTGGCCATCCACGGATTCAGCCTCGACACCCTCCTCGGTGCGGCGGTGGACGCCTCGGGCAGCGACCCGCAGGAGGCCATCCTCGGACCGGGCCTCCAGTACGGCGCGAACCCGTGGGACTTCATCTCCCTCGCGATCGCGCTGGTGCTCGGCACCGCCGGCCTGCCGCACGTCCTGATGCGCTTCTACACCGTTCCCACGGCGAAGGAGGCGCGTCGATCGGTCGTCTGGGCGATCTGGCTCATCGGCCTCTTCTACCTGCTCACGCTCGTCCTCGGCTACGGCGCGGGTGCGATCGTCGGCGCGGAGACGATCAAGGCGGCGCCCGGTGGTGTCAACTCGGCGGCTCCGCTGCTGGCGGCGGCGCTCGGTGGTCCGGTTCTGCTCGGTTTCATCTCGGCGGTCGCGTTCGCAACGATCCTCGCCGTCGTCGCCGGTCTCACGATCACGGCCGCCGCGTCGTTCGCCCATGACATCTACGCCAACGTCGTGAAGAAGGGCAACGTCCCGCCGGACGGCGAGGTCAAGGTCGCCCGCCGCACCGTCATCGTCATCGGTGTGCTCGCGATCCTCGGCGGCATCGGCGTCCAGGGTCAGAACGTCGCGTTCCTCGTCGCGCTGGCCTTCGCGGTCGCCGCGTCGGCGAACCTCCCGACGATCCTGTTCTCGCTGTTCTGGCGGAAGTTCACGACGCGCGGCGCGGTGTGGAGCATGTACGGCGGTCTCGCGACGGCCATCGTGCTGATCGTCCTGTCGCCGGTGTTCTGGGGCACGGAGACGAGCGTGTTCAAGAATGTGGGCATGGCCATCTGGCCGCTCAACAACCCGGGCATCGTCTCGATCCCGGTCGGCTTCTTCCTCGGCTGGCTGGGCTCGGTCACCTCCCGGCGGGCAGAAGACGCCAAGAAGGCAGCCGAGATGGATGTGCGATCGCTCACCGGCTACGGCGCCGAGAAGGCGGTCGATCACTAGAGCGGATCACGACCCCCTCTCGAGGCGGGAGCAGACGGCCTACTCGTCTGCTCCCGCCTCGAGGTCTATGAGCAGGCGCTTGCGCTCGGGATGCCCGCCGTATTCGCCGAGCGATCCGTCCGACCGGATGACGCGGTGGACGGGCACCACGATCGACCAGGGCGTCTTCGCGCACGCGGAGCCGACGGCGCGGTTGGCTCCCGGCGCGCCGGCGGCGATCGCGATCTCGGCGTAGGAGGCCGTCTCGCCGTACGGGATCTCGGTGATCGCCTCGAGGGCGCGGCGCGTGAATCCGCCGACAAGGCGCTGGTCGAGCGGGATCGTGAACGCGCGGCGCGTGCCCGAGAAGTACTCGTCGAGCTGAGAGGCCACCGCAGCGCCGGCTGCCGGATCGGCCTCCGGCAGAGCTCGGAGGAGCATGCTCAGGCGGGCGAGCTCGGCATAGGCGGGCCCGTCGAGGATGGAGAGTGCGGCGAGGCCCTCGTCGGTCATCACGACGAGGGCCTCGCCGATCGGTGTCGGGTGCACCGAGTATGTGGCGAACGTCATGCCCTCATCATGTCGGGGCGTCGCACGCCGAAGGGCGCAAGGCGGCGGCTGTGGAGGGCCGGGCC
Source organism: Microbacterium sp. Ld4 (assembly GCF_045066555.1). Classification (NCBI taxonomy): domain Bacteria; kingdom Bacillati; phylum Actinomycetota; class Actinomycetes; order Micrococcales; family Microbacteriaceae; genus Microbacterium; species Microbacterium sp. Ld4. The sequence continues at coordinate 544,337 of NZ_JBISHE010000011.1, read as the reverse complement.
GGGTCGCACGGGTGGGGGAGGAGGCGCGATCGCGCGAAACTCGGGGCCTGTTCCGGTGTTTCCCGGGCGAGTCCGCATAGTGTTTGTGCTGTGTGGCGAGCGGAGAGTGGTGCGGTGCGCGGCGAGAGGGCCGAGTACCTGGCGTCGGTGACCCCGGCGGACATCCACCTGTCCGATCCGGATGTGCTCCTCATGCACGCCGCGGTTCCCGAGCAGAAGCGCCTCCGCGAAGAGGCAGCGCACCTGGGCGGGTCGTCGACGCTGCTGCACTACCGCGACACCGGTGACGCGGGCATCGACATCACGAAGGCCCACCCCGGCAGCCTTCCCCAGTTCATCACCGGCCGACCGACCCTGCTGTCGAACATGTTCCGCGACGAGGTCGCGCTTCGCACGGCCCGTCTCGCGGCCGAGCGGATCACGTCGAAGGACGTCGAGCTGCGGACGGCGCGCGGGCTCGACACCGTGCACCTCGCGATCGGCATGGCCTCGTGGCGCATCGGCGGCGTCGCCTGCATGGCTCCGGTCCTGCTCCGTCCACTCCAGATCCGCCGGCATCATTCCGACTTCGATCTGCGCCTGCACGGCTCGTTCGCGATCAACCCCGAACTCGTCACGGCCGCCCGCATCCACTTCGGCATCGACGTCGACGGCGACGCCCTCGCCGCCCTCGCCCATGATGGTGGCGTGTTCCAGCCTCAGCCGGTGATCGATCACCTCCGGGCGCTGACCTCCCACATCCCGACCTTCACGGTGCTGCCGCGCCTGATCGTCTCGACGTTCGCCGACGTCGCCTCCGACATGGAGCGCGACGCCGTCTCGCTCGACCATCCGGTGCTCAACGCCCTCGCCGGCCACCCGGCCGATCGGGAGCGCCTCTCGTTCGTGCGGCCGCGACCCGAGTCGGTCAGCGCCGATGATCGACCCCCGGCATCCGATCGCCTGCTCCTCGATGCGGATGCCGAGCAGGAAGCCGTGCTCTCGCGCATCGTCGAGGGGCAGTCGCTGGCCGTCCACACCCTCCCGGGCACGGGGGGCACGCAGACCGTGATCAACGCGGTCGGGGAGCTCGTCCGCACCGGCAAGCGCGTGCTCGTCGTGAGCGCACGCCGCTCGACCCTCGACGGGGTCCGTCACCGGCTCGCCGGAATCGGGCTGCCGGGGCTCACGGTGTCGCCCACGCGCCTGCACCGCGACCTCGTACGGGCGATCGCCCGCAACGAGAAGGCCGAGCCCCCGAAGGTCGCCGAAGTCGACGATGCCCTCGTCCGGCTCCGGAGCGTCTTGCGCGACTATCGCGCCGCCCTCACGCAGCGCCACGCCTCGGTGGGCGTCTCGCCCCTCGAAGCCCTGCGCCAGCTGACGACGATCGCGGCGCACGACCCGCAGCCGAGCGCGACCACCCGTTTCGACCTCGCGACGGTTCAGAAGCTCGCCACCCGGCGCACCGAGGCGGCGCAGACGCTCGCCGCGGCCGCGCGCCTGGGCGAGTTCCGCTTCGGACCCAACGACTCTCCCTGGTACGGCGTGGTCTTCACCACGACTGCCGACGCCCGCGCGGCGCACGCGCTGGCCGGCAAACTGCACCGCACCGAGGTGCCCGCGATCCTCGAGCGCGGCTACGAGCTCATCGGGCAGACGCGCATGCGGCCGTTCACGACGCTCGCCGAGATGGGCGCGTACATCCAGCTGCTGCAGGGCATCCGCGCTTCGCTCGATCGCTTCAGCCTGACCGTGTTCGAGCGGCCGCTGACCGACCTCATCGCCGCTCATTCGACGCGCCGCGAGTCGAGCGCGATGACGAGCGCGAACCGTCGCCGGCTCCGGCGCCTGTCGAAGGAGTACGTGCGTCCCGGAATGCACGTCACCGACATGCACGAGGCCCTCCTGAAGGTGCAGAGCCAGCGCACCGAGTGGCAGCGGCTGGTGGATGCCGGTGTCTCGCCGGAGCTCCCCCTCGGCCTCGACGACGTCGCCGCCGCCTGGCAGCGCGCCAACGCCGATCTGAACGAGCTCGACCGGTCGCTCGGTCGCACCGAGCCCCTGGCCGGTCTGCCGATCCCGCAGCTGCTCCGTACGCTGGCCGGCCTCGCCGCGGCATCCGACGTCTTCGACAACCTCGTCGAGCGTGCGACCCTCCGCGGAGACCTCGCGCAGCTCGGTCTCGAGCCGCTGCTGACCGAGCTCTCCGTGCGGCACGTGCCCGAGGCCGACGTGGCGATCGAGTTCGAGTACGCCTGGTGGCGGTCCGCGCTCGAGGCGATGCTCCGCTCCGACCGCGCGCTCCTCGGCGCCAACACCGCTGTGGTCGACCGCCTCGAGCGCGACTTCCGGCTGGTCGACGAGGCGCACGCCGGGTCTTCCGGTCCGCTGCTGGCATCGGAGCTCGCGAAGCGCTGGCGCATCGCCATCGTCGACGAGCCCCGTGAGGCGTCTGCGCTCAAGAGCGCGCTCCGCGGCGGAACCGCATCGCCGACCGAACTCGTCGCCTCCGCGCCCACCCTGATGCGCGTCCTCGCGCCCGTGTGGCTCGCGTCGCCGTACGAGGTTCCGAATGTCCCCGACCACCCCGACTTCGACGTGGTGATCATCGCGGATGCCGCCGCGCTCTGCCTGGCGGAGGCCGCCCCCGCTCTCCGTCGAGCCCGCCAGGTCGTCGTGTTCGGAGACCCGGTCACCCAGAAGCCCACTCCGTTCCGGCTGTGGTCGGGCCGCGGGGAAGACGAAGAGGCGCCCGAGGTGCCCTTCGACCACTCGAGCGTGTTCGAGCGACTGAGCGAACACCTGCCCGTCGAGGTCTTGACCCGGAGTTATCGCGCCGGCGGGGAGGACCTCGCCGAGCTCGTCAACGACGCGTTCTACCGAGGGGCGATCGACTCGCTGCCCTGGGCGGGGTCGTATCTCGGTCGCGGCAGCCTGAGCGTCGACTACGTCGAGGGGGGAACGGGCGCGCCCGACCCCGAGACCGGCGCGGTCGAGAGCCCCGACACCGAGGTGGCCCGTGTGGTCACCCTCGTCGTCGAGCACGCGATCAACCGCCCGGCGGAGTCGCTCATGGTCGTCACGGCATCGTCGCGTCACGCCGAGCGCATCCGTGCCGCGGTCGCCGCTGCGTTCGCCGGACGCTCCGACGTCGCCGATTTCGTGGGTCGTGAGACCGCCGAGCCGTTCGCCGTCCTCGGCCTCGAGGAGTCGGTCGCCGAGAGCCGCGACCGCGTCATCTTCTCGCTGGGGTTCGGACTCACCAAGCACGGTCGCGTGCTGAGCGACTTCGGCGACCTGTCCACGCCCGACGGGGAGCGACTGCTCACGGTCGGCATGACGCGTGCGCGCCGCTCGATGGTGATCGTCTCGTCGATCCGTCCCTCGGCGTTCGAAGAGGGCCGGCTCGCACACGGTGCTGCGACGCTGATGTCGATCCTCGGCAGCGTCGCCGCTCGCGGACGCGACGCCCGCCTCGAGGATCTCGCCGATCCCCTCACCCTCACGCTGGCGCAGCACCTCCGGAGCCTCGGCGTCTCGGTCGACGTGCACTACCGCGGCGGCCAGCTGCCGCTCGTGGCGCAGTTCAAGGGCAAGGCCGTGGTCGCCGATCTCGACCCCGAGAGTCGCCCCGAGAGCCTGCGGGAGACCCTCCGCCGACGGCCGCAGATCCTCCGCCGGCTCGGATGGCACTACGTCCGCGTCCATGCGTTCGACGTCTACCACGACCCTGCGAAGGTCGCGCTCCGCATCGCGGGCGTCATCGGCGTGCAGCCCGAGACGCCGTCGGCGCACGGCTCCACCCAGCCGATCGATGTCGACTGATCGCCAGCGGATCGAGCGGGTCGCCGGCTCACGTCGCGCGCGCCTGACCCCGGCCCCGGGCACCGACCCCGATCCGCACGTCGAGAAGACGGACGCCTCGCCCTCCCCGGCGGGGAAGGGCGAGGCATCCGGTCCGAACGACGATCGCCTGCGCGCCGACGTCCCGCCGCACTACTAGAGCGTCGGGCGGGTGCCCTCGCCGCGCTGCGCCTCGAGGAGGTCGCGGATCTGGATGAGGAGCTCCGCCTCGGTGGGGAGCTTCGCCGCCTCTTCGACGACGCCGGCCTTCGCGGCCTGGCGCTTCTTCCACTGGTTCATCGGGACGACGAACACGAGGTAGACCACGATCGCGACGGCGAAGAAGCTGATGATGGCGGAGATGAGGCCGCCGACGGGGAAGATCACTTCGCCGTGGAGTCCCTCGACCGGGATGCCGATCGCACCCGTGGTTTCATCAGCCTCGAAGACGAGGCCGACGAGAGGCGTGATGATGCTGCTCACGATGGCGGTGACGAGAGCGGTGAAGGCGCTGCCGATGACGACCGCGACGGCCAGGTCGATGACATTGCCGCGCATGATGAAGTCTTTGAAGCCCTGGATCACGGCTCCTCCTTCCGATGCCGGCACGAAGCCGGGGTTACGAACCCGCGGGTGCGGGAGAAGCGGGTGCCTCCGACTTCGATGATGTCGAAGAAGCGGACGACCCGCCACCGCTGTCACCCGACGACGACGATCCCGCCTTCCCGCCCGCGCCCGCGCCCGCGCGGGAATCGGTGCGGTAGAAGCCCGAGCCGTTGAAGGTCACGCCGATCGAGCCGTACTGCTTGCGCAGCACGCCGCCGCACTCAGGGCATTCCGTGAGCGACGACTCGGAGAAGGCCTGGACGGCGTCGAAACGGTGACCGCACTGCGTGCAGGCGTAGGCATAGGTGGGCATGAGACCTCGGTCGTTCAGCGTGGGGTGGGAGTTCAGCGATGAGTCAGGGCGACGGTGCGCGTCGGGGTGACGACGCCCGAGACGGGCTGGTCGTGCAGGTCGCGGGGGACCTCGTCGACGAGCTCGGAATCGAAGATGACGGCGTAGACCGGCGGGCAGCGTTCCATCGAGCCGATGGTCTTGTCGAAGTAGCCGCGTCCCCATCCCAGTCGCATGCCGGTGCGGTCGACGGCGGCGGCGGGGATCACGAGCAGGTCGACGTCGTTGACCGCGACGGGGCTCAGCAGTTCGCCGACGGGCTCCGGCATCCCGAACAGCCCTTCGGCCGTCGCGCCCTCTTCTTCGGCCACGGCCCAATCGAGGAGCCCGTCCGCACGGGTGATCGGGAGCAGGACGCGGATGCCGCGGGCCACCGCGGCGGCGATGAACGCGCGCGTGCCGGGCTCGGTGGTCGTCGAGAGGAAGCAGGACATCGACGTGACGCCGTGCTCGCTCACGAGGGCATCGAGCTGAGCGTGGACGCCGGCTGCCGCCTCGTCGAGGGCGGCCGCGGAGCGCTGCTGGCGGCGTTCGCGCAGTTCGGCGCGCAGAGCGCGCTTCTCACTGTCTATGGTGTCCGCCATTCTCCGATTCTAGGTGGACCCGGCCGGACCGCGCCCGCGTCGTGTGACATAGGCGTTACCCGGAATCTGTAGGGTGAAGTCCATGTCTGAGCGCATCAAGGCCGTCATCCCCGCCGCTGGTCTGGGAACACGCTTCCTCCCCGCGACCAAAGCGATGCCGAAGGAGATGCTCCCCGTCGTCGACAAGCCCGCGATCCAGTACGTGGTCGAGGAGGCGGTCGCCGCCGGCATCGACGATGTGCTCATCATCCTGGGGCGCAACAAGAACAACATCTCCAACCACTTCGACTCCGTCCCCGAGCTCGAGTCGGCACTCGAGAAGAAGGGCGACGTCGACAAGCTCGACCGGGTCAAGAAGTCCTCCGACCTCGCCGACATCCACTTCGTCCGTCAGGGGGAGCCCAAGGGGCTCGGCCACGCGGTGCTGCGTGCCCGCGCGCACGTCGGCGACAACACGTTCGCGGTGCTGCTCGGTGACGACCTGATCGACGCCCGCGACCCGCTGCTCGACAAGATGCTCGACCAGAACCGCGCGACCGGCCTGACCGTCATCGCACTGATGGAGGTGTCGCCCGACCAGATCCACATGTACGGCGCCGCCGCCGTCGAGGCGACCGACGACCCCGACGTCGTGAAGGTCACCGGTTTGGTCGAGAAGCCCAAGAAGGAGGACGCCCCCTCCAACTACGCCGTCATCGGGCGCTATGTCCTCACCCCCGGTGTCTTCGACATCCTCGAGCGCACCGAGCCGGGCAAGGGCAACGAGATCCAGCTGACCGATGCTCTGCAGGAGCTCGCGTCCACCGACGGCGTCTACGGCGTCGTCTTCCGCGGTCGTCGCTACGACACCGGTGACCGCGCCGACTACATCAAGGCCATCGTCCAGCTCGCGGTCGACCGGGACGACCTCGGCCTGGAGCTCAAGCCGTGGCTCAAGGACTTCGCGGCGGGTCTGTGACCTCGACGCGGCGCGGGTGACGATGGACGGCACGGTGCTCCGCGCCCACGGGCCCGTGTCGATCCGGCTGGTCCGCCCCCGCGACGCGAAGCCGCTGCAGACCGAGCTGGCCGAGAACCGGTCGTGGCTCCGGCAGTGGGAGGCGACGAGTCCTGACGGACCGGTGTCGCTCGACATGCGCAGCGGCGTGCGGCGGCTCCTCCAGCAGCACCGCGACGGGGCCGGCATCCCTCTCGTCATGGAATACGACGGCGTCGTGACCGGGCAGCTCAACGTGTGGGGGATCGCGCGCGGATCGCTCTCGTCGGCGACGATCGGCTACTGGGTGAGCGAGCGGTTCGCGGGTCGGGGGATCACCCCCACGTCGGTCGCACTGGCGACGGATCTCTGCTTCGAGGACATGCGCATCCACCGGATGGAGATCTGCATCCGACCCGAGAACGCGAAGAGCCTGCGGGTCGTCGAGAAGCTCGGGTTCCGGTACGAGGGACTCCGCCGCCGGTACATCCACATCGACGGCGACTGGCGCGATCACTACGCGTTCGCGCTCGTGCGGGAGGAGGTTCCGGAGGGTGTGCTCCAGCGCTGGGTGTCGGGACGCGTGCCCCCGGGGGTCGCCGACATCCCGCCCGCCGACCGCCTCTCGGGCTGACCGGCCCCGCGAACCTTCGAGTTCAACAAGAACCTCAGACACACCAGGGCGGATGCCGCGTCGTGCCGCCCGCGGACCGTACGGTTGCGACATGGGTGAGCAGGTTCTGGGTGGTGGCGTCATCGTCCTCGTTGCCGTGCTGCTGTGGCTCGTCTATCTGCTGCCCTCGTGGCACGGGCGACACCAGTACCAGGCCGCCGAGCGCAACGCCGTCCGCCTGAATCAAGCTCTTCGCGTGCTCGCCGAGACGAGCGAGGCCCCCGCCGAGGTCTCCCTCGAGCTCAATGCCCGCACGGCGCTCGCGCAGCAGCGACTCGCTCGCCAGGTGCAGGCCGAGAAGGAGAGCGTCGGCCTCGAAGCCGCGCGGGCCGAGCTGGCCCTCGCCAAGGCGCAGGCCGCCCTCGATCGCGAGACCGCACGGGTCGAACGCCGCCAGGCAGCCGCCGATGCAGCGCTCGCCCACCAGCGGGCGCGCGCCGAGGCGGCCGTCGCCCGTGAACGCGCCCTTGCCGAAGCCGCTGCCGCCAAGGCCGCCCCCGCCGTCCGCCGTGCACGCGCTCGTCGCCGCATGCGACTCGCCGCCGTGGTGACCGCCGTCGCCTCGCTCGCCGCCGCCGGCTGGGGCAGCTCCGTCGCCGTGGTCTCGGGGGGCTGGAGCCTCGTCGCGATCTCCGCCGCCGTCTTCGGCGTCAGCGTGATGGCCCTCGGCCGCATGAACGCGGTCGCGCGGCGCGCCGTGTCCGTCGTGGTCGCCGCACCGGCCGCACGCGTCGCCGCCGATCTGCAGGACGTCGAGCTCGCCGAAGCGCGTGCCGGATGGACTCCGCGCCGGCTGCCGCAGCCGTTGACCTCCGCCACCGGATCTCGCGCCGCCGCCGTCCTCGACGGCGCTGCCGCTCAAGAAGCGCTCCGTCAGGCCGGCGTCGAAGAAGCCATGCGGGAGCGTGTGGCGCAGTCCGCGCCTCCGTCGCTCGACACCGCGCGTCGCACGCGCACGGCCGAGACGGCCTTCGCCGGCCCCGTGGACGACGCCCACATCGAGGCGCACGTGCGCCGGCTGCTCGAGCGCCGCGCGGTCGGCGAGTGACCCGCCGCCGTTTCTGGTGAGGTTCGCGGTCGTGTAATATCGATGCTCTTGGGCCTGTGGCGCAGTTGGTAGCGCGCTTCGTTCGCAATGAAGAGGTCAGGGGTTCGAATCCCCTCAGGTCCACGGCGAAAAGCCCCCGCATCGCGGGGGCTTTTCTGTTCCCCAGCCCCTCTTCGGGTGAGTGGTTATATTACGTCGGGTGGAGTATAAAGGGACCATGAGCGCAGCGCTGAGTCCCACCTCCTTCTGGATCCTCACGGTCCTCGCGGGCGGCCGCCGGCACGGGTACGACATCCTGACCGAGACCGAGACGGCGTCGCAGGGCCGGGTGACGATGAAGGTCACCACGCTCTACGCCGCTCTCGAACGCCTGGAGCGCGAAGGGCTCATCCACGCCGACGGCGAGGAGATCGTCAACGGCCGCGCGCGCCGGTACTACCGCCTCGCCGAGCAGGGCACGGCATCGCTCACGGCAGAAGTGGACGCCCTCGAGCAGCAGGCGCGTGTCGCGCGCGAGCGCCTGCGCGGACAGGCCCCGACCGGACGGACGGCCCTCGCATGAGCGGCGACATCGAGGCCCGGTACCGCCGGCTCCTGCGCTGGTACCCACGTCGCTGGCGCCGCGAGAACGGCGACGTCCTCGTGGCCACCGCTCTCGACGAGGCGCAGCGGACGGGGCGCTCGTCACCGACTCCGGGCGAGCGCTGGGCGGCGGCGGTCCACGGCACCGGCGCCCGGCTCGATCGACGGCTCGCTCGCGCCGTCGCCGTCGTCGCGCTCGTTCTCGGAGCTCTGGCGGGCGTGACGATGACCTGGGCGTGGGGTGGGGGCGAGGCTGCCGGCTGGGGGATGCTGAGCATGCTGCTGTCGGCGGGAGTCGTTCCCGCCCTCGCTGCCGTGTCGGCCGCGGCCGTGCTGCGATCGACGGGTCTGCTCTCCGACGGTGTCGCTCTCGTCTCCGCGGGTGTCGGCGCGGCGGCCTTCCTCCTCGGTGGTCTGAGCGCAGCGTCCTGGAGCATCGGCTTCGAGGAGGCCGATGCCGGTGTCACCCGCTCCTGGTTCGCGGAGGCCTGGCTGCCGATGATCCTGTCGGCGCTGGCCCTCGGCGGGCTCGCCGTGGGCGTGACGGGGTCGGCGCTTCTCAGCAGGCTGCGCGTTCCTGTCGCGGCGCACGTGACCGTGGCGGTCCTCACCGCCATCGCCGTCCCCCTGATGCTCGGGGTCGCGATGATTCCCCAGGGAACGGGCGCTGCCCTGGCTCTCGGGCTCCTCATCGTCGCCTCCCTCCCTCAGCGACGTGCCGCGATCGCCGCAGGGCCCGGCACCCGGGCCGTGTCGCCGATTCCGGTCCCGGGGCGCATCGCGGGGCGGGCGCCTGAATGGCGGGTCCGCCGGCTCCGCGCCGTGCGCCTGCTCGCCGCCGCGGCGACGGCAGCGGGCGCCGTCGGCGCGGCATACGCGCTCACCGGTTCCACCTGGTCGGTCCTCACGAGGGATGCCACGGCCGCGATGAGGATCGGCATCGTGATCCTGCTGGTCGGGGCCGTGCCGTTCCTCGTCGCCCTCGGGCTCGTGATGGCGCGGCGGTCCCGCGCCGCGGCGCCGCACACCTGGGTTCCGGTTCTTTCCGCCGTGGCATCCGTCGTCCTCCTCGCCGCCGACTTCCTCGTCTCCGGCGGCTCCGGTGACATCGGCCCGCTGTGGCTGACGAGCGGGTTTCTCGGCGGCGTCGCCCTCGGGTGGTGGATCGGTGCGCGGCTCCGAATCGCGACCGTCGCACGCATCGGAGTCGGTGCCGGCATCGTGGTCGTCTACACCGTGTACCCCGCGACGGGCACGCTGCTCATGCTCCTGTTCGCGCTGCCGGTGTTCGCTCTCGCCGTCCTCGTCTTCGCGGGCCGGCGGCCGCGTCGCCGGTCGGCGCCGTCCGCCGGGGCGATCGGCGCGGTGCCCCGCGGGGCCTGAACCGGATCAGTCGGGAAGGCGCACGGCGGCGCGGGCGTCGGCGAGCTCCTCGGCGCGCCGGGAGCTCGACCAGTGCAGCTCCGCACCGGCGACCTCGGCGGCCTGACGCAGCACCGCCTCACCGGGATCGCCGCGCTGCCCGACGCCGGTCCGGCGCAGCAGGATGTCCGTGAGATGCACCACCGCTTCGTGGCGCGCGGCGAAGGCGACGCCGGCGAGGATCTCGCCGTCGTCGGTCGTGGGCGCCGCGAGGCGGCGATCGGCACGGGCGAGGGCGTGGACGGCATCCGCGTCGGTTCCGTAGAGCTTCTGCACGAGCGTGGCCGATGCGATGTCGGGGAGATCGGCGGCGTCGAGGGGCACGTGCGCGGTGCGGCTGACACCGACCCGGCGGCCGGCGATCCGCGCGAGCCGGCCCACCGTCTTCTCGGCGAAGGCGCGTGAGGTCGTGTACTTGCCGCCGTTCGCCGAGACGAGCCCGGGGAGGCCGTCGGAGGCGTGATCGGTCAGCTCCGACGCTCGCGACGCGCGGTAGGTGTCGGCGCCCGCGGTCTCGGTGAGCGGGCGGAGCCCGCCGTACGCGGCGACGACGTCGCTGCGCTCGAGGGCCACCGGCAGGCGGCTGTTCGCGTTGATCTCCGCGATGAAACGGTCGATCGACTGACCGGTGAGGCGCCAGTCGTCCACGGCGCCCCGGTACGGCGTCTCGGTCGGCCCGATCAGGGTGCGCCCGCGCCACGGCGCGAAGCTGAAATGGCCGGAGGGCGACACCGTCAGCACCATGGTGTCGGTGAGGGGGCGGGTGAGCAGGTAGATGCCTTCCGACCTCACCGCCGGGGCGGGGCCCACCGCCGCGGACGTGCCGGCCTGTGCGCGCAGCACATCGCGGGCCCAGGGGCCGCTCGCGTTCACGGTGACCCGCGCGCGTACCTGCCCGGGCGACCCGGTGACGGCATCATGGGTCAGCGCCCCGACGACGCGGCCGCGCCGCACCAGCACCTCCTCGGCGCGCACATAGTTCGCCACGCGCGCGCCATGGGCGACGGCGGAGCGGAGGAACGCCAGGGTGAGGCGCTCGGGCGAGAGCATCATCGCATCGGAGTAGAGGATGCCGCGGCTCAGGTGCCCGAGTCCGCGCCCTGCCAGTTCCCGCCGGCTGAGCGAGCGGTGGCGGGGGATGCGGTGGGTCGCCGCCACGCGGTTCCGGTCGAACGACAGCAGGTCGTAGGCGGTGAGCCCGACATGCTCGACGAGGCCGGGATCGGGGAGGACCATCTCGATGGGGGCGACGAGCCCGGGCGCGATGCGCGAGAGCGTGCGCCGCTCGGCGAGGGACTCCCGGACGAGGCCGATCTCGAGGTTCTTGAGGTAGCGGAGCCCGCCGTGGATCAGCTTGCCCGTCGCGGCCGACGTCGCTCCGCCGAAGTCCGCCTTCTCGATGAGCACGACCGACAGCCCCCGGCTCGATGCCTCGTAGGCGATCGCGGCTCCCGTGATGCCGCCGCCGATGATCAGGACGTCGACGGTCCCGGCATCCGTGAGGGGGTCGCGGTGGATCGTCGTCGTCACCGGGGGGTCTCCTCGCTGAAGCGCCGGATGCCGCTGCGGATGCCCGCCAGGAGCCGATCGCGTTCGCTCGGCACGTCGAGCGTGCCCAGGCGCAGGACACGCGCTGCGGTGGCCCAGCGATCGATGTCGGCGTCGCGGAGACCGCTGACGGACTTGTACTCGCGCAGGTACATGCGGCCCATCGTCTGGCGGGCGGCGCCGTAGACGGCGCGCTGGAGCGCGGATGCTCCCGGGAAGAGCTCGGCCTCGGTGAACAGCAGTCGGGTCATGGCGACGTCGGCGGCAGGGTCGCCCGTCGCGGTCGACTGCCAGTCGATCACGGCGTAGCCGCCGTCGTGCTCGAAGACGTTCAGCGGGTGGTAGTCGAGATGCAGCGGCCGGTCGCCGCGCGGGAGTGACTCGAGGTGACCCCGGAGGATCCGCTTCTCGGAGGCGCTCAGCGACGCGAGGGGGGCGGTGCCCACCAGGTCGGCGGCGAGCACGCGCACGTCGGGGAAGGCGTCGGTGCGGGCGCGGTGGATGCGGGCGTGCTCGACGGCCAGGGCGCGGGCGACGCTGCCCATCCGAAGGATGTTGCGCTCGGCGACGGTCGTGAGGGCGGCGCCGTCGACACGGTCGAACGAGACGGCACGGCCTCCGTCGACCTGGATGCGGCCGTGGCAGCGGATCGGGGTGAGGCGCAGATCGAAGGCGGTCTCGGCGTCGCCGATCTCGCGTCCGATCGCCGCGTCGGGCCAGTCGTCGTGATACTTCTTCGCGACGCGCCCGCCGGGCAGCTCGAACACGTCGGCCGATCGGCCGTGGGCGACGAGCGCGCCCAGTCTCGCGCTCATGCGTTCACCGGCTTGGTCGCGCCGTAGCCGAGGCGGGTGGCGTGTGCGACGACGTCGCGCTGCTCGGCGGGGGAGAGCGACCGTGGCGCGCCCACGACCGAGGCCCGGAGGTACAGCTCGCTCAGCCACTCGAGGAGCAGGGCGCTCGCGACGGCATCCGCGAGGCTCTCGCCCACCGTGACCGCGCCGTGGTTGGCCAGCAGCGCGGCGCGCCGCCCGTCGAGCGCCGCCCCGACGGCGCCGGCAAGCTCGTCGGTGCCGAACGGGTGGAAGGGTGCGACGCGAACCGGGCCGCCCAGGAGCAGCTGCTGGTAGTGGATGACCGGGAGCTCGTCGAGGACGAGCGAGACCGCCGTCGCCGCCGGGGCGTGGGTGTGCACGACGGATGCCGCGGGGCCGGCGTGACGCAGAACGCCGAGGTGGAGGGCCAGCTCCGAGGTCGGACGGAGGTCGCCGTCGAGGATGCGGCCATCGAGTGAGACGACGGTCACCTGGTCGGGGGTCGCGTCCGCGAGCACCGCGCCGGTCGCAGTCACGGCGACGACGTCACCGGCGCGGGCGCTCACATTGCCTGCTGTGCCGATGAAGAGGCCGTGCGAGGCGAGCTCGCGCGCGGCCCCGGCCACCGACGCGCGTAGGCCTGAGAGGGAAGACGTCGTTGTCATGGTGCTAGCGTTGCGGCCAGCCCTAACCAAAGTCAAGTTTGATTCCACGATGACCTCTTCAGATGCCACCCCGGAGCGCGACCCTCTTCTGGCCGAGCTGCCGCTCCGGCGCGTGCCCACCCAGACCCGCTCGCGGGCGAAGGTGCTCCGCGCCGTCGACGCCGCCGAGGTCCTCGTGCGCCGAGAGGGCGTCGAGGCCATCACCCTGCCCCGGGTGGCGGCGGCGGCGGGTGTGAGCGTGGGGGCGCTCTACCAGTACCTCCCCGACCGTGAGGCGATCCTCGCCGCGATCGTCGCGCGCTACCACGCGCGCCTCGAACGGCTGCTCGACGATGTGCTCGAGCAGATCGAGGTCGCCGGCCCCGACCCCGTCGGACGCGTGCTGCGCGCGGTCATCGACATCTACGACGACGAGGAGCTGGCTCGCTCGCTCGGCACCGTGCGCTCGGGAGCACCGGATGCCGATGAGGCGCGGCGCCGACACAAGCAGCGGATGGCGTCGAAGGTGGCCGCCCTGCTGCAGCGGGCCGGCGTGATCGACGAGGGCGATGACGAACGCGCCTACGCGGTGTCGCGGGTGGCGTTCGCGTCGGCGGATGCCGTGCTGCACGAGGCCTTCGCGGCCGAACCCGATGAGCGCGCGCTCCTCCTGGCGGAGCTGGAGCGCGCGCTGCGGATCTGGCTCGGCGCCTGACCGCGCCGCACGCGCGCACGGCGTCACCGGGCCGTCGTCCTCCGCGCCTCTCGCAGGGCGGGGAGGGCCACGGCGAGGAGGAGGGCGGGCAGGAGGAAGGCGAGGCCCGGGCCGGTCACGTCGAGCATCACTCCGACGGCCACGGCCCCGAGCACCGCTCCTGCGTAGTTGAAGAGGTTGACCCGGGCGATCACCTCGTCGCTCCTCACCGGATCGATCGCGCCGGCCATGCCGAACGCGAGGGGCACGAGCACCCCGACGGCGAGGCCGCTGAGGGCGAAGCCGGCGAAGGCGGCAGCGGGCAGCGGCACGGCGGCGACGAGGATCCCGCCGGCCGCGCCGACGGCGAGAGCTCCGCCGAGGACGCGCGCGCGCCCTGCACGCCGGGCGAGCGGATCGAACGCGAGGCGGGCGCCGAGGACGGCTGCCTGATAGATCGCGTAACCGACGGGGGCGAGGGCGGCCGCCGCGCCGATCGCCGACAGGTGCACGGCGCTCCACGAGCTGACGGCCGAATCGATCGTGAACGCCGCGAGCACGACGAGGCCCGCCATCGTGATGGCGCGGCGGTCGAGCCGCGGCCTCGGCCCCTGACGCGGCGGGAGCGCCGCACGCTCCGGGGTCAGGAGCCGCGACCCCGTCAAGATGAACCCGATCTGCAGGGCCGCGGCGCCGATCAGCGCCGTGACGCCGCCGATGCCCGCGGCGATGACGGCCGCCATCGTGAGCGCCCCGACGATCGCCCCGACGGTGTAGGAGGCGTAGAACCGGCCGAGCAGCGGCAGTGCACGGCCCCGCTGCACGAGCACGCCCTGCATGTTGGACGCGGCGTCGATGAGGCCGAGGCCGAGGCCGTACAGGAGCACCGTCGCGACGAAGACGATGGTGTCGGGCGCGAGGGCGGCGCCGACGAGGGCCAGGGCCTGCACGCCGAGACCGACGCGGACGCCCAGCCGGCTGCCCGCTCGCCGGGCGATCGCGTCGGCGACGATCGATCCGGCCGCCGCAGTCAGGCACACCCCCAGCAGGATGAGCGACAGCGCCGTGCCGTCGAGGCCCGACCGCCCCTGGAACAGGGGGAGCGCCGTGACGAGCACGGCGTACCCCAGACCCTGGAGGCCGTAGACGATCGCGACGGCGACGATGCGGGGCGGGGAGACGGGCACGTCAGACCGCCTCGGGGTGGCGCTCTCGGAGCACGCCGAACGCCTCATGGGCGATCTGGACCGTGCGGTCGATGTCGGCATCCGTCACGGCCGCGTTCAGGAAGTGATTGTGATGCGACGTCAGGTAGACGCCGCGCTTCACGCACTCGGCCACCCACTCCTGATGGAGCATCAGCGAATCGGCGGGGTCGGCGACCCGCAGGTAGAACAGCGCCGGGGCGCCGGAGGCCACGAGAGTGAATCCGTGCTCGGCGCCGGCGGCGGCGAGCCCGGTGGTCAGCGCGGTGCCGAGTCGCTCGAAGAGCGCCGGAGCGCCCAGCTCCCGGAGCTTCTGCTGCGTGGCGATGCCCGCGGCGAACGGCACGGAGCTCATCCAGTAGCTCCCGGTGTAGGTGATGCTGCTGACCGCCTCCTTCAGGGAGTCCTTCCCCATCAGCGCCGACACGTTGTAGCCGTTCGCGAGCGCCTTGCAGAAGCAGATCAGGTCGGCTTCGAAGCCGAAGTGATGATCGCTGCCGGCGAGGTCGAGCCGGAATCCGGCTCGCACGTCATCGACGATCAAGACGATGCCGTGCTCGTCGCAGAGGCGCCGGACGGCCGCCCAGTAGCCTTCCGCGGGCAGCGCGTTGTCGACGAAGTTGCCGTGCATGTAGGGCGTCGCGATGAGGGCGGCGATCTGGCCGCGGTGCTGGTCGAGCAGCGCGCGCAGGGCCCCGAGGTCGTTCCACGGCACCGACAGGTTGTTCGCGACGTCCTCCTCGAGGACGCCGGGGTAGTCGAGCTTCTGCGTCCAGGGTGCGACGCCGTGATAGTAGCCCTTCACGAACACGATCTTCTTGCGCAGGGTCGCCGCGCGCGCCGTCATGATCGCGAGGGTGGTCGTGTCGCCGCCGTTCTTGGCGAACATGGCCCAGTCGGCGCTCGCGACCTGGTCGACGAGCAGTTCGGCGAAGTCGATCATGACCGTCGACGGCAGACTCACGACGTCTTCGAGCTTCGCCTGCGCGGCGGCCGCCGCCGTGACATCGGGATCGTTGTAACCGAGGATGTTCGGCCCGTAGGCGCACATGTAGTCGATGAACTCGTTGCCGTCGATGTCCCAGAACCGGGTGCCCTCGGCGCGCGCGGCGAATTTCGGGAAGGCGTCGTGGGGGAGGTGCAGGCCCTCGGTGGGGCCGAGATGGCCGGGGATCCCCGCAGGGATGACGCGCTGCGCGCGGGCGAACGCCGCGAGGCTCTGAGTGAAGTCGTACACGGTGCTCACTTTCCGAGGTAATGACCGACGCGGCCCAGGATGCGGCTGATGTTGTCGACGAGCGGCACGTACCCGCGGATCGCGATGCGTCCGTCGCCGACGCAGGCGAGCGCGCTCTCGCGGCCGGCGAGCACGTCGCCGGCGGTCGGGAGATCGACGAATCGGAAGACGGCACGCGGGCCGGCGTCGCTCACCGGAACGCGCTCGAGGCGGTGATCGGAGACGCGGATCCGGTGGCGGAGAGTATCCCCGACGGTGATGTCGAGGTCGCCGTCGGGCATCTGGCTCGCGCTGAACCGCCCCGACCGGTCGAGGTTGCCGACGACCACGATCGCGCCGACCGCCACCTCGAGGAGCAGGGTGCGGCTGGCCTCGGCGAACGCCGGGTTCTCGAGATCGGCGTCGCTGGGCTCCAGGTAGCGGCTGAGCAGGTCGGTCAGCGGCGTGAACACGCCGGTGAGGAACCGGATGCCGGCGGGCCCGGTGACCGGGATCGGCGTGCCGGTGCCCGCGAGCACGCGGTTGGCATGCGCGGCAGACCGGAACACGAGGGTGGCGCGCGTGCCGACCGGCTCTGCCCCCGCGGCGACGCCCGCCGGTGAGAACACGAACCTGGTCCTCTCCCCGCCGAGGACCGCCGCGGTGAGGGTCGCCGGCCCGTTCATCGCGGCGAGGATCGCGGCCGCCTCGGGGGAGAGCTCGGCCAGGCGCGGCAGCGCGCCGAGGACGGCATGGAGGTTCACCGCCGCGAGCACGCGGTCGTCGATCTCGGTCAGCATGGGCGGGCTCCGTCTCGGTCGGTCGGTGCGTGGGGTGCCCGGCCGGGATGGCCGGGGCGGACGGCGCCGTGGGGGCGCGCGGCCGCGGCGAGAGCGGATGCCGCGAACGCCGCCGTCCGGCGTGCGGCATCCGTGTCGTGGTCGGCCAGCCAGGCGAGGGTGATGCCGTCCGAGATGGCGACGAGCAGGCGCGCGAGGTCGGCGACCGGCTGGGTCCATGTGGTGCCGGTGACCCGCGCCGCGTAGGCGAGGAGCTGCTCCGCGGCACGGAAGTACGACTCCCACTGGGTGCGCATCTGACCGTCGGGGTCGCGCCGACGCGCGAAGAGGGCGAGCTCGAGGAGGGCGAGTTCGTGGTCGGGCTCGGCGGCGAGCAGATCGATGTAGCCGTCGAGGCCGCTGCGGAGCGCGGACTCGAGCGAGGTCGAGTCGATCGCCCTGGCCTCGGCGGCGAAGCGCTCCTGATCGATGACCGAGTCGATGACGGCGGTCATGAGGTCGTCGTGCGTGCCGAAGATGTAGCTGAAGGCGCCGAGCGGCATGTCGGCCTCCGACACGATGGCGCGGGTGGTGGCCCCGGCGACGCCGCGGCGGGCGATCACGCGGATCGCGGCGGCGATGAGTTCGCTGCGGCGCTGCTCCGGCGGGATCCGCCTCATCGTGCGCCTCCGACCGCGCGCGCCGCGACCCACAGGCGCAGCCGCCGCGGGGAGATCCGGCCGAGCAGACCCTGCAGACGGTTGCCGGCGCCGACGGTGTGCACGGGGCCTGGCCGGCCCGACTCGAGCGCCGCGAACGCCTCGTCGAGCACGACGTCGACCGAGACGCTCCTGCCGACCTTGAACGTCTCGGAGCCGGCGACCTCGAAGAACTCGGTCTCGGTGGGCCCGGGGCAGAGCGCCAGCACGGTGAGTCCCGTGCCGCGCGACTCCTGCCAGATCGCTTCGGTGAGCGCGGTGACGTAGGCCTTCGTGGCCGCGTAGACGGCGAGACCGGGCAGCGGTTGGTGGCCGGCAGTGCTCGAGATGGTGATCAGGATGCCGCGCGCGGCCAGCAGCTGGGGGAGGAGCTCGCGGGTGAGGAGGGTGAGCGCGGCGACGTTCACCTGCAGCTCGGCGGCGACGCGGACGGCATCCTCTTCGGCGAACGGCCCCGCGGTGCCGAACCCCGCGCTGTTGACGAGCCCCACGGCGCGGATGCCGCGATCGTGCAGGCCCTGGGCGATCGCGGCGGGTGCGGCCGGATCGGTGAGATCGGCGGTGAGCACGGTCGCGGTGACCCGGTGCACGGACTCCAGCTCGGTGGCGAGGGCGGCCAGGCGGTCGGCCCGCCGCGCGACGAGGACGACGTCGACTCCTCGCGCGGCGAACCTGCGGGCGAACCCCGCGCCGATTCCCGAGCTCGCCCCGGTGATCACGATGGCGTCGGCCATGTCCGCCTCCTCGAGTTGTTCAACTGACCAACTCAGTATGGGGGCGTCGGATCACCGGGTAAAGAGGGAGGCGGCGGAGTTAACGCCCGCGAAACGACCTACACGCTCGCGCCCTCTCGAGCGCCCTGCGCCAGACGCTCGGCCGCGTACGCCTCGGCGGCGTCGAGCGGGGTCACACCGCGCGCCTCGGCCTCGTCGAACAGGCGGCGCATGGTGTCGCCGATCCCGTCGATGCGTGACGCGATCTCGTCGTGGTGACCGGGATGCTTGGCCTCGACGTCGAGGTAGATCACGCCGCCCGCATTGGCGACGAAGTCGGGCGCGTAGAGCACGCCCCGGCTCGCGAGGCGTGCGGCGCCCGAACGTGCGGCGAGGGGATTGTTCGCGGGGCCGCAGACCGCCCGCGCCGCGAGCGCGTCGATGACGTCGTCGGTCAGGAGGCCGCCGATGCCGGCGGGCACGAAGACGTCGGCGGCGATGAGGTGCTCGGTGCCCGGCTCGACCCAGGTGGCTCCCAGCTCGGCGGCGAGCGATCGCTTCGCCGGGTTCACGTCGGTCACGGTGAGGACGGCGCCCTCCGCGGCCAGGCGTTCGGCGAGCCGGCCGCCCACCTGGCCGAGGCCCGACACGGTGATGCGTCGACCGTGGACGGCGGCGGAGCCCGACACCCGTTCGAGCGTCGCGCCGAGGGCCGCGTAGACGCCGCGGCTGGTGGGTCCGGCGGGCTCGCCCGAGCCGCCGACCGAACTGGGCAGGCCGACCACGTGCGCCGTGCGCTCGCTGACGACGAGCATGTCGTCGGTCGTCGAGCCGACATCCTCCGCAGTGCGGTACAGACCGCCGAGCGACTCGACGGCGTCACCGAGGTCGAGGAAGGCGGCGCGGCGCCGGTCGGCGTCGAGGGAGTCCTCGGGCGAGAGCGCGATCACGGACTTGCCGCCGCCCGCGTCGAGGCCGGCCGCCGCGTTTTTCAGCGTCATCGCCGCCGACAGCCGCAGGGCATCGCCGACCGCATCGGACCAGTGCGGGTACCGCCACAGACGGGCGCCGCCGAGGGCGGAGCCGAGCGTCGACGAATGGAGGGCGACGGTCACGACCAGACCGCTCCGGCTGCCCGTCATCACCTCCACGCGTTCGTGGCTGAAATCGGGCAGGGGCAGAGTGTGCGTCATCGCATTCCTCATCGACGGGCCTTGTGGGCGCTGCAGGATCGGATGCCGCGGGTGCGCGGCATCCGTCATCATTCTGCCCCTCCCCGCGTGCCGTGCCTAGGCTGACCGGACCCGGCGGGGTCGCTGTCAGCGTCGCCGCATGACGATCTCGTGACAGACGACCGCCGCGGCCGCCGACCACGCCTGCGGGCGGCATGCCGCGGGGTAGGGCGCCGGGACGGCGACGTCACCGGCGGCGTCGCCGGCGTGGAGCTCCGGCATGCGGAACGCGAACGCCTCCGCGGCATCCAGCATCCCCTCGACGAGGACGGCCGCCTGGCGGTGGAGCCCGGCTCGAGCCATCCCGCGCGCGACGATCGCCGTGTCGTGCGCCCAGACGCTGCCGCCGTGATAGCTGAGCGGCCAGTAGCCGGCGGCATCCGTCGACATGGTCCGCAGCCCGAAACCCGAGCTCATGGACGGGCCGACGAGCAGGTCGGCGATCGCTTCCTCCTCGTCCGTGTCCAGGATGCCGGTCCCCAGCAGGTGACCGATGTTCGACGTGAGGGTGTCGACGGGGCGGCCGTCGCGGTCGAGTGCGATCGCCGGGTAGCGGCCCTCGGGCGTCTGGGTCCAGAAGCGCTCCCGGAACCGGGTGCGCAGAGCCGCCGCCCACGCGCGGAGGTCGTCCGCGCCCGGCTCGTCGAGCGACTCGAGCAGGCCCGCGGCGCCCATTGCCGCCTCGTACGCGTATCCCTGCACCTCGGAGAGGGCGATCGGACCGTCGGCCAGGGAGCCGTCGCGCCACTGGATGGAGTCGCCGGAGTCTTTCCACCCCTGGTTCGACAGTCCATGGCCGGTCGCGTCGACGTAGTCGAGGAAGCCGTCCGCGTTCACGGCGCCGCGCATCCAGTCGAGCGCGGCGGAGAGGGTCGGCAGCAGGTCGCGGACGGCGGGATCTGGCATCCCGGCGGCACGCGCCTCGACGAGCAGGGTGATCCACAGCGGCGTCGCGTCGACCGTGCCGTAGTACAGCGGGGGCAGGGAGATCCCCTCGCCGGGCATGGTGAGGGTGCTGGCGCGCAGTTCGTGCGCGATCTTGCCCGGCTCCTCCGCGGTCGACAGGTCGGCCGCCGTGCCCTGCAGTCTGCCGAGGACTCGCAGGGTCGATGACGCCATGTCGACGTCGACCGGCAGGAACAGCCGCGCCGCCCACAGCGAATCCCGTCCGAACAGGGTGAAGAACCACGGCGCGCCCGCCGCGAAGAACTCGTCCGGGTCTCCCGGCATGGTCAGCCGCAGGGCGTCGAGATCGTCGATCGCCTGCCGCAGCCACCGGCCCAGTCGCGGGTCGGAGCCGGCAGGTGCCGGCACGGTCCAGTGCGTCTCGCGCTCGGTGCCGCGGACGACGAGCGACGGGTCGTCGAGCTCGACCTGCCACGAGACGGTGGCCGTCGCCCGGGGCGGGCAGACCAGCCGCCAGGTCAGGACGATGCCGTCGCCCGATGCCGTGACCTCGGCGACCGGTGCCGTCAGCTGCATCGAGGCGGCGCCGGCGGTGACGGATGCCGCGTCGCCCGTCACGCGCCGATCGGTCGGGGCCACCTCCGCGGCGCCGGACTTGACGTCCTGCATGGGCGTCGCGTCGG
This sequence comes from Microbacterium sp. Ld4, assembly GCF_045066555.1. NCBI lineage: Bacteria > Bacillati > Actinomycetota > Actinomycetes > Micrococcales > Microbacteriaceae > Microbacterium > Microbacterium sp. Ld4. Next base: position 523,115 of record NZ_JBISHE010000011.1, on the reverse strand, counting down.
GTGTGACGACGATCTCGACGACGACGGCGACCTCCTCCGCGAGATGCGAGGCGAGAGTGAGCTCCTCCGTCATGCGGCCGTCCGCGACGATCCGGCGCCGTGTGAGGCGCAGCTTCGGGTCGGGGGTGCGGTCGTCGACGTGTCTCAGCAGCGCCTCGAACCGCACGTCGGATGCCGAGGCGGACGACCTCGAGATCCACTCGGGCGTGTGCACTGCGGCGTCGGCGCCGTAGCGCAGCCGGGTGCGGCGGATGAAGCGCGTATCGCCGTGGAAGACGCCGTCGATCGCGCCGGCGCCGATCTCACCGTCGTCGCGCGACCACACCTGGGTGGGGGCGCGGAGGGCGACGACGGCATCGGACAGGAAGGGCTGGAGGCCTGCGGTCATCCCTTGACTGCTCCTTCGGAGGTGTTCATGATGCGCTTCTGGAAGATGAAGAAGACGACCGCGACGGGGATCGTCATGAGGGCAGCCGCGGCGAGCTTCAACGGATACTGCGTGCCCTGGCTGAGTTGTCCCGACGACAGGCTCGCGACGCCTCGGGTCAGTGTGGTGAGTTCGGGCGACTGCACCGACACGATGAAGTGCGTGAGCTCGTTCCACGAACCCTGGAACGACAGGATCACGATCGTGACGAGCGCGGGCCGGGCCATCGGGAGCACGACCGACCAGAACACGCGGAAGGTCCCCGCCCCGTCGATGCGCGCCTGCTCCTCCACCGAGGGCGGGATCGACTCGAAGAAGTTCTTCATGATGAACACTCCGGCGGCGTCGACGAGGAGCGGCAGCACCATCCCCGCGTACGAGTCGTACATCCCCAGCTGGTTCAGCACGAGGAAGCGGGGGATGAGGAGCACCACCGACGGCACCGCCATGACGGCGACGACGAGAGCGAAGATGACGCCGCGTCCGCGGAAGGTCAGCCGCGCGAGCGCGTACCCGGCGAGTGAGACGAAGAACACGCGTCCGAGGGTGACGAGGATCGTCACGACCGTCGAGTTCGCGAACCAGAGCGGGAAGTCGCTGTTGAGGAACAGACGCTCGAACGCCGCGAAGGAGAAGGTCTGCGGGAGGAGCGAGATCGGGTTGGATGCCGCTTCCTGCTCGGTCTTGAACGACGTCGCCACCTGCACGAGGAACGGATAGATGTAGACGATCGCGAGGACGGCGAGCATCGAGTAAAGGAGAATCTGCCCTGCGAGGGAGCGCGGCGTGAGGCGCTTCCGGCGCGGCTTCGACGGATCGGCGATCGGCTTCTCGGTGAGCGTCGCCGTGCGGGCGAGCGTTCTGCTGTCGGTCACGACCGGGCCCCCTTCGGGAGATAGGCGCGGATGCGCCGCTTCGAGACCGGCCGGTCACGCAGCACCCACCGCTGGAGAAGGGTGAAGGCGATGATGATGAGGAACAGGATGAAGGCGATGGCCGCCCCGATTCCCCAGTCCTGGTTGCTGAACGCCGAGGTGTACGACAGGTAGGCCGGAGTGATCGTGGTCTTGCCCGGCTGGCCCTTGGTTCCCGTGTAGATCTGGTCGAACACCTGCCAGCAGCCGATGAGGCCGAGGGTGATCACCGTGAACAGGGTCGGCCGCAACTGGGGGAGCGTGATGCGCCAGAACTGCTGCCAGGGCGTGGCGCCGTCCATCATGCTCGCCTCGGTGAGCTCGTAGCCGACGTTCTGCAGTGCCGCGATGAACAGCAGCATGAACGTGCCGCTCGTCGTGAACACCGCCATGAGGATGAGCGCGCTCATCGCGATCGACGGCCCGGAGAGCCAGTCCCACCCCGACAGTCCGAGAAATCCGGGACTCGACAGTGCCGCCGGCGCGGTGTCGATGCCGACCGCGCCGAGGAGCAGATGCACGATGCCGCGGGCGTCGTTGAACCAGTTCGGTCCTTCCCCGCCGGTGACGGCGGCGATGAAGGCGTTGACGGGGCCCGAGGCGCTGAACAGGAAGAGCCACAGCACGGTGATCGCCACCGAGCTCGTCACCGACGGGAAGTAGAAGGCCGTGCGGAAGAACCCGCGAGCCCGCATCATCCGCCGGCTCACCAGCACGGCGAGGAAGAGCGACAGCGCCGTCTGCAGCGGCACGACGAGCACGACGTACCAGGCGTTGTTGCGGAGCGCCGTGCCGAAGTCGCGACTGCGGAGGCCCTCGCCCGAGGTGAGCTCGGCATAGTTGTCGAGCCCGACGAACCCCACGCTGGGGGAGAGCGGACTGCCACGCCCGCTCCAGTCGGAGAAGCTGACCCACAGCGCCATCAGCACGGGGAGGAAGAGGAACACCCCGAGGATCACGACGACGGGCAGAACGAACAGCCATCCGGCCGCTCCCTCGCCGCGGCGGATGCCTCCGGCGCGGCGAGGGAGTGTCTCGGTGGCCCGATCCTTCACGACGGGCGTCGACATGTCAGCCGACGATCGCCTCGAGGTTGGCCTGGGTGCTCTGGAGGATCGTCGCCGGGTCGGCATCCTTCAGCGTCGCCAGCTGGGCGTTGAGGTCGGTGAACACGTCGGAGACGCCGTCGTTGGTCGGCACGCCCTGGGCGTAGTCGGCGCCCGCGAGGAAGGCCTGCAGGTCGGGGTTGTCGGTCGTCCACTGGCCAGCAGCCGACTGCACGGACGGCATCGGTCCGAAGGCCTTCGAGAAGGCCAGCTGCTGGTCGGCGCTCGTGAGGTACTCCACGAGGTCGAGCGCGGCCTCCTGGTTGGGGCTGTCGGCGGCCATGCCCCAGCAGTTGGTGAACTGCAGGGTGCCCTGACCGGCGGGGCCGGCGGGCAGTTCGACGACGAGCGGGTCGACGTCCGGGAAGTCGCCCAGCGCGCCGGTGATCCAGTTGCCCTCGATCGTCATCGCGCCGAGCTGCTTGCCGAGTGCTTCGCCGCCCCAGCCGGCGCCCACGTCGGCGGCGTAGGCGAACGTGCCGTCGGCCAGGTGCTCCTTGACGTAGTCCAGCGCCTCGGCGTTCTCAGGGCTGTCGGCCACGGCCTCGGCGCCGTCCTCGGAGACGAGCCGGCCGCCCGCCTGGGCCATGAACGATCCGACGCGCTGGTACTCGCCGCTGAAGACGAGTCCTGTGGTGTCACCGGTCGTCAGCTTCTCGGCCGCGGCCGCGAGGGAGTCCCAGTCGGTCGGGATGTCGGCATCCGTCAGACCGGCGTCGTCCCAGAGGTTCTTGTTGATGATCAGCTGCAGCGTCGAGAAGTCCTTCGGCGCGCAGTAGAACTGGTCGTCGTAGGTGAAGTTCTGCACGAGGGACGGGTAGAAGTCGTCCTTGTTCTCGAGCATGTCGCCATACGGGAAGACCGAGCCGTTGTCGGCGTAGCCGGCGAGGAGTTCGGTCGCGAGGTAGAAGAGGTCGGGCGGGTTGCCGCCCGCGAAGCCCTGCGAGAGCTGCTGGGTCAGATCGGTCGCGGCGATGACCTCGACGTCGACTCCGGACTCCTCGGTCCACGCGGCCACCGCGTCGTTCACCGCGGTCGTCTCGGCGTCGCCGGAGGAGCCGATCATGATCGTGAGGCCGTCGTCCGACGAGGTGAGCCCGCCCGCGTCGCCGCTCGGGGCGGGGTCTCCGCCGTCGAAGCCCTGTCCGCCGCAGGCCGCGAGAGTGAGCGTCGCGGCGATGCCGATCCCGCCGACCGTCATCAGTCTTCTCGTGCTGTGTCGCATGTCCGCATCTCCTTCGATACCGGTTCGGACCGTTCGGCGCCGGGCCACGAACCGGTCGGGACGGTTCGGACAGGGCCTGGGTTTGAACGATCAAATTGTGGAATGATGCCCAAGGTAAGAGGGTGGTGGGGCCCCTGTCAAGGGTCGAGAGGTGCGTATGGGCGACAAATCGGTCACGATCGAAGACGTCGCGCGCGCCGCCGGGGTCTCGCGTCAGACGGTCAGCAACGTCGTGAACACGCCGTCGATCGTCAAGGCGGAGACGCGGGAGCGGGTGCAGCAGGCGATCCGCCGCATGGGCTACGCCCCGCATGCCTCCGCCCGGCGGCTCCGCACCCGCCGGAGCTCCACCATCGGCATCCACCTCGACCCCTATGCGGGCGGAATCTCGGGCGTCGTGCTCGATCGGTTCGTCCACGCCCTCACCGAGCTCGCCGGAGAGCGCGGGCTCCGCGTGCTCGTCTACGCCGCCCGCGACCACGACGAGGAGATCCGCCGCATGGGCGACCTCGTCGACGGCGGTGACGTGGATGCCGTCGTCGTCACGGGCACGTCGTACGGCGACGGCCGCATCGCCTGGCTGCGCGAGCGCGGGGTGCCCTTCGTCTCGTTCGGCCGCCCGTGGGATGCGGACGACATCGACGACCCCGCGCATCTGTGGGTCGACGTCGACGGCGCGGCGGGCACCCGGGCCGCGACCGCCCATGCGCTGACGGTCGGCCCGCGGGTCGCGTTCCTCGGCTGGCCGGCCGGATCGGCGACGGGCGATGACCGGGAACGCGGCTGGCGCGAGGCCATGACGGAGGCGGGCGGGCTCGCCCGGACCCGCCTGGTCGCGGAGGAGAACGTGTCGGCGGCGCGTGACCGCGTCGCCGAGCTGCTGGACCGCACCGGACCGGACGGCGTCGATGCGATCGTGTGCGCGAGCGACACCCTCGCCGTCGGCGCCCACGTCGCGACCGTCGCCGCGCAGCGCGCCGACGTCGCGATCGTCGGATTCGACAACACCCCCGCGGCCGAGGCGCTCGGGCTCTCGAGCATCGAGCAGCTCCCCGAGCTCGTCGCGGCGGGGACCCTCGACCTGCTGCTGGCCGGCAACACGCACATCGAGCGGCGGGCCACTCTGCCGGGGCGTGCGCACGTGCTCGTGCAGCCGCGCCTCGTCACTCGCTGACCGCGTCGAACCCGTCGCGAGGGCGCCGTCAGCCCGCCCGTCCGCCGATGCGGCGCGACAGCTCGGATGCCGACTCGGCGACGAGTGCGGCGAGGCGGGCATCATCGACGTCGGTGTCGCCCGGCCAGGTGAGCGCGATCGCCGCGGCGGGCCAGCCGGCATGATCGCCCACCGCGACGCCGATCGAGCGCAGCCCGAGGGTGACCTCGCCGTCCTCACGCGCGTGACCGCGTGCCCGCGCCTCACGCAGCAGTTCGCGCAGCCCCCGGGGCGACACGGGTCCTCGCCCGGTCCGGTCGGCGGCGAGCGAGGCGGCATCCGGATACAGTGCACGGACCTGCTCGCGGGGGAGCGCCGCCAGCATCGCGCGCCCGGTGGCGGTGAGGTGCGCGGGCAGCCTCACCCCGACGTCCGTGACGAGCACGGGTCTGCGCGGTGCGCGCTCCTCCACGATGTACAGGACGTCCCGCCCGGTCATGACCGCGAGGTGGGCGCTCTCGCCCGAACGGTCGGCGAGCTGGGCCACGAGCGGCCGGCCGAGGCGCGCCAGCGGCTCCTGCCGCGCGTAGCCGCCGGCGAGCTCGAACGCCGCCGTGCCGAGGCCCCACCGGCGCTCGCCCTCGAGGTGGACGACGAAGCCGTGCGCGGCCATGGCCCCGAGCAGGTGGTAGACGCTCGACCGGGGGATGCCGAGCTGCGCCGCGATCGTCTGCGCCGCGACCGGTCCGCGCTGGGATCCGAGGAACGCGAGGATGCGCAGGGTCTGGTCGGCGGCCGGGACCTGCGGCGAGGACTGCCGGTCGGAGTTGTCTGGAATCACAGACACAGGATGCCACGTCGCTCTGTCGATCGCGCCTCCGGAGCGCTGGACTGTGACCATGCCGGCATCCGCTCCCTCCTCCGTCCTCCTCGGCGACGCACCCCTCACCCCCGCAGACGTCGTCGCCGTGGCGCGCCACGACGCGGAGGTCGTGATCTCGCCCGCCGCCCTGGAGCGCACCGCCCAGACCCGCGCCCTCATCGACCGCCTCGCGAGCGACCCGGAGCCGCACTACGGCATCTCGACGGGCTTCGGCGCCCTCGCGACGACCTTCATCGCCCCGGACCGCCGCCGGCAGCTGCAGGCGAGCCTGATCCGCTCCCACGCCGCCGGAACGGGGCCGGAGGTCGAGCGAGAGGTGGTGCGGGCGCTGCAGGTGCTGCGCCTGCAGACCCTCGCGACGGGCCGCACCGGCGTCCGCCCCGTCGTCGCGGAGACCTACGCGGCGATGCTCAACGCGGGCATCACGCCGATCGTCCACGAGTACGGGTCGCTCGGCTGCTCGGGCGACCTCGCGCCGCTCTCGCACATCGCCCTCGCGGCGCTGGGCGAGGGCGATGTGCGCACCCGCGACGGCGATCGCGTCTCGGCGGCGCAGGCCCTCGGCGCCGCCCGCATCGCGCCGCTCGTACTCGAGGAGAAGGAGGGCCTCGCCCTCATCAACGGCACCGACGGGATGCTCGGGATGCTGGCCCTCGCACTGGCCGACCTCGACCGCCTGCTCGACACCGCCGACCTCGCCGCCGCGCTCTCGGTGGAGAGCCAGCTCGGCACCGACGCGGTCTTCGCCGCCGACCTCATGGCACTCCGCCCCCAGAGCGGTCAGGCCGTGTCGGCGGCGAATCTCCGCCGCGCGCTCGCCGGGTCGCCGATCGTCGCGAGTCACCGCGACCCCGCCGTCTGCACCCGCGTGCAGGACGCGTACTCGCTCCGGTGCGCGCCCCAGGTGCACGGGGCGGCGCGCGACACCGTCGACCACGCCCGCACGGTCGCCGAACGCGAACTGGCCTCGGCCGTCGACAACCCGGTCGTCACCCCTGACGGCCGGGTGGAATCGAATGGCAACTTCCACGGCGCACCCGTCGCCTACGTTCTCGACTTCCTCGCGATCGCGGTCGCCGACGCGGCATCCATCTCGGAGCGTCGCACCGATCGCGCCCTCGACCGCACGCGCAGCAACGGACTGCCGCCCTTCCTCGCCGACGAGGTCGGCGTCGACAGCGGCCTGATGATCGCGCAGTACTCGGCGGCGGGCATCGTCTCCGAGCTCAAGCGCCTGGCCGTGCCGGCATCCGTCGACTCGATCCCGTCGTCGGCGATGCAGGAGGACCACGTCTCGATGGGATGGGCGGCCGCCCGCAAGCTCCGCCGCGCGATCGACGGTCTCGCCCGGGTGCTCGCGATCGAGATCGTGACCGGATGCCGCGCCCTCGACCTGCGGGCGCCGCTGGCGCCCGCGCCCGTCACCGGCGCCGTCCGCGACCTCGTCCGCACCGTCGTGGCCGGACCGGGCCCCGATCGTTTCGTCGCCCCCGAGATCGAGGCCGCCACCGGCCTGGTGCTCTCGGGCGCCGTCGCCCGCACCGCGTTCGCAGCGTTCGAAGGAGAACCCGCATGACCCGCACCGACCCCGCCCGCACGATCCGCGCAGCCCGCGGCGCCACCCGGACGGCGAAGAGCTGGGGCGCCGAGGCCGCCAAGCGGATGCTGATGAACAACCTCGACCCCGACGTCGCCGAGCACCCTGAAGACCTGGTCGTCTACGGCGGCACCGGCCGCGCGGCACGGTCGTGGGAGGCGTACGACGCGATCGTCCGCACTCTCGACGAGCTCGAGCCCGACGAGACCCTCCTCGTGCAGTCCGGCAAGCCGGTCGGCGTCTTCCGCACGCACGAGTGGGCGCCACGGGTGCTGATCGCGAACTCGAACCTCGTGGGCGACTGGGCGACGTGGCCCGAGTTCCGCCGGCTCGAGCAGCTCGGCCTGACCATGTACGGCCAGATGACCGCCGGGTCGTGGATCTACATCGGCACGCAGGGCATCCTCCAGGGCACGTACGAGACCTTCGCGGCGGTGGCCCGCTCCCTCGGCCGCGAATCGCTCGCGGGCACGCTGACCCTCACCGGCGGCGCCGGCGGCATGGGCGGCGCGCAGCCGCTCGCGGTGACCATGAACGGCGGCGCCGTGCTCATCGTCGACGTCGACGAGACGCGGCTCTCGCGCCGGGTCGCGCACGGGTACCTCGACGAGTACACGACCGACCTCGACGAGGCCGTCGCGCGGGTTCTGACGGCCAAGGAGCAGGGCGACGCGCTCTCGGTCGGGATCGTCGGCAACGCGGCCGACGTCTTCCCCGAGCTCCTCGCCCGCCGGATCGCCGTCGACATCGTCACCGACCAGACGAGTGCGCACGACCCGCTCGCCTACCTTCCGGCTGGCGTCGCGGTCGACCGTTGGAAGGCCGAGTCCGCCGCCGACCCCGAGGGCTTCACGACCCGGTCCCGGGCATCGATGGCGCGCCACGTCGAGGCGATGGTCGGCTTCCAGGATGCCGGTGCCGCGGTGTTCGACTACGGCAACTCGATCCGCGCCGAGGCGGAGCTCGGCGGGTACGACCGCGCGTTCGCCTTTCCCGGCTTCGTCCCCGCGTACATCCGTCCGCAGTTCGAGGAGGGCCGCGGCCCGTTCCGCTGGGTGGCGCTGTCGGGCGACCCGGAGGACATCGCGAAGACCGACCGGGCGATCCTGGAGCTCTTCCCGCACGATGTCGCCCTGGCCCGCTGGATCGAACAGGCGGGCGAGAAGGTGCACTTCGAGGGACTGCCGGCGCGCATCTGCTGGCTCGGGTATCAGGAGCGTCACCTCGCGGGGCTCAGGTTCAACGAGATGGTCGCCTCGGGCGAGCTGTCGGCCCCGATCGTGATCGGGCGGGACCACCTCGACTCCGGCTCCGTCGCGAGCCCGTACCGGGAGACCGAGGCGATGAAGGACGGGTCGGACGCGATCGCCGACTGGCCGCTGCTGAACGCGCTCCTCAACACGGCATCGGGCGCATCATGGGTGTCGCTGCACCACGGCGGCGGCGTCGGCATCGGGCGCTCGATCCACGCCGGCCAGGTCACCGTCGCCGACGGCTCCGCCCTCGCCGCCGAGAAGCTCGCGCGCGTGCTCGTCAACGACCCGGGGACCGGCGTCATGCGGCACGTCGACGCCGGCTACGCGCACGCGGCCGACGTCGCCCGCGAGCGCGGGCTGACCGTGCCGATGCTCGATGCCGGGCACTGACGTGGCCCCGCTCCTGCTGACCGGCATCGGCGAGCTCACGACGCACGCCGACCCGGACGACGTGACGGCGACGACCCCCGATGCGGCTCTCGTCGTCGATCAGGGCCGCATCGCCTGGGCGGGGCCCGCCGCCGGCGCCCCTGCCGCCGATCGGCGCGTCGAGCTCGAGGGCCGTGCGGTGATCCCGGGCTTCGTCGACAGTCACACCCACCTGGTGTTCGCCGGCGACCGCGCCGACGAGTTCGAGGCGCGCATGACGGGCACGCCGTACGCGGCCGGGGGCATCCGTCGCACCGTCGCGGCGACGCGCGCGGCATCCGACGACGCCCTGCGCGCGGGACTCGCGGCGCTCGTCGCCGAACTGCACGCGCAGGGCACGACCACGTTCGAGGTGAAGACCGGCTACGACCTGACGGCTCCGGGGGAGGCGCGCCTGGCCCGCCTCGCCGCCGAGGTCACGGACGAGGTGACCTACCTGGGCGCGCACGTGGTCCCCGCGGGCGCCGATCGCGGCGCGTACGTCGACCTCGTCTGCGGCGAGATGCTCGACGGGGTGCGCCCGCACACGCGCTGGATCGACGTGTTCTGCGAACGCGGGGCGTTCACGGCGGCGGAGGGCGAGCGGATCCTCCGCGCCGGAGCGGATGCCGGTCTCGGCATCCGCGTGCACGGCAACCAGCTGGGTGAGGGTGACGGCGTCCAGCTCGCCGTTCGCCTCGGAGCGGCATCCGTCGACCACTGCACGCACCTGAGCGATGACGACATCCGCGCCCTCGCCGGGTCGGATACCGTGGCAACCCTCCTGCCCGGGGTGGAGTTCTCGACGCGGCAGCCCTACCCGAATGCGCGCCGTCTCATCGATGCGGGGGTGACGGTCGCCCTCGCCAGCGACTGCAACCCGGGCTCGAGCTTCACCAGCTCGATGCCGCTGATGATCGCGCTCGCCGTCCGTGAGATGGGGATGACGGTCGGGGAGGCCGTGTGGGCGGCGACGGCTGGGGGAGCGCGTGCGCTGCGGCGAAGCGACGTCGGCCACCTCGGCGTGGGCGCGCGAGCCGATCTCGTGGTGCTGGCCGCGTCCTCGCGCCGGCACCTCGCGTACCGTCCCGGAGTCCCGCTCGTCCATCGGGTCTACCGGGGCGGCGAGGTGCTCAGCCCTCGGTGACCCCGCGCGGAGTGTCGATCGTCCAGCGCGTCGGGTCGAGCGCCGTCGCGACGTCCCAGTCATCGGCGTCCCAGACGAACGTCGCGACGGCGCACGTCGGCATCGCGCCGATGCCGCCGCCCGAGAGCCGGTCGGCCAGGACGGTCATGCCGGGATCGTGGCCGACGACCATGACGCTGCGATGCCCTGTCGCCGCTGCGGCCGCCAGGAGCCGAGCGCCGGGAGCCCCGTAGAGGCCCTCGTCGAGGCGCAGCGGCGCGCCGAGCACGTCGGCGAAGAACCCCGCCGTCGTGCGGGCGCGCAGGGCGGTCGACGAGAGGATCTCCGCGGGCCGGAATCCGGTGCCGGCCAGACGAGCGGCCATCACGGGCGCGTCGCGGAGACCGCGTGCGCCGAGCGGCCGGTCGTGATCGGCGAGCCCGGGGTCGCCCCAGTCGCTCTTGGCGTGGCGGGCGATGACGAGGGTGATCATGCGAGGGCCCTTCCGGCGAGCAGCTCGAGGACGCACAGCGCGGCGAGGCGCACGGTTCGCCCGTCGGGGGTGTCGGCGGTCGCATCGACCTCGACGATGTCGGCCGACGCGATCCGGCGATCGGATGCCGCCGCGCGTACGAGGGCGCGGAGCTCCCACGCCTGCAGGCCGCCCGGAACCGACGCCGGGCACCCCGGCGCGACGGCGCGATCGCAGACGTCGACATCGATGTCGAGGTGGATGTCGCCCGCAGCGCCCGCGACCTCGAGAGCCTGGATCATGACGTCGTCGGCGCCGCGCCGGCGCACCTCGTCGAGGGTGATGACCGTGATTCCGAGATCGGCGGCCCGGCGCGCGTAGGCGGCGGAGTTGGCGAAGTCGGCGATGCCGATCTGCACGATGCGGGCCGGGTCGAGGCCGTCCTCGATGAGGCGACGCACAGGTGAGCCGTTCGAGACGCCGTCGCGCAGGTCGAAGTGGGCGTCGATCGTGATGAGCCCGGCCGACCCGGCTCCCTGGGCAGCCGCGTAGGTCACGGAGTTGTCGCCGCCGAGGGCGATGACGAGCGCTGCTCGCTCGCGCAGTTCCCGCACCCGGTCGCGCACGCGCGCCTCGCCGTCGGGGCCGTCGGGTTCGGCGACGTCGCCGGCATCCGCGATGCGGAGCACATCGTCGAGGTCGATTTGGGGCGGACCGAGGAGGGTCGGGCTGTACCGACGCAGCGCCTCGCGGACGGCGGCCGGCGTGGCATCGGCGCCCGTGGGGGAGAGCGAGGTGCGGTGTGCCGGAAGGCCCAGGAGCACGACGTCGACGTCGCCGTCCGGCGCGCCCCATCCGCCCGCTCGGGGCCAGAGGGGATCGATCGACAGGGCCATGGTCAGGGGAGCAGTGCGTGAGCGACGGTGAAGATGACCAGGCCCGCGAGGGCGCCGACGATCGTGCCGTTCAAGCGGATGTACTGCAGGTCGCGTCCGACCATCAGCTCGATCTTCTGACTCGTCTCGTCGGCATCCCAGCGCTCGACGGTGTCCGTGATGATCGAGGCGATGTCGTGGCGGTAGCGGTCGACGAGGAAGACGGCGGCGTCGGCGACACGCTTGTCGACGCGCTGCTGGAGGGCCGCGTCCGTCGCGAGGCGATCGCCCAGGTCGCCGAGGGCCGCGGCGACGCGGAGCCGCAGCGGGCTCTCCGGGTCTTCCAGGGCGCGCAGGAGACCGGTCTTCGCGGTGTTCCACGCGTCGGCGGCGAGGCCGCGCACACGGGGCGAGTCGAAGACGGCCGACTTGGCGCCCTCGAGACGCGCCATGGTCTCCTCGTCGTGCTGCAGGTTGTCGGCGAGGCGACCGAGGTACTGGTCGAGCGCCTGGCGGGCGGGGTGCACGGGGTCGGCCTTGACCGCGGCGATGAACTTCGTGGCCTCGTGGTAGACGGTGTCGTCGACCAGTCGCATCGCGACCGACGGCACCCACGATGGCAGGCGGCGCGAGACGAGGCCGTCGAACGCCTCCCGGTTGAGGTCGAGCCAGCGGGCGATGCTGTCCACGCCCAGGTCGACGGCGCCGCGGTGCGCATCGGCGTCGACGACGCGTGTCAGCCAGGTGCCGAGCGAGGGACCCCAGGCGGGGTTCAGGAGGTGCTCGTGGGCGAGATCGCTGATGAGGTCCTGGACCTCATCGTCGCTCAGGGCGGTGAGCACGCCCGCCGCCATCGTCGACGCCTCCGCGGCGACCGTCGTGCTGTGCGCCGGGTCCTGCAGCCAGGTGCCGGCCGTGCGGGCGATGGAGGCCGACTCGAGCTTCTGTCGAACGACCCCCGCTTCGAGGAAGTTCGTCTCGACGAACTCGCCGAGCGTGCGACCGATCTCGTCCTTCCGGCGCGGGATGATCGCGGTGTGCGGGATCGGCAGGCCGAGCGGATGCCGGAAGAGCGCCGTCACGGCGAACCAGTCGGCCAGCGCGCCCACCATGCCGCCCTCCGCGGCCGCCCGGACGTATCCGAGTGCGGGGAGGTCATCTTCGAGGATGAAGGCGACGACGAAGACGATCGCCATGAAGACGAGGGCGCCGAGAGCGACCGCCTTCATGGTGCGGAGCCCCCGATAGCGCTGCTGGTCGGCGCTGCTCAGCGAGCCGAAGGGGATGCGGGCCATTCGGCCATCCTGCCACGCGCTCCGCTCAGGGTTCGAGAGCGCCGAGCCATGCGCCGGCGACGGCGCTGTGCACCGACTCAGGGTCGGAGGGGTGGAACATGCCCGCCAGCACGTCGCGGTAGAGCCGGCTCAGCTCGCTCCCACTGAAGAACGAGGAGCCGCCCGCCGCCAGCATCGCCTCGTCGACGACCTGTTTCGCACCGGTCGCCGCGCGGTGCTTGACGGCGCTCAGCCGGGGGAACCACAGCGGCCCGTGGTCGACGAGGCCGTCGACGTCGCGCGCGAGCTGCTCGACCTGCACGGGGAGCGCGTCGTAGGTGAGTGCCATGTCGGCGACCCGCCAGCGGATGTCGGGGTCCTGGCTGTAGGTGCGGCCCGTCTTCTTCGAGGTGCGGGTGCGCGCTGTCTCGACCGCGACGTCGAGGGCGCGGCGGGCGATGCCGGTGTAGACGGAGGCGAGGAGGATCTCGAATGAGCTGAAGATGCCGAAGACGAGCGGGTCGGGGCTCGGACCCACCGGCAGGCGCCGCACCACGCGGTTCTCGGGCGCGACCGCACCGTGCAGCTCGGTCGTCCGCGACTGGGTGCCCCGCATGCCGAGCGTGTCCCAGTCGTCGCGCGTCACGACCGCGTCGCTGCGCGGGATGAAGGCGAAGACGAGCTCCGGCGCGTCCGGCGTGGAGGTGTCGAGCCCGTGGAGGCCCAGCTGCGTCCACACCGGTGCGAGGGAGGTGAAGATCTTGGTGCCCGTGAACGCGTACGAGCCGTCCGGGCGAGGCGCGGCATCCGTATCGCTGCCGAACAGCACGAGGTCGTTGCCCGCCTCGCTGATGCCGAAGGCGAAGACCTCGCCGGCGGCCGCGCCCTCCTGCACGAAGCGCAGGGCGTCGTCGCCGCGGTCGCTCATGACCTTCGCCACCGCCGTCCACACGAGGTGCATGTTGATCGCGAGGGCGGTGGCCGGGGCGGCGGTCGCCAGTCGCTGCTGGAGGACGGATGCTTCCGCGAGGCCGAGTCCACCGCCGCCGAGGTCCGTGGGGACGAGGATCGCGAGGTAGCCGATGGCGCGCAGGTCGGCGAGGTCCTCCTCGGGGAACACATTGGCGGCGTCGACTCCCGCGGCCCGCGACCGGATGCGCACCAGCAGGTCGTCGGGGAGGATGACCGAGGGATCGAAGCTCATGCCCTCATGGTCTCATCCGCCCCCGACCCTTCGCAGGCGGGTGAAGATGGACGGGTGATCTCCACCGACCTGGCACGAGAGCTCCGCGCGAACGGCCTCATCTGGCGTCCGCGATCGGGTGACCGCTTCCAACTCGACGAGCCCGAGTTCGAGGCCGACGTCTACACCGTCAGCGACATGACGGTCGAAGCGCGCAGCTACCCGACGGGCGACCTGCTCGCGTTCAACGGGACGACCGAGTGGGCACTCGACTCCGTCGCCGTCGAGGAGGCGCTGTGGCTGCCCTCCGAGGCGCAGCTGCGCGAGATGCTCCGGGGGGCCTTCCGCGCGCTCACCCGGCTCACCGACACCTTCGAGGTCGAGATCGAGGTGGATGCCGCGCGCCACCGCTTCCGGCATCCGCAGCCCGCCGACGCGTACGCGCAGGCCGTGCTGTTCCTGCTCCACCGCGCGGCCTGAATCGTTCGCGCGTCCTGGGCCGATCAGGTGATGACCGGCACCGGTTCGGTGTCGGGGATGGGGCTTGCGTCGCGCCCTCGGAGGTCGGGGAACCCGCGGACGAACACGGCGGCGACGACCGCGCCTGCGAGCGCGAAGACCGCCGCGGCGTAGAACGCGCCGACCGGGCCGACGCCGTCGATCAGGAATCCGGCCACGGCGGAGCCCGCCGCGGAGCCGATGAGCTGACCGGTGCCGATCCAGCCGTACGCTTCGGCCGTCTCGCTGAACTTCACGCTCGCGCTCGTGATCGCGAACATCACGGCGAGGGCGGGTGCGACGCCGAGACCGGCGACGAACAGTGTCGCCCCCATCCACCAGGCGTTGAGGGAGAAGACCACGGCTGAGACGCCGATCGTCACGATCGTGAGCCGGCGCGCCATCGCCCACCGGCCGATCGGGATGTGGCCGAAGCCCAGACCCCCGGCGAGGCTGCCGACCGCGAAGACCGCGAGGACGACGCCCGCTTCGATGCCGTCGTGCCCGAACGATGCGACGACACCCGCTTCGACGGCCGCGCACGCTCCGATGAGCAGGAAGCCGGTGACCGTCGCGAGGAGCACGACCGGCTTGCCCAGCACGCGCCCGAATCCGCGGCGGCTGCGGGGGATGCGGACGCGGCCGACCTCGGGGGAGAGGATGAACCACGCGCAGCCGCCGATGAGGATGACGACGATCAGGAGGAGCGCGGGTACGGTGCCGACCTGGGTCGCGACGAGCGTGGTGACCACGGGCGCGATGATCCAGATGATCTCCTGCAGGCTCGCGTCGAGGGAGAACAGCGGGGTGAGCTGACGGGAGGTCACGATCTTCGGGTAGATCGTCCGCACCGCCGGCTGCACCGGCGGGTTGGAGATGCCGGCGAGGAAGCCGAACACGATGAAGCCGGGGAGCCCCAGGGGGAGGACGGCGAGAGCCAGCACGGCGGCGGCGCAGACGGCCGCGGTGAGGGTGAGCACGCGCCGCATGCCCCAGACGCCCATCCACCGGCTCGTCACCGGCCCCGAGATCGCCTGGCCGAGCGAGACGGCCGCGAGGACGATGCCGGCGGCGCCGTATGAGCCGGTGGACTGCTCGACGTGCAGGAGCACAGCGAGGCTCGTCATCCCGCTCGGAAAGCGCGCCGTCAGCTGTGCGGCGATGATGCGCGCGACGCCCGGCGCGCGCAGAAGTTCTTTGTACCCCGCCACCTCTTCACCGTACCGGTGCAGGGCCCTCCCGCGGCACGCCGGAACGGCGTCGACACGCCCGACACGCCGGGGCCTCCGGAATCGGATGTCGGAGGGTCTCCGTAGCGTCACGCCTGTGGATGGATCGGCTGGGCGCTGCCCGGAAAGCCCGTCTGCCCGGGCTTTTCGACGACCCGGATCCGACCCGCGGTTGTGGATGAAATGGTGGACAACCTGTGTTGTACCTGTGGAGGAGTGGGGGAAAACTACACGGATGTAACTACTAGCCCTTGTGGTTCCACTCAGTGTCGGCACCCATATGTAGTATTGAGCTCCGGGCAACACCACGCCGGACGACTCAGCGAGTCGCCGACCGGAGCCCCGAGCTTTCACCACGATTTTTCACCAGGAGAGAGGGTCGAACATGGCGATCACCGTTTACACCAAGCCGTCCTGCGTCCAGTGCAACGCGACGTACCGCGCGCTGGACTCCAAGGGCATCGAGTACAACATCCTCGACGTCTCGGCCGACGCCGATGCGCTCGAGCACGTCAAGTCGCTCGGCTACCTGCAGGCGCCGGTCGTCGTCACCGACGAGGACCACTGGTCGGGCTTCCGTCCCGACAAGATCGACGAGCTCGCCGCACGTCTGGTGTGACGATGAGCGCGGCCGTCGCAACGAACGTGCCGCTGCTCGTCTTCTTCTCGAGCGTGTCGGGCAACACGGCGCGATTCATCGAGAAGCTCGGGATGCCGGCTCTCCGGATCCCGATCCACTCCTCCGAACCTCTCCTCCATGTCGATGAGCCCTACGTGCTCGTCACTCCCACCTACGGGGGAGGACAGGGACGGGGAGAAGAGAAGGGCGCGGTTCCCAAGCAGGTCGTCCGGTTCCTCAACGACGAGGCCAACCGGGCGCTGCTGCGGGGAGTGATCTCCGCGGGAAACAGCAATTTCGGCGAGGCCTTCGGCCTGGCCGGAGACATCATCAGCCGCAAGTGTTCAGTGCCGCACTTGTACCGGCTCGAAGTATTCGGCACACCCGACGATGTCGACCGCGTGAGCGGCGGATTGGAAGACTGGTGGAAGCTGCAGTGACCGACAAGGCCTTCAAGACCGAGGTCCGCTTCGAGGGCATGGATTACCACGCCCTCAATGCGATGCTCAACCTGTACGGCGAGGACGGCAAGATCCAGTTCGATGCCGACCGGCGTGCGGCGCGGGAGTACTTCCTGCAGCACGTGAACCAGAACACCGTGTTCTTCCACTCCCTCAAGGAGAAGCTCGACTACCTCGTCGAGAAGGAGTACTACGAGGGCGCGGTCATCGACCAGTACCCGTTCGAGTTCATCCAGGCCCTCAACGACCGCGCGTACGCCAAGAAGTTCCGCTTCGACACGTTCCTCGGCGCGTTCAAGTACTACACGAGCTACACGCTCAAGACCTTCGACGGCAAGCGCTACCTCGAGCGCTTCGAGGACCGCGTCGTCATGACGGCCCTCGCGCTCGCCGACGGCGACCAGCAGCTCGCCAACATGCTCGTCGATGAGATCCTCTCGGGACGTTTCCAGCCCGCGACGCCGACCTTCCTCAACGCCGGCAAGGCGCAGCGCGGCGAGCTCGTCTCCTGCTTCCTGCTCCGCATCGAAGACAACATGGAGTCGATCTCCCGCGGCATCAACTCCTCGCTCCAGCTCTCCAAGCGCGGCGGCGGCGTTGCGCTGCTCCTCTCGAACATCCGCGAGGCCGGCGCGCCGATCAAGCAGATCGAGAACCAGTCGTCGGGCATCATCCCCGTGATGAAGCTCCTCGAAGACAGCTTCAGCTACGCCAACCAGCTGGGGGCGCGTCAGGGCGCCGGCGCCGTCTACCTCTCGGCCCACCACCCCGACATCATGAAGTTCCTCGACACCAAGCGTGAGAACGCCGACGAGAAGATCCGCATCAAGACGCTGTCGCTCGGTGTCGTCGTGCCCGACATCACGTTCGAGCTCGCTCGCAACGACGAGGACATGTACCTCTTCTCGCCCTACGACGTCGAGAAGGTCTATGGCGTTCCGTTCGGCGACATCTCGGTCACCGAGAAGTACCGCGAGATGGTCGATGATGCGCGCATCAAGAAGACGAAGATCAACGCGCGCGAGTTCTTCCAGACCCTCGCCGAGATCCAGTTCGAGTCGGGCTACCCGTACATCATGTTCGAGGACACGGTGAACCGGGCGAACCCGATCAAGGGCCGGATCAACATGTCGAACCTGTGCTCGGAGATCCTGCAGGTCAACACGCCCACGACGTTCAACGAGGACCTCTCGTACGCCGCGATCGGCAAGGACATCTCCTGCAACCTGGGATCGATGAACATCGCCCTCGCGATGGACGGCCGCGACCTCGCCGGCACGGTGGAGACCAGCATCCGTGCCCTCACCGCGGTCAGCGACCAGAGCCACATCCGCTCCGTCCGCTCGATCGAAGACGGCAACGACCGGTCGCACGCGATCGGCCTGGGCCAGATGAACCTGCACGGCTACCTCGCCCGCGAGCATGTCCACTACGGCTCGGAGGAGGGTGTCGACTTCACGAACATCTACTTCTACACCGTGCTGTTCCACGCGCTCGAGGCATCCAACAAGATCTCGATCGAGCGCGGCCAGGTGTTCGACGGGTTCTGGGACTCGACCTACGCATCGGGCAGCTTCTTCGACAAGTACATCGAGCAGGAGTGGGCTCCGGCCACGCCGCGCGTCGCCGAGCTGTTCGACGGCATCCACATCCCGACGCAGGAGGACTGGACCGCGCTGAAGGCGTCGATCCAGAAGCACGGCATCTACAACCAGAACCTGCAGGCCGTGCCGCCGACGGGCTCGATCTCGTACATCAACAACTCGACGAGCTCGATCCACCCGATCGCGTCGAAGATCGAGATCCGCAAGGAAGGCAAGATCGGCCGCGTCTACTACCCGGCGCCGTTCATGACGAACGACAACCTCGAGTACTACGAAGACGCATACGAGATCGGCTACGAGAAGGTCATCGACACCTACGCCGCGGCGACGCAGCACGTCGACCAGGGCCTCTCGCTGACGCTGTTCTTCAAGGACACCGCCACCACGCGTGACATCAACCGGGCGCAGATCTACGCATGGCGCAAGGGCATCAAGACGATCTACTACATCCGTCTCCGCCAGATGGCGCTCGAGGGCACCGACATGGCCGAGTGCGTCTCGTGCATGCTCTGAGCCGCCTGAGACTCCCTAAGGAAACGACATGACCCCCGAACCGCTCAAGCTGCTCGGATCCGTCCAGGCCATCAACTGGAACCGGATCCAGGACGACAAGGACCTCGAGGTCTGGAACCGTCTCGTCAACAACTTCTGGCTTCCCGAGAAGGTGCCGCTGTCCAACGACATCCAGTCGTGGGCGACGCTGACCCCCGAGGAGCGCACCACCACGATGCGCGTCTTCACCGGTCTGACCCTCCTCGACACGATCCAGGGCACCGTCGGCGCCGTCTCGCTGATCCCGGACGCCATCACCCCCCACGAGGAGGCGGTGTACACCAACATCGCGTTCATGGAGTCGGTGCATGCGAAGAGCTACTCGTCGATCTTCTCGACGCTCGCCTCGACGCCCGAGATCGACGACGCGTTCCGGTGGTCGACGGAGAACGAGAACCTTCAGAAGAAGGCTCGGATCGTCATGGACTACTACCGGGGCGACGAGCCGCTCAAGCGGAAGATCGCCTCGACGATGCTCGAGTCGTTCCTCTTCTACTCCGGCTTCTACCTGCCGCTGTACTGGTCGTCGAAGGCGAAGCTGACGAACACGGCCGACATCATCCGCCTCATCATCCGTGACGAGGCCGTGCACGGCTACTACATCGGCTACAAGTTCCAGCGGGGGCTCGAGACGCTGGGCGAAGCCGAGCGCGCAGAGCTCAAGGACTACGCGTTCTCGCTGATGTACGAGCTCTACGACAACGAGGTGCAGTACACCCAGGACCTCTACGACGGCATCGGCCAGACCGAGGACGTCAAGAAGTTCCTGCACTACAACGCGAACAAGGCGCTGATGAACCTCGGCTACGAGGCGATGTTCCCGGCGAGCGTCACCAACGTGAACCCGGCCATCCTCTCGGCGCTGTCGCCCAACGCCGACGAGAACCACGACTTCTTCAGCGGGTCGGGCTCCTCGTACGTCATCGGCAAGGCCGTTGCGACCGAGGACGACGACTGGGACTTCTGAGATCCCCGGGTCGCGAACGCGCGACCGACCTGCGAAAGGCCCCCGGCATCCGCTCTTCTGAGCGGGTCGCCAGGGGCCTTCCGCATTCGCGGCGGGGCGCTGGTGACGCTGGCGTCGCCGCCCGAAGAGGAGCAGAGGCGACCGGACCCACGTCGCAGCGTGCGAACTCAGCCCGGAAGATGGCGCCATTCGATGAGAACGCGCTAATCTCACGTTCGTCGGCGCGACGACGCGGCGACGAATCTGGGGGGATCCGAATGACTGACACGCCTTTGCCCGCGCCCGGCTGGTACCCGGCCGCTCACGCGAATAACGAACCGCGCTACTGGGATGGCGCGCAATGGCAGGAACAGAATCCGTCGCCTGCGACGCGTCCCGACGCGGCGCCTGCATCACCGAACGCGAAGAAACGAGGTCGAAGGGGCTGGATCATCGGCGGCTCCATCGCCGCAGGTGTGCTTCTCATCGGTGGGATCGGGTCTGCGCTCGGCGGCGGCAGGGACATCGAACCAATTGCGGCAGAAGCGTCGCCCAGTTCGCCCCCCGCGGCCGTGGAACCTGTTGACGCAGTCGAAGAAGAGGCCGCCGAGCCTGAGCCGGAAATGGTCGAGGTGCCGGTCCTGGAGGGTCAGACGGCTGAGGAGGCCGCCGGCGAACTCGTCGCTCTCGGGCTCGTGCCTGAGTTCTCCACGAAAGGCGATGCCGACGTGACGGGTACGGTGCCCGCAGGAGGCACCAAGGTCGAGATCGGCGGCACGATCGTGATCGAAGCAGTAGACAAGCCCGTCCTCTCGGTGGGGCAACAGAATGCTGTCGATAAGGCAGGCAGTTATCTCAGCTTCAGCGCCTTCTCTCGAAGCGGACTCATCGAGCAGCTCGAGTTCGAGGGGTTCACGAAAGACGAGGCGACCTTCGGTGTTGAGAACGTTGGAGCCGATTGGATGGACCAAGCGGCAGCAAAGGCAGCGGACTACATGGAGTTCTCTTCCTTCTCCCGTCAGGGCCTGATCGACCAGCTAGTTTTTGAGGGCTTCTCGAAGGAACAAGCAGCGCACGGCGCCGCCGCGGTCGGCTTCTGAGCTCTTCTGCGCAAGAATCGCTGTTTACACGTTCGGGCGATCCGTTCTCTCGGATGTCCGTTCAAACTGGCGCGCGGCCGCCATTCCGCGCGCGCGTTTTTCCCACGGTGGCGTGGGTCGGGTAGATGGATGACCGGCATGCGGTCGCGAACGCGCGACCCGACCTGCGAAAGGCCCCCGGCATCCGCTCTTCTGAGCGGGTCGCCGGGGGCCTTCCGCATTCGCGGCGGGGCGCTGGTGACGCTGGCGTCGCCGCCCGACGAGCGCCATACTCGATCCCCACAGGCACCGACGCCGCGTGAACGCGGTGCGGATGGATGCCGGAGGGACGCCGTCATGGGAATGCTCCGCTACTCGATCAACGTCACGCTCGACGGCTGCTGCCACCACGAGGCGGGCCTCCCGCCCGACGAAGAGTCGATGGGTTACTGGGCGGCGGCGATGGAGCGGGCCGAGGTGCTTCTCTTCGGCCGCGTGACCTACGAGATGATGGCGTCCGCGTGGCGCCGGCCCGATTCGGGGGAGTGGCCGGACTGGATGGAGGACTGGGAGGTCCCCTTCGCCGAGAACATCGATCGGGCGAAGAAGGCGGTCGTGTCGAGCACGCTGCGCACCGCTTCGTGGAACGCCGAGCTGATTCGAGGTGACCTCGCCGACGCCGTGAGGCGACTCAAGCGGGAGTCGACCGGCGACGTGTGGGTGGGCGGCGTCACGCTGCCCACCGCCCTGGCCGGGCTGCGGCTCATCGACGAGTACGAGTTCGTGGTTCATCCCGTCATCGCCGGGCACGGCCCGACTCTCCTCGCCGGCCTGCCCGAGCGCCTCCCGCTGGAGCTCGTCGAGCGACGGGAGCTCCGCTCCGGCTCCGTCGTGACGCGGTACCGGCCCGCGGCGTCTGCGAAGTGAGCCCGAAGCCTCGGGCGTCGTCGTACGTGGAGCGGTCCGAGGAGGTGGCGAGATCGCCCTTTCGGCGCGTCTCGTTCTGTGGCACGCTCAGCGTGTCACCGACCCAGACTCCGTCGGCGATCCCAGGAGCCCCTCCGAACGGTGTGACACCCGACCGGCACCCGTTTCGGAATGGGTGGACCCTCCTGCGATGCCGGGGGGTGCTCGCAGGGGGGTCCTGTCCGCCTCGTCCTGTCCGCGTCCTCTGTCCACGCGGATCCGACGGGCGTACCCTGACCCGCATGTGTCGCAACATCGTCCCGCTGCATAACTTCGATCCGCCGGCGACCGACACCGAGTGTCACGACGCCGCCGTGCAGTTCGTCCGCAAGATCGCGGGCACAACGAAGCCGTCCCAGGCCAACCAGGCCGCCTTCGACCGCGCCGTCGAAGAGATCGCCGAGGTGACCCGGCGACTGCTCGACGACCTCGTGACGACCGCGCCGCCCAAGAACCGCGAGGACGAGGCGGCCAAGCGGCAGGCTCGCTCCGCCGACCGCTACGAGGCGATCCGCGTGTATCAGCAGCGCAGGCGCGCCGAGCGTGCGGCATCCTGATCGCCGTTCATCCGCGCGTGTGCCTGCTGACCTCGGTGCGCCGTGCCTCCTAGACTTCTTGCCGTGACCGATACCCGCTCCACCGACGCACCGCGTTTCAGCCCTGTCATCGCGCTGCTGGCGGTGTCGGCGTCGTGGGAGGCGCAGCTCGCAGCAGAACTGCGGGGTCTCGGCATCTCGACCCGGAAGTTCGGTCTCCTCGGGCACATCTACGCCGAACCGGGGATCTCGTTCTCCGAACTCGCCCGCCGATCCCGCATCACGGTGCAGTCTGCCCATGCGGCGGTGCACGCGCTCGTCGATGACGGCCTCGTTGCGGATGCCACGGCGCAGGCAGGAGCGGCCAGCGACCTGCGGGTGACGGTCGCCGGCGAGAAGGTCCTCGCCGACGCGCAAGACCGACTCGCGGCGCTCGACGCGTCGCTTGCCCGGTCGCTCCCACGAGTGGCGGAATCCCTCGACGGCATCCGAGCGGGCGTCATCGAGTGAGTGCCCTGCGCGTGGCCGCGCGGTGGGCCCTGGCGGCGCTGCTGACGGCAGCTGGCGTCGGGCACCTGACGACTCTCCGCCGCGGGTTCCGCATCGCCGTGCCCGACTGGGCAACGTCGCTCCTGCGCACCGACAAAGACACCATCGTCGTGGTGTCGGGAGTCGTGGAGATCATGCTCGGGCTCGGACTCGCGCTCCTGCCGGCGGAGAAGCGGCGCCTCGGCGTCGCCGTCGCCGCCCTTTTCGTCGCCGTCTTCCCCGGCAACATCCACCACTGGCGAACGGGTCGCGACGTTCCGGGGCTCGACACCGATGCCCGGCGGTTCGGGCGCCTCTTCCTGCAGCCGGTCCTCGTCGCCTGGGCCCTCTGGGCGACGCGGCGCTGACCGGCGTTCCCTTCAGTTACACTGAAGGCGTGTTCCACACCCCCGCACGCCTCTTCCGCATCCTCGCCATCGCCGAGGTCTTCTCCTGGACCCTCCTCATCGGCGGACTCATCATCCGAGGCGTGGGCGGTCCCGCCGTCGCCGTGACCATCGGGGGTGGCATCCACGGATTCGTCTTCCTGTCGTACGGCGCCACCGCGATCCTGGTCGCACTCAACAACCGGTGGGGGATCGGCACGGCCCTTCTCGCCGTGGCATCCGCCGTCATCCCGTATGCCACCGTGCCGGTCGAGCGGTGGCTGCACCGCACCGGGCGGCTCGACGCCGCCTGGCGCCTCGACGCGACCGACGACCCTCGCGACACGCGGCCGATCGACCGGCTGCTGCGCTGGTTTCTGCGCCACGCGGCCGTGCTCGTCGTGCTGCTGGTGCTCGCGATCGTCGCGCTCTACGTCGCCCTGCTCATCGTGGGCCCGCCGGGCGGCAAGTGACCTGGCGCACGCCGGTCAGTGCCGCGTCGACACCGAGACCGTGAACTTCGTGTCGCGCGCGGCCTGACGGGTCGGACCGACGAGGCGTTCGAGCTGGGTGCGGTACTGCAGCGCCGAGTTCCAGACGCACCACAGTTCGCCGCCGGGTCGCAGCACGCGCGCCGCGTCAGCGAACAGTCGCGGCGCGATGAGCTCGCTGATCGCGCCCCCGCTGTGGAACGGCGGGTTCAGGGCGATGAACGAGGCCGAGCCGTCGGGGCGGAGGCTCAGCGCGTCGTCGCGCACGACCTGCACCCGATCGGCCACGCCGTTCGCCGCCGCGGTGGCGAGCGACGACGCCACCGCCGCCGCAGACTGGTCCGACGCGTAGACGTGCGCCGACGGATGCCGCAGCGCAAGGTGAGCGGCGACAGCGCCGGTGCCGCTCGCGAAGTCGATCAAGGGGTCTTCGGCCGAGCCGCCGGTGATCTTCTCGGGCAGTGTGGCGATCAGCATCCGCGTGCCGATGTCGAGTCGTGCTCCGGCGAAGACGCCGCCGAACGCCCGCAGCTCGAGGTCGCCGTCCCGGCCGCGGAGAGGCACCGGATCGCGCCCGTCGTGCGGGTCGCGAGCCACGAGCACGCGCGACTTCTGCCGGGCGTGGGTGACGTCGAGGCGGGCGAAGAACTCGCCGAGCACGTCGTTCATCGCGAGCGTCATGTGCTTGATGCGTCCGCCCGCGAAGACGGTCACGTCGGGAGCCGCATGGGCGGCGATGAGTCCGGCGACCTCGCGGAGCTCGTCGAGCGACCGGGGGAGCCGGACCAGCACGACCCGCGCCCCGGCGACCGCGCTGCCCTCCAGCGGCATCGAGCGGACATCCCGGATGCCGAGCGCCTCGGCGTTCGCGGCGAGGGCGCGTTCACCGACCAGCGCATCCTGCTGCACGCGGATGTCGGCTCCGCCCTCGTGGGCGGCCGCGAGCGCCAGCGCTCCGTACGTGTCGCCGATCACCGCGATCTCGCCCGCCGAGACGGCGGCGCGTGCGGCGCGGGACTCGTCGACGATGAGGCGGTCGGCGGCATCGGAGGCCTCGAGGCCCGGGCCGACGGCATCCGGCCTGCGCGACAGCCGCTCGAACGGGAACGGCGTCGAAGAAGTCATCGTCCCAGGCTATCCGGCGCGCCGGGCCCCGCCGGCAGGGGGATACTCGAACGATGAAGACAATCGCTCGCTGGGCCCTCGCCGGCGCCATGGTGTTCGCCGGACTCGGTCATCTGTTCTGGGCTCGGAAGGAGTTCCAGGACCAGGTTCCGGATGTCGTGACCGAGGTCCTGCCGATCGACAAGGACGGCGTGGTGGTGGCCTCGGGCGCCGTGGAGATCATGCTGGGCGCCGCGCTGATCGTGCTGCCGAAGGAGCGCCGCCGGGTGGGCGCGCTGCTGGCGGCGTTCTTCATCGCGATCTTCCCCGGCAACATCGCCCAGGCGCTGGGGGAGCGCTCGGGGTTCCGCCTCGACAGCGACCGCAAGCGCTGGGGGCGCCTGCTGTTCCAGCCGGTCCTCGTCGTGTGGGCGCTCTGGAGCACCCGCGACTGAGCTGCACCACAGAAGACGGCGCCGCCCCGAAGGGTGGCGCCGTCTCTGCGTGGTCGCCGGGTGGTCAGCTCCGGGCGCCCCCGCTCCGCAGGCGCGACACGGCGTCGACGGTCGCCGCGAGGATCAGCACCCCGCCGGTCACGAGGAGGTTCACCCCGGCATCCATGCGCAGCAGGCCCAGGCCGTTGATGATCACCGCGATCACCAAAGCGCCGATCGCCGCGTGCACCAGACGGCCGCGGCCGCCGAACAAGCTGACACCGCCGACGACGGCCGCAGCGACGCCCGACAGCACGATGTCACGTCCGACGGCGCCGTCGACCGAGCCGATGCGCGTCTGGGCGAACAGCAGGGAGACGACGGCGAGCCCCGAGGCGATGACGAAGCACCACCACTTCACCCACCGGACCTTGATGCCCGAGCGGCGGGCCGCCTCGGCATTGCCCCCGATCGCGTACACGTAGCGGCCGAACCGGGTGCGATCGAGGACGAACGTGCCGACCCAGAGGATCGTGAGGACGACCGGCACGATGACCGGAACGCCCTGCACGGGGATGACCGACTGCGACCGGTCGAGGTTCAAGACCGCGACCACGGCGCCGCCGAGTGCGGCGATGACGCCGAGCTTGATGAGCACGAGCGCCAGCGGCCGGTTCGGCACCTCTGCGCGGCGTCGCCGGGCGCGGTCCCAGAACGACGTCGCCGCTGAGACGCCGACGATGACGGCCAACATCACCCAGCCGCCCCACACCGGCAGTCGGCCGTTCTGCAGCGCGATGAGCTCGGGCGCCTGGATCGGGTAGAGCCCGCCCGCCCCGATGATGAGCAGGGCGAGACCCTGATATCCGAGGAACAGGCCCAGCGTCACGACGAACGACGGGATGCCGACCCGGGCGACCAGGAATCCGATCATCGCTCCGGTCGCGAGGCCGAGACCGAATCCGGCGGCCAGCGCGAGCGGCCAGGGGATGTCGTACTTGACGTTCAGGACGACGAACAGGGCCATGCCGACACCGCCGGTGACTCCCGCGGACAGGTCGATCTCGCCGAGGAGGAGCACGAAGACGAGCGCCATGCCGAGGACGACGAGCGACGCCGACTGGTTCATGAGGTTCGCGAAGTTGACGGCGGTGAAGAAGTAGGGGCTCAGCGACCCGAAGAGGATCGCGAGGAGGACGAGGCCGCCGACGGCAGGAAGAGCGCCCATCTCTCCGCCTCGGACTCGCTGCAGCCAGGCCTTGACCTGGTCGCCGACGCCGCCTTCGACCCCGCTGCCGATGAGGTCGCTGACGACCGGGTCGGGCGCGGCGGCGGTTCGGGTGCTGGTGCTCATGCGTCTCCTCCGACGGGGATGGTCGATGTGCCGACGAGTTCGACGCCGGGAGGCACCTTGGTGCCGGTGATGTAGCCGACGATCTCGTCACGGGTGGACTCGGATGTCGCGACCTGCGCGACCATCTGGCCGAGGTAGAGCACGGCGATGTCGTCGGCGACCTCGAACACGTCGGCGAGGTTGTGGCTGATGAGGACGACCGCGACGCCCTGATCGGCCAGCCGGCGGACGAGGTTCAGCACCTGCTCGGTCTGCGCCACGCCGAGGGCGGCGGTGGGCTCGTCGAGGATCACGACGCGGGCCTTCTTGAGCACTGCGCGCGCGATCGCGACGGTCTGCCGCTGACCGCCCGACAGGCTCGAGACCTTCTGGCGGACGCTCTTGACCGTGCGCACCGAGAGCGACCTCAGGGTGTCGGACGCCTCGCGCTCCATCCGACCCTCGTCGAAGGTGCCGGCCGAGAGCTCCTCGCGCCCGAGGAACATGTTCTGGACGATGTCGAGGTTGTCGCAGAGGGCGAGGTCCTGGTAGACCACCTCGATGCCCAGCGCGCCGGCCTCCCGCGGGCTGCGGAGGGGGTGGGACTCTCCGTCGACGAGCACGTCGCCGGAGTCGTAGGGCTGCACGCCGGCGAGGCCCTTGATGAGGGTGGACTTGCCGGCGCCGTTGTCGCCGACGAGGGCGGTCACCTGGCCGGGGCGGACGCTGAGGTCCACGCCCTTGAGGACGCTGACGGGGCCGAACGACTTGGTCACGCGGCGCAGCTGGATGATGGGTTCGCTCATGCGGAGCTCCTTGCAGTCAGGGATCGGAGTCGGTTCGCAGGAGTGCGGGGATGCCGCCGGCGGCGACACCCCCGCACTCCTCAGCTCACTCGACGCCGAACTCGGCGCACTTGTCGGCGAGGCTCACGCCGTTGATGTCGCCCGAGCAGATGTCATCGGCCGACGCGTCACCGGCGGCGACGACATCCTTGACCTGCTCCGGACCGACCAGCTGCGGGGCCACGGAGATGTACGGCGTGCCGTCCTCGAGCTCCTGATCGGCCGTCGGCTTCTCGCCCGACAGCAGCGCGGTCGCGACCTCGACGGCCTTGTCGGCCTCGTCCTTCACGGGCTTGTAGACGGTCGCGGTCTGCCATCCCGTGAGGATGTTGCGGAGGCCTTCGAGGTTGGCATCCTGACCGGAGACCGCCACGCCCTCGATGCCGCGATCCTGCAGCACCTTGATGACGCCGTCGGCGTTCGTGTCGTTCGCCGCCCAGACGCCGTCGACCGTGCCGCCGTTGGCCGTCAGCGCCTGCTCGAAGTTGGTCTGGCTCTTCGCGCCGTCCCACACTCCCGGAGGCTCCGCGATCGCCTCGACGCCCGCCGCCTCCATGACCTCGACGGCGCCGGAGCGGAACATCGCGGCGTTGCCGTCGGTCGGGTCGCCGCCCATGTAGAACACCGCGGCGTCGCCGGGCTCCTTGCCGGCGGCCTTCAGGCCGTCGAGGACGGTCTGCCCCTCGAGGCGCCCGACCTCGACGTTGTCGAAGGAGACGTAGTAGTCGGCGCCTGCGAACGGACGGTCGTAGGCGATGACGGGAATGCCCTGGCCCTTCGCCTTCGTCGCGACGCCGGCAGCGGCGCCGTTGTAGTCGACGAGCAGCATGACGCCGCAGCCCTGCGTGAGCTGCTGATCGGCGATGGTCGTGTACTTCGACGTGTCGCCCTGTGCGTTCTGGATGTCGACGTCGAAGCCCGCCTCCTCGAGGCCTTCCTGCAGGTACTTGCGGTCGAAGTTCTCCCATCGGGGGGAGGAGGCGGCGTCGGGCAGGATGACGCAGGCGCGCCCGGCTTCGGCAGCGGGTTCCTCGCCTCCGCCGGTGCCGCCGGGAGCGGGGCTCGAGGTGCTGGCGCAGCCAGCGAGCAGAAGCGCAGCGGCGCCGGTCAGGGCGGCTGCAGCGGACAGGGACTTCTTCATCGGTCGCCTTTCAACAGTGAAATCGAACGGGCGCATCGTCGCGCTTGACGATGATCCTGATGTGTTCACTAATTGAAGTCAAGACATGAACATAACGCTTTCGTCACTGCTGCGAGCGGCGACCCAGAGCGTCGAGGGCCACGGCGAACACGAGGACGAGACCGGTGACCACGTATTGGACGGCCGACGTCAGGTTCAAGAGCGTGAGCCCGGAGGAGATCGCCTGGATCACGAGCACGCCGATGAGGGCGGCGAAGGCCGAGCCGCGACCGCCGAACAGCGAGGCGCCGCCGATGATGGCCGCGGCGATCGCGTTGAGGTTCGTGTCGGCGGCCCCCGAACTCTGGTTCGCGGCGGCCAGCCTCGCCGCCGCGAGCACCCCGCCCGCTGCCGCGAACGTCGAGCAGAGGACGAACACAGAGATCACGACCCGGTCGACGCGGATGCCGGCACGCCGGGCGGCCTCGATGGAGCCGCCCACGGCGTAGACCGATCGGCCCCACCGGGTGCGGGTCAGGGCCAGGTGCATGACCACCACGACGAGCACGAACATCACGAACATGATGCCCACCCCGCGCGACCGGTTGAGGTACCAGGCGGCGCCCACGAGCCCGGCGAGCAGGAGGGCGCCCTGCACCAGCACCCGCGAGGTCGTCATGCTGTCGAGATCTGCGTTCCGACGTCGCCGGGCGCGGCGGAGGAGGGTGACGGCGTACGCCAGCGCTCCGCCCACGGCGACGACGTACGAGGCCCAGGGGGGCAGGTAGAGGTGCTGCGCGAACAGCACGAGCCAGGAGTCGAACGGGAGGTTGATCGAGCCGGCGTCTCCGAGCACCCACAGCTGCACGCCGAGGAGGGCCAGCAGGCCGGCGAGCGTGACCACGAAGCTCGGCAGGCCCCACCGCGCGCGAAGGAAGCCGTAGCCGGCGCCGACGACGGCGCCGGCTACCAGAGCCGCCGCGATGGCGACCGGGACCGGCCAGCCCGACTGCACCGAGCCCACGGCCAGGATGGCCGCCGCGACCCCCGACATCGAGCCGACCGAGAGGTCGATCTCGCCGAGGAGGAGCACGAGGACGACGCCGAGCGCGATCATCCCGATCGCCGCGCACTGCATGGTGAGGTCGACCAGATTGCGGCTCGAGAGGAACACCGGATTGAGTGCCTGGAAGACGACGGCGATCACGACGAGGGCGGCGAGCACCGGCATCCGTCCGAGGTCGCGTGCCTGCAGGCGCGACCACGACCGGCCCATGATCCCGCGCTGGGCGTTCACCGGCGCGTCTCCGGAGGCCGCCGCGTGCCGGCGAGAGGGATGACCGGCGCCGCGGGTCGGTCGTCGCGCGAAGACGCCGCCCGGGGCGGCGCCGAGGGAGAGGGTGCCGGGCCGATCGCGCCGGTGATGGCCGCGATGAGGAGCTCGCTCGTGGCATCCTCGGCGTCGAAGTCGCCGTTGTTCCGGCCCAGCCGGAGCGCGACGATGCGGTCTGCGACGGCGAGCACATCGGTCAGGTTGTGGCTGATGAGGATGACGCCGTGACCCCGGTCGCGCAGCCGTTCGATGAGGTTCAGCACCTCGGCGGACTGGGTCACGCCGAGGGCCGCGGTCGGCTCGTCGAGGATGACGATCCTCGGATCGCCGATGAGGGAGCGCGCGATCGCGACCGTCTGACGCTGACCGCCCGACAGCGTCGAGACGGGCACCCGCACCGACGGCAGGGTCGCACCGAGCTCCCGCAGGAGCAGCCAGGTGCGCTGCTCCATCTCGACCTCGTCGAGCCTGCCCTGCACCGTCAGCTCTCGCCCGAGCCACAGGTTTCCGACCACATCGAGGTTCTCGCACAGCGCGAGATCCTGGAAGATCGTCGCGATCCCGAGCGCCTGGGCGTCGGCGGGATCGGTGATGTGGACGACGTCGCCGTCGAGTTCGATCGTGCCGGCGTCGAGCGGGTGCACCCCCGCGAGGATCTTGACGAGCGTCGACTTGCCGGCGCCGTTGTCGCCGACGAGGGCGACCACCTCGCCCTCGCGGACGTGGAAGTCGACCGACGTCAGCGCGCGCACGGCCCCGAAGCGCTTGTCGACGCCGCGCATCGTCAGCACGTGGTCGTGCGGTCGCCGCGGAGAGGGTGTCATCGCCATCTCACGGCAATCCGGCGGCGGCGCAGGCCGGCGCATAGGCGGGGGTGCAGATGTCCGCGACGCGCCAGAAGCCGTCCGCCACCACGGTCTCGGCGATCGTGTCGACGGTGACGGCGACCGGCTCGAGGAGCGTCGTCGGGACGCCGTCGACGACCGTCTGCCCGACCGGCTCCTCGCCGTCGGCGAGCAGAAGCGCCGCATCGGCGGCGATGGTGGCCTGCTCGCGCAGCGCCTTGTAGACGGTCATGTACTGATCGCCCGAGACGATCCGCTGCAGTGCGGCGAGTTCGGCATCCTGCCCGGTGACGACCGGGAACGGCGAGACCGCCGCCGCCCGGAGCGCGGCGATCGCGCCGCTCGCCGTGCCGTCGTTGGCGGCGTAGACGCCCACGATCTCATCGCCGTACTGCGCGATCTGTCCGGCGACCCACGCCTGCGCCTTGTCAGGGCTCCAGTCGGGCGTGTCGTATTCGGCGAGGACCCGGAGACCCGCCTCGGAGACGACCCGCTGCGCGCCGTCGCGGAATTCCGCGGCGTTGCTGTCGGTGGGAGCGCCGTGGACCATGAGGATGCCGCCGCCCGATTCACCGCGCTCGGTGAGGGCGTCGACGAGTGCATCTGCCTGCAGCTCGCCGACCCGCTCGTTGTCGAACGAGACGGCGAAGGCGGGGGCGCCGCCGCCGACGATCATGCGGTCGTAGGCGATCACCGGGACTCCCTCCGCGGTCGCGGAGGCGAGGATGGATGCCGCTGCTCGCCCGTCGACCGGATCGAGGACGAGGACGGCGGCGCCCGAGGCCAGCGCCGACTCGGCCTGCTGCTGCTGGCGCGCCGCATCCTGATCCGCGTTCATGTACAGTACGTCGCGGTCGCTCATCTCCGCGATGCGCGCCTCGAAGACGGGGCGGTCGAAGGTCTCGTACCGCGCGGTCTTCTTGTCGGGGAGGAGCAGTGCGATCGCGCCGCTCCGCTCGGCTCCGGCGTCGCATCCCGCCAGGGTCACTGCAGCGAGGGCTGCCGCGACGAGGCCGGCGATCAGCCGTCTCATGCCGAGAACGCGACCAGGTCGGAGTCGGCCGCCACGTGGTCGAGCGCAAGTGCGATCGCTCCGCGGGTCTCGGCCCACTCCTCGAACGATGCCGCCACGATCTCGGGCACGTCGTCGCCGAGGATCGCCCGCTCCAGGGCGTGGCGGAGCGGTGCGAGCAGGATCTCCCCGGCAGCGGCCAGTTCGCCCCCGACGACGATCCGCTCGGGGTCGATCAGGTTGCACAGCCCCGCGGCCGCGACGCCGATGTGCCGTCCGGCATCGGCGATGACCCGCTGAGCCGGAGCGAGCCCGTCGGCGGCGGCGGCGACGAGATCGCGGAGGCGGTGGATGCCGTCGTCCTCGGAGAAGCCGCTCAGCAGAGCGGGGCCGGCAGCCACGGTCTCGAGGCAGCCCCGGTTGCCGCAGCGGCAGCGGTCGCCCTTCTCGTCGACGGTGACGTGACCGATCTGACCGGTGCGTCCGCTCACCCCGCGGAAGAGCTCGCCGTCGACGAGGAGTCCGGCGCTGATGGAGTGCCCGACGCGAAGATAGACCGACGTGGCGGCGCCGCGTGCGGCACCTTCGCGGGCCTCGGCGAGCCCGCCGAGGTTGGCTTCGCTGTCGACGTACACGGGCCGGCCGATCCGGGCCGACAGGCTCTGCGCCAGATCGACGCCCTCCCAGCCGGGGAGGAGCCCGGGCGTCGAGATGACCGACGTGCGGGGGTCGACCGGCGCGGGGACGGCGAGTCCGACGGCGAGGAGGTCGGCGAGGCTTCCGCCGAGCCCGTCGACCATGTCGCCCAGCAGAAGGCTCAGTCGGTCGAGCTCGGCGTCGTAGCGGTGGTCGGCGGCGAGGGGGAGCGACGTCTCGGCCACAATGGTCCGGGTCGCGTCGGCGATCGCCACGTGCAGCTTGCGGGTCGAGAAGTGCGCGCCGGCGACGAGGCCGGCCTGCCGAGCCAGCGAGACGAGCGTCGCCCGGCGGCCGCTGCGCGAGGTGAACGACGTGTGCAGGACGCCCGTGGCCGTCAGCTCCTTGACGATGTTCGAGATCGTCGCGGGCGACAGTCCGGTGGTGCCGGAGAGCTCGATCTGCGTCAGGCGGCCATGGCGCTTGAGCGAATCGAGCAGGCGCGCTCGATTCGCTTCTCGCAGCGAGGACTGCGAGCCGGGCGGTGTTGACCGGCGTGGCATGCAGTCACTGTACCGGTGCGGCCGCCGACTAGGCCGCCTCTGTCTCCACGGCGCGCACACGGACGATGTTGGTCGACTCGTCGAGCTCGGCGACCTTGGGATACGCCTTCACGAAGTCGGAGAACGAGCGGTGCCCGAGGGCCTTCTCACTGAAGGACGGATCCATCCGCTTCAGGAGGTTCTTGACCGCCGACAGGTGCACCCATTCTTCGTCGGTGCGCTCGTACTCGAGGCGGAGGGCGCGCGAGAGCAGCTGCGCGGTGGGGTCGACCGCCTTGCGGCGACGACGGCCCGACGTCTGCGGGGCCTCGGTCGACGGCTCGGGCTCGGCGACGGCGACACCGGGGAGGGAGTCGTAGGCGTCGAACTGGTCGCACGCGGCGGCGAGCGACTTGGCGGTCGAGCCGGCGACGCCGACGGCGACGACGAAGCGGCCGAGGCGCTTGCAGCGCTGTGCGAGCGGCACGTAGTCGCTGTCGCCGGCGACGATCACGACGTGGCTCAGATCCTGCAGGCGGAAGAGGTCTTCGACCGTGTCGACGGCGAGGCGGATGTCGGCACCGTTCTTGGCGTACGCCGCCGCGGGGAACAGCTGGACGAGGTCGACGGCGCGGGCGACGAGCTGACTGCGGTACAGCGCGTTGACCGGTGACGACCAGTCGGCGTAGGCCCGCGTGAGGACGAGCGTGCCGAAGGATGCCGCGTAGTCCATGATCGCGCCGACGTCGATCGTCGCGGCGGCGAGGCGGGCGGCGATCTCGGGCTCGTCGGGATCGGCGGCGATCCGCGTGCGGTCCCGCGAGTAGCTGTTGCGACCGTGGACGCGGTCGTACCAGCTCATCACGATGTTATCGAAGTCGAGGTAGACCGCGACGCGGGGGCTCTGGGAATCCGGCATGGTTCCAGTCTCTCAGGTGGGGTAGACGACGCCGAGCTGAGCCCGGATCTCGTCGAGGGTCGACATGATGGCGACGCTCTCATCGAGGGGGAGCAGGTCGCTGTCGGTGGCGCCGGCCTCGATGAGCTTCTCGGCGTACGAGGCCTGGAAGTGCATGCCGCGGCCGGGCACCTCGGAGCGGAACTCCTCGACGACCGTGCCGTCGCCCGCGTGCAGGCGGAAGCTCGTCGGGGTGTACCAGACGGCGTCGATCGAGATGCGACCCTTCGTGCCGATGATCTCCGCCGTATTGGGGCCGACCGCGCGCGAAGAGGTGAGGAGCGACGAGACCGCGCCCGACTCGTGGCGGAGAGAGATCGCCGCCTCGGTGTCGGCTCCCGTCTCGCCGAGGCGGCCCACGGCCCGCACCTCGGTGGGCGCTCCGAGGATGTCCCAGGCGAACGACACCGGGTAGATGCCGAGGTCGAGCAGGGCTCCGCCGCCGAGCCCGAGGGCGTTCAGGCGGTGGGCGGGATCGGTGGGCAGGCTCTGGGTGTGGTCGGCGCTGAGCGCACGGACCTCGCCGATCGCCCCGTCGGCGATGAGCTCGCGGATGCGCGCCATGTGCGGCAGGTACCGGGTCCACATGGCCTCCATCGCCAGCAGACCGGTCGATGCGGCGCTGTCGCGGATGGCGGCGGCCTGCGCCGCGTCGAGGGTCAGCGGCTTCTCGACCAGCACGTGCGTGCCGTTCTCGAGTGCCAGGACGGCGTTGTCGCGATGCGCGCTGTGCGGCGTCGCGATGTAGACGATATCGACCTCGGGGTCGGCGACGAGGTCTTCGTACGAGCCGTGCGCGCGGGGGATGCCGTACTGGTCGGCGAATTCCTGAGCCGCCTCCACACGGCGGGATCCGACCGCCGTCACCGTCTTCCCCGCCGTCTTCAGGTCATCGGTGAACGAGTGGGCGATCCCGCCCGTGGCCAGGATTCCCCAACGGAGTGTCGTCATGACTCCGAGCGTAGCGGCGCAGCTCGCCCCGGGCCGCGGGACGTAATGTCGAAGGGTGCACCCCGAACGCGCCGTCTCCCGGTTCCAAGAGCTCCTGCGCCTTCCCACGGTGTCGCACATCGACGAGTCGCAGACGGATGCCGCGGTGTTCACCGCCTTCCGCGAGTCCGTCGCCCGGCTGTATCCCGCACTGCACGCCGCCGTCGACCGGGAGGTCGTCGACGGCCACTCCCTGCTCTACCGCTGGCGCGGAGCGGATGCCGCCGGCGCACTCGTCCTCATGGCGCACATCGACGTCGTCGACGTCGTCCCCGCGGAGTGGGATCACCCACCCTTCGCGGCCGAGGTCGTCGGCGACGGTGCGCGCGCCGCGATCCATGCCCGCGGCGCCGTCGACGACAAGGGCGCGCTCGTGGCGATCCTCGAAGCCGTCGAATCGCTCATCGAGGAGGGTTTCGTCCCGGCATCCGATGTGTACCTCGCGTTCGGTCACAACGAGGAGACCGCCGGCGGCGGTGCCCGCGCGATCGTCGCGGCGCTCGCCGAGCGGGGAGTGCGCCCGGCCCTCGTGCTCGACGAGGGCGGCGCCGTCGTGGAGAACGCCCTGCCCGGGGTGCGCGTGCCCACGGCCGTGATCGGCGTCGCCGAGCGCGGCGTGATGACACTGCAGCTCACGGCGCGGGAGCTCGGCGGCCACGCGTCGACCCCGCCGTCGCATCCGGCGACCGCCCAGCTCGCGCGGGCGGTGCTGCGACTGCACCGCCGGCCCTTCCCGACCCGGCTCGTGCCGCCGGTGCGAGCGATGCTCGAGACGGTCGCGCCGCACACCCGCGGCCCGCTGTCGACCGTCTTCCGCTCGCTGGCCGTCACCGGACCTCTGCTCGCGCGCATCCTCCCGCGGCTCGGCCCCGAGCTCAACGCCCTCGTCCGGACCACCGCCGTCGTCACCGAGCTGTCGGGCGCCGCAGGAGCGAATGTGCTCGCGACCGCCGCCCGCGCGAGCGTGAACGTGCGCCTCCTGCCGGGCGACACGGTCGCGTCGGCCTACCGCCGCATCGAGAAGGTCGTCGCCGACGACGACATCGAGATCGCCGTCATCTCCGCCTCGGAGGCGTCGCCCGTCTCGCCGTGGCGGGGGAGCGCCTGGGACCGCCTCGGCGCCGCGATCCACGACGTGCTGGGCGCGGACGTGCTCCCGACCCCCTACATCCAGCTCGGGGCGAGCGACAGCCGGTGGTTCTCGGACATCAGCGACCACGTCTATCGCTTCACGCCGTTCCACCTCACCCTCTCCGAGCGCGAGGCTCTGCACTCGCACAACGAGCGGATCCGGGTCGACGTCTGGCTGCGCGGCATCGAGTTCTACCGGGCGCTCGTCCGGGGCCGCTGAGGCGGCATCCCGCCCGGTCAGCTCCGGAGCGGCGGGGGAGTGTCGCTGAGACCGAGGATGAACTCGAGCGCCTCCCGGGCGGTCGTCTCGCGCACCGGCCCGCGCCCGACCGTCCACCCGGCGTCGGTCGCCCTGACGGAACTGCCGCGCATCGCCGCGCGCCGCTCGAACGCCATCCGCGGGAACTCCGCCAGGGCGACCGCACCGCTCGCGATCGGCGACAGGGCGACCGCGCGACCGTCCGCCAGTCGGAGGAGCGCACGCACACCATCGGTCAGCGCGCGGATCCGGCGCCGCGGTCCGGTGCGGACGGCGGTTGCCAGCTCGCCGAGGGAGAGGCCCGGGTATTCCGCAGCCAGCTTCGCCTCCGCGGCGAAGGCGAGGGATGCCGCGTCGTCCGGCTGGAGCGTGGCTGCGAGCTCGATCACGGCCGCCAGCTCGACGCGCCAGTCGCCGGTGACAGCGGATTCGTCGCCGCGCGGCCGATTGCTCAGCGGAAGATGGCGCGAGAAGTCGGACATGGCGTCAGCATAAGCGTCTGGCGGAATGTGACAAGGCGACGTCGTCACATCGGCAGCAGCACCCCGATGTGACGTCACATCCGCTCGCCCCTTCCCCTTCGGGTTCCAACCGGCATAATGGGGTTTCGATGATGTGACCGTGCACATCCCGTTCCGGGGAGTCCGATGAGCGAAGACGCCGTGGCCCGCAGGCCCAGCATCCGCGACGTCGCCCGACTCGCCGGGGTATCGCACCAGACGGTGTCGCGCGTGCTCAACGACCACCCCAGCATCCGCCCGGAGACCCGAGAGCGCGTCGAAACGGTGATGGCGGAGCTGTCGTACAGCCCGAACCGCGCCGCTCGTGCTCTCGTGACGAGTCGATCACGCACCATCGGCATCCTGGCCGCATCGGCCACGCAGTACGGCCCCGCGTCGTCGATCGCCGCCATCGAGGCGGCCGCGCGAGCACGCGGCTACTGGGTGACCACGGCCAACATCGACGCCGCCGACCCGCAGTCGATCCCCGACGGCCTCGCCCACCTCATGGCCCAGTCC
Source organism: Microbacterium sp. Ld4 (assembly GCF_045066555.1). NCBI lineage: Bacteria > Bacillati > Actinomycetota > Actinomycetes > Micrococcales > Microbacteriaceae > Microbacterium > Microbacterium sp. Ld4. The sequence continues at coordinate 485,760 of NZ_JBISHE010000011.1, read as the reverse complement.
GTCGAAGGACTCGTCGTGATCGCCCCGCAGGTCCGGGTGGGCCGCGCCCTCACGGCGCAGCGCGTCGACGTGCCGTACGTCACGCTCCAATCGACCGACGTCGATCCCGGTCACACCCTCTCAGTCGACCAGATCGCGGGCGCACGACTGGCGACACGGCACCTCATCGAGCTCGGGCACCGGTCGATCTACCACCTCGCGGGCCCCCAGGACTGGATCGAGGCCGAAGCGCGCATGCGCGGATTCCTCGAGGAGATGAGCGCGTGGGACATCGGGACGACCGCCCCGATCCTCGGCGACTGGTCGGCGGATTTCGGCTACTACGCCGGCCGGGAACTGCTCCGCTACCGCGACTTCACGGCGATCTTCGCGTCGAACGATCAGATGGCGCTCGGGTTGCTGCACGCCATCCGTGACGAGGGGCTGGACTGTCCGCGGGACATCAGCATCGTCGGCTTCGATGACATCCCGGATGCCGGACACTTCTGGCCTCCGCTGACCACGGTGCGGCAGGACTTCGCCGAACTCGGCCGTCGCTGCGTCGATCTGCTGCTCGACGGCAGCACGGCCGCGGCGCTCCCGGCCCTCGTTCCCGAGCTCATCGTGCGCGCGTCGACTGCCGCCGTTCCGCGGGTCTGAGCCCTCCGGGGGCGACACTCCGGGTCTCGGGTTGACAGAGACCGGGGGATGGGTCCATAGTTTCTCGATGTGAACGGTCACATCGACCTCACCCGCTTCGGGTGATCGAGGAGACCGCATCGGACAAAGGAGTCGGACAGTGGTGTCGATGGGCGACGCGGAGCGGTACGTCAGCGGGGTGAAGACCGAGGTGGCGATCGCGCGCACCCGGGCTCGCGTCGCGGCGCTCCACATCTCGCTCGCCCGCCACGGCGTCATCGTCTGGAACGTCGGGGCCGTGTCGGAGCGGGTCCCCGGATCCGACCTTTTCGTCATCAAGGCGAGCGGCATCCCCGAGGACGAGCTCGCTCCCGAGAACATGGTCCTCTGCGACGCCGACGGCTCGCCGGTTCCGGAGACCCCCGGCAGCGACCGGGCGCCGTCGAGCGACGCCACCATGCATGCCGAGCTGTACCGCGCGAGCGCCGAGATCGGCGGCATCGTCCACACCCACTCGGGCTACGCCGCCGCCTGGTCTGCGCGGGGCGAGGACGTTCCGTGCGTCACGACCGCGATGGCGGAGGAGTTCGGCGGCCCCGTTCCCGCCATCACCGCAGAGGACGACCGCCCGGCGGCCGCGATCAGCGCGGCCCTCGCCACGCAGCCGTCCCGGGCCGTTCTCGTGCGCGGTCACGGGTCGATCTCGGTCGGACCGAGCGCGAAGGCGGCCGTCAAGACCGCCATCGCCCTCGAGGACGCCGCCCGCACCGTCCAGCTCGCCCGCCAGGGCGGCGACGTCGCCCCGCTCGCCCCTGCCGCCGTGGAGCGGCGCTTCGCGGAGTCGCGAAGCCGGGACCTTCAGATCACCGACGACCGCCGGTAGCCCGATACCGGGCGCGGTCACCTCTCAAAACCGAATACCGAACACCAAGACACTGCTGTCCCCGTGAAAGGAACCCCACAGTGAAGTTCAAGAAGATTCTGTTCGCCGGCGTCGCCGCCGGTGCACTTGTGCTCACCGCATGCGCAGGAACGAGCACGCCCGGCGCCGGTGGCGAGGGTGAAGGCGATGGCGGCCTCATCGGCGTGGCCATGCCCACCAAGAGCTCCGAGCGCTGGATCCAGGACGGCGACGCCGTCAAGAAGGCCCTCGAGGACCAGGGCTACACCGTCGACCTCCAGTACGCAGAGGACGACATCCCCACCCAGGTCTCGCAGATCGAGAACATGATCACGAAGGGCGCCGAGGCGCTCATCGTCGCATCGATCGACGGCACCACCCTCACCGAAGCGCTCCAGAACGCCGCCGACGCCGACATCCCCGTCATCGCGTACGACCGCCTCATCAAGGGCACCGAGAACGTCGACTACTACGCGACGTTCGACAACGAGCTCGTCGGCAACCAGCAGGCCTGGTCCGTCCTCAACGGTCTCGGTCTGACCGACCTCGAGGGCAACCCGACCGACGGCGCCCCCGAGGGCCCCTTCAACGTCGAGCTGTTCGCCGGTTCGCTGGACGACAACAACGCGTTCTTCTTCTTCAACGGCGCGATGGACATCCTCAAGCCCTACGTCGACGACGGCACGCTCGTCATCAAGTCGGGCCAGACGTCGATCGAGCAGGCCGCCACGCTCCGCTGGGACGGCGAGACCGCTCAGAGCCGCATGGAGGACATCCTCACCGCGAACTACTCCGACGGCACGCAGGTCGACGCGATCCTCTCGCCGTACGACGGCATCTCGCGAGGCATCATCTCGGCCCTCTCCGACGCCGGCTACTCCAAGGGCGAGGACTGGCCGATCATCTCGGGCCAGGACGCCGAGGTCGACTCGGTCAAGGCGATCCTGAGCGGCGAGCAGTACGCCACGATCTTCAAGGACACGCGCGAGCTCGCGAAGGTCGCCGCCGACATGGCGGTCGCCGTCCTGAAGGACGAGACCCCCGAGGTCAACGACGAAGAGACCTACGACAACGACGTGAAGATCGTTCCCTCGTACCTCCTGGCACCCGTGCCGGTCGTCAAGGACAACGTCGAGTCGGCTCTGGTCGACACCGGCTACTGGACGGCGGCAGAGCTCGGCCTGTGAGCCGGCTCTCCCACTGACCGACCGCGTCGGCGGCGGGGCCCCGCGCCCCGCCGCCGACGCACCCCTCATCCCCCTCACATCCCCCCAACAGGAAGTCGGAGATCGTGACCGAGACCATTCTCGAGATGCGCGGCATCACCAAGACGTTCCCGGGCGTGAAAGCCCTGTCGAACGTCAACTTCGCCGTGGAGCGTGGCGAGATCCACGCCATCTGCGGCGAGAACGGCGCCGGCAAGTCGACCCTCATGAAGGTGCTGTCGGGGGTGTACCCGCACGGGACCTACGACGGCGAGATCCACTACGCCGGCGACGTCGTCGAATTCAAGAACCTGAGCGACAGCGAAGCGCGCGGCATCGTCATCATCCATCAGGAGCTCGCGCTCAGCCCCTACCTCTCGATCGCCGAGAACATCTTCCTCAACAACGAGCGCAAGGGCTTCGGCGGCCTCATCGACTGGAACCAGACGAACTACGAGGCGGCAGCCCTCCTGAAGCGCGTCGGACTCCGAGAGAACCCCACCACGAAAGTCAGCCAGATCGGTGTCGGCAAGCAGCAGCTCGTCGAGATCGCCAAGGCGCTGTCGAAGGAGGTGAAGCTCCTCATCCTCGACGAGCCGACCGCCGCGCTCAACGACGAGGACTCCGACCACCTGCTCGACCTGATCCTCAGCCTCCGCGAGGAGGGGATCACGTCGATCATCATCAGCCACAAGCTGAACGAGATCAAGAAGGTCGCCGACACCGTCACCGTCATCCGCGACGGCAAGACCATCGAGACGATCGCCAAGAACGACGTCACCGAAGACCGCATCATCAAGGACATGGTCGGCCGCGACCTCGAGCACCGGTACCCCGACCACGAACCCCACATCGGCGAAGAGCTGCTGCGGGTCGAGGACTGGACCGCGTACCACCCCCAGGACCCCTCGCGCGTCGTCGTCGACGGCGTCTCGATCACCGTCCGCGCGGGCGAGATCGTCGGCATCGCCGGCCTCATGGGCGCGGGGCGCACCGAGTTCGCGATGAGCCTGTTCGGGCACAGCTACGGCACCCGCATCTCCGGCAAGGTGTTCCTGCGCGGCAAGGAGATCCGCACCCGCACGGTCTCGGAAGCGATCGCGAACGGCCTCGCCTACGCGACCGAGGACCGCAAGACGTTCGGCCTCAACCTCATCGAGGACATCAAGCGCAACGTCTCGATGGCGTCGCTGAAGAAGCTCGAGAAGGCCGGGCTCGTCGACGACAACGAAGAGTTCAAGGTCGCCAACGAGTTCCGCAAGAGCATGAACATCAAGGCGCCCAACGTGCTGGTGCCCACCGGAAAGCTGTCGGGCGGAAACCAGCAGAAGGTCGTCCTGTCGAAGTGGATCTACTCCGACCCGGAGGTGCTCATCCTCGATGAGCCGACCCGTGGCATCGACGTCGGTGCGAAGTACGAGATCTACACGATCATCAACAAGCTGGCCGCGGCCGGTAAGGGCGTCATCGTGATCTCGTCCGAGCTCCCCGAACTCCTCGGCATCTCCGATCGGGTCTACGCCCTGTCGGAAGGCCGCATCACCGGCGAACTTCCCATCGAAGACGCCACCCCCGAACACGTCCTCAAGCTCATGACCATGGAGAAGCCCCGCTGAGCGGGCAGGAGAAATTGATGTCCAACGACGCTCTCACCCCCGAAACCGCCGCCGGCGGGGGGATCAACCCGACCGAGAACCGCTTCACGCGCTGGCTCGCCACCGTGCTGTCGGACCTCGGCAAGAACGGCATCTTCATCGCGTTGATCGCGGTGGTCGCCCTGTTCGCGATCCTCACCAACGGCATCCTCCTGCGCCCGCAGAACCTGTCGAACCTGGTCGTCCAGAACGGCTACATCCTCGTCCTCGCCATCGGCATGGTGATGATCATCATCGCCGGCCACATCGACCTGTCGGTCGGCTCCGTCGCGGCCTTCATCGGCGCCGTGTCGGGCGTGCTGGCGGTGGACTGGGGACTGCCCTGGTGGCTCGCCCTCATCCTCTCGCTGCTCATCGGAGCTCTGGTGGGCGCCTGGCAGGGATTCTGGGTCGCCTATGTCGGCATCCCCGCCTTCATCGTCACCCTCGCGGGCATGCTGATCTTCCGAGGACTCGCGCTCGTCGTGCTCGGCAACCAGAACATCGGCTCGTTCCCCACCGAGTACCGCGCCCTGGGCAACGGCTTCCTATCGGGCCTGTTCGGTGAGACCGATCCCGACATCTTCACCCTCGCCGTCGGCGCCGTCGCCATCGTCGCCCTCGCCGTGCAGCAGGTGCGCACCCGCCGCGGACGCGCGAAGTACGGCCAGCAGGTCGACCCGATCCTCTGGTTCAGCGCCAAGCTGGCGCTGATCGCCGTCGTCATCGGCTGGTTCTCCTTCGCCCTCGCGTCGTACAAGGGGATCCCCGTCACCCTGATCGTCCTCGCCGCGCTCGTGCTGATCTACGGCGTGGTCATGAACCGCACGGTCTTCGGCCGCCACATCTACGCGATCGGCGGCAACCGTCACGCGGCGGAGCTGTCGGGCATCAAGACGCGTCGGGTCGACTTCTGGCTCTTCGTCAACATGGGCGTCCTCGCGGCCCTCGCCGGCCTCATCTTCACGGCCCGACTGAACCTCGCCGGTCCCAAGGCCGGTGACGGCTTCGAGCTCGAGGCGATCTCCGCGGCCTTCATCGGTGGCGCGGCGGTGCAGGGTGGTGTCGGCACGATCGGCGGCGCCATCATCGGTGGCCTCATCATCGGTGTGCTCAACAACGGCATGTCCATCATGGGCATCGGCATCGAGTGGCAGCAGGCCGTGAAGGGCCTCGTGCTGCTGCTCGCGGTCGCTTTCGACGTCTACAACAAGCGCCGGGCCGGGCACTGAGATGACCGACCGCAAGAACGACCTCGAGCGCCCCGGTCCGACGACCGCGCGCATCACGATGTGGATCATGGGAGGCGCCGTGGGCGTCTACATGATCGCCAGCGGCCTCATCGGGGCACTCACCTGACCTGACCGGATGATGGTGGGCCTCGCGGGCACGGACGATCAGTCCGTGCCCGCGAGCGCTTTCGAGATCCGTTGCAGGGAGACCGGCTCGGCCGTGCCGAGCCGCTGGGCGAACAGGCTGACGCGCAGCTCCTCGAGCAGCCACCGTGCGTGCGCGATCCGCGCGGGCGCACCCGCGGGCAGGGGCAGCGAGCCACCGGCATCCGTGAACAGCGCCGCGGCGCGCTCGTACTCGGTCATCCGCTGCCGGTCGCGGCCGGGATTGTCGGAGAGGGCGTCGACCCGCTCCTTCGCCCCCTGCAGGTACCGGGGGAGGTGCGCGAGACGATCCATGCCGGTGCGCGAGAGGAAGCCCGGGTGGATGAGCCCCGAGACCTGCGCTTTGACGTCGCCGAGCGCGGCCAGGAGGGTCATCGAGTTCTGACCGCGCACCGCGCGCTCGACGTCGCGCTGCAGCGTCAGGATGTGCGCTGCGAGCGAGACCGTGCGGAAGAGGTCGTCGACGATGCGCGCCGACAGCGCGTCGCGAGCGGCGGCGAACGCGGCCGCGCTCCGGACGGGCGCTCCCGACAGCACGGCGTCGGCGACGGCGACGCGGGCGTCTTCGACCAGCGCCTTGGCGGAGGCATACGGGGACGCCGCCAGGGCGAGCTTCTCGGAAGCGGTCAGGTGCTCCATCACGTATGACGTCGGCGACGGCACCGCGAGGAGCAGGAGCCTCCGCACGCCGGCGTGCGAGAGCTCGGCGGCCCGCTCGGCCGTCGCCTCGATGCGGAGGGCGACGGAGTCCTTCTCGTCGACGAGGGCCGGGTAGCCCCGCACCACGCCGCCGGCGACCCTGGTGTCGACGACATCGGGCAGATCGGCGAGGTCCCAGGTCGTGATCCCGCGTCGCTCCGTCGGCGCCGCGGCGGCGGCCGGCGCGGCGGCGTCTCGCGCCGGTGCGGGCTGCGGGCCCCGGCGCGGGGCGAGGGAACGGGCGACGGACTCGCGTGCGCGGCCCGCCAAGCGCTCCTGCAGCTCGACCAGGTCACGCGATGACGCGACCGCGCGCCCGCGGTGGTCGACGGCGCGGAACGACACCGTCAGATGGGCCGGAACGCGCTCCAGGTCGAAGTCGGCGGCCGAGACGGGCTGGTGGGCGACCCGCTGGATGCGGGCGGCGAGGGCGGCGCGCAGCGACATCGCCGGCAGGCCGCCGTGGTCTTCGGGCCCGGCACCGGTGAGTTCGTCGCGGAGCGTCGCGGCCCAGTCGGCGGCGGGGACGACGTGACGGCGGATCGGCTTCGGAAGGGCCTTCAGCAGCGCCGCGATCAGGTCGTCGCGCATTCCGGGCACCTGCCAGTCGAACCCGTCGGGGCGCAGCTGCGCGAGCAGGGCCAGCGGAATGACGATACTGACACCGTCGTCGGGCGCGCCCGGCTCGAACCGATAGGCGACCGTCAGCACCTGATCGCCCTGATGCCACCGCGTCGGAAAATCGCGCTCGTCGGTGCGCGCGCTCTCGCCGAGGAGGTCGGCCTCGGTCATGTCGAGCAGCTTCGGCGTGGCGGCCTGCGTCTCACGCCACCAGGACTCGAACGAGCGCACGTCGACGACGTCGCGGGGGAGGCGGGCGTCGTAGAACGCGTAGACCGCCTCATCGCCGACCAGGATGTCGCGCCGCCGCTCGCGCTCCTCGATGCGCTCCAGCTGACGCCGCAGCTCGCCGTTGCGGCGCTCGAACGCCGTCAGGCGCTTGTCGAGGTGCTGACTGTTCCATTCGCCCTCGACGAGCGCGTGGCGGAGGAAGAGCTCGCGGGCGAGCTCGCGGTCGAGACGCGCGAGCTGCACGCGCCGCCGCGGGATGATCTCGACGCCGAACAGGGTGACCTTCTCGGCGGCCACCGCCGCACCGGCATCCTTCGACCAGTGCGGGTCGCTGATCGTTCGGTGCGCGAGGTCGCCGGCGAGGTCCTCGGCCCACGCGGGGTCGATCGCGGCGACCGTGCGTCCATAGAGCCGGGAGGTCTCGACGAGTTCCGCGGCCATGACGGCATCGGGAGAGGCCTTCCGCAGCCCTGATCCGGGAAAGATCGTGAACGAGGTGCCGCGTGCGCCACGGTACTGCGGCAGCTGTTTGCGGGCGTTCTTCTTCTGCGGGTCGCCCTTGTGCAGCGACCGGGTGTCGAGGATGCCGATCTGCGAGAGGAGCCCCGACAAGATCGCGCGGTGGACGGCAGCGGGCTCGGCTGCCCCGGTCGCCGCGCTTTCGCGTGCGGCAGCCCCGCGGTCACCCTTCGACGGGCGGGAGAGAGTGCTGAGCTGACGGTGCACGTCGAACCACTCGCGCACGCGCACGTAGTTGAGGTGCTCGGCGCGGCACAGGCGGCGGAACGCGCTCGACCCGAGCTCGCGCTGCTGTTCGCGCAGGTGGTTCCAGAGGTTCAGCAGGCTGAGGAAGTCGCTCGTCGGGTCGGTGAAACGGGCGTGCAGCCGGTCGGCCTCCTCGCGCCGCTCCTCGGGACGCTCCCGGACGTCCTGGATGGACAGCCCCGAGACGATCGCGAGCACCTCGCGGGAGACGCCGAGCTTCTCCGCCTCGAGCAGCATGCGCGCGAACCGCGGATCGATCGGCAGACGCGCGATCCGGCGGCCGAGGCCGGTGAGAGCGAGCGCGCCGGTGGTGCCCGCGACCGCGCGGAGCTCGGTGAGGAGCTCGACGGCGGCTTTCACACCGCGGGAGTCGGGCTTGGTCAGGAACGGGAACTCGGTGACATCTCCGAAGCCCAGCGAGAGCATCTGCAGGATGACCGAGGCGAGCGAGGTGCGGAGGATCTCCGGCTCGGTGAACTCGGGCCGGCCCGCGAAGTCCTCCTCACTGTAGAGACGGATCGCGATGCCCGGCGAGGTGCGGCCGGCACGGCCCGACCGCTGCTGCGCGGATGCCTGCGAGATCGCCTCGATCGGCAGTCGCTGGATCTTCGACCGCGCGCTGTACCGCGAGATGCGCGCCGTGCCGGTGTCGACGACGTAGCGGATGCCGGGAACGGTGAGGCTCGTCTCCGCGACGTTGGTCGCGAGGATCACGCGGCGGCGGAGACCGGGCACGGTCGACCGCTCGAACACCCGGTGCTGCTCGGCCGAGGACAGTCGCCCGTACAGCGGGAGCACCTCGGTCGGGCGGGCATCATGCGCATACATGCCGCGCACGGCATCCGCGGCATCTCGGATCTCGGCCTCGCCAGGGAAGAACACGAGCACGTCGCCGCCCGTCTCGCGGTCGAGTTCGCGGAGTGCCGCGACGAGCCCGTCGACGTCGTCTTCGGCGGCCTCGTCGTGCGGCCGGTAGCGGACCTCCACCGGGTAGGTGCGCCCCGACACCTCGATGACGGGAGCCGGCACGCGCTCACCCGAGGCGGTCGTGGCGGCGAAGTGGGCCGCGAAGCTCTGCGGATCGATCGTCGCCGAGGTGATGATCACCTTCAGGTCAGGGCGCTCGGGCAGGATCCGGGCGAGGTAGCCGATGAGGAAGTCGACGTTGAGCGAGCGCTCGTGGGCCTCGTCGACGATGATCGTGTCGTACCTGCGGAGCAGCCGGTCGCGGTGGATCTCGTTGAGCAGGATGCCGTCGGTCATCAAGGTGACCTGCGTGTCGGCGGTGACCTCGTCGGTGAAACGGACCTTGTACCCGATCGTGCCGCCGAGAGGAACCTGCACCTCCTGCGCGAGGCGCTCGGCGATCGAGCGAGCGGCGATGCGCCGGGGCTGCGTGTGGGCGATGCGGGTGCGGCCGAGCTCGAGGCAGATCTTCGGGAGCTGGGTCGTCTTGCCCGAGCCCGTCGCCCCCGCGACGATGACCACCTGGTTGTCGGCGATGGCGCGCGCGATCTCCTCCCTCGCGGCGCTGACGGGCAGCTCCGGGGGATAGGAGATCACCGGCGTGAGAACGGACACAGCCTTCGATGGTATCGCGGCCTGACGTCGCCGGCGCGCGTCCGTTCAGTGGGGTGTGCGGCCCAGCGGAGCCGGCGCGTCAGCGCTCGGCGGGCTGGTCGAGCAGCGGCAGGTCCGCCGACGTCACGAGGCGCGACAGGATCGCATGCTCGACGAGGCGCGCGCGGCGATTGGTGGCGAGCTTGCCCGCGCCGCCGCGGAGGCCCTGCACGCCCTCACGGTCGAACTTGTCGCAGACATTGTCGAGCTTGCGGTTGAAGGTCGTGAGCGGCCAGCCGAGCCGCTCCGCCGCGGCCGCAGAGGACGGGATCTGGCTGGAGCCCATCATGCCGCCCCGGAGGATCGGCTCGCACAGCGCGATGAGCAGCTGACGCTGGGTGACCGTCAGCGGCACGGCGCCGATCGTCGTGCCACCGTCGGCGTCGGCATCGGACGGCAGTGCGCCGCGGCTGACGAAGCGCGCCGCCTCGTTGTGGATCGTAAACTCGTAGGTGAACGACCCGGCCGTGAACATCACGAGCAGCTCGGGGAACACGAGCGGAACCCGGGTGCCCGGGCCGAGCATCGCCTGATACGCGCCGTCCGCGGTGGCCAGAGCGACCGAGATCGAGCGCCCGGTGTTCGCCAGCCACCACATCTCGTTCGAGGATTCGATCTCGAGCAGGCGGCGATGGAGGTACGGGTTCGTGTCGACCACGAGATCCGCGTCGCGACCGATCGAGTACGTCTCGCCGGGCGTGGGGTGGAACCATTCGCCGCAGAACTCGATCGAGAGCTCCGCTGCCGCTGTCTCCGCCGTCTGGGCGGCTGCCCCCGGCTGCTGGGTGTCTTCCGTCACCGTCATCCCCCTCCGACGAACATCATGATGAGTGCGATCCCCGCGCCGACGATCAGCACGGTGCCTCCGAACAGCGTGGCCACGAGCACGCCGCGACCTGTCCGGCGGGAGCCCGAAACGCCTGTCGGCGCGATGCGCGGCGGCGGCGGCGTCACCGGCGCCCGCGTCACGGGAGCCGTGCCCGACGGTCCCCGCGGCGGATAGACCGACGACGCTCCCGGCGGAGGCGGCGTCGAGGCGCTGCGCGGCGTGTCGGCGCGGCCGTGCGCGATGGACGTCGCCGCCGCCGGGGCGTCCGTCCGCGGAGCGATCATCGTCGCGTCGTCGGCGTCGAAGACGCGGCCGGCCGCTTCGTCCCGGCGCCGGTTCGACAGTGCGTCGGCTTCGTCGCGCAGCCGGTCGGACCGGCCCGCCGCCTCGTCGCGGCGGCGGTCGGATCTGGTGGTCGCTTCGTCCAGGCGACGGTTCGACAGCGTCGTCGCCTCGTTCAGGCGACGATCTGAGAGCGTGGTGGCGTCGTCGAGCCGGCGGTCCGGCTGCATGTCGGGCACGTCCTCCTCCGGAGCGTCGGTGTCACCCACGGCCGCGCCTCCGCGACGAGGGCATCGTCGACACCTCGATCGTGCCCGTCACCGACTCGCTCGTCGGGAACCCGCCGGTCGTGTCCTCCAGACGCGGGTGGATCCCGCCGCCCACCACATCGACGACGATCACCGTGACGTTGTCCCGCCCGCCGTGCGCGAGCGCCTGACCGATGAGCGAACCGGCGGTGTGCGTCGGTGAGCCGCCGACGAGCAGGCCTGCACGGATGGCCTCGTCGGTGACCTCGCCCGACAGACCGTCGGAGCAGACCAGCAGTCGCTCGCCGGTGACGACGGGCAGCAGCCAGTAGTCCGCGGGGCTGTGCTCGCTGCCGACCGCTCGGGTGATGACGTTGCGACCCTCGTACTGCGACATCTGATCTCGGGCGAGCTGGCCGGCATCCACCAGCTCCTGTGCGACGGAGTGGTCGATCGTCAGCTGCTCGAGCCGCTCGGCCAGCAGCCGATAGACGCGCGAGTCGCCGACGTTCAGCACGAGCCAGCGCTTCTCGCCGCCCTGCTCGACCGACACGACGCCGGTCAGCGTGGAGCCGGCCCCGCGGGTGGTCCCCTTCGCGATCAGGCCGACCGCGTCGTGGGCGGCCGTGACGGCGGCTGCGACCTCTTCGGGCTGCACGTCGTCGCGACCGATGAACGGCCGGAAGGCGTCGACCACGGCGGCCGACGCGAGGTCTCCGGCTTCGTGGCCGCCCATCCCGTCGGCGACGACGAAGACCGGGTAGTGGGCGAGGAACGAGTCCTCGTTGGCGGCGCGCCGAAGACCGGTGTCGGTCTGCGCCCCGCTGATCACCTCGAGGTGAGCGGGGCCGGCGTCGCGTCGCGTGGTCATCGCGGGTCGGTCGCCAGGCGGAGCTCGGCGTCGCCGAGGAGGAAGCGGCCCGCGAGCGGGGCGCGACCGCTCACTTCCGCCTCGTCGTCGGCGTCGCCCACGAAGACGCCGTTCGTGGAGGCGAGATCGGTGATGGTCCAGCTGCCGCCCTCGAGGCGGAGCAGCGCGTGCGTCTTGGAGACGGTGCGGGTCACGTCGTCGATCGCGATGCGCTGGGCGTCGGGGGAGTCGCTCGGGGCGACGGGGTTGCGACCGAGGACGGCGGTCTCGCCCGTCAGCGTCACGACGGCGCCCCCGGGCAGGTGGAGCGTCGCGCCGGGGCGCCGGTGGGCCGCCAGGACGGTGTGCTCGTCGAGCTCGTCGTCGGCGGCCGGGGCGGCAGCGGGCGCCGGTGCGGCGTACGGCGGCGGCGTGGCAGCGACAGAGGCGGAGGCCGGCGGCGCAGCCTGGGCCGAGGCCGGCGGCGCAGCCAAGGGAGAGACGGGCGGGGCGGCCAGGGGGGAGGCCGTTCCGGCTCGGGGGGCGGCGGGAGGGCGCAGGTGAGGACGAACTCGGCGCGGCCGAATGTCGCGAGCGAGCCGGTGAACTCGACCGCGTAGGTGTAGCGGCGCTGGAGGACGCCCTCCTCCACCACCACGTCGAGAACGCGGTAGTCCTCCGCGGCGGCCTGCACGGTGGTCGTGCCGGTCGGAGCCTGTCCGAGCTCGCACCGCTGGCCGAAGTCGACGCGCGCCGGGTAGACGGCGCCGACGTTCTCGGGACGCACGGTCACCGCGGTCGCCTCGCCGCAGCCGAAGGCCTCCGCGCAGGATGCCGCGCGGATCGGGCCGGGGTTCACCCCGGAGCGGAAGAGCGAGCGGAAGTCGGTCGTCCACGCGCCGCTGTCACCGGCGCGGTAGCGCACCTCGAAGGGGGGAGCGGCACGCAAGCCCGTCGGCGCGGAGACGTCCTGCCAGGCCCAGACACGATCGCCGTCCGACACCTCCGCCCGCGAGTCGACGCGGTACACGGCATCGCCCGACGGCGCCGCGATCGGTCCGGTCGGCGTGATCTGCTGCGTCACCGGTCCACCGTCGCCGAAGCGCTCACCGCCGTCCTCGGTGACGGCGCACGCGCGGATCGTCGCCGGGGTCCACAGCGCCAGCTCGCCGCGGAACTCGCGCGTCACCACCCCGCCCGACGCCGAGGTCCGCTGGGTCGGCGTGCAGGCCTGTGTACCGGTGGAGAAACCGTAGAGCACGGCGTCGCCCGCGCCGTTCGGGCGGATCGTCGCCCGCGCGGTGACGACGGAACCGTCGTCGTTCTGGGAGACGGCGAGGTCGACGCGCGGGGCGCCGATGCCGGCCGCACGCAGCTCGAGCGCCCGGCCCTCCGTCGAGCCGCCCGCGACCGGCGGAAGCTCGAACTCGGTCAGCGGGGTCGCGACGAGGGCGACCGGCTCGTTCGACCCGACGCGGTAGTTCGCGAACGTGGCTGCGCCGCCCACGACGGCCTGTGTCGCGCTCCCGGCGGCGCCACCGGAGAGGCGCACGCTCCCGGTCGTGTCGTCGAGGCCCGTGACGACCACGGTCGCCACGCCGCCCTCGTTCCCAGACGGAACCGGATCGACGCTCGCCCCGCCCGGCTGCGCCGGCGCGCGGTACGCCCATGCCTCGGTCCGGACGCTGCCGCGGGAGCTGCCGACCGAGCTGATCGCCTGCGCCTCGTAGACGCGCTGCTCGCCGACCGGGGCGGAGAGGGGCGCGCAGGCGCCGGACGCCGGACACGTGGCGACCTCGCGGCCGCCGGTGGTGATGCGGTAGCGCTCGACGGCCGGGTAGGAGCGCGAATCCGAGGTCACGCGAAGGGTCACCGAGTTCTCGGTGAAGGCGGTCCACTCGACGCGGGTCGGATCGGCGGGGAGGCCCCGCAGGTCGAGGATGACCTGACCGTTGCGGTCTCCGCTCGACTGCCGGCCCTGAGCATCCTGCACCGTGAACGATCCCGTGCACTCGGCGGCGCCCTCGGCATCCGAGGACCAGCTCGCCCGCACCGACGACGCGCCGGCGGGGGCGAAGGAGACGCCGGGGCAGTTGGCCGGGCCCGCCGCGCCGGTGACCCGCAGCGGGGTTCCCGGGAGCGGGTTGACCTCGCCGGCGGCGCCGATGACGTCGATCGTGCACGAGGAGGTGCCGCCCGACTGCGAGCACGTCTGCACCGCCGATCCGCCGCGCGGAAGCGCCGACGGCGCGGGACCGACCGTCAGCACGAGGCTCGCGGCGGCGGCATCCGGATGACTCGGCAAGGAGACGGCCACGGCCTCCTCGCGGCCGGGACGGGCATCGTCGGCGGCCGTCACCGTCACGACGCCGCGCGAGGTCGTGACGTCGAACTGGTCGCCCCGATAGGCGGCGGCGAAGCGGAGCGACGCGGGGTCCTCCGCCCCCGCCCACTGCACCATCTGCGACAGGTCGTACTCGGCCGACTCGCCCGGCCGGACGGCCAGCGATGCGCTCCGCACCGACGGCTGCGGCGTCTCGGCCTCCACGGCGACGCGGAGGGTCAGGAAGGTGAACTGCTCCTGCACTCCGAGGCGTGCCGGCACGACGCAGGTGTCGTTCCACGGCGCACCCGATCCCGCCGTGTAGCGCACGACGGTGCCGGAGAGCACGCGGCACGAGGCCTCGGGCCGGGCGCCGCCGCTGCGGACGCCGGCGCCGTCGAGCACGAGCGTCTGCCCCTCGGGAAGGACCACGGTGTCGGCCACGTCGACGTCGACCTGCTCGTTCTCACGGACGGCCAGCGGATCGAGGCCGGCACGCAGGGACAGTCGGATGTCGGCGGTACCCGGAACGCGGAGGAAGCCGTAGGAGGTGACCTCGGCGCCGTCGAACGCGGTGCCGGAGACTTCGAAGGGGATGAGGCGCGAGCGTTCGGGGAGGGGGCCCGAGATGCTCCAGCCGTCGGAGTCGACCCCCTCCGGGTCGCCCCACAGGCGCAGCTCGAGCCCGGCGGGATCGCCCGTGTTCCACGACACCATCCCGCTGAGCACGTCGACGCCGCCCGGGAAGTCGCCGCGATCTTCGAGCGTGAGCACGGTGTCCCGGATGACGGGGTGATCGGGCACGGGGTCGCGGACGACCTTCACGACGAGGAGTCCGATCGCGCTGTCGCCCTCGGCGTTCTCGACCGCGTAGCTGTATGAGAACGTCCCGAGCGCCGCGCCGGCGCGCACCGTGACGGCGCCGTCGTCGACGGCGCTCAGCCGCTCGGCGAGCGCGTCGAACTCCGCACTGCCCGCGGCCGCGTTCGGCACGACCTCGATCAGCTCCAGCTCGCTGCCGAGGGGATCGACGTCGTTGTCGGCCGGTCGCACGACGACGGTGCTCTCCGCGCCCGCCTGGACCTGCACGTAGTCGCTGAACGTCACCGGGCTCGGGTCGCTCTGGGCGGTGATGACGCCGACGCGGACCTCGGCCGTGCCGGTCGCCCCGCGGTCGTCGCGCACCTGATAGCGGAAGCGCACCTGCCCGCTGAAGGCGTCGGGACTCGTGTAGACGATCGCCTGCCCGTCGGCGGAGACCGCCGCCGATCCGTTCTCGGGCTGCGACGCGACGGTGTCGAGCACGACGGTGTCGCCGTCGGGGTCGACCGCGTAGGCCTCGAGGGGGATCGTGACCGCTTGTCCCGCCACGACCCGGCCCTCGAGCGTGCGGGGCAGCGGCGCCCGGTTCTCCTCGTCACCGGTCACCGTCACGGTGACACGAGCGGTGTCGGTGACCTCGGGGAAGCCGAGCCGGTAGATCGTGTAGCTCAGCGCGTACGTCCCGGGGGCCTCGGGCGCGAGATAGCGCACCAGCCGCCCCGACGCGAAGGCGAGCCCGCCGCCGGTCTCGTTCGTGATCGACGACGGATCGATCGCGACCTGTGCGCCCGCCGGCGCGCGGTCGTTGTCGAGCACCGGGATGTCGATCTGCGCGCCCGCCCGCACGGTGACGGCATCGTCCACGGCGATCGGGCTCTCCGCCGCGCCGGCGGGGAGCAGGATGACGGTGACCTCGCCCTCGGCGGACGCCGCTTCGGCCCCGCTGCCGTCGGTCAACCGGTAGCGGACCACGCCGAGACGGCCGGGCTCGCCGTCGTCCGTCGCACCGCTGACCCGGAGGAGGCTCTGTCCCACCAGATCCACCGAGAGGGCCGCCCGCGGGTCGCTGTCGGGGCGGATGTCGTCGAGCAGGAGCACGAGACCGGCCGGATTCGCCGCCGCCGCCGAGACGTCGATCGTCGCGTCCTCGTTCGGGCGGACGAACGCCGTGAGCGGGGGAGTCGAGACAGGGGCGTCCTCGCGGGCGCGCATCGTCACGCGGACCGTGGCCGACACCTCCCCGACACCGTCGCGCACGCCGTATTGGACGACGTAGGAGCCCGGTTCGGTCGCGGAGAACGACATGCCGAGAGCTGCCGGGTTCGCTGTCGCCGTCGAACGCGCCGTGTCGAGGGCGACGAGGGAGCTGAGAGTGACCGGGCCGCTCGCCCCCGTCACATGGTCGGCGACCGAGATGGCGAGCGGCTCGCCTGTCACGCCGGTGACGGCGAACGACTCGGCGCTCAGCTCCGGCGCCGGGGTCACCTCGATCGTCAGGGGCTGCACGGTGCGTCCGCCGAGTGCGTCGGCGACGACCACTCCGACCTGGACGCTCGTGGCATCCGTGACACTCGGATCAGGATGCTGGTAGGTGAGCTCGCCCTCCGGCGACGTCGTCACGGTGCCCACGCTGGGCGCTCCCTCGATGCCCGCGAGATACAGCGGGTCGCCGTCGGGGTCGACCCAGCCGGTCAGGACGTCGGCGGTCACGGTCGCGCCGGGAGCGACGCTGAGCACCGGCCACGTGGCCAGGCACCCTTCCGTCCCGCACCATTCCGGGGCGCGGTTCTCGTCTTCGGCGACCACGCGCAGCGTGACCGTCGCCACCTCGGAGACCAGGCCTCCGGCGGACGTGCCGTCGGTGACGCGGTATCGGATGCGGGCGGTCCCCGTCGCATCCGGAGACACCGATACCGCCAGCTGCTGCTCGGCGCCGGTGATGGTGGCCACGCCGAACGTCGCGTCGACGCCCTCGAAGGAGCCCACGTCGATGCTGAGGACGTCCTCGTTCGGGTCGTGGTCGTTCAGGAGCACGGGGAGGAGGGCGACCGATCCCGCGCGCACCCCGAAGGCGTCGTCGACGGCGACGGGCGGCTTCGGGTCGAGCACGCGGTCGGCGGTGACGTCGTTCTCCTGCTCGACCTCGGCAGCCGGCTCGAGCTGCCACTGCTGAGACGACGCGACGAGCTCGCCGGTGGGAACGCGCCACACCCAGCCGGAGCTGCGGTCGTTGAGGGCGAGCCGGGCGCCGTTGCCGACGAACGCCGGGTCGACGCCGTCGCCGATGTCGGCGCCGGCGTAGTCGAGGGGGGCGGTGGCATCCGGATCCGCGCTCGACCACAGCGTGCCGCCACCGGTGCCGTCGCGGAGCCACCCGGCGTGCACCTGGTCGCCGAGGGCGGTGGGGGCGGCGGGGATGCCCAGCCCGTCCTGGTCGAGCAGACGTTCCGGGCCTCCGTCGCCGAGGGGCACGCTCGTGACGCCGGCAGGGTCGGCGATGACGACGTCGGCTCCGGCGGTCCCCGCCCGCTGGATGATCGCCCCGGCAGCCGGTGACGTCTCGGCGATGGCCTCCCGCTCCTGCACGGCGAGCTGTCCCGTCGGGGCGTCGTAGAGGGCCCACCGCCCCGCGACGGAGGTCAGCTGGGCGTCGGCGGGGGAGATCGGCGGGGTCTCCTGGTCGGTGACGCGTCCCGTCGCCGCCTCGCCTTCGACGATGAGCCCTTCGGATGCCGAATAGGCGAACACCAGGCCGTCGGCGTCGACCGAGACGGCGGTCGCAGTGAAGCGCGGCGCGTCTTCGCCCTCCGCCGGCGCAGCACCTCGGTAGGGATCGAAGGGGAGTGGCGCCCCGCCGCCGGAGAGGGTCGCGGTGAACACCGCGCCGCCCTCGGTGCGGTAGACGATGTAGTCGCCGGCGGTCACGATGTCGACCGTTCCCGGCGGCGTCGGTGAGAACACGTCCTCCGCCTCGGCTGTCAGGTCGGCGGGCCGGGCCAGGTCGACGTTCGAGAACTGGGCTCCGCCGTCGCTGTAGACGAACAGGCGGTCGGCGGTCTGCGCGAGCTGCGTGCCGTTCTCGACCTGCTTGACGGTGTCGATCTCACCGAGTTCGAGGTTGACGCGCGCGTAGCCGCTGCCGGTGCCGTTCTGCAGGGCCCAGACGGTGCCGTCGTCGAGCGGTGTCTGCTGCGCGTCATAGCCGGGCCAGACGACGGCGAGGGTCGTGACGAGGCCGATCACCGCCGTGACCGCGCCCGCCCCGATCCAGGTGGGGGGGCGCACGCGGCGTCGCTCGGTCGAGGGGCGCGCCATCTCAGCCCGCCCCGCCCAGCAGGAGGTACGAGGTCAGCGCGCCGCCGAGCGCGAGCACGACACCGCCGCCGACGATCAGGGCGATCATCGCGGCCCGGCCGAGGCCCGGTCGCGGCTCGGATCCGGAGAGGACCGTGCCCTCGTCGGGGCGGCGGGGCGGGGCGTTCCGGGCGCGCGCCGGACGCCGGGACTCGTAGGCGACGGTGGGGCGGACGGGTCCACGGGCCGCATCGTCGGCGAAGTCGACGCTCGCACCCGCTGACGCCCATTCGTCGACGGCGACCTCGAGCGGGGTGTGCGGCAGGCCCAGCTGATGCTGGATCAGCTGCAGGTCGTGCGCGAACGCCGCCGCCGACGGGTGCCGCGCGGCGGGATCGCGGCTGAGAGCGCGGGCAAGCACGTTGTCGAGCTCCGGCGGGACGTCGTCCCGGCCGATCGGGGTGTAGACGGCGCGGGCGATGCGGGACTTCAGCAGGTCGCGCGAGTTCTGGCCGCGGCCGGGCTTCTCGAACGGACTCCGCCCGGCGAGGAGCGAATAGATCGTCGCGCCGAGTCCCCACACCTCGGCGGCCACCGACCCGGAGACCCGCTCGTCGACGATCTCCGGCGCGCTCCACGGCACCGACATCGCGAACACCTCGTCGGCGCCGGGCCGAACGTCGACGGCCGCGGCGATGCCGAAGTCCGAGAGCACGGGTGACCCGAACGTCGTGATGAGCACGTTGGACGGCTTGATGTCGCGGTGCAGCAGGCCCGCACGGTGAGCGGTCTCGAGCGCCGAGCCGATCTTCACCCCGAGCTGGAGGACCTCCGCCACCGGGATGACCTCGCGTCGATACCGGTTGGTCAGCGACGTGGGGCAGTACTCCATGACGAGGTACGGGCGTCCGTCGGCGGAGATGGACGCCTCGTAGATCGTGAGGATCGAGGGGTGCGCGCTC
Source organism: Microbacterium sp. Ld4 (assembly GCF_045066555.1). NCBI lineage: Bacteria > Bacillati > Actinomycetota > Actinomycetes > Micrococcales > Microbacteriaceae > Microbacterium > Microbacterium sp. Ld4. Next base: position 466,459 of record NZ_JBISHE010000011.1, on the reverse strand, counting down.
AACCGGGCCATGACGTCGGCTTCGGCGTTGAACATCCGCAGCAGGTTCTCGTCGACGATGTCCTCCAGGAGCACCTTCACGGCGACGGGGCGACGGGGGAGGTTCTGCTCGAAGAGGAAGACATCGGCGAAACCGCCCGCACCGAGCGGACGGACGTACGTGAAGCCCGACAGCCCCGGGGGCGTCGACGGCAGCCTGCTGGACACTCCGGGCGTCACCGTCCCCGGCGCGGGGGTGAGGAGGGGCTCTGCGGCGACGCGCTCTCGGGCGACGCCCCGCTCTCGAAGCGCGCGGTCACGCCGTCGCCGAGGTCGAACACGGTGCCGACGGGCACCCGCACCGACGCGCCGCCCCGAAGCAGCACCGCCTCGGCGCCACGGGGGCGGACGATGGTGCCGTTGGTCGAGTCGAGGTCCTGCGCCACGAGGTGATCGCCGTCGAGGCGCACCTCGAGGTGTGCTCCCGAGACCTCCTTCGCCGGCGACGGCACGGCTTCGAGCCGCGCGCCGGGATGCCGCGCGGGCCGAGGGCCGCGACCGAGCACGACGGGGCGGTCGAGGGGAAGATCGCGCCCGGGCGTGACGCGGAGCACGTAGGAAGCGGCGGGCGCCGGAGCGGGGGCCGCGCGGCGTCCGCCGAAGAGCGTGCGGTCGTCGGGCAGGTCGATGGAGCCGGAGTCGTCGCTCAAGAAGGCAGGAAGCTCGATGTCGTCGTCGAGCGGCCTCGCGAACAGCGAGCGGTCGACGGCCAGCGTCTCGAGCACGTCCACGTCGTCGGGAAGGTCGGCGAAGGCGCGCAGGTCGGGCACGGACGGCAGATCGTCGGCCGTGCGCACACCGGCGGCCGTGCGCGGCGCGGCGACGGAGCGGCGGTCGGGTGCGGACGGCTGCGACAGCGGGGCCCCGGAGACGGGGCGGCCCCAGGCGAGATCGTCGGCACGGGTCACGCCGAGCCCCAGCGGGAGCGCATCGCGGATCGGCTCGTCGGTGCCCTCGTCGGGACGGAGCGTGAGGCGGATGCCGTCGGCGTCCACGGACGTCTCCGTCCAGGTGCGCGCCTCGCGACCGGCCACGATCGAGGTCGGAGTGAGGATCGCGGCGTCGCCGCGGACGGCGACACGCAACTGCAGGGGCGACCCGCCGGAGAACTCGACGACGGCGAACGAGGGGAGCGCGTGGACTCCTCCGGCGACGAAGACGCTCAGCACGTCTTCGAGGAAGGCGTTCTCCGCGGCCGCGGCGTTCCAGAGCCCCGCGACGAGGCCGGCGTCGATGCCCGGCGCGACGAGGATGGCGAAGCGGTCGCCCGCGATCGCGTATCCGGCACGCGAGGGCTCGGTCGGAGTCGGATAGCGGAACACGATCTCAGCCTAGGTCCGCGCCCGCCGAACGCGTGTCGCTCAGATCCAGGTGCGCAGCCATGCGTGCATCCAGTAGAACTCCATGGGCACCTGGACGGCGGTCCACAGCGGCATCCAGAACACCGAGAGCCCCACGATGACGGCGAGGATGACACCGGCGATGCGGGTGCCCACCGCGCGGCGGTGCTGCGGGGCGTGCGCCTCGCCGGCGATCGCCCGGAGCGCGAAGGTGAGCGCGAGGATCACGAAGGGGAGCATGAGCACGGTGTAGAACTGGAAGATCGTCCGCTCCGGGTAGAGCAGCCACGGCACGTAGGTGGCGACGATGCCGAGCAGGACCACGCCGTCACGCCAGTGGCGCGAGCGGACGAACCGCACCGCCAGCCAGAGCACGGCCGCCATCCCGCCCCACCAGATGAGCGGGTTCGGCATGCTGTAGAGGACTTCGATGCATCCGGATGCCGACGCGCACCCGGCCGTCCCGTCGGCCGTGTTCGCCGCATACATCGAGGTGGGGCGGATCAGCAGCGGCCACTGCCACGCCGGGCTCGAGTACGGATGGGCGGTGGTGATCTCGGCCGTGGCGACGTAGATGGACTGGTGGTAGGCCCAGAGGTTCTGCGCCCACATCGGAACCCAGGCGAAGAACCCGGTCGCGGGCGAGTCGTCGGCGGCGTGACGGTCGTATCCGCCGTCGCTCAGCAGCCATCCCGTCCACGACGCCAGGTACACGGCGAAGGCGAGAGGGATCATCAGCACGAACGAGGCGGCGCCCTGCCGGACGGCGTCGACCGGCCAGAGCGCGATGCCCAGTCGCCGGCGCGCGAACGCATCGGTGATCACGACGTACAGCCCGAGAGCGGCGAGCACCCAGAGGCCCGACCACTTCACGGCGGATGCCGCGCCCCCTGCGGCGCCGGCGGCGAGCAGCCAGGGACGGTTCCACAGCACGGGACCCCACCACGGCGGGGCGCAGCCTTGCGGCCGCGCCGTGAGGGCCGCGGCGAGGCGGTCGAGATGGCGCCGCCGGTCGAGGAGGACGAACCAGAATGCGAGCAGGACGAACGCGGTCAGGATCATGTCGAGGATCGCGACGCGGCTCATGACGATCGCGAGACCGTCGATCGCGAGGAGACCCGAGGCGACGACGGCGAACACCAGCGACCCGGTCAGCTCCTTGGCGATCAGATAGAGCAGCAGGACGGCGGCGGTGCCCGCGAGAGCGACGGCGATCCGCCAGCCGAACGACGACTCGGCGCCGAACAGCGCCATGCCGGCGCCGATGAGGTACTTGCCGAGCGGGGGGTGGACGGCGAAGCTCGCGCCGTCGTCGAAGATGTCGGTCTCGCCGCCCGCGAATCTCTCGTTGGCGTCTTCGGGCCAGGTCGCCGCGTATCCGAGGAGCCACTGGCTCCAGGCGTCCTTCACGTAGTACGTCTCGTCGAAGACGATCGCGTGCGGGTGGCCGAGGCCCGTGAGCCGGAGGAGCGCGGCCAGGAGAGTGACCAGGAGGGGCGCGAGCCAGCCCATGCGGCGCTGGAGAGCGAGGTCGCCTGCCATCCGGCGGCGCCACGCCTCGTACCGGGTCGGGCGCGCCGGCAGCAGCGGGTCGGCGGTCGAGGTCACGGCGACCAGCCTAAGCCGCGCGCCGCCTAGGCTGAGGCGGTGCTCATCCTCGCGGCGACCCCGATCGGAAACCTCGGCGACGCGACGGCGCGCCTGAAGACCGCGCTCGACGTCGCGACGATCGTCGCCGCGGAAGACACGCGCACCGCTCAGCGCCTGCTGCAGGGTCTGGGCATCGCGAACCGGCCCCGGTTGATCGCGCTGCACGACCACAACGAGAAGCAGCGCGCCGCGGAGCTCGTGACCCTGGCCGCGGACGGCGACGTGCTGCTCCTGAGCGATGCCGGCATGCCCACCGTGAGCGACCCGGGGTACGCGGTCGTCGCAGAAGCCGTCTCCCGGGGCGTCGACGTGACGGTGCTGCCCGGTCCAAGTGCGGTCATCACCGCGCTCGCCCTCGCGGGCCTGCCGACCGACCGCTTCACCTTCGAGGGCTTCGCGCCCCGCAAGGCCGGGGAGCGGCGCACGGTCTTCGGGGCGCTCGCGTCGGAGCCGCGCACCATGGTGTTCTTCGAGGCGCCCTCGCGCCTGGCGGAGACCCTCGCCGCGATGGCCGAGGCCTTCGGGCCCGACCGGCGCGGCGCCGTCTGCCGTGAGCTGACGAAGCTGCACGAGGAGGTCGTGCGGGGTCCGCTCGGCGAACTCGCGTCGTGGGCCGAAGGCGGCGTCCGCGGCGAGATCGTCGTCGTCATCGCCGGCGCACCCGTCCGCACCGTCTCGGAAGCCGACGCGGTGGCCCAGATCCTGAGCATGGTGGCCTCCGGCATCCGGTTGAAGGATGCCGCGGCGGAGGTGTCCCGCGAGACGGGACTGCCCTCGCGCGATCTCTACCGAAGCGCCGTGGCCGCCCGCTCCTGAGCGGAACGGACGGCCACGGTGAGCTCGGGCGGCCGGTCAGCCCTTGACGGATCCCGCTGTCAGACCGCCCACGATGTAGCGCTGCAGCGACAGGAACAGCACCAGCACGGGGATCGAGGCGAGGATCGCCCCGGCCGCGAACAGGCCCCAGTTGCTGGCCAGCTGGTTCGAGACCCACTGGAACATCCCGACCGCCAGCGTCCAGTTGTCCTCCGACACCAGGACCACCTTCGCGATGATGTAGTCGCCGAACGCCGCGATGAAGGCGAGGAGCGACACCACCGCCAGGATCGGAGTGACGAGCGGGATGATCAGCTGCCAGAAGATCTGCGCGTGCGTTGCACCGTCGATCTTCGCGGACTCGTCGATCTCCATCGGGATCGTGTTGAAGAACCCGTACATCAGGAACGTGTTGACCCCGAGCGCGCCGCCCAGATAGATGCAGATGAGCGCGATCTTCGAGTTGAGCCCGAGCACCGGGAACACCTCGCCGAGCGCGAGCAGCATGAGGAAGATCGCCACGAAAGCGAGCGCCTGCGGGAACATCTGGACGATCAGCAGCGTCGTGAGTCCGGGCCGGCGACCGGCGAAGCGGAAGCGCGAGAAGGCGTAGGCCGCCGCGGCGCCCATGAGCACCGCGCCGATCGCGGATGCGCCGCCCACGATGAGCGTGTTGGCGTACCACGACCAGTAGCTCGTGTTCGTGAGCGCGGTGTAGTTGCCCATGTCGAGCACCGAGAACAGCGAGTTCGATGCGGCGAGGCTGCCACTCGGGTTGAGCGAGGCCGAGACCACGTACACGAGCGGGAACATCGCGTAGAACAGCACGACGACGGCGAGCAGGTACTTCCAGCCCACCTCGACGAGCCAGCGGCGACGCTGGGCAGGCCTCGGGGCGGATGTCGTGCGACGGGCGCGCGCGGTGCCGGTCGTGACGGTGGCGGTGGTGGGAGCGGACATCACTGGTACTCCTCCAGCTTCTTGGTCTGGCGGAAGGCGAGGGCGGAGATGAGTCCGACCACGATGAACACGAGGATCGACAGCGCACTCGCCAGGCCGTAGTCGGCCTTGCCTCCCGAGACACCGGAGATGTCGTAGATGGCCGAGATGAGGATGTCGGTGTACCCGAGGGCGTACGGTGCGCCGGGTATGGCCGGCCCGCCGTTGTTGAACATGTAGATCACGGTGAAGTTGTTGAAACTGAACGCGAACGACGAGATCAACAGCGGAGCGGTCGACACCAGCACGAGCGGCAGGATGATCGAGCGGAGCTGCCGGAACCGGCCCGCGCCGTCGATCGACGCCGCTTCGAGTGCATCCTGCGGCAGGGCCTGCAGGGCGCCCGTGCACACCAGGAAGTAGTACGGATAGGTCAGCCACACGTTGACGAACAGCACCGCGCCACGGGCGAGCCACTGATCACCGAGCCAGTCGATGTTCGCACCGCCGAAGAAGAACTCGTTGATGACACCGAACTCGGCGTTGAACATGCCGCGGAACAGCAACGCGGACATGAACGCCGGGAAGGCGTACGGGAGGATGAACAGCGTCCGCAGGATCTTCCGGCCACGCACCCGCGGGTCGTTGAAGATGAGCGCCATGACCAGGCCGAGCGCGAACGGGACCGCGACCGACAGGATCGCCCAGGCGAACGTCCACCCGGTCACCATCACGAGCGGCTCCACGATCGCCGGGTTGGTGAACAGGGTGATGAAGTTGTCGAATCCGACGTGCACCATCCACCCGGTGGGGAGGGCAGTGCCGTCGTCGGCGACGAAGCGGCCCTCGGCGGTCGCCTCGTAGACGAGGCCGGTCGCGCTGTCCGTGATCGTCTGCGCCTCGGCATCCCACGACAGCGTGGAGAGGTAGACGGATCCGCTCGAGCCGTCGCGGGTGCGGATCGACCCGTCGTTCGGGTCGTCGGAGACGGGCACGCGGAGGTCGACCACGGCCGCCTGCGTGGCCTGGTCGCTGAGGATGGCGTTGCGGGGGACGACGGTCCAGCCCGGCACCTCGGTGGGGGCGCCCGATGCGGGCGCGGCGCCGGCCGAGCTGAGCGGCTCATCGGCGCTGCCGACGAGCGTCTCGCCGTCCTGCACCACGGCGAAGCCGTACTCGCCACCGCGCTCGACCACCGTGAGCGGAAGCGTGGGGGAGCCCTCGACGCGTCGTTCGCCCTGGCTGAGCGATGCGCTGACCGCCTGCTCCTGCGAGCCGACGTGTCCGGCACCGTAGTTCGTGAAGGCGATGTAGCCGGTGTACAAGAAGATGAAGACCTGGAAGATCAGCAGGAACGACAGTCCCGGCAACAGGTACTTCAGCGGCAGGGACTTCTTCGTGAAGTAGACGACGTCGGCTGCGAGGAGCAGCGCGACGGCGACGCCGAACACGATCCAGGACTGCGCCTGGAAGGCCGCGATGATGCCCATGAGGCCCACCGCGTTGACCACCGCCATCAGCGCGAGCTTCACGAGGAAGCCGACGCCCAGACCCGACCAGCGCCGACCGTGCGGTTCGGCGGGTGGCGGGGTGGATTCCGCGGCGAGTGTGCTCTGCGGAGCCGTCATGTGCATCTCCCTTTCGAGGAAAGTGGTTCCCGGGGGCGAGGAGGATCTCCTCGCCCCCGGGAGGCTGTCAACCGATGGTCGCCTCGAGGTCGCTGACCATCTTGGTCCACGTCTGCTCGGCGTCGGCGCCCTTGATGATCTGCACCTGTGCGGCGTTCCACAGATCCCAGACGGAGCCCATCTCGGGGATGGACGGCATCGGAACGCCGTTCTCCGAGGAGGCGACGAACCCGGCGATCACCGGGTCGGCGGAGACTTCTTCGGCGAGGCTGGTCCACGCGGGGATGCGCGGGTCGGCTTCGTAGAGAGCCTTCTGCGCCTCATCGGTGGCCAGGTACTCCGTGAGGAATGTCTGGGCGATGAGCGGGTTCTCGCTCTCGGCGCTCAGGTAGAAGCCCTGCACGCCCACGAAGGGCGCTGCCGTCTCTCCGCCGGCGGAGGGGATCGGGTTCACCTTGATGTTGGCGCCCTGCGCGGTGAGCGCCTCGACGGCCCAGGGTCCCTGGATCGTGAAGGCCGCGTCGCCCGAGGCGAAGAGCTCGTTGTTGGTGTCGTAGTCGATCGTGGTCGAGACGTAGCCGGTGCCCTTCTCGCCGTTCTCGCCGAGCCAGGTCGCGAACGCGTTGCCGGCGTCGCCGCCCATGCCGACCTCGCTCGTGTACGAGCCCGAGTCGTCCTGGACGAAGACCGGAGCCCCGAAGGAAGTCTGCAGGCCGTACATCGTGTACGCGTCGCCGGTCTGGCCGACCGTGTTGATGACGAAGGGACGCTCGGCGTCCGACTCCTCACCCGCGGCGATCATGTCGTCGAAGGTCGCCGGAGCGTCTTCGCCGACGAGGTCGGTGTTCTGGACGAGGGCGATCGTCTCGAGCGCGTACGGCATGCCGTAGAGCTGACCGTCGTAGGTGAACGCCTCGGTCGCGACCGGAGCGAACTTGTCGGTGTTCTCGCCGAGGTCGAGCGTCGAGACGACACCCGCCTGGACGAGGCCGCCGAGCCAGTCGTGTGCGCCGATCGTGAGGTCGGGGCCTTCACCGGTCGGAACCTGGTTGGTGAAGTCGGTGCGGATGTCGTCGAAGTTCTTCTGGACGAGCTCGACGGTCGCGCCGGTCTCCTCCTCGAACGCGGCGGCGGCGGCCTCGATGGCCGGCGCGCGGTTCTCGTCGGTCCACACCGTCAGGGTGACGCCGCTGGCGTCGATCGGAGCAGCCTCAGACTCCTGGGGTGCCGCGGGGGTGGTGCTGCTGGCGCAACCTGCCAGCAGCAGGGATCCGGCCGCCAGTGCAGCGACGCCGATGCCCATCTTGCGCATGATGTTCCTTCCGGATGTGGTCGATGCGGCGGGGCCTCGCGGGGAGGTCGCGCCGTCACGACCGGTGATGTGCCTCGGCCGGGTGGCCGAGACGGTTTCTCTCAGTGCTGTCGGCGGTTGCCCGCCGGTGAGCGATCGGTCATCGATTGCTCGTGTCGGCTGTGTGCGGCAGACGGACGACGGCGACGTCGCCTCCTGCCAGCACCAGCGTGCCCCGGATCTCTTCCTGTGTCAGCAGGTCGACTCCGGACGTGGGGATCGAGGCCTCATCGGCCCCATGGTTGATGGCGACGAGGAAGTCGGCCTCCTCGCCGTGGCGGACGATGGTCTCGACGCCCGCGGGGGTTCCCCGGGGCGCGATGCCGGCGTCGGCGTAGACGTCGGACATGATCGCGCGGAGGCCGTCGGCATCCGGTCGCGTGCTGACGTACCAGGCGACGCCGTCGCCCAGTTCATTGCGGGTCACGGCGGGGCCGGAGGCGGCCGGACCGCTCAGGTACGAGCCGCGGATCTCGGCCGTGGTGACCGAGACGTCCTCCTGCCAGATGTCGCTCGTCAGACGGCGATCGCCATAGGCGACCTCCGCGGTGGCGCCTTCGCGCAGCGGCAGGTGCTCTTCGACGCGGATGCCGAGAGCCTCGGCCAGGGGAGCGGCGAAGCCGCCCGCGTGGACGGCGTCGTTCTCGTCGACGACGGCGGAGAAGAACGAGACCACGAGGGTTCCGCCGCCTCGGACGTAGTCGGTGAGGTTGGCGGCATCCGCGGTGCGGAGAAGGTACTGAGCGGGGACGACGACGAGGCGGTAACCCGACAGGTCGTGGCTCGGGAGGGCGAAGTCGACCGTGATGTCGTCGCGCCAGAGCCGCTCGTAGTAGGCGCGGATGCGCTCGTCGTGGGTGAGGTCCTCGGTCGGACGCCACTCGAGGTCCTGTGCCCAGAACGACTCGAAGTCCCACAGCATCGCCACATCGGCGTGCACGCGGGAGCCACGCACCGCGCCGAGGCGGCCGAGCTTCGCGCCGAGGTCGACGACCTCGCGGAACACCCGGGAGTCGGTGCCGGCGTGGGGGAGCATCGCCGAGTGGAACTTCTCCGCTCCCGACCGTCCCGCGCGCCACTGGAAGAACAGGATGCCGTCGGCGCCGCGGCCGAGGTGCGAGAGCGAGTTCCGCGCCATCTCGCCCGGACGCTTCGCGATGTTGCGGGGCTGCCAGTTCACCGCGGAGGTGGAGTGCTCCATCAGGATCCACGGCTTGCCGCCGCCGACCGAGCGCGAGAGGTCGGCCGCGATGGCCAGGCCGATCTCGCCCTCTTCGTCAGCCGCCCACAGGTAGTGGTCGTCTGAGACGATGTCCACCTCGCGCGCCCAGGCCCACAGGTCGACCCCGTGGTGCTGGTTCGCCATGAAGTTCGTGGTGATCGGCTGCGTGGCGTGCGCGCGGATGGCCTGCTTCTCGATGCCGAAGCACGCGCGGAGCTGGTCGTCGGTGAAGCGCGCGAAGTCGAGCTTCTGCGCCGGGTTGATGATCGAGGGTGCGGCGGCCGGGGCGCCGACGTGCGCCCACTCCTCGTAGTGCTGACCCCAGAAGGCGGTGCCCCAGGCGGCGTTGAGTCCGGCGATGGTGCCGTAGCGGCGCTCGAGCCACAGCCTCCACTCACGCACCGAGTGCGCGGAGAAGTCCTCGCCGACGGGAACGCCGTACTCGTTGTGGATGTGCCACAGCACGACGGCGGGGTGGTCGCCGTACCGCTCGGCGAGGGCACCGGCGATGCGGGCGATCGCGGTGCGGTACTCGGGGGCGGAATGCGAGACCATGCCGCGGGCGCCGAAGCCGAGCGGCACGCCGTCCTTCGTGACGGCGCGGGCGTCGGGGTAGGCCGCGAAGAACCAGGCGGGGGGAGAGGCGGTCGGAGTGCCCAGGTCGACGGCGATGCCGCCGGCGTGGAGCAGCTCGATGATCTCGTCGAGCCAGGTGAAGTCGAACTCGTTCTCGCGGACTTCGATGAGGCCCCAGGAGAAGATGCCGATGCTGACCATGGTGACGCCCGCTTCGCGCATGAGGCGGACGTCGTCCGCCCAGACCTCGCGAGGCCACTGCTCCGGGTTGTAGTCACCGCCGTAGGCGATGCCCTCCAGTCGTGGCCATTCTGCGGTCGTCATTCCGGGCTGCCATCCTCATCGATCTCGGCGGTCGGTCGTGTCGCTGTGTGCGACTGTGACCGGTAACAGGTTCGCCGGAAAGTCTACGTGCCGCCTCTTCGCGGGAGCGGTCCCGTTATCGAACTGTGACCGGTCCCAGGGGGACGCCCTCAGGTATAGAGTCAGCGCGTGGTTCCTCCTCCTGAGCGCAGACGGCCTACCATCCGCGACGTGGCGGAGGTGGCCGGCGTGTCCCACGGCACGGTCTCACGCGTCATCAACGGGGGCCGCTGGGTCTCCGAGGAGTCTCGCGCCGCGGTCGAGGACGCCATCACGACCACCGGCTACACCGTCAGCCACGCCGCCCGGGCCCTCGCGACGGGCCGGGCCAGCTCCGTCGCGTTCCTCCTCACCGAGCCGCAGCACCTGCTGTTCGCCGACCCGACGTTCGCCCTGCTTCTCCGCGGGGCGACCGAAGCCCTCGCACAGCGCGACATGACGCTCGTGCTCCTCATCGCCGAGCACCCCTCCCAGTACGAGAACATCGAGCGCTACGTGCGCGCCGGGCACGTCGACGGGGTCCTGCTCATCTCCTCGCACGAATCGAACCCGCTCCTGGCGTCGCTCACCGCGGCCGGTGTGCCGACCGTCTGCACCGGCGTCCCGCTCGGTGACCGGGCGAACGTCCCCACCGTGTCGGTCGACGAGGAGGAGTCCGCCCGCGCGATGACCCGGCATCTGCTCTCCGGTGGATACCAGCGGATCGCCGTCATCACCGGCCCCAATGACACGCCCGGCGGCCGCTACCGGCTCGTCGGCTTCCGTGAGGAGATGGGGGACCGGTTTGATCCCCGGCTCGTGGAGCAGGACGTCTACTCGAGCGAGGCGGGAGCCGCGGCCATGGCCCGGCTGCTCGAGCGCGCGCCCGACATCGACGCGGTGTTCGCGGCATCCGACATCATGGCGGTCGGCGCGATCGGAACGCTCCGCAAGGCCGGCAAACGCGTCCCCGAGGACGTCGCCGTGGCGGGCTTCGACGACTCCGGCCTCGCCGCCACGACCGACCCGCCCCTCACCACGATGCGCCAGCCGTGGTCGGAGATTTCACACCGCATGGTGGAGGTGCTCCTCGACCTGATCGCGGGCGGCCCCGGTGAATCGGTCGTGCTGCCCACCACGCTCGTCGCCCGCGAGAGCGCCTGAGCGTCACAGGCTCCGCAGTCGCCGCCGTCCCGCATAGGATTCCAGGGTGACTTCCGGCGGCTCCTTCTACATCACCACCCCCATCTACTACCCCAGCGATCTGCCCCACATCGGGCACGGGTACACGACGGTGGCGGTGGACGCCCTCGCGCGCTGGCACCGCCAGGCCGGCGACGACACCTGGATGCTGACGGGCACCGACGAGCACGGGCAGAAGATGCTGCGCGCCGCGACCGCGAACGGCGTCACGCCGCAGGAGTGGGTCGACAAGCTCGTCGAGGAGTCCTGGTTCCCGCTCCTCGAGACCCTGGAGGTCGCCAACGACGACTTCATCCGCACGACGCAGTCGCGCCATGAGGAGCGCGTGCAGACCTTCGTCCAGGCGCTCTACGACAGCGGCTACATCTACGCCGGCGAGTACGAGGCGCTCTACTGCGTCGGCTGCGAGGAGTTCAAGCCCGAGGCGGAGATCGTCGACGGCACCGGCGCGTTCGAGGGCCTCAAGGTCTGTGCGATCCACTCCAAGCCGCTCGAGCTGCTCCAGGAGAAGAACTACTTCTTCAAGCTGAGCGAGTTCCAGGACCGCCTGCTCGAGCTCTACAAGACCGAGCCCGACTTCGTCCGCCCCGACTCCGCCCGCAACGAGGTCGTCTCCTTCGTCAAGAGCGGCCTCAAGGACCTCTCGATCTCGCGCTCCGCGTTCGACTGGGGCATCCGCGTGCCGTGGGACGACTCGCACGTCATCTACGTCTGGGTCGACGCGCTGCTCAACTACGCCACCGCCGTGGGCTACGGCGACGATCCCGCGCAGTTCGAACGCCGCTGGCCGGCCTATCACGTCGTGGGCAAGGACATCCTCCGCTTCCACGCCGTCATCTGGCCCGCCATGCTCATGGCGGCGGGCCTCGACGTCCCTCGCGGCGTGTTCGCGCACGGGTGGCTGCTCGTGGGCGGCGAGAAGATGTCGAAGTCGAAGCTCACCGGCATCGCGCCCACCGAGATCACCGACGTCTTCGGTGCCGACGCGTACCGGTTCTACTTCCTCTCCGCCATCTCGTTCGGCCAGGACGGGTCGTTCTCGTGGGAGGACCTCTCCGCCCGCTACCAGGCCGAACTCGCGAACGGCTTCGGCAACCTCGCGTCGCGGACGATCGCGATGATCGAGCGCTACTTCGACGGCGTCGTTCCCTCCTCCGGTGAACCCACCGAGCGCGACCTGCGCGTGCGCGGGATCGTGGCGGATGCTGCGAGCGCCGCCGATACCGCGATGGGCGCCTTCCGGCCCGACGAGGCGATCGAGGCGATCTGGACGATCGTCGACGACCTGAACGGGTACATCACCGAGAACGAGCCGTGGGCCCTGGCCAAGGACGAGGCGCAGCGCGAGCGGCTCTCGACCGTCCTCTACACGGCGGCGGAGGGCCTCCGCGCCCTCGCCGTGCTCCTCTCGCCCGTGATGCCGGTGGCCACCGGCAAACTGTGGACGGCGCTCGGCGCACCGGGCGTCCTCCAGGAGCAGCCGCTCCGCGAGGCGGGCCGGTGGGGGCAGCTCCCCGCAGAGAGCCGCGTCAGCTCGCTCGCGCCGCTCTTCCCGCGCGTCGAGCAGAGCGTATGACGGTCGATCCGAGTCAGTACGTCCGGCGGCGGGAGCAGTCGTCTCGCGACGTGCGCTGGCCGGCACCGCCCGAACCTCTCCGCGTCGGCGTCTACGACAACCACACCCACCTCGAGATCGAGGACGGCGACGAGCCGCGCTCGCTCGCCGAGCAGATCGAGCTCGCGGCATCCGTCGGCGTCCTCGGCGTCGTGCAGGCGGGGGGCGACATCGAGTCGTCGCAATGGTCGGCGTGGGCCGCGACCCAGAACCCGCGCGTCCTCGCGGCGGTCGCGATCCATCCGAACGAGGCCCCGGCGTACAAGGCGGCGGGCCGCCTCGACGAGGCGATCGCCGTGATCGACGGGCTCGCCGCGGAGCCGCGCGTCCGGGCGGTCGGCGAGACGGGGCTCGACTTCTTCCGCACCGACGACGAGGGTCGCCCGGCGCAGTTCGAGAGCTTCGAGGCGCACATCGACATCGCGAAGCGCCATGGGATCGCGATGCAGATCCACGACCGCGACGCGCACGACGACGTCCTCGCGACCCTCGAACGGGTGGGCGCACCCGAGCGGACGGTCTTCCACTGCTTCTCGGGCGACGCCGACATGGCGCGCTACAGCGCCGACCGGGGCTACTGGCTGAGCTTCGCCGGGAACGTGACGTTCTCGAACGCGCAGAAGCTCCGGGACGCCCTCGCCGTGACGCCGCTCGAGCGCCTCCTCGTCGAGACCGACGCACCCTTCCTGACGCCCACGCCGCACCGCGGCCGTCCGAACGCGCCGTACCTCGTGCCGGTCACGGTGCGCTTCATCGCAGCCGAACTCGGCGTCGACGTCGACGAGCTCTCGCGGCAGATTGCGCGGAACACGCTCGAGGTCTACGGCGCCTTCGAGGACTGAGTCCTACGAGGCGCTCGCGGACTGGAGTGCGCGGAGAGCGGGCCGGGTCGTGGCTCCCAGGATGAGCTCCCACGGCAGGTCGACGACGCGGGGACCGTCTTCGAGGAGCGCTGCCGGAAGGGTCTCGAACATCGCCTCGGCCGCGAGGTCGGGTCGCACGCACACGTGGGTGATGTCGAGGCGGCGGTTCATCGTGCAGTCGTTCGCGCAGAGGGCGACCAGCTGCACGTCGCGGGGGATCACCAGGCGCATCTCCTCGAGCTGCAGGTAGACGTCCGGGCCATCCTCCGCGCCCGCGAAGATGGCGTCGGCGCCCAGGGCGAGGGCTTCGGTGAGCGCGCGGGGAAGGCTGCGCCGCGACGGGTCCACCGTGCGGACGAGCGCCTCACGGCCGCGCACCGCGCTCCAGATCTCGAAAGCGGTCCGTGTGATCTCGGTCCGCGGATGGCCGCCGTCCTCGGTGAGGAACACGATCCGCTCCGCGCCGCCGGCCGCGAGCACGTCGAGGCCCGCGCGCACCGCGGCGTCGTAACCGGTGCGGATGCTGAGGCCGCGGGTGCCGTCGATGAACTGGTCGTCCGCGATGACGGGGATGCCGCGAGCGATCGCCGCCCGCAGGAGCGGTTGGCTGCCGCGGGCGTCGGGCACGTAGAGCGCGTCGATGACGGTGCCGGCCAGAAGGTCGGGTGTCGATTCGGGGAGCACCGTGACTGTGAAGCCGTGCTCGGCGGCCGAGCGCACGAGGGAGGTCAGCTTGCGCGTGCGCTCGAGCTCCCAGCGCCGATCGGGGGCGGCCTCGTCGGACATGACGAAGCCCACCGTCATGGTGCGTCCGCTGCGGAGGGCGGCCGCGTGACGGTTGGGCACATAGCCGAGTTCGGCAGCGACCGCCTTGATCCGTTCACGGGTCTCGGCGCGCATGCTGCCGCGGTCGTTGAGCGCCTGGCTGATGGCCGCCGTCGACACACCAACGGTGCGGGCGATGTCCTTCAGCGTGACGCTCGGGTTCACGCGCGTTCGCCCTCGTCGTTCGGCGCGAGCGCCGCGGCGGCGGGCAGGATCGTCGCCACCGCGTCGGCCCACGCCGAGCCGGAACCGGCGGAGGCGAGGGTGTGCCCGCGTGCGATCAGCTGGTGCATCAGGACGCCGGAGAAGTGCCTGAGCGCGGTCTCGACCTCGGGGGAGTCGCCGCGGCGGCGGGCCCTGGTGAGCTCCTCGTCGAGGAGGCCCTGGACGAAGTGCCGCAGGTCGACGACGGACGGAGCGACCTCGTGCACGCGACGGGCCTGGGCGTGACGCTGCGCGGCCGCGCCGACGATCTCTCGCGCCTGCCCGACCGTCACGGCCTCATCGACGGGGGCGTGCAACCGGATCGTCTCGAGGTCGAGCAGGTCGATGCCGGGCAGCAGCGCGACGTCGGGGTCGACGTTGCGCGGCAGTCCCAGGTCGATGACGACCTGCGCCTTCGTGCTGCCTGCACGGGCGCCGGCGTGGGCGGATGCCTCGAGGGCGAACGTGTCGGAGGTCGCCGTGCAGGTGACGACGACGTCGGCCGCCGCCGCCTCGGCGGCGTAGTCGTCGACGCCGATGTGCACGAGGTGCTCGCGGTTGGCGAACTTCTGGCGGCCGGAGCGCGAGTGCACGCGGATGTCCTGCGCGCCGACGGCTCGGAGGGCGGCGAGGGCGGCCGCCGCGTAGCGGCCGGTGCCGACCAGGAGCACCCGGGTCGTCGCCCAGTCGTCGAGCCGCGGGGAGACGAGGTCGACGGCGAGCCGCACGAGGGATCGTCCCGACTCGCCGAGGCGAGTCGTGTTCTTCACGGTCCGCGAGGTCTCGGTGGCCCGCTGGAAGAGGTGCTCGAGCGGTGCGGTCGTGACGCCGTGCTCACGGGCCGACTCGAGGGCGCGGCGCACCTGACCGGCGATCTCGTCCTCGCCGACGGCGACCGAATCGAGACCCGAGGCGACGGAGAAGAGGTGATGGGCCACCTGGTTGCCGTGCGCGAAGTCGACGTGCTCGCGCAGCGAGCGGTAGGGCAGGGCGGCGGCGTCGGCGATGGCTTCCATCGCGGCATCCATCGCGGGGATGGGAGAGGCGAGGTCGGGGTCTTCGGCGAGGTCGAAGTAGGCCTCGAAGCGGTTGCAGGTCGCGAGCACGACCGCTCCGCGGACCGAGTCGTGCACGGTCGAGAGCTGGGTCGCGAGGTCGTCGCCGACGCTCGAGAGCCGTTCGAGGGAGTCGAACGGAGTGGAGCGCTGATGAGCGGTCAGACAGACGAGCACAGTGCGGAGAACCCCCTCGGATCGGGACTAGTATATCGATTAACCGATTCGAGGAGTTCATCATTCCGGCTTCCCGCCATCCCCTGATCGCCCACCGCACCGCGCAGTCGCGACTGGTCCGGGCCCTCCTCGGGGACCGTCCCGACACGACCCCGGTGTGGTTCATGCGCCAGGCCGGTCGCTCGCTGCCCGAATACCGGGCCCTGCGCTCGCAGGGGAGCATGATCGACGCCTGTCTCGACCCTGCGCTCGCGAGCGAGATCACGATGCAGCCCGTCCGCCGCCACGGCGTCGACGCGGCCATCTTCTTCAGCGACATCATCATCCCGCTCGCTCTTCTGGGCATCGATGTCGAGATCGTCGCCGGACGCGGGCCCGTGTTCTCCTCGCCGCTGCAGACCTCCGCCGACATCGCGGCCGCCGTGAAGATCGACCCGGCCCTCGTGACCGAGCGGGGCGGTGCGATCGCGGATGCCGTGAGCCGGACGACCGGCATGCTCGCCGAGCTCTCGGAGGAGCGCGGGGAGCCCCTGCCGCTCATCGGCTTCGCCGGCGCCCCGTTCACGCTCGCGGCGTACCTCGTCGAGGGCGGCCCGTCGAAGGACCACCTCGCGGCGCGCCGCCTGATCCACGACGACCCCGCGGCCTGGCACGACCTCACGATGTGGCTCGCCGAGGTCACCGGGCGCTTCCTCGCGCTGCAGATCGAGGCGGGCGCGAGCGCCGGTCAGCTGTTCGACTCGTGGGCGGGCGGGTTGCACCCCGACGACTACCGGTCGTCGGTGCTGCCGGCATCGGTCGCCGCGCTCGGCCACGCCCGCGCTCTGCCGCTTCCGGACGGCATCGACCGCCTCCCGCTCGTCCACTTCGGTGTCGGCACGGGAGAGATCCTCGCCGACATGGCGACGCCCGACATCGACGCGCTCGGCGTCGACTACCGCGTACCCCTCGACGAAGCGCGCCGCCGCATCGGACGCGACCTCACCCTGCAGGGCAACCTCGACCCCGCCCTCCTGTTCGCCCCCGAGCACGTCCGCACGGCGGCGATCCACCGCATCCTCGAAGCCGGACGCGTGCCCCGGGCCCATGTCTTCAACCTCGGCCACGGCGTGCCGATGGAAGCCGACCCCGACGCGATCTCCGCCGTCGTCCGGACGGTGCACGACTGGCGGCCTCAGCCGTGACGGTGCACGACCTCGTCGTCATCGGCGGCGGCATCGGCGGACTCACCGTCGCCTGGGAGGCGGCACGGGCCGGCCGTGACGTCGTCGTGCTCGAGAGCGACGATCAGATCGGCGGGATGCTGCGCCGCGGCACGATCGCCGGAGTCGGCCTCGATGTCGGCGCCGAGTCGTTCGCGATCCGCACCAGCGGGGTGGCAGACCTCGTGGCCGATGCCCGGCTGCCCGTCCAGCTCGTCGAACCGCGGCGCGGGGGCGCGCACCTGGCGTTCCGAGGGGCCTTCGGCCGCACGCGCCGCGCGCCGCTGCCCCGCCGTGCGCTGATCGGACTGCCCGCCGACCCCACGGCATCCGACGTCGTCCGCATCCTGGGTCGCGGAGGTGCACGGCGCGCCGCGCAGGAGCGCGCGCTCCCCGGCCACACCGGCGACGAGCCGTCGTTGGCCGCGCTCGCGACCGCCCGGTTCGGGCCTGCCGTCACGGCCCGTCTGGTCGAACCGCTGTGCCGGAGCGTGTACTCGCAGGATGCCGGCTCGGTCCGCCTCTCGGCGCTGCATCCGGCGCTGTGGGCCGAGTTCCTGGTCCGGGGCTCGCTGACGGCCGCGGTGGACGCCCTTGCGCCGGCCTCGCAGGCCGGGTCGGCCGTACGCGGCGTCGAGGGCGGCCTCTGGCGCCTGGCGACCGAGCTGCAGGCGGCGGCCCTCCGCGCCGGCGCCGCCATCCGCACGGGCGCCCACGTCACCGCCGTCTCCCGCAGTGCGACGGCGGTCGAGGTGAGCATCACGGGGGCTCCCACCCTCGCTGCCCGCGACGTCGTCATCGCGACGGGCCCCGCCGCCGCAGCGCGGCTGCTCGGAGTCGACATCACCCCGGCCGACCCCGTCCGTCTCACCGTCGCCGAGATCGTCGCGCCCGCCCTCGCCGCCCGCCCGATCGGGTCGGGCGTGATCGTCGCGCCCGATGTCGCCACGCCCGCCAAGGCGCTGACGCACGTGGACGCCAAGTGGGACTGGCCGTCGGCGGCGCTTCCGCCCGGATCCCACGTCGTCCGGCTGTCCGCGCGCGACGCCGCCGCGGGAGGACTCGACGACGAAGCCGGCGTCGCCCGCGCGGTGCGCACTCTCACGGGCGTCGCCGTCTCCCCGGCTGCCGTCCGGTCGGTGACGGCCGTCACCTGGCCCGATGCCGTCTGCCCGCCGGCTGCCCGCACCGCCCTGCTGGCGGCGGCGACCCCCGGCATCCACGTCGCGGGAGCCGTCGCGGCCGGAACGGGACTCGCCTCGGTCATCCCGCACGCCCGCGCCCTCGCGGCTGACCTCATCGCACGCCCCACCCCTCACGAAGGAGAACGCCATGTCCGCTGACGCACCGTCAGCCCCCGGCCTCGGCTACACGCTGTTCGCGATCCTCGCCGGCCCCCGGCCCCGCGCGGCGGCTCCGACGTCCGACGACCTCGGACAGCTCGGCGCCGTCATCGACACGTTCGCGGCCGACGGCGTGACCCTCCGGGGCCTGTACGACGTGACCGGCATGCGAGCCGAGGCAGACCTCATGGTATGGCTGTTCGGCGAAGACCCCGCGGCCCTGCAGGCCTCGCTCCGTGCGCTCCGCCGGACCGCGCCGCTCGCATCGTTCACGGCCGTGTGGAGCGCCATGGGAGTGCACCGCGACGCCGAGTTCAACAAGCGCCACGTGCCCGGGTACCTCCGCGGTGAGCACGCTCGCGAGTGGCTCTGCCTGTATCCGTTCGTGCGCAGCTACGAGTGGTACCTGCTGCCCGAGGCCGACCGCGGGCGCATGCTCGCCGAGCACGGGCGCAAGGGCGCCGTGTTCACGGATGTCGTCGCGAACACCGTGTCGACCTTCGGCCTGAGCGACTACGAGTGGCTGCTGCCGCTCGAGAGCGACAACCTGGTGAGCCTCGTCGACATGATGCGCGAGCTGCGCGCCACCGACGCCCGCCGCCACGTGCGCGAAGAGGTGCCGTTCTACACCGGACGGCGAGTGGAGATCGACGAGCTGGCGGAGGTGCTGTCATGAGTGCGGAGAACATCGGCGGAGAGTTCCGTCCCAAGCCGCCCCGGGCATCGGGCACCGTGATCGCCGACGGCTGCAGTGTGGCCGGGGCGAGCGAGGCGGCGTGCGCGGGCGACCCCCACGTGAGCGTCCCCACCCCCTACGACGGGATCCTGCTGCTCGGCTTCGGCGGTCCCGAGGGGCAGGACGACGTCATCCCGTTCCTCCGGAACGTGACCGCCGGTCGCGGCATCCCCGACGAGCGCCTCGAGGAGGTCGCGCACCACTACCGCCACTTCGGCGGGGTGTCGCCGATCAACGAGCACAACCGTGAGCTGAAGGCCGCGCTCGACGAGGAGCTCCGCGCCCGCGGGCTCGACCTGCCGGTCTACTGGGGCAACCGCAACTGGATGCCCTACGTCACCGACGCGGTCGAGTCGGCGCACGCCGCGGGCAAGAAGACCCTCCTCGCCGTCGCGACCAGTGCGTACAGCTCGTACTCGTCGTGCCGTCAGTACCGCGAGGACCTCGCCGACGCCGTCGAGGCGACCGGCTTGCAGCGCGAGCTGACGATCGACAAGGTGCGGCAGTTCTTCGACCACCCGGGCTTCGTCGCCCCGTTCGTCGACGGCATCCGCTCCGGCATCGCCGAGCTCGCGGAGCGCGGCATCACCGACCTCGAGAACGACGTCGAGATTCTCTTCTCGACGCACTCGATCCCCACCTCCGACGCCGACCGCTCCGGCCCGCCGGAGCGCGGGTTCGGCGCGGGCGGCGCGTACGTCGCTCAGCACACCGCGGTGGCGCAGGAGATCATCACCCGGCTCGGCATCCCGAGCTCCTGGCAGCTCGTGTTCCAGAGCCGGTCGGGCCCGCCGCAGGTGCCGTGGCTCGAGCCCGACATCAACGACGCCATGCAGGAGCTGCCGGGGCGTGGCCGCAAGGCCGTGCTGATCGTGCCGCTCGGCTTCGTCAGCGACCACATGGAAGTCATGTGGGACCTCGACACCGAGGCGATGGAGACGGCGGAGGAGCTCGGACTCATCGGCGTCCGCACGGCCACACCGAGCACCCACCCGGCCTACGTCAGCGGGCTCGTCGACCTGATCGAGGAGCGCATCGAGGGCACACCGGCCGAAGACCGGCCCGCCGCGACCCAGCTCGGCCCCTGGTACGACGTGTGTCGTCCCGGATGCTGCGAGAACAAGCGCCTCGGATTCCAGCCGGCCCTCGCGGGGGTGGTGCCGTGACCGCCCTCCGACTCGGAACGCGCGCGAGCCTGCTCGCCACGACCCAATCCCAGCTGGTCGCCGACGCGATCGCCGAGGCCGCCCAGGTCGACGTCGAGCTCGTCCCGATCACGAGCGACGGCGACGTGCTCTCCGGTCCGCTCGCCCAGCTCGGCGGCACGGGCGTCTTCGCGACCGCGCTCCGCAACGCCCTGTTGCGCGGCGAATGCGACCTGCTCGTGCACTCGATGAAGGATCTCCCCACCGCGCCCTATCCCGGCATCGTCGTGGGAGCCGTCCCCGAGCGGGCCTCGCAGCGCGACGTGCTCAGCGCCCGCGACGGCCTGACCCTCGACACCCTCCCCGCCGGAGCCCGCGTCGGCACCGGCTCGCCCCGACGGGTCGCGCAGGTGCTCGAGCGTCGTCCCGATCTGGTCGTGGACGGCATCCGCGGCAACGTCGACAGTCGCCTCCGGAAGGTCGTGGACGGCGAGTTCGACGCGGTGATCCTCGCCGAGGCGGGGCTCCGCCGCATCGGCCGCGACGCCGCCATCACCGAGATCCTCGACTGGCCCACGTCTGCGGCGCAGGGCGCCCTCGCCGTCGAGGTCCGTGAGGAGGACGCCGCGGTCGCCGCGGCGGTCGCGCGGGTCGAGGACCCGTCCGCCGCCCGCGCCGCCCACCTCGAGCGTGCCATCCTCCGGCGCCTCGAGGCCGGATGCGCCGCGCCGGTCGCCATCGACGCGGTGCCCCACGCGGAGGGGGTCTCGCTCGTGGCCCGCGTGTACTCCGAGGACGGTCGTCGCAGCGTCGGCGCGCAGCGCGAGCTGACCGGGTCGGCCGACCTGGAGGATGCCGCGGCGGACGTCGTCCGTGAGCTGCTCGCCGGAGGGGCGGCGGACCTCGCCGATCTCGCCGGATCGTCACGATGACCGGCACCGTCGGGGGGCGTCTGCGCGGTGCGCGGGTGCTCGTCCCGCGCGGGGGAGCATGGGCCGAGCGGGTGCGTGCCGAACTCCGCGCCCGGGGAGCGGATGCCGTCGTCGCGCCGCTGATCGCCTCCGCACCGCCCCGCAACACCGCCGCCCGTGACCGGGCCTTCGGCGCGCTGGCCGCCGGTGACTACGCCTGGCTCTTCGTCACGAGCGCCGCGAGCGTCGACGAGCTCCGCGCCCAGGGCATCGAGGTGCCGGCATCCACCCGCATCGCGGCCGTCGGCCGTGCCACCGCCCGGGCCGTCGCCGACGCGGGCTGGCAGGTCGACTTCGTCCCCGCGGGGGCGTCGTCGGCCGCCGCGATGATCACGCAGTGGTGCGAGGGTCGCACGCCCGCGCGCACCGGTCGGTGCCTCGTCGTCCGCAGCGACCTCGCACAGGCCGTCGTGAGCGACGAGCTCGAGGTGCGCGGCTACGCCGTCGACGTCTGCATCGGCTACCGCACCGTGGGCGTCGACCTCGACGAGAGGGTCGCCGCCGACCTGCGCTCGGGCGCCGTGGACATCGTGCTGCTCACCTCGCTCAGCGTCGGCAGGGAGCTCCGCCGTCAGATCGGCGCGCTCCCGGCCACGACCCTCGTGGCATCCATCGGGCCGGGGACGACGAGGGACGGCACGTCGCTCGGCTTCACCGTCGGCCACACCGCTCGCACGCAGAGCATCGACGCGCTGATCGCGGAGATCGATGCCCTCCCTGACGACAAGGACCTCTCATGACCGCATTCCCCACCCGCCGCCTCCGCCGCCTGCGCGGCAGCGCAGCCCTCCGCCGACTGTCGGCCGAGCACCACCTCGCGCCCTCGCAGCTCGTGCTCCCCGTCTTCGTGAAAGAGGGCATCGACGAGGCTCAGCCCATCGCGAGCATGCCGGGCGTGTGGCAGCATCCGCTCGGCGCGATCGCCGATGTCGTCGACCAGGCGGCAGCGGTGGGGATCGGCGGCATCATGCTGTTCGGCGTCCCGTCGCAGCGCGACGAGGTCGGCAGCGGAGCGACCGACCCCGACGGCATCTTGAACCGGGCCATCGTCGTCGCGTCGCGCGCCGCCGCCGGGCGACTCACTGTGCAGGCCGACCTCTGCCTCGACGAGTTCACCGATCACGGCCACTGCGGCGTTCTGGCGCCCGACGGCTCGGTCGACAACGACGCCACGCTCGAGGTGTACGGGCGCATGGGCGTCGCGCAGGCGCGTGCCGGCGCCGACGTCCTCGGTCTGTCGGGGATGATGGACGGTCAGGTGGCCGCGGTGCGCCACGCGCTGGATGCCGAGGGCTTCGCGCACGTCGCGATCCTGGCCTACTCCGCGAAGTACGCTTCCGCGTTCTACGGCCCGTTCCGCGACGCCGTCGAGTCCACCCTGCAGGGCGACCGGCGGACCTACCAGATGGATCCGGCCAACAGTCGGGAGGGAATCGAGGAGGCACTGCTGGACATCGGCGAGGGCGCCGACGTCGTCATGGTCAAGCCGGCGATGCCCTACCTCGACGTGCTGAACCGCGTCGCGGAGCGCTCGAGCGTCCCGGTCTGGGCCTACCAGGTGTCGGGGGAGTACGCGATGATCGAGCACGCGGCCGCCGCGGGGCTCATCGATCGCGATCGCGCCATCGGCGAGAGCCTCCTCGGCATCCGCCGAGCGGGCGCCGATGTCATCCTCACGTACTGGGCGATCGAGGTCGCCGGATGGCTGCGCGCCGGGAAGGAACTCGCATGAGCCGCAACGACGAACTGTTCGCCCGGGCACGAGAGGTGATCCCGGGGGGTGTGGACTCGCCCGTGCGGGCCTACGGCTCCGTCGGCGGCACGCCTCGCTTCATGGCGTCGGCGAACGGACCGTACGTCACCGACGCCGACGGCCGCGAGTACGTCGACCTCATCGCGAGCTGGGGTCCGGCGCTGCTCGGGCACGCCCACCCCGCGGTGGTCGACGCCGTGATCGCCGCCGCGCGCCGCGGCCTGTCGTTCGGGGCGCCGACCTCGGCCGAAACCGAGCTCGCCGAGGAGATCCGCCGCCGCGTGCCCGCCGCCGAGAAGGTGCGGCTCGTCTCGACCGGCACCGAGGCGACGATGACCGCGATCCGCGTCGCCCGTGCGGCGACCGGGCGCGATCTGCTCGTGAAGTTCGCCGGTCACTACCACGGTCACTCCGACGGCCTCCTGGCTCAGGCGGGCTCGGGCCTCGCGACCCTGGCCCTCCCGGGGTCCGCCGGCGTGCCCGCCCCGATCGCGGCGCAGACGCTCGTCATCGGGTACAACGACCGTGAGGCCGTCGAGGCGGTCTTCCGCGCCCACGAGGGCCGGATCGCCGCGATCATCACCGAGGCCGCGGGCGCCAACATGGGCGTCGTGCCCCCGGCCCCCGGCTTCACCGCCTTCCTGGCCGACATCACCCGCCGCAACGGCGCGCTCCTCATCAGCGACGAGGTGCTCACGGGCTTCCGGTCGTCGGCGTCGGGCTATGCGGGCGTGCTCACCGCCGCGGGCGAGGACGTCGTGCCCGACCTCGTCACGTTCGGCAAGGTGATCGGCGGCGGGCTCCCGGTGGCCGCTCTCGCCGGCCGCGCCGACCTGCTCGATCTGCTCGCTCCGACGGGTCCGGTCTACCAGGCGGGCACCCTCTCGGGGAACCCGGTCGCGGTCGCCGCGGGGCTCGCCACCCTGACGCATGCCGGCGCCGACGTGTACGCGCGGCTGGATGCCGCGGCGCACACGGTCGCCGAGGCGGCATCCGCTGCTCTGACCGCGGCCGGCGTGCCCCACGTCGTGCAGTGGGCCGGCACCCTGTTCAGCATCTTCTTCGGTGACACCGTCGTCGGAGGAGTGCCCGACTACGCCACGGCGACGACGCAGGACACCGCCGCCTACGGCCGGTTCTTCCACGCGATGCTGGATGCCGGTGTGTCGATGCCGCCATCGGCGTTCGAGGCCTGGTTTCTCACCGCCGCCCACGACGACCTCGCTCTCGGTCGGATCGCCGACGCGCTTCCCGCCGCGGCGCGCGCGGCCGCCGGCTGAGATCGCCGGGCTCGGGGGTCGCTCGGGGTTGCTCCGGGCGCCTCCCGAGGGCGGACGCCCCCGCAACTAGGCTGGTCCCCATGCCTGTTTCCCTGCTCGGCGCCGCCGAGATCCGTGCGCTCGCCGCCGACCTCGATGTGACCCCGACCAAGAAGCTGGGGCAGAACTTCGTCGTCGACGCGAACACGGTGCGCAAGATCGTCGCATCGGCGAAGGTGACCGCGGCTGACCGCGTCGTCGAGGTCGGGCCGGGTCTCGGCTCGCTCACGCTGGCGATCCTCGAGACCGGAGCGCCCGTCACGGCGGTCGAGATCGACCACCGACTGGCTGCGCGGCTGCCCACCACCGCCGCCGCGCACGGCGTGCCCGAGGGTGCACTGACGGTCGTCGACAACGACGCCCTCCGGGTGACCGAGCTGCCCGGCGACCCGAACGTGCTGGTCGCGAACCTGCCGTACAACGTGAGCGTCCCCGTCCTGCTGCACTTCATGGAGACGTTCCCCTCGCTCGAGCGCGGCGTCGTGATGGTGCAGGCCGAGGTCGGCGAGCGGCTCGCCGCGCCGCCGGGATCGAAGATCTACGGCGCTCCGAGCGTGAAGGCGGCCTGGTACGGCCGCTGGCGGCTGGCCGGCACGGTGTCGCGCCAGGTCTTCTGGCCCGTGCCGAACGTCGACAGCGTCCTCGTCGGGTTCGAGCGCTACGCCGAGCCCCGCGGCACCGAAGACGAGCGTCGCCGCACGTTCGCCGTCGTCGACGGCGCGTTCCAGCAACGGCGCAAGATGCTCCGGCAGGCGCTGTCGTCGATGTTCGGGGGCTCGTCCGCCTCGGCGAGCGAGGTCCTCGAGCGCGCCGGCGTGGCTCCCACGGCGCGCGGCGAAGACCTCACGATCGACGACTTCGTCCGCATCGCGAACGCCTGACGGCCGGCGCCGACGGTCGGGTGACGCGATTTCGCGCGTCGTTCACCCCGCGTTCCCGAAACATGCCGGTAACATTTCGTGAAACGGGCGCGACCCGACGCACCCGCACGACGGAAGAAGAACCCATGCGCCGCGCCGAGCATCCGGCCGCCGAACGGATCCTGCTCCACCTGAGTGACACCCACCTGCGCGCCCCCGGCCCGCAGCTGTTCGGCAGCGTCGACGGCGCCGCGTCTCTGACGACCGCCCTCGCGGCGATCGAGTCGAGCGGCATCGCTCCCGACGCCGTCGTGTTCACGGGCGACCTCGTCGACCTCGGCGAAGCGGGCGCCTACGACATCCTCCGCGACATGGTCGAGCCGTTCGCGGAGCGCCTCGGGGCCCGGCTGCTGTGGGTCATGGGCAACCATGACGACCGCGGGGCCTTCCGCTCCCGACTGCTCGACGAGACGCCGCCCGACCCGACCGCGCCCTATGACCGCGTCGACGAACTCGACGGGCTCCGCATCATCACGCTCGACTCGAGCGTCCCGGGTCACCACCACGGCGAGGTGAGCGACGCTCAGCTCGCCTGGTTGCGCGATGTGCTGGCGACACCGGCCCCTCTCGGGACGGTGCTCGCGATGCATCACCCCCCGGTGCCGAGCGTCCTCGCCCTCGCGTCGAGCGTCGAGCTGCGCGATCAGCGCAGGCTCGCCGACGTCCTCCGCGGCTCCGACGTCCGGACGATCATCGCCGGTCACCTGCACTACTCGACGTTCGCGACGTTCGCGGGCATCCCCGTGTCCGTCGCATCATCGACGTGCTACGCGCAAGACCTCACGGTTCCCGTCGGCGGCACGCGTCCGCAGGACGCCGCGCAGGCGTACAACCTCGTGCACGTCTACGACGACACGGTGGTTCACTCGGTCGTGCCGCTCGACGTCGCCGCGCCGCTCGAGTACATCGATCCGGCCGAGGCTCAGCGTCGGCTCGGTGCTGCAGGAGTCGAGAACGTCCTCACGCGCGCCGCTCGACGCTCTGCGCCGGTGCTGCACTGACGGCCGGGTCCTCCCACGGTGCACGCACCGGGAACAGTCGCTCGAGCAGACCGGTCACCGCGCGTACGCGGACGGGCTCGGGCACTTCGGCGTCGCCGCCGTCGTTGAGGCAGAACATGTCGACGTCGCTCCGGTCGGAGAGCCGCTCCGCTCGGCGGAGCGACGCGGCCTGCGTCGTCTGGAAGTAGCGCACACGCGGCGCGGTCGAGGCGATCGCCCGGCCGGTGAACTGCGCGTAGTAGTGGTACAGGCAGTTGGTGACCGACACGTCGGTGGCAGAGCGGAACCGGGATGCCGCCGTGCGCGCGATCTCTTCGGGGAACTCGTTCTCGAGCTCGAACATGATGCTGCGACGCAGCGGGGCGGCGCTGTGCTCGAGGTCGCGAACGATGGTCCGGCCGAAACGCTCCGCGAGCAGGTCGCGGTTCAGCCGCAGGGCGTTGTCGTGACCGCTGCGCGCCAGCCGGCCCGGCCCGGTGCCGATGCGCACGTCGCATTCGACGAACGACGAGACGCCGGCGGGAGAGAAGAACAGGGAGGGCGAGACCGGTCGACCGAAGAACATGTCGTCGTTCGAGTACAGGAAGTGCTCGGCGAGGCCCTCGATGCGGTGGAGCTGCGATTCGACGGCGTGCGAGTTGTGCGTCGGGAGTACCGACGTGTCGGCGAAGAACTCCTCGCTCCGCACCACCGTGACCTTAGGGTGATCGAGCAGCCACGCCGGCGCGGGAGAGTCGGTGGCGATGAAGATGCGTCGCACCCACGGCGCGTACATGTGCACGCTCCGGAGCGCGTAGCGCAGCTCGTCGACGTGACGATAGCGGGCCGGACCGTCGTCGCCGTCTCCGACGACGTACTCCGACAGGCGCGCCGCGCGCTGTCGCTGGAACTCGCTCGAGGAGCCGTCGACCCAGGAGAAGACCATGTCGATGTCGAACGAGACGTCGTGGGGATGCGCGTCGAACATGCCCCGCAGGGTCTGCCACGTGCGCCCGTAGCGCTCCACGGTGTCGCGTTCGAGGTCCTCGGTCGAGATGACGCGCCGGGTCAGATCGTTGTCGTGCGGTGCTTCGACGACCTCTTCACCGAAGCGCCAGAACTCCACGCGCACGCCGAGTCCCGCGCCGTAGCGCAGGGCGCCGGCGAGACGGGGACGGAAGATGCGCAGCGACGACGGGCCGCTGGGGGAGCGCCGGTGCTCGCCGAGGGGGATGGTGGTGCCGCCCTTGGGCTTCGCGTAGAGGGGCTCGGTCGCCGCGCGACGGGTGAGTGCCCGGAGGGCGCGCGTGCGGTCGGCGAGGTCGACGGCCAGACCGGGCACCGTTCCGCCGTGGCGGATGAGCAGATGCGCGACACCGGCCGCGTCGAGGGTGTCGGCGATCAGCAGGATGTCGGCCTGGCGCGCCTCTTCGGGAGTGATGTCATCGTGACGCAGATGCAGTACGCCACCGTGCAGGACGATGTCTTCGCGCTCCAGGAGTGCTGTCCAGGAGCTGCCGTCCGCCGGCAGAGCAGTCAATTGCGTCACATATCCTCCAGATGGTTTTCGTCGAGTCAGCGTAGATCGCTCTCGTTTCGCAGACGTTTCGGTCTGCGTGGTCGCTAGCCTGGGGGGATGACCACCCCTTACGCCGAGCGTTTCCCACAGTCGCGGAACGGCGACACCCACCGGCCCTATCAGGCGGCATCCGATCGCTACGATGCGGGAGCTTTTCGCCAGGTAGGCACGAGCGGCCTGTATCTGCCGGCGATCTCGTTGGGCCTGTGGTGGAACTTCGGAGACAATGTCCCGTTCCAGAACCAGCGTACTCTCCTTCGTCACGCTTTCGATCGCGGGGTCACCCACTTCGACCTCGCGAACAACTACGGCCCTCCCTTCGGCACCGCGGAGACCAACTTCGGACGCATGATGCGCGAGGACTTCGCGCCCTACCGCGACGAGATCGTCATCTCGTCGAAGGCGGGGTACGACATGTGGCCGGGGCCCTACGGCAACAACGGCTCCCGCAAGTACCTGATCGCCAGCGCCGAGCAGTCGCTGACGCGCATGAGCGTCGACTACGTCGACATCTACTACTCGCACCGCGCCGACCCCGTCACCCCGATCGAGGAGACGATCGGCGCCCTCGACACCCTGGTGCGGCAGGGCAAGGCGCTCTACGTCGGAATCTCCTCGTACAGTGCCGAGCGCACCGAGGAGGCCGTCGCGGTGGCGCGTGAGCTCGGCACACCGCTCATCATCCACCAGCCGTCGTACTCGATCCTCAACCGCTGGGTCGAGGACGGCCTCACCGACACCCTCAAGAGCGCGGGCATGGGGGCGATCGCCTTCACGCCGCTCGCGCAGGGCCTGCTCACCGACAAGTACCTCGGCGACGGCACCGGCGACCGGTCGCAGAGCCGCTTCTCCCTGCCCGACGGACGCCTGAACGAGAAGGCGCTGCAGACCCTCCGCGACCTCAACTCGATCGCGCAGGAGCGTGGGCAGACCCTCGCCCAGATGGCGATCCAGTGGGTTCTGCGCGACGAGGTGGTCACGTCGGCGCTGATCGGCGCCTCGAGCACCACGCAGCTCGACCAGAACCTGGCGGCGACGGAGGGCGCACCGTTCGACGACGACGAGCTCTCGCGCATCGACGCCCTCGCCGGTGCGATCGACGTCGACCTCTGGGCGGAGTCGGCGAACGCGTGAGCGGTGATCTCGACGCTTCCCGGCGCGTGCACGTCCGCGCGCCGGGAAAGCTCAACCTCTTCTTCGAGGTCGGCGCCGCCGGGGGCGACGGCTACCACGACGTCGCGTCGGTCTATCAGTCGGTCTCGCTCTTCGAGGACGTGTGGGCCTCGGCCGGTGAGGGCTTCACGATCTCGGTCAGCGGCGATGTCGACGTCTCGGGCGTGCCCCTCGACGAGAGCAACCTCGCCGTGCGCGCCGCGCGCCTGGTGACCGCTGCGGTCGGGTGGGCCGGCGGCATCCGTCTCGAGATCCACAAGGGCGTCCCGGTCGCGGGAGGCATGGGCGGCGGCTCGGCCGACGCCGCCGCAGCTCTCGTCGCGGTCAACGAACTGGTCGGCGGGGGGCTCACCACCTCCGAGCTGCACAGCCTGGGCTCCGAGCTCGGAGCCGACGTGCCGTTCGCTCTGCTCGGCGGCACCGCGGTGGGCACGGGCAGAGGGGACGAGCTGGCCCCTGCGCTCACGCATGGCCGCTTCGAATGGGTGCTCGTTACGAACGACCGGGGGCTGTCGACGCCGGAGGTGTACCGCACGCTCGACGACCTGCGCGCCGCGGCCGACATCCGGCCGGCTCGGACCACCCCGGCAGCCGATCCCGCCGTGCTCCGCGCGCTCCGTTCGGGCAGCGCGGATGCCCTGGGCGCCGCGATCCGGAACGACCTCCAACTCGCCGCGGTGAGCCTTCGCCCCGATCTCGCCGAGGTGCTCGAGCGCGGCCTGCACGAGGGTGCGATCGGAGGGCTCGTCTCCGGCTCCGGGCCGACGATCGCCTTCCTGGCCGCCGATGCGGCGCACGCGCGCGAACTGCAGCAGCGGCTGGGAGCGGCCGGGCATGCCGCCCTGCACGTGCACGGTCCCGTGCCGGGAGCTCGGGTGTCCTGACGGGGTGACGGCGGCGCGTTCTACGCTGGAGACATGACCCACCAGGATGAGACCTTCCACGCGGCCGACCTCGATGACGCTCTGCGGAGCGGCCTCGGGGATCACGGCCTCGAGGCGCGTCGCGTCGACGACGACGACCGCGTCGGCACCGACCGCTGGCTCGACGCCGTGTCGCGCGGCTTCCTGAGCGACGAGCAGACCGATGTCCAGTACGGCGAGGCGTTCGCCCGCCTCGCATACCGGCGCAAGCTCGGCGTCTACGACGCGACGGCGCCGAACCCCGCGGTGCCGGTGGCGACGTTCGCCTCGTGGGGAGCTGAGCTGAGCGTCCCCGGCGGGGTGGTGCCCGCCTGCGCGATCAGCTCCGTGACCGTCGCCCCCACGCATCGCCGCCGCGGCATCCTGCGTCACCTGATGTCCGGCGAACTGCGGACGGCGGCCGCCCTCGGGTACCCGCTCGCTGCGCTCACCGTCTCGGAGTCGGGGATCTACGGACGGTTCGGCTTCGCCCCCGCGGCGCTGGCGGCGCAGTGGGAGATCGACACCCGACGTGCGCGGTGGATCGGTCCGGCCGCGCCCGGTCGCATCGACTTCGTCTCCCGGGAGCAGGGACGGGATCTCGCGGCCTCGTTGCACGAGCGGGTGCGGCGGGCATCTCCGGGCGAGATCGACATGCCGGGCGGGCACTGGGACCGCTTCTTCGGCACGCGCGCCGATGTCGACAAGCCGGGCCGGCTGCGCGCCGTCCAGTACCGCTCACCGGACGGTGACGCCGAGGGCGTGGCCCTCTACCGGGTGACCGAGAACGAGGACGAGTGGTCGGCGTCGACCGTCGACGTCGTCCAGCTGATCGGGGCGACGGATGCCGCCTATGCCGGCCTCTGGCACTTCTTCCTCACGATGGACCTCATCGGGGTCGTGCGGGCGAGCGAGCTGTCGGTGGACGAGCCGCTCTGGTGGATGATCGGCGATCAGCGCGCCGCCCGGATCACGGTGCGCGACCATCAGTACGTCCGCGTCCTCGACGTGCCCACGACGCTCGCGGCGCGCTCCTACGACGTGACCGACACGGTGGCCCTCGAGGTCGTCGACCCGCTCGGCATCGCCGACGGCGTCTTCGTGCTGAGCGCGGATGCCGAGGGCGAGGCGTCTGTCGATGTCGTCGACGCTCCACCGCTCGGCATCCCGCTGGTGCGTCTGGGCGTGGCCGAGCTCTCGGCGATCGTGCTCGGGGGAGTCTCCCCGGTCACTCTCGCGCGCGCCGGACGCCTGGAGGCCGACGACCCTCACCGCATCGCGCGCGTCTTCGGGTCGACGACGGTTCCCCGGCTGAGCTTCTGGTACTGAATCCCCGAGCGGTCCGGGCCCGCCCGCCGGGTCCGTAGTCTTGAACCGATGGCACATCTTCTCGGGGCTGAGTCCCTGCACCTGGAATATCCGACCAAAGTCGTCTTCGAAGGCGTCTCCCTCGGCGTCGACGAGGGCGACCGCATCGGCATCGTCGGCCGCAATGGCGACGGCAAGTCGAGCCTGATGGCGATGCTCGCGGGCCGCCGCGAGCCCGACTCCGGCCGCGTCACGATGCGTGGCGGCGTCACCGTCGGCGTGCTCGAGCAGGCCGACGTCCTCGACGACGACCTCACCGTCGGGCGCGCGGTCGTCGGCGACGGCCCGGAGCACGAGTGGGCCGGTGACCCGAAGGTGCGCGACGTGCTCGCGGGCCTCATCGCCGACCTCGACTGGGATGCCGCGATCGGCACGCTCTCCGGCGGTCAGCGCCGCCGCGTCGCGCTCGCCCGCCTGCTCGCGGGCGACTGGGACGTCCTGGCACTCGACGAGCCCACCAACCACCTCGACGTCGAGGCCATCTCGTGGCTGGCCGCGCATCTCAAGCGGCGCTGGGCGCCCTCGAGCGGTGCGCTCATGGTCGTGACCCACGACCGGTGGTTCCTCGACGAGGTGTGCACGGCCACGTGGGAGGTGCACGACCGCATCGTCGACCCGTTCGAGGGCGGCTACGCGGCCTACATCCTGCAGCGCGTCGAGCGCGATCGGCAGGCGGCCGCGATCGAGGCGCGCCGTCAGAACCTCGCGACCAAGGAGCTCGCGTGGCTCCGCCGCGGTGCGCCGGCTCGCACGGCGAAGCCGAAGTTCCGCATCGACGCCGCCAACGCCCTGATCGCCGACGTGCCCGAGATCCGCGATCGGGTTTCGCTGCAGTCGCTCGCCGTGTCCAGGCTCGGCAAGGACGTCGTCGACCTCCTCGACGCCGGCGTCGAATACGACGGCCGCACGATCCTCCGCGACGTCGAGTGGCGCATCGCCCCCGGCGAGCGCACCGGCATCCTGGGTGTCAATGGAGCCGGCAAGTCGACCCTTCTCGGCCTCATCTCCGGCGCCGTCGAGGCGACGAGCGGCCGCGTGAAGCAGGGCAAGACCGTCAAGGTCGCCACCCTCAGCCAGCGGATGGACGAGCTCGACCCCCATATGGCCGACCCGGTGCGCGTCGTCGTGGCGCAGCTGCGCACCACGTACACGTTCGGGGCGGGCTCGAAGGCGCAGGAACTCACGCCCGGACAGCTGCTCGAGCGCATGGGATTCGCGTCGGCGCAGCTCTCGACGCCCGTGAAGGATCTCTCGGGTGGACAGAAGCGGCGTCTCCAGCTGCTGCTGATCCTCCTCGACCAGCCCAACGTGCTGATCCTCGACGAGCCCACCAACGACCTCGACACCGACATGCTCGCGGCGATCGAGGACCTCCTCGACTCGTGGGCGGGCACTCTGATCGTCGTCTCGCACGACCGGTACTTCATGGAGCGGGTGACCGACCAGCAGTACGCCGTCATGGGCGGCGGACTCCGGCACCTCCCCGGCGGGGTGGACGAGTACCTCCGGCTGCGCGCGGCGCACCCGGCGGCCACCGGAGCGGCGCCGACCACCGGAGCGGCCCCGGGCGCGGTCGACGCGCCGTCGGCATCCGCTCTGTCGGGCGCAGACCGGCGCGCCGCCGAGAAGGAGGTCTCGTCGCTCGAGCGTCGGATCCAGAAGCTGACGGGGCAGATCGAGCGCGCCCGTGCCGCACTGGCCGAACACGACCAGGCCGACTACGTCGGGCTGGGCGACAAGACCCAGGCGATCGCCGCCATGCAGGCGGAGATCTCGGCTGCGGAGGATCGCTGGTTCGAGCTGAGCGAACAGCTGGCCTGATCAGCCGCCCGGCGCCTCGCGCAGGCGAAGCCTCGTCGTGAAGCTGCGCTGGTGTCCCGTGAGGGGATCGACGAACGCGATCTCCCGCGCGAGCAGCTGCAGCGGCCGGTCGTAGTCGTCGGGCGACTCGTCTTCGAGCGTCGGGTAGAAGCGGTCGTTCAGGATTCCGAGCCCGATCGACGCCAGGTGGGCCCGGAGCTGATGCATCCGCCCGGTGTGCGGTCGCAGCAGGGTGTGGACGACCTCGCGTCCGAGGTGCCAGCCGGTGCTCGGGCCGCGGGAAAGGAGTTCGACGCCTGTCTCGGAATTGGGGTCGCGTTCGAGGTCCTCGATCGCGCGGAGCGTTCCGCGCGCGCTCGTCAGGTGACTGCGGACGGTGGTCGGCAGGGGCGGAACACCCTCGTCCGGCACACCGGAGACCGCTTCGTAGACCTTCGACACGGCGCGATCGGCGAACAGGGTCTGGTAGGCCCCGCGCGTGTCAGGACGGGCGGAGAACATCAGGATGCCGGCGGTCGCACGATCGAGGCGGTGGATCGGCGTCAGCTCGGGGTTGTCCAGCCGGCGGCGGAGCCGGACGAGCGCAGAGCTCTGCAGAAAGCTCCCGCCGGGAGTGGTGGGCAGGAAGTGCGGCTTGTCGATGACCACGAGGTCGTCGTCGTGGTGCACGATCTCCTCGACGAACGGGATGTCGGGCTCGACGGGCGGCTCGCGGTAGTACCAGATGAAGTCGGTCGCGCCGAGGGGCGTCGAGAGCGACACCTCGACGCCGCCGAGCCCTACGACCTCGCCCCGCGCGAAGCGGTCGTCGAGCACCGCGCGGTCGATGTGAGAGAAGCGGTCGGCCACGTAGTCCGCGATGCTCGCCCACGGCCCCGTCCGGGGGACGCGCAGCCGGGTCGGGCCGACCCCGTCGCGCACGGGCAGCGGCGCCTTCAGAGCCACGCGGGCGCCCTCAGGAGTCGAAGCTCAGGCTGAGCTTGCGCAGCAGCCCGGCCAGGCGCTCGCGGTCGGCGCGGGCCAGCACGGCGAGGAGGCCCGCCTCCGCGTCGACCAGGCGGGTGATGGCGGCGTCCACGCGGATGCGCCCGTCTTCGGTGAGACTGACGAGCACCCCGCGGCCGTCTCCCGGGTCGGCCGCGCGCGACACGAGCCGGCGGGCGACGAGGCGGTCGATGCGGTTGGTCATCGTGCCGCTCGAGACGAGGGTCTGCTGGAGCAGCTGCTTGGGGCTGAGCGTGTACGGCTCACCGGCACGCCGGAGGGCGGAGAGCACATCCCACTCCCACGGCTCGAGGTCGCTCCTGCTGAACGCCTCGCGGCGGGCGCGATCGAGGTGGCGGGAGAGGCGGTCGACGCGGGAGAGCACCTCCAGCGGAGAGAAGTCGAGATCCGGTCGCTGTGCGATCCAGGCGCCCACGATCCGGTCGACCTCGTCGTGTTCGGGCGTCATGGGTTCATTATCGCCGGAACGGGCGCGCGGGTGCGTGCATGGCAGACTTGTCGCGCGGCATCCGACACCCTCGGCGGCCGTGGTCCGCCGTGGTGTAATGGCAGCACGACAGCCTTTGGAGCTGTGAGGTTCAGGTTCGAGTCCTGGCGGCGGAGCATGACCGAGAACACGTTCGACTCCGATCTGGCCGTCATCATCCTCGCTGCCGGCCAGGGCACGCGGATGAAGTCGCAGCTACCCAAGGTGCTCCACCGCATCGGAGGGCGCCCGCTCGTCGGCCACGTGCTCGATACGGCGCGCGACCTCGCCCCGGCCCACGTCGTCGTGGTGGTCCGTCATGAGCGCGACCTGGTCGCCGACGCCGTCGCGGGCGTGGCTCCCGAGGTCGTCGTGGTCGATCAGGACGAGGTTCCCGGCACCGGCCGCGCCGTCGAGCTCGCTCTCGCGGCGCTGCCCGACCACACCGGCGATGTCCTGGTCCTGAGCGGCGACGTGCCGCTCCTCGACGCCGACACGCTCGGCGCACTGCTCCGCGACCACCGGACGGCGGGCGCAGCCGCGACGCTCCTGAGCGCGGACCTCGACGACCCCACCGGCTACGGGCGCGTCGTCCGAGCCGCCGACGGCACCGTCACCCGCATCGTCGAGCAGAAGGACGCCACGCCCGACGAAGCGGCGCTCCGAGAGGTCAACGCGGGAGTCTACGTCTTCGGCGCCGTCGCCCTGCGGGAGCATCTCGCCCTCGTCGGCACGACGAACGCCGCGGGGGAGAAGTACCTCACCGACGTGATCGGGCTCTTCCGGGCCGCCGCGCTGCCGATCGCGGCATCCGCCGTCGCCGACGTCGACGTGGTGCGCGGAGTCAACGACCGCGTCCAGCTCTCCGACGCCGCTCGTATCCTGAACGCGCGGACGGTGCGCCGCTGGCAGCTCGCCGGGGCGACGATCCTCGACCCGGCCACCACGTGGATCGATGTGACCGCAACTCTCGCCGTCGACGTCACCGTGCTCCCGAACACCCACATCCTCCGCTCCACGGCGATCGCGGAGGGAGCGACCGTCGGTCCCGACACGAGCCTCGTCGACTGCGAGGTCGGCGCCTACGCGCAGGTGACGCGCACCGATGCGACGCTCGCCGTCATCGGCGCGGGCGCCACCGTCGGGCCGTTCGCCTACCTGCGCCCCGGCACCCAGCTCGGTGAGCGGGGCAAGATCGGCACGTTCGTCGAGACCAAGAACTCGACGATCGGCAGGTCGAGCAAGGTCCCGCACCTCTCCTACATCGGCGACACCACGATCGGTCGGAACGTGAACCTGGGCGCCGGCGCGATCACCGCGAACTACGACGATCTGGCCAAGCACCGCACCGAGATCGGCGACGAGGTCCACGCCGGCTCGCACAACGTCTTCGTCGCGCCGGTTAGGATCGGAGATGGCGCGAAAACAGGTGCCGGAGCAGTCATCCGCAAGGATGTGCCGGCCGGCGCACTCGCCCTCAGCGTCGCCCCCCAGCGAAACGTCGAGGGGTGGGTCGAGAATCACCGACCGGGAACCGGGGCCGCGGACGCCGCGGCTCGGGCCCGGTCTGCACAGGAAGCGGACCATGGGTCGCAAGAAGCAGCAGACGGTTGACCTCGACGCCGAGCGCGGTATCGCGCCCGGCCTGGTCGCGAAGACCAAGAAGCGACTCGTCGTCGCGTCGGGACGATCCCACCAATCCCTCTCCGAAGAGGTGACGGCGGCCCTCGGCACGCAGCTCGTCCCCACCGAGCACCGCACGTTCGCCTCCGGCGAGATCCTCACCCGATTCGAGGTGTCGATCCGCGGGTGCGACTTCTTCCTCATCCAGAGCTTCGGGCCGCCGGTCAACGAGTGGCTCATGGAGACGCTGATCATGCTGGATGCCGCCAAGCGCGCCTCCGCGAAGCGGATCACGGTGGTCGCGCCGTACTTCCCGTACTCCCGGCAGGACAAGAAGGGCCGCGGGCGTGAGCCCATCAGCGCCCGGCTGGTCGCCGACCTGTTCAAGACGGCGGGCGCCGACCGGGTCATGAGCGTCGACCTCCACGCCGCGCAGATCCAGGGCTTCTTCGACGGCCCCGTCGATCACCTCTTCGCCAAGCCGGTGCTCCTGGAGTACTTCGAGCGCACCCTGAGCGCCGCCGACCGTGCGAAGCTCACGGTCGTCTCACCCGACACCGGGCGCGTCCGCGTCGCCGACACCTGGTCGGACAGCCTGGGCGCCCCGCTGGCGATCATCCACAAGCGCCGCGACCCGAACGTCGCCAACCAGGTCACCGTCAACGAGATCGTCGGCGATGTGTCGGGCCGTGTCTGCCTGCTCGTCGACGACATGATCGACACCGGCGGCACCATCGTGAAGGCGGCGCAGGCCCTGAAGGCGAGCGGCGCCGAGCGTGTCATCGTCGCGGCGACCCACGCGATCTTCAGCGACCCCGCCACCGAGCGCCTGCAGGACGCCGCGATCGACGAGGTCGTCGTCACCGACACGGTGCCGCTGCCCGACGAGAAGCGGTTCCCCGCGCTCACCGTGCTCCCGATCGCCCCACTGCTGGCCCGCGCGATCAAAGAGGTCTTCGAAGACGGTTCCGTCACGAGCATGTTCGACGGCGCGGCCTGATCCCCGCGGCGCTCCCCTCGGGTTTCGTTGCAAAAGCATAGGAATCCCAGGGGGGTCGCCTCGGGTCCTCTCGTTACGGTTACGACACCCCCCTCACCGGGTGGGCACGACTGAAGGAGGACCCCCATGATCCGCACCACCGCCGTACCCCGCCCGCTCCGGGTGAGCGCTGCCGTCGCATCCGTCGCCGGCCTCGCGTTCCTCGCCGGATGCAGCACCCAGCCCACCGCCCCCGCGTCCTCGGCTCCCGCCGACAGCGGTTCGAGCGAATCGACCCAGAGCGGGGCCGGCGGCGACGCGACCGGCGGCACCTACACCGACGGCACCTACACCGCCGAGGGCTCGTACCAGACCCCCGAGTCGGTGGAGGAGATCAGCGTCACCCTCACCCTCGAATCCGACGTCATCACCGATGTCGTCGTCGAAGGCCAGCCGTCGCGTGCCGAGAGCGAGCAGTACCAGAGCCAGTTCATCGGCGGCATCCGGGATGAAGTCGTGGGCAAGAACATCGATGAGATCTCCGTCGACCGTGTGGCCGGTTCCTCGCTGACGAGCGGTGGATTCAACCAGGCTCTCGAGGAGATCCGCACCGACGCCGCGGCCTGACCGTGTCCGACATCGACCGGCCCGGGTGGCGTTTCGACGCGATCGGCACACGATGGCGCATCGACACGGCGGAGCCTCTCGCGGACGGCGTCCGCGCCGACGTCGCCGAGGTCATCGACCGCTTCGATCGGGAATGGTCGCGGTTCCGGCCCGATTCCCTGGTGTCCGGGCTCGCCCTGAGCGGCGGAGACGTGCCGGCGCCGAGCGATGCTCAGGCGATGCTCGATGCGTACGTGTCGCTCGCCGAGGCGACCGGCGGCGCGGTGAACCCCCTCGTCGGCGAGACCCTCGCTCGACGGGGGTACGACGCCGCGTACTCGTTCACCGATCGTGGGGCCCGGCCGGCGCCGGCGGACTGGCGGGACATCGTCCGCTGGTCCGCCGGACGGCTCTCCCTCGATGAGCCCGCCATCCTCGATGTCGGCGCCCTGGGCAAGGGGCGCCTGGTCGACCTCATCCTCGACCGCGTTCGACCTGCTGCCGGGCCCTGGGCGGTCGTCGACGGGGGCGGCGACATCGCCGTGGCCGGCACGACGCAGCGCATCGCGCTCGAGCATCCCTACGATGCGACGCGTGCCATCGGCACGTGGACGGTGACGGATGCCGCTCTCTGCGCGTCCGCCACCAACCGCCGGGTGTGGGGCGAGGGACTGCATCACGTCCTCGACGCCCGCACCGGCGAACCTGTGCGGCAGTACGCCGCCACCTGGGCCGTCGCGCCCGACACGATGACGGCGGATGCCGTCGCGACGGCGCTCTTCTTCGACGGCGGGCCGCAGCTCGCGGCGCAGTGGAATGCCTCGTGGGTGCGCATGCGCACCGACGGCTCCGTCGAATGGTCCCCTGAATGCGAAGCGGAGTTGTTCCTGTGATCTCCACCCTGACGGCCGGTTGGGGCCGGCTCCTCGGCCTCCTCGGCCGGGTCTCGATGTATCGACTCGTCCTGTTCGCGCTCGCGGCGCTCGCGGTGATCGCCGCGGCGCTCTCGCTCGCCGGCCAGGTCTCGATCGGCGCGCTCGACATGCTGGTCTCCTTCGTCGTGCTGGCGGTGTCGATCCTGGTGGTCGACGTGATCGCGCAGCGCCTCGTCCAACGACCCTGGCGCGTCGAATCGGCGCTGATCACCGCCCTGATCCTGCTGTTCGTGCTGCGGCCCACCCTCGAGCCGATGGGCCTTCTCGGCCTCGCGATCGCCGCCGCCGTGGCATCCGCGTCGAAGTACCTGCTCGCGTGGCGCGGCCGCCACATCTTCAACCCCGCGGCGGTCGGCGCGACGGCGCTGACCGCCATCAGCATCGGGGTCCCGAGCCTCGGCACCTCGTGGTGGTGGATCGGCAGCCCCGCTCTCGCCATCCCCGTGATCGTCTTCGGGATGCTGGTGCTGCTGCGCACCGAGAAGGTGCGGGTCGTGGGGCTCTTCCTCCTCGTCGCGGTCCTCGCCGGATTCGCACGCACGGTCGTCCAACTGAACGAGGCGGGGATCCCGCTCGACATCGGGATGACCGTGTCGCAACTCCTCCTGCAGTCGCCGTACCTGTTCCTGGGTGCATTCATGCTGTCGGAGCCTCTGACGCTGCCGCCGCGGCGCTGGCAGCAGATGATCGTGGCCGTCCTCGTCGGCGCGCTCGCGGGCTGGCCGATCTCGCTCGGCGCGATGAGCCTCGGGCAGGAGCGGGCGCTGCTGATCGGCAACCTGATCGCCTTCTTCTTCGCGATGCGCACCTCCGTACGGCTCACGATCGTCGAGCGTGCCGCGCTGACGCCGAGTGTGCGGGAGCTGACCTTCCGCACGGAGCGACCGCTCTCGTTCCGGCCGGGCCAGTACCTCGAGCTCGAGGTGCCCCACGCCCGGCCCGACTCGCGGGGCTCGCGTCGCGAGTTCAGCATCGTCTCGTCTCCCGCCGAGCTGCCGATCGTGAAGATCGCGATGCGCGACGGGTCGACATCGAGCTACAAGAAGGCGCTCGCTCAGGTCGGTGCGGGCAGCGCGCTGTCGGTCACGGGCATCTGGGGCGACTTCGTCCTGCCCCGCTCGACCGCGCGTCCCGTTCTCATGGTGGCTGCCGGGATCGGGGTGACCCCGTTCGTGTCGCAGCTGCGCCACATGCGGTTGACCCAGGAGCAGCGTGACGTCGTCTTCGTGTACGTCGCCTCGGCCTCGGAGGAGCTCGCCTTCCGCAGCGACCTCGAGACATCCGGTGTTCCGGTGATCGTCGTCACCCGAGACGAGCCCGCCGACCTGCCGAGTGGGTGGCGATGGGCGGGAGGCGTCCGCCTCGACGCCGAGTCGCTGCTGCGCCTCGTTCCCGACATCGCTGCGCGCGACGCCTACGTGTCGGGGCCGCCCGCACTGATCGGCGCGCTGACGCCCGCGCTCAACCGCGCGCGGTCGATCACGACGGACGCGTTCGCCGGCTACTGAAGGCAAAGCACGAGAGCGGCCCGGGGATCTTTCCCCGGGCCGCTTCCGCGTGTCCGGACGCGCCCTCGTGCGGGGGCCTGCCGTCGTGCGTGCGCTTGCCATCGTGCGTGGGTCTGCCGTCGTGCGTGGGCCTGCCGCCGTGCATGGGCCTGCCGTCGTGCGTGGGTCTGCCGGTGCGCCCGGGGTGGCGGCGTGTGCCGGGCACCCCGGGGCGAGGTCAGGCGGGGGAGCCGGGGGCCCCGTCGACGGGGGAGTCGGGCCGCGCCGGCAGCCGCACCTCGAACGTCGTGGAGCCGGGCTCCGAGTCGACCGTGATGGTGCCGCCGTGACCGTCCATGATCGCCCGGGCGATCGACAGGCCGAGCCCCGTGCCGCCGGTCTGCCGCGCACGAGAGGTGTCGGCACGGGCGAACCGCTCGAACAGCTCGTCGGCGACGCGGGGGTCGACGCCCGGTCCGTCGTCGTGGATGCGGAGGAGCGCATCGCCGCCGTCCACCATGACCGACGTCGTGACGGTGGTTCCGGCGGGGGTGTGCAGGCGCGCGTTGGCCAGCAGGTTGGCGGCGACCTGATGGAGACGCGACGTATCGCCCGCGACGACGACGGGGTCGTCGGCGACGTCGATGACCCACTCGTGGTCGGGGCCGGCGGCGCGGGCGTCGGAGGCCGCCTCGATCGCGAGCCGGGTCAGGTCGACCGCGCCGTAGACGAGTTCGGTGCCTTCGTCGAGGCGCGCAAGCAGGAGGAGGTCCTCGACGAGAGCCGTCATCCGCAGCGACTGGGCCTGGATTCGTTCGAGGGACTCGCGGGTCGTGTCCGCCACGACGCCGGACAGTGCGCCGCCCGCCGCCTCCTGGTGACGGATGCCGCGGAGGGAGAGCTCGGAGTAGCCGCGGATGGATGCGAGCGGGGTGCGCAGCTCGTGGCTCGCGTCGGCGACGAACGCGCGCATGCGGTCTTCGTTGCGCTGGCGTGCGGCGAGCGACGTGCTGACGTGATCGAGCAGGGTGTTGAGGGCGCTGCCGACTTTTCCGATCTCGGTGTGCTCGTCGGTCTCCCGATCGGGCACGCGCTCCGAGATGGTCACCGCGCCCTCCGAGAGCGGCATCGCCGCGACCCGGGTCGCTGTCGCCGCGACGGAGCGAAGCGGAGCGAGTCCACTCCGGATGATGAGGGCGACGACCGCCGCGAGCACGAGGAGGCCGCCCGCCGTCAGGAGGGCCACCGTCGTCACGACGCGCGCCGTCAGCTCCGTCACCTCAGACGTCGGCATCCCCACGACGAGGTACATGCCGGTGCGGACATTGGCGATACGGAGCAGGTATTCGCCGAGGCCGTCGATGGGCGCGGTCGTCCAACCCTGCGCGTCGACGGTGACCGACAGGTTGCCGTCGATCACGAGAGGCACGACGTCGCCGTCCGGCGTGACGCGGGCGGCGGTGGTGCCCGTCAGGTTCTGCACGATCAGCAGCGTTCCCGGCTCCTCGCGCCCCATGTCGAGGATCTTGGTGGCGGTCTGGCTCTGCGACCAGTGCAGGCTCACCCGGTCGCGCGCGGCTGTCAGCTGCGCGTCGAGGTTCTCCCGCACGATGTTGCCGAGGATGGCGCCGGTCGCGAGTCCGACCGCGATCAGGATCACCGAGACGAACGAGATGACCGCGG
The DNA here is from genome assembly GCF_045066555.1 of Microbacterium sp. Ld4. Lineage (NCBI taxonomy): Bacteria > Bacillati > Actinomycetota > Actinomycetes > Micrococcales > Microbacteriaceae > Microbacterium > Microbacterium sp. Ld4. The sequence continues at coordinate 424,619 of NZ_JBISHE010000011.1, read as the reverse complement.
TGATGAGCCGGGCCTCGAGGCTCCAGCGGTGTCGACGAGACGAGGGGCGGAGTCTCACTGAGGCGCTTTGATCATGTACCCCACCCCGCGGACGGTGTGGATCAGCGGCTCCTTGCCGGCGTCGATCTTCTTACGCAGGTAGGAGATGTACAGCTCGACGACGCTCGACCGGCCACCGAAGTCGTAGTTCCAGACGCGGTCGAGGATCTGGGCCTTCGACAGGACGCGGCGCTGATTGCGCATGAGGTAGCGCAGCAGCTCGAACTCCGTCGCCGTCAGCTCGATCTCGGACCCGTCGCGGATGACCTCGTGCGAATCCTCGTTGAGGGTGAGGTCGCCCACTCGGAGGATCGGATCGGCTGTGCCCGCCGAGGCGCCGGCGCGGCGCATGAGTCCGCGAAGGCGGGCCACGACCTCTTCGAGGCTGAAGGGCTTCGTGACGTAGTCGTCGCCACCGGCGGTGAGGCCGGCGACACGGTCTGCGACGGCATCCTTCGCCGTGAGGAAGAGCACCGGCACATCGTCGCCGCTCTGACGCAGGCGCTGCAGCACGGCCATGCCGTCGAGGTCGGGCATCATGATGTCGAGGACCATGGCGTCGGGCGTGAACTCGCGCGCGGCGGCCAGCGCGTCGAACCCGGAGCCGGCGGTACGGACCTCCCAGCCCTCCATCCGGAGCGCCATCGACAGGAGGTCTGTGAGCATCTGCTCATCGTCGACGACGAGGACCCGCAGGGGGGAGCCGTCGGGGCGCTGGAGGGCAGGGGCGGGAAGCGTCATGATTCCATTGTTCTGACTTCTCTATGAGAACCCTATGCGGCGCTCAGTCCGTTGCTGTGAACGTGTCCAGAGCCCCGCCTCGGAAGGTCAGCGTCGTGGCGATGGAGGGGACAGCAGGAACGCCAGAAGGAGCATGAGACACATGCCGACGATCGACCCGAGCGTGTTCGAGATGATGTCGCGCAGGTCGGCCACGCGGGAGTCCAGCATGACGGCCTGGAGGGTCTCGATGATGCCGCTGGTGACGGCGCCGATGATGGGCGCCGTCCACCAGCCGCGCACGCCGAACCACAGCACGGCGATCACGCCCAGGGGCACGAACATCGCGACGTTCGCCCCGAACTCCACCCGCTCGAAGGTGATCCAGTCGGTCGCGGGGCGCTCGGCGAACCACGCGAGGAGCTTGTCGAGCGCTGACGAGATGTCCGAACCGTACGGACGCGCACGGAGGGTCATCCACGCGACGGCCCAGGCATAGAGGCCCGTCAGGACGGCCAGGACGACGCGCGCTGCGGTGCGGTGCACGCGCAGCGCGGTGTCCGAGCGGCTCAGTGCGTGTCCTCTGCGTCGACTTCGGTGCGGTCGCCCGACCACAGTGTGTGGAAGGTGCCCGCCTTGTCGGTGCGCCGGTACGTGTGCGCACCGAAGAAGTCGCGCTGGCCCTGGATGAGCGCCGCGGGGAGGCGGTCTGCCCGGAGGCCGTCGTAGTAGGCGAGCGACGAGCTGAACGCAGGGGCCGGGATGCCGGAGGCTGCCGCGATCTGGACGATGTCACGCCACGCGTCCTGCGTACGGCCGAGGGCCTCGACGAAGTAGGGCGCGGTGAGCAGGACGGGCAGTTCCGGCTCCGCGTCGTACGCGTCGGCGATGCGGTTCAGGAACTGCGCGCGGATGATGCAGCCGCCACGCCAGATCTTCGAGACCGCGCCGAGGTCGATTGACCAGTCGTACTGGGCGGCGCCGGCGCGGATCTCGTCGAAGCCCTGCGAGTAGGCGACGATCTTCGACGCGTACAGGGCGAGGCGCACCTGTTCGATGAACACGGCGGGGTCGGCGACGGTGAAGTCCTCCGACGACGGCCCGGGCAGCTCGCCCGCGACGTCGCGCTGCTCGCGGTGCGACGACAGCGAGCGGGCGAAGGTCGCCTCGGCGATGCCCGAGACGGGGACACCCAGGTCGAGGGCGGTCTGCACCGTCCAGGCGCCTGTCCCCTTGGCGCCCGCCTCGTCGACGATGACGTCGACGAGGGGCTTGCCGGTCGCGGCATCCGTCTGCCGGAGGACCTCGGCCGTGATCTCGATGAGGTACGACTCGAGCTCGCCCTTGTTCCATTCGGCGAAGATGTCGGCGATCTCGGCCGGGGACTTGCCCGTGCCGCGCCGGATGAGGTCGTACGCCTCGGCGATCAGCTGCATGTCGGCGTACTCGATGCCGTTGTGGACCATCTTCACGAAGTGGCCGGCACCGTCGTGACCGACGTGCGTGACGCACGGCTCGCCCTCGGCGACGGCGGCGATCGAGCGGAGGATCGGGCCGAGGGTCACCCACGACTCGTCGGGGCCGCCGGGCATGAGCGACGGGCCGAGGAGTGCGCCCTCCTCGCCGCCCGAGACGCCCATGCCGACGAAGTTGAAGCCGGCGTCGCCGACGGCCTTCTCGCGGCGGATGGTGTCGGTGAAGAGGCTGTTCCCGCCGTCGACGATAATGTCGCCGGGCTCGAACACGCGCATGAGCTCGTCGATGACGGCGTCGGTCGCGCGGCCGGCCTTGACCATGATGATCGCCGTGCGGGGCTTCTGGAGCGAGGAGGCGAACTCTTCGTAGGTGAAGGCGGGCACGAACTCGGCCTCGGGGTGCGCGGCGACCAGCTCGTCGGTCTTCGAGCGCGAGCGGTTGAACACGGCGACCGTGTTGCCCTCGCGGGAGGCGAGGTTGCGGGCGAGGTTCGACCCCATGACCGCGAGCCCCACGACGCCGATGTTGGCGGCGCCTTCGGCGGCCGCACCGGGCGCGGCTGCCGCGTCGGCGTCGCGCTCGACGTCTTCAGGACGCGGGGCGCCTTCGTGCTGCTGGGTGGCTTCGTGAGGAGCCTGGTCCTGGTCGTTCGAAGGTCCGGTCGGGGAAGAGGTCGACGCCATGCGTAACTCCAGGTTCACAGTCGGGGGTCAGAAGAAGGCGGGCGGCCGAGCCGCGGGTCCGTGGCTACTTTATCGGCTTCGCCCGGGGCGGGTTCAGCCGTGTGACGTCAGGTGCAGGCGCTCGACCACGTCGCGCACCTGCTGATCGGGGCTCATGTCGAGATCGACCGAGATGGCCTGCTCGTCCTCATCGGGGCGCTCGAGGGTCGCGAACTGCGAATCGAGGAGCGCGGGCGGCATGAAGTGACCCTGTCGCCGCATGAGGCGGGTTCGGATCGTCGCCGGGTCGCCGTCGAGAAGGACGAACGTCACGTTGTCTCGCCGGAGCACGTCGCGGTACCGGCGGCGCAGCGCCGAACACGTCACGACGGCCGGCCGGCCGGCCGCGGTGGTCTCGTCGATCCACGCGCCGATGCTGGCGAGCCACGGCGCCCGGTCGTCGTCGTTGAGCGCGTGCCCGGCAGCCATTTTCGCGACGTTCTCGGGGGAGTGGAGGTCATCGCCCTCGCAGAACGCCCAGTCGAGGCGTCCGGCGAGCATCGCGGCGACGGTGGACTTGCCGGTTCCGGAGGGCCCCATGAACACGAGGACGGGTGTCGGTGCAGGCATGCGATGCATTCCGATCGATCAGACGAACAGGCTGAGGAAGAGGACGCCGCCGAGACCCACGACCGAGATGATGCACTCGAGCACGGTCCAGGTCTTGAGCGTCTGCGTGATGCTGAGTCCGAAGTACTCCTTGATGAGCCAGAACCCGGCATCGTTGACGTGGCTGAAGAAGACCGATCCGGCGCCGATCGCGAGCACGAGGAGCGCCGTCATCGGGCCGTCGAGGGTCTCGGTCAGCGGCTGCAGGATGCCGGCGGCGGTGATGGTCGCGACGGTCGCCGACCCGGTCGCCACCCGGATGACGACGGCGACGAGCCAGGCGAGGACGAGCACGGAGACCGACGAGCCCGCGACGAGGTCGGCGATCACCTGTCCGATGCCGGTGTCGACGAGCACCTGCTTGAATCCACCGCCCGCACCGACGATGAGGAGGATCCCCGCGACGGGTCCGAGGGAGGAGCCGACGACGGTGGTGAGGCGATCGCGGTCGAACCCGGCGCCGCCGCCGAGGACGAAGAAGCCCACGATGACCGCCAGCAGCAGGGCGATCACCGGCATCCCGATGAAGTCCAAGACGACCTTCCACGCCGCATCCGAGCCGGGGGCCACGATGTCGGCGACGGCCTTGAGGAGCATGAGGAACACGGGGAGCAGGATGCTGGCGAGCGTCGCGCCGAAGGACGGGCGCCGCACCGGGGCGCCGCCCTTCTCCTCCGCCGACTCGAACAGCGCCGGGACGTCGACCGGGGCCCAGCGCGCGGCGAGCGGGGCGAACAGCGGACCGGCAATGATCACGGTCGGGATGGCCACGATGACGCCGAAGGCGAGGGTGAGTCCGAGGTTCGCACCGAGGGCGTCGATCGCCGCCAGGGGGCCGGGGTGCGGCGGGACGAGTCCGTGCATGGCCGACAGCCCCGCGAGTGTCGGGATGGCGATCTTCATCAGGGGCACGCCCGACCGGCGCGCGACGAGGATGATCACGGGGACGAGCAGCACGAGGCCGACTTCGAAGAACATCGGCAGTCCGATGACCGCGCCGATGAAACCCATGACCCACGGGAGGCTCCGCGGGGTGGCGCGGGCGACCAGCGTGTCGACGATGCGGTCGGCACCGCCGGAGTCGGCGAGGAGCTTTCCGTAGATGGCTCCGAGCGCGATCAGGATGCCGACGCCGCCCATCGTCGATCCGAAGCCGCCGGTGAAGCTCGCGACGGTGTCGGTGACGGCGAGGCCGGCGATGGTTCCGGTCGCAAGGGCGCCGAGCGTCAGCGCCAGGAAGGGGTGGAGCTTCGCCCAGCTGATGAGCACGATGATGATCGCGATCCCGACGAGGGCGGCGGTGACGAGCTGCCCCGCCGGGGCGGAGGAGACCGCTTCCGCGGCGGCGGGAAGCGACAGGGGGACGGCAGGTAGGGCCATGAGCATCCTCGATCTGGCGGGTGGCGACGAAGCCGCAGGAGTATTTGTCCTACATGAAACCACAGGTGCCGGACTTATGCATGACATTTCTCTCATCCGCCGGGGCTGCTGCGGGCCATAATCGGAAGATGACGACCTCGCCCGCTCTCGGATCGGTGCACGACGCGCTGGTGGAGCGCATCGGCACGGCCATCGTGCAGGGCGAGCATGCTCCCGGTGCGCGCCTGGTGACCACAGAGCTCGCCGACGGCGCGTCACGCGGCGCAGGCCGTGAGGCGGTCCGCGTCCTCGAATCGCTCGGCCTCGTCCGGGTCCGGCGCAAGACGGGGATCGAGGTCCGCGCCCGCGAGGACTGGAACGTCTACGCGCCCGAGATCATCGGCTGGCGCCTGGCCGGTCCCGGCCGCGACGAGCAGCTTCGCGAGCTGCACCAGCTCCGCGGGGCGATCGAGCCGCTCGCGGCCCGGCTGGCCGCCGTCCACGCCACCGACGCGCAGCGGCAGGAGATGGTCGCCGCGGTCCTCGAGATGGCGCGGACCGAGCACGACGCCGACGGGGCGGTCTACCTGTCCGCCGACGTCCGCTTCCACCGCACGCTGCTCGCCGCGTCCGGGAACGCGATGTTCGCCGCTCTCGGGTCGGTCGTCGAGTCCGTGCTGGTCGGCCGGACCCAGCATCACCTGATGCCGCATGACGCGAACCCGCTGGCCGTCCGGTGGCACCAGGACGTGGCGTTCGCCATCACGGGAGGACGAGCGGATGCCGCTGCCGAATCCATGGGGCTCATCGTCGCCGAGGCGGGCGACGCCACCCGGGCGGCCTCCTCCTCGGGGCGGTGACGGCCCGGGCGGATCGGTCCGGGGTCAGTCCTTGTACTGGTTCGAACGGCCCATCGAGAAGAACGCGCCGGCGGTCAGGATTCCCGTCACTGCGGTCAGTGCGCCCACGAACCACACCAGGGCGTGGGTCATCCATCCGTAATCCATGATCCTCCGTCAGTCGTGCTCGTCGTGTTTCGAGCTCTGGCTGTCATCGTATCGGGCGCGCTGGTAGAGTCAGTCTCGAACTTCGGCGAGGGACGCATCCGTGCGTCCGTGATCGACGCAGTGAAGCAGGCTTCGCGGCTTTCCTCACGCCCACGCGTTCGAGTCGAACCACAGACCCCATACCTGGGCCGCGTCGGCCCGCATATCTGGGCCCTGAGCCCACAAGGAGTACAGCCATGTCGACTGAAACCGACACCAAGGTCGTCGCCGAGCTGCGCGAGCAGTTCGGCAAGGGCTTCGCCCGTCGCCTCCGCGCCGCCGGCAAGATCCCCGCCGTCATCTACGGTCACGGCACCACGCCCGTGCACGTCGCCCTGCCCGGCCACCAGGTCTTCCTGCTCGTCCGTCGTGCCAACGCGGTCCTCGAGCTCGAGATCAACGGCGAGCAGCAGCTCACCCTCGTCAAGGACGTCCAGAAGGACCCCGTGCACCAGGTCATCGAGCACATCGACCTCCTCGTCGTGAAGAAGGGCGAGAAGATCCAGGTCGACGTGCCCGTGCTCGTGACCGGCGAGTCGTTCGCTGGAACCATCGCGGTGCAGGACGCCATGTCCGTCGCCCTCGAGGTCGAGGCCACCCACATCCCGCAGAACGTCGAGGTCTCCATCGAGGGCCTCGAGGAGGGCGCGCAGATCTCCGCCGCCGACCTCACCCTCCCGCGCGGTGCGGCTCTTCTCGCCGACCCCGAGATGCTCATCGTCGCCGTCTCCGTCCCGCAGGAGGAGAACCTCGACGAGGCCGCCGCCGACGCCGCGGGCGCCGACGCTGCGGGCGCTGACGCCGCCGGTGAGTCCGACGAGGCCGCCGAGGGCGACAACGCCTGACCTGATCTCCCGTTCGAAGCCCGTCGCCGCTCTCCGCTGCGACGGGCTTCGTCGTCGAAAGGACTCCCGCGATGGCGGACACCTGGCTGGTCATCGGGCTCGGCAACCCCGGCTCCCGGTATGAGCGCACGCGCCACAACGTGGGACAGATGGTGATCGATGAGCTGGCCCGTCGCCGATCGGAGACTCTCCGCTCGCACAAGGCGAACGCCCGCGCGGCGGAGACCTGGCTGCGTCCCGGCGCCGCGAAGCTCGTGCTCGCCGCGCCCAACTCCTTCATGAACGTCTCGGGCGGTCCCGTTGCCGCACTCGCGAGCTTCTACGCCGTTCCGCCCGAGCGGGTCGTCATCGTGCACGACGAGCTCGACATCCCATTCGACACGCTGAAGCTGAAGACCGGGGGAGGCCACGGCGGCCACAACGGCGTCCGCGACGTGGCGAAGGCCCTGGGCACCGCCGACTTCCCGAGGGTTCGGGTCGGCATCGGGCGGCCGCCCGGACGCCAGGACCCGGCCGACTGGGTGCTCGACCCCTTCGGGAGCGCAGAGCGCGACCGGCTCCCGATCCTCATCTCGGATGCGGCGGATGCGGTCGAACTGCTCGTCGAGGAGGGCCTGCTCGCCGCCCAGCAGCGCCATCACGCACCACGGGACGCGTAGACTCGACCGGTGACAATTCCCGGGATCGTGCGCGCCCTCGAGCAGGCTGACAGTTTCCGGAAGGCGCTCGAGAGCGCTGACGCAGACGCGGACTTCTCCGCCGTCACCGGTATCGACGCACCTCTCCTGGCCGCACTCGTCGAACGCCGCCGCGCGCAGGGACTGCCGCCGGTCCTCCTCCTCGTCGCGCCCACGGGCCGCCGCGCCGAGAGCGTGGGCGCTGCCCTCCACTGCCTGCTGCCGGACGCCGAGATCCTTCATCTCCCGGCATGGGAGACGCTTCCGCACGAGCGGCTGAGTCCCAGCGCCGAGACCGTCGGCCGCCGCCTCGACGTGCTCCGCCGCGCCGCGCACTGGGACGGCGCGACGCCGCTCGTCATCACTGCCTCCGTTCGAGGGGCGCTGCAGCCCATCGCCCGCGGGCTGACGGATGCCGGTGTGGTCGAGCTCGTCGTCGGAGCGCGCGGGCGGGAGCTGGACGAGGTCGTCCGTCGCCTCGTCGAGCTGGCCTACCACCGCGTCGACATGGTCTCCCGCCGCGGCGAGTTCGCCGTTCGAGGCGGCATCCTCGACGTCTTCCCTCCTGTCGCCGATCATCCCTACCGCGTCGAGTTCTTCGGCGACGAGGTCGACCAGATCCGTGCTTTCTCGGTCGCCGACCAGCGCTCCCTTCCCGGCGAGATCCGGGACGTGACCCTCCTCCCCAGCCGTGAGCTCCTCCTGACGGACGCCGTCCGCGAACGGGCCCGTGGTCTTCGCGACCGGATGCCGGGGCTCGGCGCCATGCTCGAGAAGATGGCCGAGGGCATCCCGGTCGAGGGGATGGAGTCGCTTCTTCCGGCCGTCGCCGATGCGGTCGTTCCCCTCGTCGACTACCTGCCGGAGCGGTCGGTCGTCGCCCTGGTCGACCCGGAGCGCGCCGTCACCCGTGCGCGCACCCTCGCCGACACCAACCGGGAGTTCCTCGAGGCGGCGTGGAGCGCGGCCACCGCCGGCGCCGACAGCCCCGTCGACCTCGGTGCCGGCGATTTCCTCACCCTGCCCGCCCTCCGCGCCGCAGCGTCGGAGCGCGGTGGCGCGTGGTGGACCTTCAGCGCATTCGATTCGGGCGCCGCCGATGCTGCCGAGGAGGGCCTCGTCGATGAGGCCGACGGCGCCGTGCGGCTGGCCGCCGTCACCGTTCCGTCGTTCCAGGGCAACGTGGACGGCGCCACGGAGCACATCGCCGGCCTCCTGGGCAACGGCTGGCGGGTCGTCGTCGCGGCATCCGGCACCGGTCTCGTCGACCGCTCCCGTGACGTGCTGTCCGAGCGGGGGCTCGCCGCACGCACGGCCGACACCCTCACCGAGACGCCCGACCCCGGCATCGCCCTCGTCACGGTCGCGACCCTCGAGGCGGGGTTCCAGGTCGCCGAGGCGAAACTCGCTGTCTTCACGGAGAGTGACTTCTACGGCCGCACGATCGGCGGCGACAACCGCGTCGTCAAGAAGCTCGCCTCCCGCCGGCGCAACGTCGTCGATCCGCTGCAGCTGAAGCCCGGCGATCACGTCGTGCACTCGACCCACGGCATCGGCCGGTTCGTCGAGCTGGTGCAGCGCGAGGTCTCCTCCGGCGGACGCAAGCCCGTCAAGAGCACCCGGGAGTACCTCGTGCTCGAATACGCGCCGTCGAAGCGCGGGCACCCCGGCGACAAGCTCTACGTCCCTACCGACCAGCTCGATCTGCTCTCCCGGTACGTCGGCGGCGAGGCGCCGCAGCTGTCGAAGATGGGCGGATCCGACTGGGCCGCCGCCAAGGGCAAGGCGCGCCGGGCCGTCCGCGACATCGCCATCGAGCTCGTGAAGCTGTACTCGGCTCGCATGTCGTCGAAGGGCTACGCGTTCGGCCCCGACACTCCGTGGCAGCGCGAGCTCGAAGAGGCGTTCCCCTTCGCGGAGACCCCCGATCAGCTCCAGACGATCGATGAGATCAAGGCCGACATGGAGAAGCCGATCCCGATGGACCGGCTCCTGTCGGGTGACGTCGGCTTCGGCAAGACGGAGGTCGCGGTCCGCGCCGCCTTCAAGGCGATCCAGGAGGGCAAGCAGGTCGCGATGCTGGTGCCGACGACCCTCCTCGTGAAGCAGCACCTCGACACCTTCACCGAGCGCTTCGCCGGGTTCCCGGTGCAGGTGCGCGCGCTGTCGCGGTTCCAGTCCGACAAGGAGGCCCGCGACACGCTCGCCGGCATCACCGACGGCACCGTCGACATGGTCATCGGCACCCACCGCATCCTCACCGAGAAGGTGCACTTCAAGGATCTCGGCCTCATGATCATCGATGAGGAGCAGCGGTTCGGCGTCGAGCACAAGGATGCGCTGAAGAAGCTCAAGACCAACGTCGACATCCTGGCGATGAGTGCGACGCCGATTCCCCGCACCCTCGAGATGGCGGTCACCGGCATCCGAGAGATGTCGACGCTCGCGACACCGCCCGAGGACCGGCATCCGATCCTGTCGTACGTCGGACCGCGCAGCGACAAGCAGATCGCCGCCGCGATCCGGCGCGAGCTCCTCCGCGAGGGCCAGGTGTTCTACGTGCACAACCGGGTCTCGTCGATCCAGCGCGTCGCCGCGCAGCTCGCCGAACTCGTGCCGGAGGCCCGCATCGTCGTCGCCCACGGCCAGATGGGCGAGCACCAGCTGGAGCAGGTCGTCGACGACTTCTGGGAGCGTCGCGCCGACGTGCTCGTCTCGACCACGATCATCGAGACCGGCCTCGACATCGCCAACGCCAACACGATCATCATCGACCGCGCCGACAAGTACGGGCTCTCCCAGCTCCACCAGCTGCGCGGTCGCGTCGGACGTGCGCGCGAGCGCGCCTACGCATACTTTCTCTACGACGAGAACAAGCCGCTCAGCGAGACGGCCGCCGACCGGCTCGAGACGATCGCCGTCAACAACGATCTCGGCTCGGGCATGCAGGTCGCGCTGAAGGACCTCGAGATCCGCGGCGCGGGCAATCTGCTGGGCGCCGAGCAGGCGGGCCACATCGCAGGCGTCGGGTTCGACCTCTACCTCCGCATGATCGGCGAGGCGGTCGCGACGTTCCGCGGCGACGAGACCGAGGGGCCGGCCGAGCTCCGGCTCGAGCTCCCGGTGCAGGCGAGGATCCCGCATACGTACATCGACAGCGAGCGGCTGCGGCTGGAGGCGTACCAGAAGCTCTCCGCCGCGGCAGCGGTCACGGCGGCCGACGACGCGATCGATCTGGTTCTCGAAGAGCTCACCGACCGCTACGGCGAGCCGCCGGCCGAGGTGGAGGGTCTGATCGCCGTCGCGCGCCTTCGTCGTCGCGCCGCGAGGTCGGGACTCACCGACGTCGTCGCGATGGGCCCGAACCTGCGCATCGCGCCGGCGCACCTGCCCGACTCGATCCGGGTGCGCCTGCAGCGGCTCCACCCGTCGTCGAAGGTCGTCTCCGGCGGTGACGCGATGGTCGTCCCGCTCCCCACCGCGGACGGCGAGGCGCTCTCCGACGCGGATCTGATCGCATGGGCCGGGCAGCTCCTCGACCAGATCTTCCCGCTGCCGCTTCCGGCGACGGTCGACTGACGCGGTGCCGCGGCGGCCGAGTGCGCCGCGGCATCCGTTCGTCAGCCGGTGTTCTGGAGCCCGGCGGCGACGCCCGACACGGACAGCAGCAGCAGGCGCTGCAGGTCGGGGTCGACCTTGCCGGCTTCCGCGTCGCGGAGACCGCGGAGCGCGCGCAGCTGGAGGAGGGAGAGGGCGTCGACGTACGGGCTTCGCATCTTGACGGCGCGGCCGAGGACGGGACGGTTGCCGAGCAGCTCGGTGCCGCCCGTGAGACGCACCACCCAGGCCCGGGTCGACGCCATCTCCTCGCGCACGAGCGCCGCGAGGTCGTCGCGGTCGCCGAGTTCGAGATAATGGCGCGCGATGCGGTCGTCGGCCTTGGCGAGGCTCATGGCGACGTTGTCGATGAGGGTGCGGAACAGCGGCCACTCGTCGTAGGCGCGCTGGAGGGTGTCGGCGTCGCCCACGGCGTCGAGCGCTGTGCCCAGACCGAACCAGCCGGCGAGGTTGATGCGGGCCTGCGTCCACGCGAACACCCAGGGGATGGCGCGGAGGTCTTCGAGCGACTCGACGGACAGGCCTCGGCGGGCGGGGCGTGAGCCGAGCGCGAGCAGACCGATCTCCTCCATCGGAGTGACCTGGGCGAACCAGGGCGCGAAGCCCGGGGCCTTCACGAGCGAGAAGAAGCGCTCCCGTGAGGCCGAGTCCATGATGCGGGCGACGTCGGCGTAGCGCTCCGCCGCCTCGCGGTTGCGGTTCTCGATCGAGGGCGATGAGGCGAGCAGAGTCGCCGCGGCGACCTGATCGATGTGACGCATCGCGATGACGGGGTCGCCGTAGCGGGCGAAGATGACCTCGCCCTGCTCGGTCAGCTTGAAGCGGCCGTCGACCGAGTGGGGCGGCTGGGCGAGGATCGCCGAGTTCGCCGGCCCGCCGCCTCGCCCGAGGGCGCCGCCTCGGCCGTGGAACAGGGTCAGCTCGATCTTCTGCTCGACCGCCCAGGCAGAGATGGCGGCCTGCGCCTCGTAGAGCGCGAGGTTGGCCGCGACGGGCCCGACGTCCTTCGACGAGTCCGAGTACCCGAGCATGACCTCGAGGCGGCGGCCGGTGACGTCGAGCCGTGCGCTGAAGGCGGGGTGCTCGGCGATGCGGGAGAGGATGCCGGGAGCGGCCTGCAGATCGGCGAAGGTCTCGAACAGCGGGATGACATCGAGAACCGGAAGGGTGCCCGAGGCGCCGACCGCGTGACGGGCGAGCGTGTGCACGTTGGCGAGGTCGTCGGTCGACTGCGTGAACGACACGATGTACCGGCCGGCGGCGCGGGGTCCGTGGCGCTCCTGCAGGAAGGCGATCGTCCGGAAGACCTCGAGAACCTCTTCGGCGAGCTCGGAGCGGGGTTCGCCCGATTCGATCTCGGCGAGCACCTTCGCGTGCACGGCGGAATGCTGGCGGACCTCGAGCTCGGCGAGGTGGAATCCGAAGGACTCGACCTGCCAGATGAGCTGCTGCAGGTGGCCATAGGCCTGACGCCGCGCACGGGCGGCCACCAGCGAGTCCTGCACGGTGCGCAGATCGGCGAGGAAGTGCTCCGGGTCGCGGTAGGCGAGGTCGGCGTCGCGGGTGCGGGTCGCGGCGATCTTGCGCGCGAGCAGGAGCATGATGACGCGGTGCGGCTCGTTGGGGGAGCGTTTGGCGATGTCGGCGGCGGCATCCTCGTCGGCATCCTTCAGCCGCTGCCACAGGCCGAGCAGGTCATCGCTCGCGGGAGTGGAGGCGGCATCGAGGGTGAGCGTCCGTCCGATCCGGCTCGCTGCGCGCTCGAGGCCGAGCAGGACGTGCTCGCTCGCGATCGCGGCGGCGGTGCGGGTCGTCCGCGCCGTGACGAAGGGGTTGCCGTCGCGGTCGCCGCCGACCCAGGAGCCGACGCGCACGAAGGGGCGGACGATCGGTTCGGTGGCGCCGGCGTCGTCGCCCTGCAGTGCGTCGTCGACGCGGCGGTACACGTGGGCGACGGCGGTGAAAAGGGTCTCGTCGAAGATCGACATGACCGAGCGCACCTCGTCGGTCGGAGAGGGCTTCTCGGGCCGGAGCGGCGCGGTGCGCCACAGCGTGTCGACCTCTTCGAGCATGCGCCGCTCGGTGCGTCGCCGATCGGCGCCCTCGGTCTCGGCCGCGTCGCGGCTGTCGAGGAGATCGGCGAGGCGCCGGATGCTGGAGGACACGGCGCGGCGCCTCGCCTCCGTCGGGTGGGCCGTGAAGACCGGATGGAACCGAAGGCTCTGCAGTCGCGACAGCGCGGCATCCGGGCCGACCTCGTCGGCCAGCGTCCGGTAGGCGGCGGTCAGGGAATCGCCGGCATCCTCGCGTGCTGCGCGACCGGCGCGCTCCCGGAGGATCCGCACGCGCTGGTGCTCCTCGGCCAGGTTGACGAGGTGGAAGTAGCACGTGAACGCGCGGGCGACCTCCTCCGCTCGTTCCAAGGAGAACGCGTCGGCGATCGCGGCCGCTCGGGCGAAGGCCTCGGGCGTCTCGTCGGTGTAGGCCTGGATCGTCGCGACGCGCAGTCGTTCGACGTCGTCGAAGAGGCCGGGGGAGCCGCTTTCGCGGAGCACCCGGCCGAGGAGGGAGCCGAGCTCGCGCACGTCGGCGCGCATCTGCTCGGGGATCTCCTGCTCGGCTTCGTATCGGCCGACGAGATCGATCGCTTCGGTGTGGGTCAGTTCGTGCACTCGTTCACGCTAGCCCGGGTTCGGGGAGGCATCCGACACCATGACGTCCCGTGCCGTCCCCTCGACGGGATCGGCTCAGAGGGCGATCGCCCCGGTGGAGATCAGCACGACCGCAGAGACGGCGCCGGCTACGGCCAGCACGAACAGCGCCGCTTCGGGGCGGGTGAACACATGCGCCCCCTGCTCGCGGCGCCCGATCACGAACAGCACGGTGCCCGGCACGATCACCACCAGGCAGAGGAGGAGGTAGGTCGGCCCTGCGGCCCACAGCAGGTAGGCGGTGTACGCCGTCGCGGCGGTGGCGATGACCACATCGCGTCGCCGACGTCCGTCGCCCCCGCGGAGGGCGATTTTGAGGCCGTAGGCGGCCGAGAGGAAGAACGGGATCAGCGCGAGCGCGCTCGTGAGCTCGAGGGCGGCGTCGAAGGCGTTCTCGGCGAGCAGCACGAGGAAGAGCATGGCCTGCGCGAGCGCCGACGAGAGCAGGAGCGCCCCCGTGGGGGTGTCGCTGTTGTTGGTGCGGCGCAGGAACGCGGGCAGGTCGCCGGCCCGCGCCGCGGACAGCAGGACTTCGGCCGCCATGAGCGTCCAGGCGAGGTACGCGCCGAGGACGGCGACCACGAGTGCGACGCCGACGAAGACGGCTCCCCAGCCGCCGACGGCCTGCTCGAGCACGCCGCCCATCGAGGGTTGCCGAAGCGCGGCGAGCTCTTCTCGGGGCAGGACGCCGTACGACACGATCGTGACGGAGGCGAACACGGCCAGGACGCTCAGGAAGCCGAGGACGGTGGCGCGGCCCACGTCGCGTCGCCGGCGCGCGTGGCGCGAGTTGACGCTTGCGCCCTCGATGCCGATGAAGACGAAGACGGTGACGAGCATGGTCGCGCGGATCTGCTCGCCGAGCCCGGTCGCCTCGCTGCCGCCCCAGTTGGCCGCGAACACGGCAGGGTCGAAGACCGTGACGCACAGGGCGACGAAGACGACGATCGGGAGGACTTTGGCGACCGTGACGATGCGGTTGATCCCGGCAGCCTGCCGGACGCCCCGTCGGATCAGGAGGAAGAAGAGCCAGACGCCCACCGACGACACCGCGACCGCGAGGAGGGTGTCGCCTTCGCCGAGTTCGGGGAAGACGCTTCCGAGGGTCGACGTGATGAACACCCAGTAGAAGACGTTGCCCACGCAGGCGCTCGCCCAGTATCCGAACGCTGCGAAGAAGCCGACGTAGTTGCCGAAGCCCGCCTTGGCGTAACTGAAGATCCCGGCGTCGAGGTCGGGGCGGCGGATCGCCAGGCGATGGAACACGAGCGCCAGCATCAGCATCCCGCCGCCGGCGATCGCCCACGCGACGAGGGCGCCCGCCACTCCCGTAGAGGCGGCGAACGTCGCCGGGAGCGAGAACACGCCCGCGCCGACCATCGACCCGATGACGAACGTGGCCAGCGTGAACATCGACACGCGCGTCCCGCCCGGCGCGGACGCAGAAGCCGCGGCGGGGGAGGCGGAGGTCACGATCCCAGCCTACGCCGGGCGATACGAGGGATGCCGGTCCCTCGGCATCCCTCGTATCGTTGCCGTCATGTCGCACCCCGTACCCGCGTCACCCGATGCCCTGCGCCGCGCCGCCGAGACGATGCACGCCGTGCGCGAGCGCTGCGTGTGGACGCAGCGCATCGATCACGACGACCTCGTCCCCTACCTGCAGGAGGAGGCGGCCGAGCTCGTCGACGCCGTCGAGGCGGGCTCCCGGGCCGACCTGAAGGAGGAGCTCGGCGACCTGCTCTGGCAGGTGCTCTTCCACGCGGAGATCGCCTCACGCGCCGAGGTCGATCCCTTCGACATCGACGATGTGGCCGACGGCCTCTCCGAGAAGATGGTCCGCCGGCATCCGCATGTGTTCGGCGACGCCGTCGCGACAACACCCGACGAGGTGCTCGTGCACTGGAACGCCGCGAAGGCCGCCGAGAAGCGCACGCGCACCAGCGTGCTGGACGGGATCTCGATGCACATGCCCTCCCTCGCCCTGGCGCAGAAGATGGTCGGCAAGGCGGCGCAGGTCGATGCGGCGCCGGAGGCGATCGCTCCGCACCCCGAGACCGAGGCCGAGCTGGGGGACGCTCTCCTCGCCCTGGTGGTGGAGGCGCGTGCACGCGGGTGGGACTGCGAGCGCGCCCTGCGGCAGCGGCTGCGCGCGCTCGCCGACGAGGTCCGCACGGCCGAGCGCGGCTGACCGCTGCACGCGCCGACGGCGGGGTCTGCGAGACTGGAGCGGTGCCCTCCGTGAACCCGCCGCGCGGCATGCGCGACTTCCTCCCCGCCGACAAAGCCCGCCGCGAGCGGGTGCTCGCCGTCATCCGTGACCGCTACCGCGCACACGGCTTCGACGAGATCGAGACCCCGGTCGTCGAGGACTACGAGCGACTGCACGCCGGCATCGGCGGAGACAACGAGAAGCTCGCCTTCACCGTCCTCCGCCGAGGCCTCGACGCCGACGGCATCCGCTCCGCCGCCGACGACCCCGCCGCGCTCGCCGACCTCGGACTCCGCTACGACCTCACGGTTCCGCTTGCCCGGTTCTACGCGACCAACCGCGCGCAGCTGCCCGCCGTCTTCCGTGCGGTCCAGATCGCTCCGGTGTGGCGCGCCGAGAGGCCGCAGAAGGGTCGCTACCGCCAGTTCGTGCAGTGCGACATCGACATCATCGGCGACGCGACCGCGCGGGCCGAAGTCGAGCTGCTGGTGGCGAGCCTCGACGTTCTCGACGCACTCGGCCTCGAGGGTGGGACCATCCGCATCAACGACCGCCGCGCCCTCGACGCGATGCTCGCCACCTTCGGCTTCGCGGCCGAGGAGCGACCCGGCGTCCTCATCACGATCGACAAGCTCGACAAGGTCGGTCCGGCAGGCGTCGTCGCCGAGCTGACCGAGCGCGGCATCACGGCATCCGCCGTCGCGGCGCTCGACACGTTCCTCACCCGGCCGCAGACCCGTGAGTACCTGCCGTACGGCGAGGCTCAGATCCGTAAGGCGCTGCCCGAGGGCGTGGATGACGAGATCATCGCGCACCTCGTGGCCATCGGCGACGCGGTCGCCGCGGCTCGCGGTGCGGAGGCGGACATCCCGCTGCGTTTCGACCCGTTCCTCGTGCGCGGAATGGGGTACTACACGGGCACCATCTACGAGCTCGCGCACCCGTCGGTCTCCTACTCCCTCGGCGGCGGCGGCCGTTACGACGGCATGATCGGCCGGTTCCTCGGCCAGGACGTCCCGGCGGTCGGGTTCTCGATCGGCTTCGAGCGCATCGTCGACCTCCTCGGCGCGGGCACGGATACCGAGGCTCCGGCGGTCGTGCTGATCCACGATCGCGATGTCCCGGTGGCGGAGCTCGTCGCGGCGAAGGCAGCGCTGGTCGCGGGTGGATCGCGGGTGCGGCTCGAACAGCGGACGAAGAACCTGAAGGCGCTGCTCGAACGGTCCGCGGCCGACGGCTACACCTCTTTCGCCACGCTCCCCGCGGGCGCGGACCTCGGGACGCTCGAGGTCCGGCCGCTGGCGTGAGCGGGCGTCCGTGACAGCGGCACGATGCGCTGATAGCGTGCGGGCATCATGTCGCTGAATGTGCACACCACGCTCGAGGCGCACGGTCCGGGGGCCGCTATCGAGATGACCGACGAGCAGGTCGCTGAACTCGGCGGTGGCCGGCGGGCGGCGGTGGTCGTCGAGATCGGCGGGCGCTCGGCGCGGCTCCGTCTCGCCGTCATGGCCGGCAAGAACCTGATCGGGCTGTCGAAGGCCGCACGCACGGCCCTGGGCGTCGACATCGGCGACGAGGTCGACGCCGTCGTGCGCCTCGACGACGCGCCTCGTGAGATCGAGGTGCCGGCCGACCTGGCGGCCGCTCTCGACGCCGAGCCGCAGGTGCGCGCGGCGTTCGACGCGCTGGCACCGTCGCGTCGCACAGAGATGGCGCGCTCTGTCACCGACGCCAAACGGCCCGAGACGCGCGCCGCCCGCATCACCGCCGCCGTCGAGCAGCTGCGCTCGCCCGCCACCACCTGAGCGCCCCGGAGCGTCACCGGGCGGCAGTGTGCCGTTCACCCGCGGGGTGTCGGCTGGGCGGGTGATGATGATCGCCTCCGGCAGGGCCGGCCGGGTCCTCCGACTCGGCGCGGCGACGGTGGCTCTCGGCGGCGCTGCCGTCGTGGGCGCGCGCGTCGCCTTGACCCGCCAGGCGGCCCTCGCGCGAAAACGCATCGGAAAGCCGCTCGGCGAGGACGCGATCGACGCCGACCGGGTGTGGCGGCGCTCGCTCGGCGGTGAGCCGCTCGAGCTGCTGATGCTCGGCGATTCGATCGCGGCGGGGCTCGGGGCCACGCGTCGTAAGGACACCCTCGGCGCGCGCCTCGCGAAGGGCGTCGCGCGGCAGCTGCAGCGTCCGGTGCGCCTGCGGACCGGAGCGGTGGTCGGGGCGGAGTCCTCGGATCTGGCCGGGCAGATCGACGGGCTTCCGAGCGACTACCGTCCGGATGTCGCGGTCATCGTGGTCGGCGGCAACGATGTGACCCACCGCGTCCCCGTCGCGGCGGCGGCCGCCCATCTCGTCACGGCGGTCGAGCGGCTGCAGGGGACGGGAGCGGTCGTCGTGGTCGGCACGTGTCCCGACCTGGGCGCCCTCCGTGCGGTGCCGCAGCCGCTCCGGATCATCGCGTCCCGGTTGTCCCATCAGCTTGCGGCCGCTCAAGCGGCGGGTGCACGAGCCGCCGGGGCGCACGTCGTGTCGCTTCGGCGAGCGGTGGGGGCGTTCTTCCTCACCGACCCCGATGGGATGTTCAGCCTCGACCGCTTCCATCCGAGCGCGCTCGGCTACCGGCGAACGGCCGAGGCGCTCCGGCCTGTCGTGCTGACCGCGGTCAGCGAGTCCAAGGCCGACTCGACAGGCGCACGACGCGAGCCCCCAGCCCCACGGCGATGACGGCGGCGCCGGCGGCCACGGCCTGCCAGGGCAGAGTCGCTCCGAGGATGAGGCATCCGCTCAGCCCGACGATTTGGAGGATCCGCGGGTAGCGTCGCGCGCTCCGTCGCTGCCGGTACGCGGCGAGGTTGGCGACGGCGTAGTAGACCAGCACGCCGAACGACGAGAAGCCGATCGCGCCGCGGAGATCGACGGTGAGGACGAGAAGGACGATGGCGCCGCCCGCGGCGATCTCCGCCCGGTGCGGTACGCCCCATCTCGGGTGGACCGCGTTCAGGATGCCGGGGAGGTCGCCCTCTCTCGCCATCGCGAAGGCCGTCCGCCCGATCCCGGCGATGAGGGCGAGGAGTGCTCCGAGGGATGCCGCTGCCGCGCCGACCTGCACGAGGGGGAGCGCCCACGCGGCATCCGCGGCGCGCACCGCGTCGGCGACCGGAGCCGTCGACGCGGCGACCCCATCTGTTCCGAGGGCCGCCGTGACGGCGACCGCGACGACGGCGTAGACGAGGACGGCCCCGGCGAAGGCGAGGATGATCGCGCGGGGGATGGTCGTCGCGGGATCGCGCACCTCTTCGCCCAGGGTCGCGATCCTCGCGTAGCCCGCGAACGCGAAGAACAGCAGGCCAGCGGCCTGGAGCACTCCGTAGGCGTCGACGGGGATGCCGGCGGCCAGCGCTGCCGACGGAGTCCGATCCCCTGTGAAGATGGCGACGGATGCGGCGGCGAGGACGAGCAGCACCACCGCGACCAGCAATCGGGTGACCTGCGCGGTGCGCGTGATGCCGACGAGATTCACGGCGGTCAGAGCGACGACGGCTGCCGCGGCGACGACGCGCTCCCACCCGTTGGGGGCGACGTAGGCCGAGAAGGTGAGGGCCATGGCCGCGCAGCTCGCGATCTTCCCGACCACGAACCCCCATCCCGCGGCGAACCCCCACCAGGGCCCGAGCTCGGCTCGACCGTAGGCGTAGACCCCACCCGACGTCGGGTGGACCGCGGCCAGCTGCGCGGTCGAGGTGGCGTTCCCGAAGGCGACCACCGCGGCCACGGCGAGAGCGACGAAGACGCCGGATCCTGCCGCAGCCGTGGCGGGGCCGAGTGCCGAGAAGACGCCGGCCCCGATCATCGACCCGAGTCCGATGGCGACGGCGGCGCCGAGCCCGAGGTGTCTGCCGAGGGAGGGAGTGGTCACGGCCGAACAGTACCGGGAGAGGACGAACAGTGGACAGCGTTGTTATAGTTGAGCTATAATTAGCGCATGTTGATCCGACTCGATCCGAGCAGTTCCGCGCCGCTGTTCGCGCAGATCGCCGATGCGCTCCGCACGGAGATCACCGCCGGTCGCCTGGCTGCGGGTGAGCGACTGCCGTCCGCGCGCGAGGTCGCGGAGGCGCTCCAGGTGAACCTCCACACGGTCCTCCACGCCTACCAGGACCTCCGCGAGGAGGGGCTGCTCGACCTGCGTCGGGGCCGGGGAGCCGTCGTGACGGCGACCGGCGACGCGATCGTCGAGCTCCGCGCGGACATCGCCGCACTCGTCGCGAAGGCGCGCGCCGCCGGAGTCGCGCCCGACACCCTTTCCGCTCTCGTCAAGGAGGCCGCTCGTGTCCACTGATCCCCTCACCCGCGCTCGCCGGCGCTTCATGTTGGTCGCGCTCGTGATCCCGTCGCTCCTCGTCCTCGTGGCCGTCGTGCTGCAGATCGCGATGCTCTCCGCCGCTCCGGCCGTCGTCGCCTCGCACTGGGGCGTCGACGGCACTCCCGACGGCTTCAGCCCGGCCTGGACCATCCCGGTCCTCGCCGTCGCCGTCGGCGGCGGGATCCCCGTCCTGATCTTCGCCACCTCGATCGGCGCCCTCCGCAGAGGGGGCGGGGGAGCGGCATCCCGTGCGGTCGGCGCCGTCGCCCTCGGCACCGCGGTGCTCATCGCGGCCAGCACGACGGCGATCCTCGCCCGGCACGCGGGGGTGGCGGACCCCGCCATGGTGACGTTCCCACCCGCCCTCGTCCTGGTGATCGCGCTCGCCGCCATCGCCGGGGGGTTCGCCGGATACCTCGTGCAGCCGGCATCCGTCCCGCTCGCCGCGACAGCGGGGTCCACCCCGGCCCTCGACGTCCGGCGCGGGGAACGCGTCGTGTGGCTGAAGGGCGTAACGCTCTCGCGGGGCGGTTTGACCGTCCTCTTCGCCGCATGGCTGGTGCTCGCCGCCGTCACGGCGATCGTCGCACTGACGACGGGGGATGCCGCGGCCACCGGGATCTGCGTGGGCATCACCGTGCTCCTCACCGTCCTGCTGACGGCGAATGCACGGTACCGGGTGCGCGTCGATCACGACGGGCTCCTCGTGCGCTCGGTCGCGGGATGGCCGCGCGTGCGGGTTCCGCTGGCCGAGATCACGGGGGCGGAGGTCGTGCAGGTGGAGCCGATGGCCGAGTTCGGCGGCTGGGGTCTGCGCTGGGGACCGGACGGCCGGTTCGGGGTCGTGCTCCGGGCCGGCGAAGGACTCCTCGTCCGACGCCGTGACGGGCGGTCGACGACCGTCACGGTCGACGACGCCGAGACGGGTGCGGCGCTCATCGGTGCCTACCTCGCGTTGACGGACCGCCCCGGGCGCGCTTGAGTGACTCCATGGATCACCCCACAGCCGAACGCTGGCGCGCCGTCGACGAGTACCTCACCGACACCTTGGTAGGTGAAGACGACGCCCTGACGGCGGCAGTGGCCTCGCTCGCGGAGGAGGGCCTGCCCGAGATCGAGGTCGCTCCACTGAACGGAAAGCTCCTTCACCTCCTGGCGCGGATGACCGGCGCGCGCCGGATCCTCGAGATCGGGACGCTCGGCGCCTATTCGACGATCTGGCTGGCCCGGGCGCTCCCGGCCGGCGGGTACGTCGTCACCGTCGAGGCCGAGCCGCACAATGCGGACGTCGCTCGGCGGAACCTCGAGCGGGCGGGCGTGGCGGACCGGGTGGAGATCCGGATCGGGCGCGGCGCCGAGATCCTCCCGACGCTCGAGGGCGCCGAGCCGTTCGACCTCGTGTTCATCGACGCCGACAAGGAGTCGAACACGGTCTACCTCGACTGGGCGGCGCGCCTGGGCCGTCCGGGCACCGTCGTGGTCGTCGACAATGTCGTCCGGTCGGGCCGTGTCGTGGACGCCGATGCGGGGGAGCAGATCGACGGCGTCCGCTCCGGTCTCGCGATGCTGGCAGGCGATCCGCGCTTCGACGCGACGGCGCTGCAGACCCTCGACCGCAAAGGCTGGGACGGGCTGGCGCTCGCTCTGGTGATCTGACCGGGGTCCTGTGCTCCACCGGCCACCTCACTAGACTCGACGGTGGACCGAAGACGCTCCCGTTTCATCCTCCATAAGCAAGGAGTCACCCCTGTGGCATTGATCGAGGCAGTAGGCGCACGCGAGATCCTGGATTCGCGCGGAAACCCGACCGTAGAGGTGGAGGTCCTGCTCGACGACGGGATCGTGCAGCGTGCAGCTGTTCCCTCCGGCGCGTCGACCGGCGCGTTCGAAGCATACGAACTGCGCGACGGCGACAAGAGCCGCTACGGCGGCAAGGGCGTGCTCAAGGCCGTCGACGCCGTCATCGACGAGCTCGGCCCCGCCATCGAGGGAATCGACGCGAGCGAGCAGCGCACGATCGACGACATCCTCATCGCGACCGACGGCACCGAGAACAAGTCGCGGACCGGAGCCAACGCCATCCTCGGCGTCTCGCTCGCCGTGGCCAAGGCCGCCGCGGACAGCGCCGACCTGCCGCTGTTCCGCTACCTCGGCGGACCGAACGCGCACATCCTGCCCGTTCCGCTGTTCAACGTCATCAACGGCGGCGAGCACGCCGACAACGGCATCGACATGCAGGAGTTCTTCCTCGCGCCGATCGGTGCCTCGTCGTTCGCCGAGTCGCTCCGCTGGGGCGCCGAGGTGTACCAGGTCCTCAAGA
The DNA here is from genome assembly GCF_045066555.1 of Microbacterium sp. Ld4. NCBI lineage: Bacteria > Bacillati > Actinomycetota > Actinomycetes > Micrococcales > Microbacteriaceae > Microbacterium > Microbacterium sp. Ld4. The sequence goes on along the minus strand of NZ_JBISHE010000011.1, from coordinate 401,905 downwards.
AGGAGCTGCAGTCCGCCGGGTACGCGACCGGCCTCGGCGACGAGGGCGGCTTCGCGCCAGACCTGCCCAGCAACCGCGAGGGCCTCGACTTCCTGGTCAAGGCGATCGAGAAGGCCGGCTTCACGCCGGGCGCCGACATCGCCCTCGGCCTCGACGTGGCAGCCACGGAGTTCTTCAGCGACGGCGTCTACCGCCTCGAGAACAAGGACTGGACCGCCGAGCAGCTCACCGACTATTACGTCGATCTCGTCGACTCGTTCCCGATCGTCACGATCGAGGACGCCCTCGCCGAGGACGACTGGGACGCATGGACCGCGCTCACGGAGCGTCTGGGCAAGCGCGTGCAGCTCGTCGGCGACGACCTGTTCGTCACGAACCCCGCGCGTCTGGCCGACGGCATCCGTCGTGGCGCAGCGAACTCGCTGCTGGTGAAGGTGAACCAGATCGGCACGCTGAGCGAGACGCTCGACGCGATCGACCTGGCTCACCGCTCGGGCTACACGACGATGCTCTCGCACCGCTCGGGTGAGACCGAGGACACGACGATCGCCGACCTCGCCGTCGCCGTGAACTCGGGCCAGATCAAGTCGGGCGCGCCCGCTCGCAGCGAGCGCGTCGCGAAGTACAATCAGCTTCTGCGTATCGAAGAAGAGCTGGGTGACGCGGCCGAGTTCATCGGCGCCGCAGCCTTCCCGCGCTTCACCGCGTAAGCGCAGACAGACGACGACGAGAGGGGGAGCCGTGGCCAGATCGACGGCTCCCTCTTCTCGTGCGCGCACGACGCCCGAGGGTCGGCGCATCGACGTCCGGGACTGGATGGGCGGGTCCCGCTTCTCCGGGTTCATGGGCATCATGCTCGGCCTCGTCGTCCTCGCCGCTCTCGTGCTCGTCCCGACCGTGGGCACGTACGTGGAGCAGCGTCAGCAGATCGCCGCCCTCGAGCGGTCGGTCGAGGCGACCCGCGACGAGGTCGCCGCTCTCGAGACGCAGCGCGAGCAGTGGAAGGACGAGGCGTACATCACGGCGCAAGCCCGCGAACGCCTCTACTACCGGCGCCCGGGCGAGGTCGTCTACCTCGTCGTGAACGACCTCCCGGATGGCTTCGTCGCTCCCGATCAGGCCCCGGTGAGCGATCAGGTCGAAGAGACGAAGACCGACTGGATGACGCAGCTGCTCGGATCGGTGACCGAATCAGGGCTCGCCCGGACGGTCGCGCCGGACTGAGCCCGCGCGGCATCGTGGCGGCCGGCGCGCCGGGTACCCTTGAGCGGTGCCCCACCCGACCCTTTCGCCCGCGACCGACGCCGACCACGACACGATGCGTGCGCAGCTCGGACGGCCGATGCGCGGTGTCATCGGTGTCGCGGCCCGCTGCGTGTGCGGCAACCCCACGGTCGTCGCGACCGAGCCCAGACTGCCCGACGGCACACCGTTCCCCACGTTCTACTACCTGACCCACCCCGGCGCGACGGCGGCGATGTCGGCGCTCGAGGCGACGCAGGTGATGCGCGAGTTCTCCGAGCTCCTCACCGACGACCAGGTCGCGGCCGACTACTCGGCGGCGCACCAGGCCTACCTTGCCGATCGCGCCGTCCACGGCGAGGTCGAGGAGATCGACGGCATCTCGGCGGGAGGGATGCCGACCCGCGTGAAGTGCCTCCACGCCCTCGCCGCGCACTCCCTCGCCGCAGGCCCCGGCGTCAACCCGATCGGCGACATCGCGCTCGCCCGAGGCGATTGGTCGCCGGAGCGCTGCACGTGCGCGGAGCCGCGGGGATGAAGCCTGCCCGGGTCGCCGTGGCCGCCGCGCTCGTCGCGGCGAGCGTGGTGCTCGGCGGCGCGGCTCCCGCCCCGACGCCGTCTCCGAGCCCCGAACCGGATCCGGTCCGGAACATGGAGTACTGGCTCGACGAGTACGGCATCCGCGACGCCTGGAAGACGACCCGGGGCGAAGGCACGACGATCGCCGTCATCGACACCGGCATCGGCAAGGGAGCCGACGAGCTGTCGGCGGCCGTCGTCGGCGGAGCGGACTTCTCCGGAGTCGGGGCGCCGGACGGCCGCACCCCGGTCGGCGACGGCGATGCCAACCACGGCAGCTGGGTGGGCTCTCTCGCGGCCGCGCGCGGCACCGGCCCCGACGCGGGCATGATCGGCGTCGCGCCGGAGGCGGACCTCCTTTCGCTGTCGATCGGGTTCGGCGATTCCGCGAGCGTCCCCTTCGTCGATCAGGTCGCCGAAGCGGTGCGCTGGGCCGTCGACCACGGGGCCGATGTCATCAACCTCTCCTTCACGACGAACACCCTCGACTGGGACCGGTCCTGGGATGACGCATTCCTCTACGCGTTCGACAACGACGTCGTCGTCGTCGTCGCGGCGGGAAACCGGGAGAGCGGCACCGAGGTCGTGGGCGCCCCCGCGACGATCCCCGGCGTGCTGACGGTGGGCGGCGTCGACAAGAAGGGCCGGGCCAGCAACACCGCCTCGACCCAGGGGATCACGATCGGTATCTCGGCCCCGAGCGAGGAGCTGCTCGGGCTGTCGGCCAACGGCGATCTCGTCATCTGGGAGGGGACGAGTGGGGCCGCCCCGATCGTGGCGGGCATCGCCGCGCTCGTGCGTTCCGCCCATCCCGATCTCGATGCGGCGAATGTCATCAACCGCATCATCACGACCGCCGACCCGGCGAAGGGCGCGACGTCGGTTCCCGATCCGCTCTACGGTTACGGCACCGTCGATGCGGCGCAGGCCGTCGGCCGTCCGGTGCCGCTCGTGTCGGAGAACCCGATGGGCAACCTGCGCGACTGGATCAGGCTGTATCGACGGGCGGATGCCACGCCCTCACCGGCCCCCACCTCGACCCCCATCACCGTGGGCCCCTTGCCCGAAGCAGAGCCGCCGAGCCGCGCGGGATCGCCCCTCCTCCCGACAGCGGACACGCTGCGATACGGAACGGTGCCGCTCGCCGTCGTGAGCCTGGGGTCTATACTTGTCCTGCTCGGGGTCACCGCTGCTGCCCGGCGCATCCGATCGGCGCGCACCCCGCGACCGCCGAGCCGTTGAATCAAGGAGTTCTCCCGACTGTGACTACCACTGTGCCCAAGATCCTTGTCGTCGGAGGAGGCTACGCCGGCTTCTACACCGCGTGGAAGCTCGAGAAGCACCTTCGCCGGGGAGAGGCCGAGGTCACGATCGTCGACCCGCTGCCCTACATGACCTACCAGCCGTTCCTCCCCGAGGTCGCTGCCGGTGAGATCGAGGCACGCCACGTCGTGGTGGGGCTCCGCCGCCACCTCAAGCGCACGCGTGTGGTCATCGCGAAGGTCACCGGAATCGATCACGCCAACAAGACGGCGACGATCACCCCCGAGGTCGGCGAGCCGTGGCAGGAGACCTACGACCAGATCGTGGTCACCGCGGGTGCCGTGTCGCGCACGTTCCCGATCCCCGGCATCGCCGAGAACGCGATCGGTCTGAAGACGATCGAAGAAGCCGTCGCGATCCGCGACCGCATCCTCACCAACTTCGACCGTGCCGCGAACCTTCCCCCCGGACCCGAGCGCGAGCGCCTGCTCACGGTCGTCGTCGTCGGTGGTGGCTTCGCCGGCATCGAGGTGTTCGCCGAGACGCGTGCATTCGTCAGCTCCCTGCTGCGGAGCTACCCGACGATCACCTTCGAGGAGACGCACTTCCACCTCATCGAGGCGATGAGCCGCATCATGCCCGAGGTGTCGTTGAAGACGAGCGAATGGGTGCTCAAGGACCTCGCCAAGCGCGGCGCGCTCGTCCACCTCGACACCCAGGTCTCCGGCGCCGTCGACGGCAACGTCGAGCTGTCGACCGGTCAGGTCATCCCGACCGATCTGATCATCTGGACCGCCGGAGTCATGGCCAACCCGACCGTCGTCCGCGGCAGCGACCTGCCCGTCGAAGAGCGTGGCCGCATCCGTGCCCGCGCTGACCTCCGCGTCGGAACCGCCGAGGAGATCGTCGAGGGTGCGTGGGCTGCCGGCGACGTCGCGGCTGTTCCCGACCTCACCGGCAAGGGCGTCGGCGGCTACTGCGTCCCGAACGCGCAGCACGCCGTTCGCCAGGCCAAGCTCCTCGCGAAGAACCTCACGGCGGTGCTCCGCGGCGAGGTGCCCTCGGACTACTTCCACAAGAACCTGGGCGCCGTTGCCGGCCTCGGGCTCTACAACGGTGTGTTCCAGTCGGGCAATATCGCGATCAAGGGCTTCTTCGCCTGGATCGCCCACCGTGGCTACCACGGCCTGGCGATGCCGTCGTTCGAGCGCAAGTTCCGCGTCGTCGGCGACTGGTGGCAGAACCTGTGGCTCGGCCGCGACAACATCTCGACCGAGACCCTGCAGAACCCGCGCGGCGTGTTCGAGGAGTTCGCGGCCCGTCCGCGTCCGGCGGCTCCCGCCGACGCGCCTGCCCCGAAGCTGCCCAACAAGGTCGACGTCCCGAGCTGACCGGATAGCGTGGGGGTGCGCTGCGGTGCAGCGGGCCCCCATAGCCCAATGGCAGAGGCAGGCGACTTAAAATCGCTTCAGTCTGGGTTCGAGTCCCAGTGGGGGCACACCTGCGGTCCGGCTCCGCATGCGCTCGTCGCAGCGGTCAGCGGATGCCGCGCGGGTCGGCCTGATCCCACCGTTCGACCGTCTGGGCGAGCCAGTACGCGGCGAAGAGCGCGAGCGCCGTCGCTTCGCCGGCGAAGACGACCGGCGCGTCGGGGAACCTGGGTCCGATCACGATCGTGACGACGAGGGTCACGACCAGCAGTGACGGCACCGCGAGGTAGATCGCCCGGTAGCGGGGGACGAGCGCGCCCTCGCCGGGTTCCCGGTGCCGCGGGAGCGCGTTCACGATGGGCACCGCCGCGAAGACGGCGAAGAACGCGATCGTGACCACCAGATGCAGGTTGACCCCGCCGGGAAACGGGAACTGCTCGCGCCACGGGGGTGCGAAGGCCAGCACGCCGACGGCGAGGGCGGTGCCCGCCGCCGTCGCCGCGACGATGAACGTCCTCCTCGCGGCGACCAGACCCGCCGCCGCGAGGACCACGCCCATGATCACCAGAAGCGTCGTGACGACCACGTAGGTCCAGACGCCGTTGTGGACCGCCGGGAGGAACTCCGCGGGGACCGACGGCGACCCGTCCTTACCGGTGGGGATCACCGCGATCAGGGGGACGAAGACGGCGGCGACGTCGAGCAGCGTGGACTCGGCATCCCGGCCCGAGAGGGCGAGGAGTGCGACCGTCACGACGCAGAGGGCAGCCGTGAACATGGGCCCGGCGGGGGAGTAGTAGTAGTCGCTGAGCGACGGAAGGACGACTCCGCCGCGGACGATGATGTCGCCACCGACCGACACGGCGAGAGCGACCACGGCCACGAAGAGGGCGATCCGCAGATACCGATGGGTGCGTTGTGCCGTCACAGTGACGAAGATACGGGAGCTCGGTGACACCCTCGGCGAAGGGGCGAGTGGGGAACGCCTGGGAGTGGCTTCACGGGCGCGGGCGGGGCTCCGCCCGGCGGATAGGATGAGGTCGCTACTCAAGGGGGAAACATGGATTATCTGATCCCAGTACTGGTGATCGTCGGTCTTCTGGCGATCATCGGGATCTACCTGTGGGCCACGTACAACTCGCTCGTCGCCCTCGCGGTGCGCGTGGATGAGGCGTGGAGCGACATCACGGTGCAGATGAAGCGCCGTGCCGACGTGCTTCCCAACCTCATCGAGACGGTGAAGGGCTACGCGGCTCATGAGAAGGCGGTCTTCGAGAACGTGACGCAGGCCCGCGCCGAGACGCTCTCTGCCACCACGCCCGCCGATGCCGGCGTCGCCGAGGGGCACATGCAGCAGGCGCTGAAGTCGCTGTTCGCCGTCGCGGAGGCGTACCCCCAGCTCCAGGCGAGCCAGAATTTCCTGCAGCTCCAGCACGCCATCGTCGATACCGAGGACAAGATCCAGGCCTCGCGCCGGTTCTACAACGGCGGCGTCCGCGAACTGAACACGAAGATCCGTGTCTTCCCGAACAACCTCTTCGCGCGCCGGCTCGGCTTCGGGGAGCGGGAGTTCTTCGAGGTCGTCGACGGCGCGGCGATCTCCGAGCCGCCCCGGATCCAGTTCTGAGCTCTCTCGGCGCCATAGCGGCGCGCCATAGGATGTCCGGGTGAACGGCACCGACGACGACAAGCCCCGCAGCGGCTTCTTCGACGCGCTCCGCCAGCGCACCGTCTCCATCCAGCAGGCGGACTCGGTCCCGCGCGGTCTCGGGATCGCCGCCGCCTACGCCTGGCGCTTCCTCGTCGTCGTCGCCGCGATCGCGGTGCTCGTGTGGGTGGTCATCCAGCTCAAGCTGCTGATCATCCCACTCCTGGCGGCCATCCTGGTCACGGCGCTCGTGTCGCCCCTGTTCACGTTCCTGGTCCGTCACCGGCTGCCGCGCTGGATCTCTGTCATCGTGACGCTGCTCGTCGCGTTCTCGGTCGCCGGCGGACTCCTGTGGCTCGCGATCTGGCAGATCTCGCGCGAAGCGGACCGCGTGCGCGACCGCACGGTGGAGGCCGTCCGCGAACTCCGCGACTACCTGATCGAAGGTCCGCTGCATCTCACCGGTGCGCAGATAGACGACACGATCACTCAGGCCTTCGACTTCCTCCAGGAGCAGGTCCAGGTGCTCTGGACGGGTGCCCTCGCGATCGGCTCCACGCTCGGCCACGTCGCGACGGGTGTGATCCTCGCGATCTTCATCCTGATCTGCACCCTCGCCGACGGGGGAAGCATCTGGAAGTGGACCGTCCGCCTCTTCCCGGTCCGCGCTCGTCCCGCCGTCGACGGCGCGGGTCGCGCGGGGTGGCGCACCGTCATCAACTACGCCCGCACGCAGCTCCTCGTCGCCACCATCGACGCGGTCGGCATCGGTCTGGGCGCGTTCGCGCTCGGTGTCCCTCTGGCAGCTCCCATCGGCGTGCTCGTGTTCCTGGGCGCCTTCGTCCCGTTCGTGGGGGCCGTCGTCACCGGCGCGCTCGCGGTCTTCTTGGCCCTCGTCTACAACGGGCCCTGGATCGCCCTCTGGATGCTCGTCATCGTGCTCGGTGTGCAGCAGTTCGAAGGCCACGTCCTCCAGCCCCTCCTGATGGGCGCGGCCGTGCGCGTACACCCGCTCGCCGTCGTCCTGGCGGTGGCCGGTGGCGCCATGATCGCCGGAATCGCCGGCGCCGTGTTCGCCGTGCCGCTGGCCGCATTCGCGAACGTCGTCTGGCTCTACCTCTCCCGCCGCGGGTGGGAGAAAGACGTCGACCCGGGGCCATCCGATCTGATCTGGAGCACTGTGCCCCGTCGCCGCAGGAGGAAACTCGCGTGACCCATCCCACCCTGGCCGAGTTCGACGATGCGGCCACGCTGCTCAAGGGCGTCATCTCGCAGACTCCGGTGGAGGACTCGGAGTTCCTCTCCGGAGTCCTCGGCGTGCCGGTGCTCCTGAAGCTCGAGAACCTCCAGCGCACCGGCTCCTTCAAGATCCGCGGTGCCACCTACCGGCTCTCACGGCTGACGGCCGAGGAACGAGCTCGCGGCGTCGTCGCGGCATCCGCCGGCAATCACGCCCAGGGTGTGGCGCGCGCCGCGCAGAACCTCGGCATCGCCGCCACCATCTTCATGCCGCTCGGCGTTCCGGTGCCCAAGCTGCTCGCCACCCGGGGGTACGGCGCTGATGTCATCCTCGAGGGCGCCACCGTCGAGACGCCGCTGCGGCTGGCCCGCGAGTACTCCGAACGCACCGGGGCCGTCCTGATCCCGCCGTTCGACCACCGCGACATCGTCGTGGGGCAGGGGACCCTCGGGCTCGAGCTCATGGACCAGATCCCCGACCTCGACACGGTCGTGGTCGGCATCGGCGGCGGCGGGCTCACCGCCGGCGTCGCCGCCGCCGTCAAGGCCCGTGCCGCGCTCACCGGACGCACGGTGCGCGTGATCGGCGTCCAGGCGGAGAACTCCGCCGGATACCCGCCGTCACTCGCGGCGGGAATGCCCCTGGACGCCGCCACCACGCCCACCATCGCCGACGGCATCGCCGTCCAGCGTCCCGGCGACGTGCCCTTCGCGATCATCCGCGACCTCGTGGACGAGGTCGTCACGGTCAGCGACGACGACATCGCCCGCGCGATCCTCGTGCTCATCGAACGCGCGAAGCAGGTCGTCGAGCCGGCGGGCGCCGTCGGTGTGGCGGCGATCCTGACGGGCAAGATCAGGGCCTCCGGTCCCACGGCGGTCGTGCTCTCGGGCGGGAACATCGACCCGCTCCTGCTGCAGCGGGTCGTCGCCCACGGGCTGGCGGCCTCGGGCCGCTACATGACGCTGCAGGTGCCGCTGCCCGACCGCCCGGGCCAGCTCGCCCGGGTGTCTGAGCTGCTGTCGGTCGTCGGCGCGAACGTGATCGAGGTGCTCCACACCCGGCACGGGCAGGGCCTTCAGATCAGCGAGGTGATCCTGCAGCTCAGCGTCGAGACGCGCGGCGAGGAGCACCGGGCGCAGGTCATCGCGATCTTGCAGGATGCCGGCTACGCGCCGACCGTGGTCCCGAACTGACCCGGCCGCCGCGGGGTCACTGACCCGTGTAGGTCTCGACCTTCACGACCTCGACGGGGATCTCCTTGCCGTTGGGCGCCGTGTACGTCGTCGACTCGCCCTCGCGGAGGCCGAGGATCGCCTCGCCCAGCGGGGACGCCTCGCTGTACACGTCGAGCTCGCTGTCGACGGCGATCTCGCGGTTGCCGAGCAGGAAGACCTCTTCGCCGCCGGCGACGATCGCCGTCACGACGGTGCCCGACTGGACGGTGCCGTCAGACTCGGGAGCCGTGCTCACCTTGGCGGTCTTGAGCAGCTGCTGCAGGGTGCGGATCCGCGCCTCCTGCTTGCCCTGCTCGTCCTTCGCGGCGTGGTAGCCGCCGTTCTCTTTCAGGTCGCCTTCTTCGCGCGCCGATTCGATACGCTTGGCGATCTCCTCGCGACCCGTCGTCGACAGCTCTTCGAGCTCGGCGGCGAGGCGGTCGTACGCCTCCTGGGTGAGGAAGGTCTCCGTGGACATGTCATCTCCCGATGTCTGTGGGGGTAAGCCAAACGCCCCGACAGTCGGCCGGGGCGCATGAACTGACAGACTAAGGGATCCAGCAGGAGCGGACCAAACCCGTCGTGGCTTCCGCCAGGGTCGGGATGCTCTCCGTGAACGAGCGGCTGTGCTCGGCCGATGCGGGATACTCCACTATCCGCCATCCGACGATGCCGTGCTCGGGATCCTGGGCTTCGAGAGCGCAGGCCACTGGTGAGCCGGTGGGCGCGGAGACCAGGATGCGCACGTCGACCGTGCGTTCGTCGACCACGGCGTACCCGGTGGTATCAGCATCCACGGTCGCGATCGCACCGCCGACGACCGACCATCCGAGCAGGCCCAGCGCGCTCACCGCGACGATGCCGCCGACCGTCCACGCGACGATCCGACGGGCCGGCGACCCGGCTCGACCGTAGCGCTCCGCGAGCTTGCGCTCGACGTCGGTGAGGGGCATGCGGCATCCGATCTAGGCTGGAGTTCCAGGCTATTCGCTCTGGCTGAGAGATGAGGACACATGCTCGATCCGCGCTGGCTCGCCGTCACTCCGACGCCGACCCCGACGACGCCCGGCCTCGACCCGGCCTCAGTCACCCCGGGTGTGGCGGGTTTCGTGGCCATCGCCCTGGTGGCGATCGTCATCGTCTTCCTCGCGATCGACATGCTGCGGCGCATCCGCCGGGCCCAGTACCGTCACGACGTCAACGACATGCTGGATGCCGAAGAGGCCGCCGCACGGGACGATGACGGCGAAGACGGGCCCTCGGTCAGCCCGGCAGACCCAGCGAAGGGCTGAGCGGGGAGACCGAGATCAGCAGGCACGCCGCCCAGTGGCAGAGAAATGCCAGCACGGTGCAGACGTGGAAGATCTCGTGGAACCCGAAGTGGCCAGGCCAAGGGTTGGGCCGCTTGAGTGCGTAGACGATCGCTCCGCCGGTGTACAGCAGACCGCCGACGACCACGAGGATCATCATCGCGACGCTCGCGCGGAGCAGGTCGCCCAGGTACATGACCGCCGCCCAGCCGAGCAGCAGGTAGAGCGCGACGTACAGCCAGCGCGGCGCATCGATCCAGAAGATCCGGAACAGGATGCCGAGCAGCGCCCCCGACCAGACGAGCACCAGCAGCAGCGCACCCTTGCCCGGATCGAGGGCGAGCGTGGCGATCGGCGTGTACGTGCCGGCGATCAGCAGCAGGATGTTGGCGTGGTCTATCCGCTTGAGGATCACCCGCGTCCGCTCGCCCCAGGTGAACCGGTGGTAGACCGCGGAGTTGCCGAACAGCAGCAGCGACGTGACCATGAAGACGGCCGCCGCCCACTTCGCCGTCGTTCCCTCGGCGAGGACGATGAGGATCACTCCGGCGACGGCGGCGACGGGGAAGGTGGCCGCGTGGATCCAGCCGCGCCAGGTCGGTTTCTGCTCGATCTGCGCATCGACGGCCGCCGCGTCCATGAGCGGCAGCTCGGGCATGTCGGCACCAGCGTCAGCGGAGTTTCTCGTCACGGCGACGAGCCTACGCGCCGCGTCATACCGGGTGACACATACGCCCCCAGGGCGCGGCGTGGCGGCGGAGCAGGGGTAGCGTAGGGGCGTGACTCGCAGCGCTTCGGCTCAGGGACGGGGCCTTCTCTACCGGCTCTACAGCTCCCGCCTGCGTCGCGAGATCGAGGCCCGCACCGTTCCCCACCACGTCGCCATGATGATCGACGGCAACCGGCGCTGGGCACGCCAGTTGGGCTACGCGACCGTATCGCACGGCCACCGGGCCGGCGCCGCCAAGATGCACGAATTCCTCCAGTGGTGCGACGACCTGGGCATCAAGGTGGTCTCGCTCTACCTGCTGTCGACCGACAACCTGACCAAACGGGACTCTCAGGAACTGAGCGACCTCATCGAGATCATCGCCGAACTCGCTGAGACGCTGTCGCATCAGCCCGGCTGGCGCGTGCAGCACGTGGGTCGGGCCGATGTGCTCCCCGCCGACCTTGCCCGGAGTCTCCGGGTCGCCGAGGAGCGGACGCGGGACAATCAGGGTCTCCACGTCAACCTGGCGGTGGCCTACGGTGGCCGCGGTGAGATCGTCGACGCGGTCCGGAGCATCATCGGAAAGCACCACGAGCAGGGTGGCTCGCTCGAGGAGCTCGCCGAGAGCCTCACCCCGGAGCAGATCGGCGAGCACCTGTACACGGGAGGGCAGGCCGATCCCGACCTCGTCATCCGCACCTCCGGAGAGCAGCGCTTGAGCGACTTCCTGCTCTGGCAGTCCGCGCACAGCGAGTTCTACTTCGTCGAGGCGCTCGGACCGGATCTGCGCGAGGTCGACTTCCTCCGCGCGATCCGCGATTTCGGGGATCGCGACCGCCGCTTCGGCAGCTGACCGAGAGTTAATCGATCCGTCACATCGCGCGGCGTGTCGAATCCGCCCCCGGTCATCGGCGCCGTCTACTTTCATCCCAACGGGCACGGAGCCTGTTCGAGTCGGCCTCTCACGACTCGTGACCCCAGGTCGACTCGTGACTGCCGGGTGTGCACACACCCGGGGCGGGAGTGGGTTGTGACCACACGGGCACCTGAGAAGCAGCGGCACCTCAACCGGTCGGCGGAAGCGGGCCTCGACCAGGGATTGCGCACGTACGTCCTCGACACGTCGGTGCTGCTGAGCGATCCCCGGGCACTGTTCCGGTTCGCGGAGCATTCCGTCGTCCTTCCGGTCGTCGTCGTGACCGAGCTGGAGGCGAAGCGACACGATCCCGAGCTCGGCTACTTCGCGCGCCAGGCGCTCCGGCACCTCGACGAGCTGCGGATCGAGCACGGGCGCCTCGACTTCGCTGTTCCCGTCGGCGAGGGCGGGAGCCTGCGGGTCGAGCTGACGAACACCGACCCGAGCGTGCTCCCGGCCGGCATGCGACTGGGGGACAACGACACACGGATCCTCGCCGTCGCGATGCACCTGAACCAGAGCGACCAGGCTGTCACCGTCGTCTCCAAAGACCTCCCGATGCGCGTCAAGGCGGCGTCGCTCGGCCTGCACGCGGAGGAGTACCTCGCCGAGCAGGCCGTCGAGTCCGGCTGGACCGGGATCGCCTCCCTCGATGTGTCGGGCGACGAGATCAGCGACCTGTACGACAGCGAGATCGCGGTCAGCGAGGACGTCCGCGGGCTTCCTGTGAACACCGGTCTCGTCATCCACTCCGAGCGCGGCTCGGCCCTCGGCAGGGTCACAGGCGACCGCTCCTACAAGCTCGTGCGCGGTGATCGCGATGTCTTCGGACTCCACGGGCGCTCCGCCGAGCAGCGGATCGCGATCGACCTGCTGCTCGACCCCGAGGTCGGCATCGTCTCGCTGGGCGGACGCGCCGGCACGGGCAAGTCGGCGCTCGCGCTCTGCGCCGGGCTGCAGGCCGTTCTCGAGCAGGGGCAGCAGAAGAAGATCATCGTCTTCCGCCCGCTCTACGCCGTCGGCGGCCAGGAGCTCGGCTACCTGCCCGGCGATCAGGGCGAGAAGATGGGGCCGTGGGGCCAGGCCGTCTTCGACACCCTCGGATCGGTCGTGTCGGGAAACGTGCTCGAGGAGGTCGTCTCACGGGGGATGCTGGAGGTGCTCCCGCTGACGCACATCCGCGGCCGGTCGCTTCACGATGCGTTCGTGATCGTCGACGAGGCGCAGTCGCTCGAGCGCAACGTCCTGCTGACGGTGCTGAGCAGGATCGGTCAGAACTCCCGCGTCATCTTGACCCACGACGTCGGTCAGCGCGACAACCTCCGGGTGGGGCGCTACGACGGCATCGCCTCGGTCATCGAGACGCTCAAGGGGCACGCGCTGTTCGGCCACGTCACCCTGACGCGCTCGGAGCGCTCTGCGATCGCGGCCCTCGTCACCGACCTGCTGGAGGCGGGCGAGCTGAGCTGACCTGTCACCGGCCGCGGAGGTCATCCGCCGCGGCCGGTGCGGGTCACTCCCAGCGATACCCCTCGCCGCGCACGGTCGTGATGCGGTCTGCACCGAGCTTGGCGCGCAGGTATCTGACGTAGACGTCGACGACGTTGGAGCCCGGGTCGAAGTCGAGCCCCCAGACGCGACTGAGCAGCGCCTCACGCGTCAGCACCTCGCCGGCGTTGCGCAGGAACTGCTCGGCGAGGGCGAACTCGCGGGCCGAGAGGTCGACCTCGCGACCGTCGACGCTGGCGCGCCGGGCGAGGATGTCAAGACTGACGGGCCCGCGGGTGAGGACCACGGCGGGGGTCGCGACAGTGTCCCTCAGACGCGAGCGCACACGGGCCATCAGCTCGGCGACCGCGAAGGGCTTCGGCACGTAGTCACTGGCCCCGGCGTCGAGACCCTCGATCGTGTCGGCCGTGCCGCTGCGCGCGGTGAGCATGATCACGGGTGTCGTCGAACCCGACGCCCGGAGGGTGCGGAGGACCTCGAATCCGTCCATGGTGGGGAGGCCGACATCGAGCACGATGACATCCACGTCACCCTGCAGGGCGATCTCCAGTGCTTCGGGGCCGTCTTCGACACCGACCGGCTCGAATCCCTCTGCTCGCACGGCGCGGGAGACGAGTGAGACGATGTGGGGCTCATCGTCGACGATGAGGATGCGGGTCATTCTGTAGCCTCTCGCTGCAGGAGCACGTCGCCGGCACGCACGGGCGACGGAAGGGCGCCACGCGTACCGATGGGGATCTCCAGGGTGAAGGTAGCACCGCCGCCCGGTGTCTCGGCCACCGAGCAGTGGCCGCCGTGAGCTTTGGCGATGGCGTCCACAATGGCCAGGCCGAGACCCGATCCGCCGACGTGACGCTTGCCGGCTCCTCGGTCGAAGCGGCGGAAGATCCGGTGACGCATGGCGTGGGGGATGCCGGGTCCGTGATCGCGCACCCAGAGCTGGGCGCCGGCGGCGTGCACGGCGCTGCCGATCTCGATGGTCGTTCCCTCGGGCGCGTATTTCGCCGCGTTGTCGGCGAGCTGCAGCCACGCCTGCAGCAGCCGGTCGCCGTCGGCGCGGATCACGGCCTCGGCCGTCTGCTCGACCCGCCAGCCGTGGTCGCCGATCACGGCCACCATCTCGGACACCCGCGCGGTGAGTGTCGCGATGTCGACGTCGCCGTAGGACAGCCGGCCCGACTCCACCGCCGCGAGGACATCGATATCGCCGATGAGTCTCGTCATGCGGTCGAGCTCGGCGATCGCCAGGTCGCGGATCGAGGCGACATCGCCGGGGTCGGCGGCATCCATCAGCTCGAGGTGCCCGCGGACGATCGTGATCGGCGTCTTCAGCTCGTGTCGGACGTCGTCGAGGAGGCGCCGCTGCGCCTCAGCGGCTCCGTCCGCGGCGTCGCGGCGGTCCTCCGGCGAGGGCGCGGAGCGCTCGAGGAGCGCCCACGCCACGATCCCCACGCTGGCGACGGCGGGGACGCCTCCGACGAACCACGCGAGCGCGATCCAGCCGGCGTTCTCGGGCGCTGCCCACAGCGCGACCGCGACGACCGCCGCTCCCACCACGAGCACCCCTGCAGCCGAGACCGCGATGATCGTGCGCACGCCCGGAATGCTCCGGCGCGGGGGAGCGGCCGCCTTGTTCACGCTGCGATTATCACCCCGGGTGGGTCATGGACAGGAGATCGAGCTTCTCGTCGAGCTGCTGCTCGGTGAGCTCGCCGCGCTCCACGAAACCCAGGTCGATCACGGCATCGCGGACGGTGATGCCCTGAGCGACCGCGTGCTTGGCGATCTTCGCCGCGGCCTCGTAGCCGATCAGCTTGTTCAGCGGAGTGACGATCGAGGGCGACATGCCGGCGAACGCGGCGGCGCGCTCGGTGTTGGCCTGGAGGCCGTCGATCGTCTTGTCGGCGAGCACCCGGACGGCGTTCGAGAGGAGGCGGATCGACTCCAGCAGCGCCGTTCCCATCACGGGGATCGCGACGTTCAGCTCGAAGGAGCCCGATGCGCCCGCCCAGGCGACGGTGGCGTCGTTGCCGATGACCCGTGCGGCGACCATCAGGACGGCCTCGGGGACGACGGGGTTGACCTTGCCGGGCATGATCGACGAACCCGGCTGGAGGTCGGGGATGTGGAGCTCACCCAGACCGGTGTTCGGCCCCGAGCCCATCCAGCGGATGTCGTTGTTGATCTTGGTGAGCGACACGGCGATCGTGCGGAGTGCCCCGGATGCCTCGACGAGACCGTCGCGGTTCGCCTGCGCCTCGAAGTGGTCCTTGGCCTCGGTGATCGGAAGCTCGGTCTCGCGGGCGAGGAGCTCGATGACCTTCTGAGGGAAGCCCTGCGGGGTGTTGATGCCGGTTCCCACGGCGGTGCCGCCGAGGGGGACCTCGCTCACGCGGGGGAGGACCGCCTGCACGCGCTCGACGCCCAGGCGCATCTGGCGGGCGTACCCGCCGAACTCCTGACCCAGGGTGACCGGGGTGGCATCCATCAGGTGGGTGCGGCCGCTCTTGACGGCGTCCTTCCAGAGGTCCGCCTTCGTCTCGAGCGCGACGGCGAGGTGGTCGAGCGCCGGGATCAGATCGTCGATGAGGGC
This sequence comes from Microbacterium sp. Ld4, assembly GCF_045066555.1. Lineage (NCBI taxonomy): Bacteria > Bacillati > Actinomycetota > Actinomycetes > Micrococcales > Microbacteriaceae > Microbacterium > Microbacterium sp. Ld4. The sequence continues at coordinate 386,246 of NZ_JBISHE010000011.1, read as the reverse complement.
CTGCGTGACGGCGATGTGCACCGAGGTCGGGAAGACGTCGTTCGACGACTGCGACGCGTTGACGTGGTCGTTCGGGTGGACGGGCGAGCCGAGCTTGCGGGTCGCGAGCGTCGCGAGGACCTCGTTCATGTTCATGTTCGACGACGTGCCGGAGCCCGTCTGGTAGGTGTCGACGGGGAAGTGCACGTCGTAGGCCCCGGTGACCACCTCATCGGCCGCCCAGGCGATCGCGTCCGCGATCGCGGGGTCGAGCGTGCCGAGGTCCTTGTTCGCGAGGGCCGCAGCCTTCTTGATGCGCGCCAGGGCGGCGATCTGCGTCGACTCGAGACCCGACCCCGAGATCGGGAAGTTCTCGACGGCACGCTGCGTCTGCGCGGCGTACAGGGCGTCCTTGGGCACCCGCACCTCGCCCATCGTGTCGTGCTCGATGCGGTATTCGATCGGCTCAGCCATGTCGTTCACGTCCTCGTTTCAGGTGACTGCGGAAAAGCGCCGCTGCGGATGCAGGGCGGGAGGTCAGCGGGTGGGGCCGGCGTCGCCGACGATGACGTCGGGGATGGCCGTGCCGTCGGCGAGGCGGTAGTTCGCGCCCACGATGGCGAGACGGCCGTCGGCGACCGCCTCGGTGATGAGTTCGGACGACTGCAGCAGGCTCCCGACGGTGTCCTGGAGGTGCTGCCGGCCGACCTCGTCGGCATCCACCGTCTCGGTCGTCACTCCGTCGGACGCGCCCGCCCGGAGCACGCGGCGCACCGCCGGCACGATCGGCGCGACCTGGCGCCAGATGTGCGGCGGAAGGGCCGGTGCGTCGACACCGGTGGAGTCGATGGCCGCCCGGACGGCGCCGCACTCGTCGTGGCCCAGGACGACGATGAGGGGCACGTCGAGCACGGCGACGGCGTACTCGAGGCTCCCGACGACCGAGTCGGAGATGACCTGGCCGGCGTTGCGGACGACGAACAGGTCACCGAGACCCTCGTCGAAGATGATCTCCGCGGCCAGGCGCGAGTCGGAGCACCCGAAGAGCGCCGCCGTGGGCCGCTGCACGTGTGCCAGCTCGTGACGTCGCTCCGCGTCCTGACGAGGATGCCGAGGCTCACCGGCGACGAATCGCTCATTGCCCTTGAGCATCTCGGTCCACACCTCGGCGGGCGTCGGGTTCGCCGTCATCGCAGGTCCTCTCTCAGAACGCGGATCTGGTCGCCGAGGCCGGTGGCGGCCTGGGCGGCGGTGTCGGGCGTCATCGACCCGGAGATCAGGATCGTGTCGGTGCCGGCGGCTGTCGCCAGCGCATAGGAGATCTCGGCGACGGGTGCCGGGAGCGCGTACTCGTCCCACTCGATGCCGTCGATCGTGACCGTCCCGGTGGGCGCGAACCCGCCGACCTGCTGGGCCACCCACGTGTCGGGGGCACCGACTGCCTGCGAGACGTGGACGAACCCCGTGGGCGGGGCGTAGACGATGCGCCAGATGCCGCCGTCGACAGCGGCGGAGTTCTTACGCCAGCCTTCGGGCGCGTCGGGCACGACGACGGGGTGCCCGATCGCGGTCGTCGCCTCCGCGGCAGCGGCAGGCAGATCGACGGTCGACTCCTGGGGTGTGCCGCGCGGGACACCCAGGTAGACGACGGCGACGATCGCGACGCACACGATCATCGCGGCGATGAGGTTTCGGAACGTCTTGCTGGAGCGATACCGCTGCGACGCCGCGGCCTTCCGGGCGGCGGCCTCGTCGGCGGTCTCAGGTCGGCCGAGCTCGGCGACGATCCGAGGACGCGCCATCAGGACGCCTTCTCATCGCTCGGACGGGCCTCATCGAGCCGGCGCTTGGCACCGAGCAGCCACTCCTCGCACCGGGCCGCGAGGGCCTCGCCGCGGGTCCACAGCGACAGGGATTCCTCGAGAGTGGGGGCGCCCTGCTCGAGTTTCGCCACCACCTGAACGAGTTCGTCGCGGGCCTGTTCGAAAGTGAGGCTCGAGACGTCGGCGGCGTCGGTGGTCATGCCTTCCATCCTAGATCGGAGCCGGTCCGGGCGACGCCGTGTCCGACTCCGCCACCTCGCCCTCAGAGCGGGCCGCGAACGACCCTCGGGAGACGGTCACCACGACCGGCGATCCGGGGGGTGCCTGCGCGGCGTCCCGGACGATCACGCCGTCGCCGAGGTGGGCGATCGCGTAGCCGCGGTCGAGGGTGGCGCCGGGGGAGAGGGCGCGGAGCGACGCGCGGAGCTCGGCGGTCGCCATCGCCGCGGCATCCCATCGCCGGCTCACGACCTCGCGGCCGCGGGCCGTCAGCGACCACAGTTCCTGGGCACGTCCGGTGAGCATCGACGCGGGGTCGCGGAGGACCGGCCGAGACCGGAGCTGGTGGAGGCTCCCGATGTCGTGCGCGATGCGCTGGGAGAGGCGCGTCCGGGCACGGCTCTGGAGCTGCTGGACGAGCGCACGCTGCTCCGAGACGTCGGGCACGACCCGCTTGGCCGCGTCGGTCGGCGTCGACGCCCGCACGTCGGCGACGTCGTCGAGCAGCGGATGGTCGTTCTCGTGCCCGATCGCGGAGACCACGGGCGTCGACGCCGCCGCGACCGCCCGGAGGAGGCGTTCGTCGCTGAAGCCGAGGAGGGTCTGCGGATCGCCGCCGCCGCGAGCGATGACGATCACGTCGACCTCGGGGTCGGCGTCGAGGGTGGCCAGGGCGGCGAGGGTCTCGGGCACGCAGCGGTCGCCCTGGACGGCGGCGTGGATCGTGCGGAAGCGCACGTGCGGCCAGCGGAGCTCGGCGTTGCGGTGGACGTCCTTCTCGGCGTCGCTGCGCTCGCCCGTGATGAGGCCGATCACGTGGGGGAGGAACGGGAGCGCCTTCTTCCGTGCCGGATCGAACAGGCCCTCCGCCCGCAGCTGCGCACCCAGGCGCTCCAGACGTGCCAGCTGATCTCCGAGGCCGGTGTGGCGCATCGACGAGACGGTGAAGCTGAAGTCGCCGGTCTTCACGAAGTAGTCCGGCTTGACGCAGGCGATCACGCGATCGCCCGCCCTCAGGTCGTCCGCCGTCCGCTGCAGCGTGGAGGACCACATGCGGAACGAGAGCATGCCGTCACCTCCGGCATCCTTCAACCGGCCGAAGACGTGACCGCCGCGCAGGTTCCAGGCCGTGATCTCGGCCTCGACCCAGACCGCGCCCCACTTCTGGACGAAGTCGCGGATCGTCTCGTTCAGCCGCGACACCGACGTGGGGGTCTCGGGCGACGAGTCGCGAGGATGCACCGCGTCGGGCGTCGGGACCGCGCCGGGAACCGTTTCGAAGTTCGTCACGGGAACCCATCTTTGCGCACACGTCCCACACCCAGCCGGGGGTTCGTAGAATCAAGGGGTGACCACTACTGCCGTTTCGCTGCCGATGCCCCGCATACCGGGAGCCCGCGCACGGCTCGTCGACCGTCCCATCTCGGGCCGCAAGCGGGTTCTGCTCGCCGCCCCCCGGGGATACTGCGCCGGCGTGGATCGCGCGGTGATCGCCGTCGAGAAGGCGCTCGAGCGCTATGGCGCGCCGGTCTACGTGCGCAAGCAGATCGTGCACAACATCCACGTCGTGACCGAACTCGAGTCGCTCGGCGCGATCTTCGTCGAGGAGGTCGACGAGGTTCCCGAGGGCGCGCACGTCGTCTTCAGCGCTCACGGTGTGTCACCGGCGGTCGTCAGCGCTGCTGCCGACCGGGGCCTGCAGGCCATCGACGCCACCTGCCCGCTCGTGACGAAGGTTCACCGCGAAGCGGTCCGGTTCGCGCGCGACGACTTCGAGATCCTCCTCATCGGCCACGACGGTCACGAAGAGGTCGAGGGCACGGCCGGAGAGGCTCCCGATCACGTGACCGTGGTCAACTCGCCCGACGAGGCCGACACCGTCGTCGTCAAGGACCCCGACAAGGTCGTCTGGCTCTCCCAGACCACGCTCTCGGTCGACGAGACCATGGATACCGTCCGTCGCCTGCGCGAGCGCTTCCCGAACCTCCAGGATCCGCCCTCCGACGACATCTGCTACGCGACCCAGAACCGTCAGGTCGCGATCAAGAAGGTCGCCAAGGACGCCGATCTCGTGATCGTCGTCGGTTCGGCGAATTCGTCGAACAGCGTGCGTCTGGTCGAGGTCGCCCTGGAGTACGGCGCGAAGGCCGCCTACCGCGTCGACTACTCGCACGAGATCCAGCAGGAGTGGCTCGACGGTGTCGAGACCGTGGGAGTCACTTCGGGCGCCTCGGTTCCCGAGGTCCTCGTCGATGAGGTGCTGGCCGACCTCGCCGGCGCCGGGTACGGCGACGTGGCCGTCGTCAAGACCGCGGAGGAGGACCTCATGTTCTCCCTTCCGAAGGAGCTCCGCCAGGACATCGAGGGTCGTCAGGACGAGCGTGCACTCGGAGGGCGGACCCGGTCGTGAGCGACCCTCGCCCCCGCCCGCAGTACGGCGAATACGCGACCCCCGAGCAGCAGCGCGCCGCGATCGGCGTGCCGGAAGAAGTGGTGGCTCCGTCCGCGCCGCCCGAGCCGGCTCACCGTCCGCCCACGGCGCCCGCGACGACGGTCGCTGCCCAGCCGACCCGCCTCGCAGACCGCATCATCACGGTCGCTCTGCTCACCTACGGTCTGGTCACGGTCATCGGGGCCGTTCCCCAGCTGGCCGATTTCACGGGCTTCGCCGAGCAGTGGATGCAGATGGCCGGCGTCGACGGCGATTTCACCAACACCGCGTCAGGTTCGCTCTGGGGCACGGTGTCCGTCTGGGTGCTGGTCGGAGGATGGATCCTGACCGCCTACCTCTCCTGGCTGTCGCTGTCGCGGCGCCGGGTGACCTGGTGGATCCCGCTCGTCGGCGCCATCGTGACCTTCGGCATCGTGACCGTCTGCCTGCTCGTGCCGCTCCTGGGCGACCCTGCGGTCACCGGCCACTTCATGTCGTTCGGCTGATCCGGATTCGGATCGTGTGCGCGGCCCGCACGATGTTCTGACGCGACGCTTGGAGGCGCTGACCCACGCCTGATACCGTGTGCCAGCGGGTCGAAATCCCTCGACCGCGGAGGTGGGGGATATCGTGTCGCGCACACACCGGCGACGGACGCTCTGGAGTGCCGGAGCGACGGTCGCAGCGATCGCGCTGACGCTGTCGATGATGAGCCCCGCCGCGGCCGTCACGCCGCAGGCGACGCCGCCCGTGCCGACCCCGGTCGTGAGCCCCGTCACCCCGGCGACACCGCTCCCGACCGCGACGCCCACACCGCCTCCGGCTGCGGCGCCGCGCCCGTTCACCACGGTCGGCACGCCGACGATCTCGGGCACCGCGAGCTTCGGCAAGACGCTCACGGCCGCGCCCGGCACGTGGAAGCCCGCGCCCACGGTCGCGTACCGCTGGCACCTCGACGGTGTGCCGGTCTCCGGTGCCGGCAAGAAGACGTGGACGCTGCCGGCATCCGCTGTGGGGAAGAAGGTGACCGTCGTCGTGACGGCCACCCGCACCGGCTACCGTGCCACGTCGGTCGCCTCGGCCCCGACCGCCAAGGTCGCGCCGGGCCGCCTGGCGGCCGGAACGCCCACCGTCGCGGGAACGCCGTCGGTCGGCAAGAAGCTCACCGCCGCGGCGGGCACCTGGGGTCCGAAGCCCGTCACCGTGAAGTACCAGTGGCTCCGTGAGGGCCGGGCGATCGCCGGTGCGACGTCGTCGAGCTACACGCTCGTCGCCGCCGACCGGGCGCGTCTGGTCTCGGTCCGGGTGTCGGCGACGAAGTCCGGGTACACCTCGACGACCCGAACGACGGCCGGTGTGCGCGTGGGTCTCGCCTTCACGAAGACGGTCGCGCCCACCGTTCGCGGCACCGTGGCGGTCGGTGGCAAGCTCACCGCATCGGCGGGTGCGTGGGGCCCGTCGCCCGTCGCGCTGAAACTCCAGTGGTACCGGGGAAGCTCGGCCATCAAGGGCGCCACGACATCGACCTATGCGCTCACCGCCGCGGACGCCGGCAAGAAGGTCTCGGTTCGCGCAACCGGGACGAAGGCGGGCTACACGACGCAGGTACGCGCGAGTACGGCGGTCGCGGTCCCGAAGGTGCTCACCGTCCCGAAGACGGTCGCCGTGTCGGGTACCCGCACGGTGGGATCGACGCTCACGGCGGCTGTGGGCAGCTGGCGGCCCGCCCCCGTGACCTTCTCGTACCAGTGGATGCGCAACGGAAGCCCCATCGCCGGGGCGACGTCACGCACCTACCGGCTGGTGGACGCGGATGCCACGCGCACGGTGTCGGTCAAGGTCACCGGCAAGAAGTCGGGCTACACCACCGTCAGCCGGACCAGCCCGGCCGTGGGCATCAAGTGGGCTTTCACGTCCTCGCCCACCCCGGTCGTCTCGGGGACGCCCAAAGCCGGCCAGATCCTTCAGGTCGCGGTGGGCGCATGGAAGCCGGCGCCGACCCTCCGCATCGAGTGGCGGGTCGACGGCAGCGTCATCACCGGTGCGACGGGAACGTCGTGGGAAGTCCCGGTGTGGGCGGCCGGCCGGAAGGTCACCGTGTCGGTGACCGCCACCAAGCGCGACTACGTCACCGTCACTCGGGCGTCGGCGGAGCGCACGGTGTCGTGGTCCCTGGGTTCCACGATCACTCCGGGAACGTCGCTGCGCAGTGGCGTCTACCTCTCCTCGCCGAACGGCGCCTATCGGTTCGGTCTGCTGGGCGACGGCAACCTCGCCCTCCTTCAGGGCACGCAGCCCATTCGCGACGCCAAGACCACCGGCACGATGGACGGAACCCTTCAACTGTCCGGCGACGGCGAACTCTTGCTCCTGAACGCCTCGAACGCGACCGTCTGGTCGACGCGCACCGCCGGTCGCGGAGCGACCGCCCTGGCCTTGAGTGACAACGGGACCCTCGCCCTCGTCGCCGCCGACGGTTCCACGGTGTGGTCGAGCGACGCCCTCACCCCCTTCTCGGAGCCGACCGCAGCGACCGGAGCCACGCCAGGACGCCACGGATGGGCGTACCCGCTCCGCCCGAACGGCACGTTCACGACCTACGCGGGGCACTCCGGCGATGACATCGCCGCGCCGAGGGGAACCCCGGTGTACGCGATGCGCGGGGGAACGGTGAAAGTCCGTGAGATCTGGATCACCTCCGGCTGCCCGTCATGGGCCCCCAACCGGTCTCGCCAGAAGGAGGTCGTGATCACCTCCACGATCGACGGCACCCGTTTCGAGCAGGTGTACGCCCACCTCGATTCGTTCTCCGTCACGACCGGTCAGCAGGTCGCGGCGGGACAACGCATCGGTGCAGTCGGGTCGACGGGCTGCTCGACGGGACCCCATCTCCACACCGCCTTCACGGTCGACGGCGTGCGCTACGCCATGTTCCCTCGCGACGTCCTGGGCGTCGACTCGTACTGACGGCCGCCACGGCGGTCCGGCTATAGCGAAGGGCCCCGTTCGATTCTCATCGGACGGGGCCCTTCGGCTGTGCGGAGTGTCAGGCGCCGAGGGACTTCCCTGCGGATCCGAGCTGCTGCGTCGCGCTGACGACGCGCTTCGCCATCGCCGACTCGGCGACCTTGCCCCACGCGCGGGGGTCGTACTGCTTCTTGTTGCCGACCTCGCCGTCGAGCTTCAGGACGCCCTCGTAGTTCTGGAGCATGAAGCCGGCGACCGAGCGGGTGAACGCGTACTGCGTGTCGGTGTCGATGTTCATCTTGACGACGCCGTTGCTGACCGCGACAGCGATCTCTTCGTCGGTCGAGCCGCTGCCGCCGTGGAACACGAGGTCGAGCGGCTTGGCTCCGGTACCGAAGTGCGCCGCGATGCCTTCCTGGATCTCGCCGAGGAGCTCGGGGCGGAGCTTGACGCCGCCCGGCTTGTAGACGCCGTGCACGTTGCCGAAGGTCAGGGCCGAGATGTACCGGCCGTTCTCGCCGAGACCGAGCGCCTCGACGGCCTTGGTCACGTCGGCGACCGTCGTGTAGAGCGCGTCGTTCGAGCCCTCGTGCTGAACGCCGTCCTCCTCGCCGCCGACGACACCGACCTCGATCTCGAGGATCGAGCTGATGTTCTTCATGCGGGGGAGGAGCTGCTTCGCGATCTCGATGTTCTCGTCGAGGGGGACGGCCGAGCCGTCCCACATGTGCGACTGGAAGATCGGGTTGCGACCTGCCTTCACTTCTTCCTCCGACGCCTCGATGAGGGGGAGGACGAAGCCCGGGAGGGCATCCTTCGGGCAGTGGTCGGTGTGGAGGGCGACCGTGATGGGGTAGTTCTTCGCGACCTCGGTCACGAAGCGCGCGAACGCGAGCGCACCGGTGGCACGGCCCTTGACGGTGTGGCCCGCGAAGTAGTCGGCACCGCCGGTGGTGACCTGAAGGATGCCGTCGGAGCCGGCTTCGGTCAGGCCCTGGAGAACGGCGTTGATGGTCTGCGAGCTGGACACGTTGATGGCGGGGTAGGCGAAGCCGCCCGCCTTCGCGCGGTCCAGCATGTCGGCGTACTGATCAGGTGTTGCGACGGGCATGACAAAGCTCCTCGGGAAAGTCCGGTGATTCACCGCCACTCTATCGAAGGCGGGCCTCCTCCCCGAGAGGGCGGCGGCGCGGCATCCGCTCGTGTGATCTTCCGGTTCGTTAAGAATCGCGAATCCTTCTGCGGCGCGGGGCCGTTCTCGGGCGTGCGGGACGATGCCGCGCTCTAGGCTGTGCACCATGGTGAGCCTTACTGCCGACATGAGTCCGCTCCACCCCGACCGCAATCTCGCTCTCGAGCTGGTGCGTGCGACCGAGGCGGCGGCGATCCGTTCCGTCCCGTTCATCGGGCGAGGGAAGAAGGAGCTCGCCGACGGCGCCGCTGTCGATGCGATGCGCGCCTTCTTGACCACCGTGAACTTCGACGGTGTCATCGTCATCGGCGAGGGGGAGAAGGACAACGCTCCCATGCTCTTCAACGGCGAGCGGGTCGGCACCGGCCGGGGGCCGCAGTGCGACATCGCCGTGGACCCGATCGACGGCACGACGCTCACCGCGGAGGGCCGCAACAACGCGCTCTCGGTGCTCGCGGTGGCCGACCGCGGCGCGATGCTCGACGCCTCGACGGTGTTCTACATGGACAAGATCGTCACCGGGCCCGAGGGCGTCGGAGTGGTCGACATCCGGCTGCCCATCGGTGAGAACATCCGCCGCCTGGCGAAGGCGCTCGACAAGCCCGTCGACGAGCTCGTCGTCTCGGTGCTCAACCGGCCCCGGCACGCGCTCCTGATCGACGAGATCCGCGAGGCGGGCGCCGGCACACGCCTCATGAGCGACGGCGACGTAGCCGGCGGCATCAATGCGGCCCGCCACAACGCCCGCACCGACATGTGCGTCGGTATCGGGGGCAGCCCGGAGGGGATCGTGACGGCATGCGCGATCAAGGCGCTCGGCGGTCACATCCAGGGCCGGCTCTGGGCGCGCGACGACGACGAGAAGCAGCGCGGCATCGACGCCGGGCTCAAGCTCGACGATCACGTGTACGAGGCCGACGACATGGTCCGCGGCAACAACACGATCTTCGTCGCGACGGGCGTCACCAACGGCGAACTCGTCGCAGGTGTTCGTCGCGCGGGCGATTTCGTCTACACCGAGAGTGTCGTCCTCCGCGGCGCGTCGGGCACGCTCCGGCGCATCAGCTCGGAGCACCTGACCTCCAAGTGGCTCTGAGACCGGACGCAGCCCGGCGCTGACGGACGGACACGCGACGGCGGCCGGCCTCAGGGTTCCCGGCCGGGCCTCTGGCACAATGGGCGAGAGTGCTCGGGTCTCCCGGCACGACGTCGAGGCGCATCAGGAGTGTTCATGCCCGCAGCATCGAGTGACCCCCGCACAGGCCAGCTGTCCCTCAACGGACACATCCCCGTCACCCCGACCGGTCAGATCCCGATCATCCCCTCGGGGCAGATCCCGGTGACCGGCCAGATCCCGATCGTGGCTCCGCAGCCGACGACGGCGCAGATTGCTCTCGCGAACGATCCCGCCCGGCGTCCCGATGTCCTCCTCCGCCGGCGTATGCCGCCGGGGCACCAGGTGAGCGCGTGGTGGATGGTCGGTGCGTTCGTCGCCGTGTCAGGCGCGACCATCGCCCTGATGAACTTCTTCCCGGCCTGACGCAGGTGCGCCGGCCCTCGCGCGCACGTCGCCGAGATCGGCTTCGAGCGCGCCGGTGAGTTCAGGCGCCGTCAGCCGTCGGGGCGCGGTCTCGATGAGAGCCGGCGCCGCGACGGCATCGAGGGTCGTCTCGTCGATCCCGGGGAAGCGGCGCGCGCTCACCAGCACGCGGCTTTCCAACGACCCCGCGAACTTGTTGTACGAATCGACGGTCCGCTCGAGTGCTCGGCGGAGGTCATCCGCATGCCCGGCGAGGGAGCCGAGGCGGTGGTAGAGCTCGTTGCCGAGGTCGAAGAGCAGCCGTGCCTCGTTCGACACGTCTTGCTGCGTCCAGGTGTAGGCGACCGTCTTGAGCACCGCCCAGAGGTTCACGGGAGACGCGAGGGCCACCCGCCGCCCGAAGGCGTACTCGAGGAGCGACGGGTCCTCTTCGAGCGCGGCGGCGAGCAGCGATTCGCTCGGGATGAAGCAGACGACGAACTCCGGGCTCGCGGCGAGGCCCGACCAGTACCGCTTCTTGGCGAGGGCGTCGACGTGCGCCCGCACCGCCTTGACGTGACGCTCGAGCAGGCGCTTGCGCCGCGCTCCCTCCTCGCCCTGGGCGGTGAGCGGGATCTCGGCCGCCTCGAGATAGGCGTCGAGTGGCACCTTCGCATCGATCGCCAGCGCCTTGTCGCCCGGCAGGCGCACCACGAGGTCGGGGCGGCCGGCGCCGGCATCCGAGGTCACGGAGGTCTGCGTCTCGAAGTCGACGAAGCGGGTGAGGCCCGCTGATTCGACGATGCGGCGAAGCTGGGTCTCTCCCCAGACGCCGCGAGCACTGCTCGACTTCAGCGCACCCGCGAGCGATTCGGTCGTCGCGCGGAGGGCTTCGTCGGACTCGTGCGAGCGTCGCAGCTGCTCCGCGAGGGCACCGAACTGCTCCTGCCGGTCGCGTTCGAGCGTGTCGACCTTCTGCTGCATCGCGACGAGGGAATCCTGCACGGGCGCGAGTGCGCGGAGCAGGAGCTGCTCGCGCCGCTCGCGCTCATCGCGCGCAGTCTGCTCGGCTCGTGCCTGCGCCGTGAGGTCGCGCTGCAACCCGCGCTGCTGCTCGAGCTGGACGGTGAGGGCGTCGCGCGCCGACTCGGCGGCAGCCAGTCGGCCGGCGACCTGCTCCCGTCGCGTCGCCGAACGGGCGGTCGCCACGGCGAATCCGAGCGCAGCGCCGGCGATCAGGCACACGAGCACGATCAGTGCGAGGGGGACGGCATCCATGCTGTCATCGTGCCGTTCCCCTCCGACATCGGCGGGATGCCGCGCGGGACGGCTCAGCCGGCGAGGAGTTCGGCCGGCGCCGGCAGGGGGATCGCAGGGATGCGGACGCCGAGCAGCATCGCGAGCTCGACGACGTCGTCGGCGCCGGCCCGGCGGGCGGCATCGATGATGATGTGGGCGCACGCGAGCGCATCCGCCGCGGCGTCATGGTGTGCGAAGTCGAGATGGCCGGCGGCGGCGGCGACCACGGGCAGCCGGTAGGACGGCAACTCGTAGCTCTTCCGGGCGACGTGCACGCTGCAGAGATAGCTCGCCGGGGGCGGGGTGAGTCCGGTCGCCTCGCACGCGCTGCGGAGGACCCGCATGTCGAAGCCGGCGTTGTGCGCCACGAGAACGTCCTCGCCGAGGAAGGCGGTCAGTCGGGGGAGCTGCTCCGACCAGGATGCCGCGTCGGCGACGTCCTCGGGCCGGATGCCGTGGATGCCCACGTTGATCTCGAAGAACCGGTCGTGCCCTGCGGGCGGACGGATGAGCCATCCGGCGGAGGCGACCACCTGTCCGTCACGGACCCGGGCGAGTCCGACCGCGCACGCGGATGCGCTCGACGAGTTCGCGGTCTCGAAATCGATCGCGGTGAAATCCAGGGGCACCCTGCCACCCTCGCGGCCCGTGCCTGCGCTCCCGAGGAGGCGCGCCGACGGCGGACCGAAGCGGGCTCGCTCGCGCGGCGCGGCGCGCGGGCGACGCGTAGAGTTAGTGCCCGTGGCTCTTACCATCGGAATCGTCGGCCTGCCCAATGTCGGCAAGTCGACCCTGTTCAACGCGCTGACCAAGAACGACGTCCTGGCGGCGAATTACCCGTTCGCGACGATCGAGCCGAACGTCGGGGTCGTGAACCTGCCCGACCCTCGGCTGACGACGCTCGCCGAGATCTTCGGCTCGGAGCGGATCCTTCCGGCGACCGTGTCGTTCGTCGACATCGCCGGCATCGTCCGCGGCGCGAGCGAGGGTGAGGGGCTCGGCAACAAGTTCCTCGCGAACATCCGCGAGGCCGACGCCATCGCCCAGGTGGTGCGCGGGTTCGCCGACGGTGACGTCGTGCACGTCGACGGCGACGTGAACCCCCAGAACGACATGGAGACGATCAACGCCGAGCTCCAGCTCGCCGACCTCGAGACCCTCGAGCGCGCCATCAGCCGCTACGAGAAAGAGGTGCGCGGCAAGAAGCTCGACGCAAGCGTGCTCGAGGCGGCCAAGGCAGCGCAGGACGCGCTTCAGCGAGGTGAGCTGCTGTGGGGATCGGGTCTCGACCTCGCACCCATCGCCGAACTCGGACTGCTCAGCGCCAAGCCGGTCATCTTCGTCTTCAACGTGGATGAGGCCGTCCTGACCGACGACACGCGCAAGGCGGAGCTTGCCGCGCTGGTGGCGCCCGCCCAGGCGGTCTTCCTCGACGCCAAGATCGAGTCGGAGCTGATCGATCTCGACCCCGAGGATGCGGCCGAGCTGCTCGCGTCCACGGGGCAGGACGAGTCAGGTCTCGACCAGCTCGCCCGCATCGGCTTCGACACGCTGGGTCTCCAGACCTATCTCACCGCCGGTCCGAAGGAATCGCGGGCGTGGACGATCGGGAAGGGCTGGAAGGCCCCGCAGGCCGCCGGCGTCATCCACACCGATTTCGAGAAGGGCTTCATCAAGGCCGAGGTCATCTCGTTCGACGATCTCGTCGCGCTCGGATCGGTCGCGGAGGCCCGGGCGAAGGGCAAGGCCCGCCTCGAGGGCAAGGACTACGTCATGCAGGACGGCGACGTGGTGGAGTTCCGCTTCAACAACTGAGTGCTTCGGGCACCTGAGTGCTTCGGGCAACTGAGCGCCGCGGGGACCTGAGCGCCGCGGGCAGCAGGGTGCTTCGGGTTCCGCCACGCCCTGTGGACGGCGGGCGTGCGGGGCCCGGTCCCCCCCAGGTTCGTCCGAGCCCCGCGCCGACGTCTCGAAGCCATGACACGTCGGGTCGCCCGCCGGATCTCACGATAGAAGCGGGAGGCACTCGCGCGCCCCGCCTGTCGCGGCTGCGGGGCCGCGGATGAGCCCCGCTCACGCTTGCCCTACCGCGCCGGTCCGCGCATCCGCGGGTGCGCGGCGACGTACGGCCGCTCTACGCCCGCGCTGGACTTTTCACCCATTCGGATGAGAACTGCGCCCGACCGGAGGCGATGGGCGCCGTTCGGACGCCGGCTCGACGGCTTCGGTGGCAGGATCGGGAGCCGAGCGGATGCCGGTACGAGCGCGCGCGAACCCGAACCACGAGGAGGCTGCGATGGCCGAGAACACGTCAGCGCCGGCCGATGACCGTCTGCTGAGCTCGACCCGCGCGGCTGCGGCCCTGGCGGCCACCGTCTTCGTCGCCACGGTCATCCAGGCGCTCTCGACCCCCACGATCGCCCTTCTGGAGCAGGCGGGCCCCTGGCCGCTGCCCGTCTCCATCCCCGTGGCCTACGTCCTCATCGTCGCCGGCTGCGCCGTGCAGGCCGGCGCTCTCATGGCGGCGGACCGACGACCCCGCACGGCCGTCGTCATCGTCACGGTCGTCTATCTCGCGCTCGCGCTCGGGCTCGGGGTGCCGAGCTGGCTGACCGGTATGTATCTCGTGATGGCGGTGGCGCTCTTCCTGCTCGCCAGCCGCACCCGGACGCTCACGGCCGTGGCATGGCTTCTGGCCAGCGTCATCGGAACCATGGCTGCGCTGCTCTGGTACCTCCTGTCGATCGGGTCGACTCTCACCGCCAGCCTGGGGTACGTCTCGGCGGAAGCCGCCGGACTCGGCGCGCCGACCGCGGCGGGGACCGCGCTCGGGGTGTGGTGGTCGGCGAACATGACGCGGACGAGGCGAGCACGCGACGCGGCCGAACGCGCGACCCGCGAACACGACGCGCGCGTGGCATCCGCTCAGCAGCAGGAGAGGTCGCGGATCGCGCAGGAGCTTCACGATGTCGCCGGTCAGCACCTCGCGGGTGTGATCACCCTGGCCGACGCGGCGCTCAAGATCGCCCCCACGCAGCGCGACAGGGCCTTGACGCTGCTCGAAGATGTGCGCGACGAGGGGCGGTTCGCGGCGGCGAGTCTCGCAGGAGCGCTGCTCGATCTGCGCGCCACCGGCGCAGCCGCGGGCGATGACGCGCACGACCTCCTCCGGCTGGACGACCTCGTGGGCTATTGGCGGCGGACGGGTGCGACGGTCGAGGTCGACGTCACCGGCGATGTGCGATCGTTGCCCGCCGTGGTCTCCGCGACCGCCTACCGCTGCGTGCAGGAGGCGCTCACGAATGCGGCCAAGCACGCGCCGGGGTCAGCGGTGCGGATCGCCCTCGTCGTCGGCGCCGACACGTTCCGGGGGACGGTCGTCAACTCGGCCTCTACGACGGGCGATCCTCTGCCGGGCATCGGGCTCGGGTGGGGTCTGCGCGGGATGCAGGAGCGCGTCGAACTGCTCCGAGGTTCGCTCGCCACCCGCATCCCGGAAGGCGGGGGATGGGAGCTCAGCATGGAGATCCCTCTCGTGCCGGCAGCTGACGCGGGGGAGTTCCGTGAACAGTTCGCGTGAGATCCGGGTCCTGATCGCGGACGACAACCGCTCCGTTCGAAAAGGCCTCCGCCTCCAGCTGGAGGCCGGCCCTGGGATCCGCGTGATCGGCGAGGTGGCGAACGGCGCCGATGCGGTGGACGTCGCCCTCGCCGAGTCGGCCGACGTGGTGCTGATGGACATGCAGATGCCGGGGATGAACGGATCGGAGGCGACCCGGCAGATCCTCGCGTCGGCGGAGGGTCGGACGGCCGTGATCGTGATGACGAGCTTCGCCGCCGACGGTTTCATCATCGACGCCCTCGATGCAGGAGCGGTGGGGTACCTCCTGAAGAGCTACGACTCCGATCAGCTGGTGTCGGCCGTCCACGGCGCTGCGCGGGGCGACGCCGTGGTCTCCGCGCGCGCCATCACGCCGGTGCTCCGCGAATTCGCGCGGCGACGCGGCGGGGCGGCCGACCCCGCGCAGGTCGACGCCCTGTCGCCGGCAGAGCGACGGGTGGTCGGCGTGCTGGCATCGGGGGTGACGAGCAACGAGGGCATCGCGGCTCACCTGCACGTCTCGGTGCACACCGTCCGGTCGCAGCTCCACTCCGCTCTGCGGAAGGTCGATCTCGCCGACCGCACCCAGCTCGCCCTGTGGGGCGTCCGGAACCACTTGGACGACGAGGCACGCTGACCCGGGAAGCCCGCCGGCGCGAGTACAGGTCATGACGGTGCCCGGGGCGGTGTTTCCGTAGACTGGGATGCTGGACCGCGTCACACCCCGCCGCACCGTCCGTCTCGCTCGCTCGTACACCCGCACCGGGAAGGCAGTCATGACAGAGATCCAGCGCCAGACCTTCGAGGCCGATGGCCGCAGCATCCCGTTCATCGATGAGGGGGACGGCCCGGCGATCGCGCTCGTTCCGGCTCAGGGCCTCGACATCGCCTATCTCGGCGCCCTCGCCAGCATCCTCGAGGAGGAGGGGTTCCGCATCGTCCGGATCGGATCGCGGCGCCCCGGTGCCGCGGCTCCCACGATGCACGACCTGGCGCAGGATGTCGTCGACGTGCTCGACCACGTGGGTGTCGCCTCGGCGTGGATCGGCGGTCACGCGTTCGGCGGCGCCATCGCGCGGACGGTTGCCCTCGATCACCCCACGCGTGCGAGCGGGGTGCTCCTGCTCGGCGTCGAAGCCATCCGCCCTCTTGCAGACGACGCGGCGCGCGCGCTGAAGGATGCCTTCTCCGCTCCGCTCGGCAGCGAAGATCGCTCCGCCATCTCGGTGCTCGCCGGCCCCGGCGTCGACGTGTCCGCCGCGTGGGACGTGTTCTCGCGGTCGCGTGATGTCGCCGTTCAGGACCTGCAGAGCGTCGCCCTCGGTTCGACGCCCGTCGCCGAATGGGCGAGGCTCGCTGCGGGCCTTCCGATCCTGATCATCCAGGGCGACGCCGACCGGATCACGGTTCCGTCGAACGGCGACGACCTGCAGGCGACGGCCGCCGATCGTGCGAGCGTCGTACGTATCCCCGACGCCGGGCACCTGTTCCCGATGACCCACCCGGGCGAGACGGCGTTCCAGATCGAGGATTACCTGGGCTGGGATTGAGCCTGCGGGGCGGGCGCGTCAGCCGCGGAGGGTCTCACTCGGAGGCAGTCCGTAGCGCGCCCGATAATGCTGTGCGAACCGCGGCAGGTGCGTGAAGCCCCACGCTCGCGCGACGGCGGCGACCGTCGTGTCGTCGGGAGACGAGAGTCGGAGCGCCTCGTGGGCCGCCTCGAGCCGGACACCGCGGATGTATCGAGCGGGCGTCACACCGAGCGTGCGGGCGAACATGCTCTGCAGACCGCGGACGCTCATGCGCGCGGCCTCCGCGACGTCGGCCACGCTGATGGGAGCTGCGAGGTTGTCGTCGATGAACGCCTGGGCGCGCCGGATCGCGCTCGGCTCGGCAACGGCCGGGGCGTCGTCCCAGCCGAGCTCGAACGTGCTCAGCGCGGTGGCGTAGGCGGCGTCGACGACCGCCTGCCGGATGAGGTCGTTGTGGAGCAGCTCCGGGTCGCCCAGCACGCCCTCGAGGTGCGCCGTCGTCACCTGCCAGTTCCGATGCATCGCGGCGGAGACGGCGGGGAACCCGTCCGTTCGGAACATGCCGCGGGCCACATCGCGGCCGACGAAGGCCTCGAGCGACGGCAGGTGGAGGCCCACCATCTGGGCATCGAGCCCCGTCGACCACGACTCCGCGATGCCGGGCGCGAGCACGAAGGGGGCAGCGGCCTCGACCTCGCGCCCGTTGGAGACGACGCGCAGGTCGCCCCGCCGGCGGAGCCCCACCCCGACGGCCCCTGAGATCTCGACGGCCATGTGCAGGAACGCCGTCGTCTCGAACGTGGTCAGCTGGAGTCGCTCATCACCGACCGTGCGCTGTCGGAACACGAACGGAGTGTCGGACTCGTGAATGCGGGCTCCCGCCGACACGCGTTCGAGCAGCGTTTCGGCGACCGCGGCATCCGTGGTCTCGAACGTCTCGTCGAGAAGGGTCGTGCCCAGGTCGGATGCCACGGGTCACGCCTCCGCGAGGCGCGGGGCGTTCATACGATCGGCTCCGCGGAGCCGCCGGTGACGGCCGGCTCGGGCACGACGTACAGACCGGTCGGCGAGTTGGCCACATGGCTCAGCGCGTCGAGCCATGCGGGGTTGAGCTTGGGCTGACGGCTGCCGTAGAACTGCCAGCTCAGGTCGGCGTGGGGATGCAGCCAGACGACCTGACGTCCGTCTCCGAGGCTCTGGTCGTTGCGCCACATGAAGGTGAACGCCTCTCCACGGCGCAGCTTGGTCGTGATGACCAGCTGGAGGTGAGCGAGCAGGCGGTCTTCGAAGTCGACCCTGATCCTGTCGTTGTAGACGAACTTCCCCACGGCGATCCTCTCAATGGCTGTCATCCATTATGCGCACGCGGCATCCGAAATACGAAGTCGGCGCAGGCGGCCTCCCCATGCTCAGAAACGTCATAGGATCGCGTCGTGGGTAGTGGAGGGGCGGCGCGTCGGACGCCGGGCGCCGGTGTCGACCAGCTCCGCCGGGAGAGTTTCCAGACGTCCGCCCGAGATGAGGCCGAAGCCCACCTCCGGCGCAACTACGGCGACGTCGCTCTCGATGCCGAACGCATCGACTACTCCGAACGCCTGATCTCGCATCCGGACTTCTCTCTGGTCGACCTCGAGGTGTCGGGGGAGTACCGGGCTGCGGCCGAGGTCGCCGGGGTCACGATCGCCGCCGGTGACGATGGCTACCGGTGGCAGGTCGGCGACGCTCGGGGGACGGCCGACGAGCCGGTGCTGTTCCAGCCGGGTGAACCCCTGAGCTGCCGTGTCCGGGACGCCCGCGTGCGCGTGATCGTCCTGCCACTGGAGCCCCTCACCGCGCTCGCGCGGACCGTCTACAACGACGAGTCCCTCGAGGTGCGCTTCGACAGCGGTCACCCCGTCTCACCCGCCCTGCTGCGGGCATGGCGGGCCGTGGCAGGTGCCGCATTCGATGCGGCGCCCTCGCTCGGGAACGACCTCATCCGCGCCACGATCTTCCGCTCTCTGGCGGTGACGACGCTCGAGGCCTTCGCCCTCAGCGGCGACCGCCCTCGGCGCAGTGAGACGGCCCGCTCGCAGCGGGCGGCTTACCGGCGCGCGCTCACCTTCTTCGACGACCACGCCTCGCTTCCGGTCACGGTGGATGATGCGGCGGCGGCGGCCGGTGTCTCGGCGGCGGCGTTGATCCGCGCGTTCCAGACCTACGCCGTCGGCGGCCGCGCCCCAGGCGAATACCTCGCTGCGGTCAGGCGGGATGCCGCGCGGCACGATCTCGCGGCGATCGACCCCGGCGACGGGGCCGCCGTGCAGGTAGTCGCAGACCGCTGGGGCGTCACCGTGCGCGGTCTCCGCGCGCACCGCGATCGCCGCTGACGAGGGTCAGTCCTCGACCGCGCCCTCGACGCCCTGCCCGGGCCCGGGCCGCATCGCGGCATCTCCGGCGATGTCGATCCTCGTGCGGCCGTGGTGGTCGGTCACGAGGATGTGCGATTCCTCGACGGGAGCGCCGCGATCTTCGGGTCCTTCGATCGACCCGTCGCGATCGTCGCTCGCCGTCGTGTCGTGTTCGCTCATTTCGGACTCCTGTTCCTGGGGCTTGCCACGTTACGGCCGCACCACGGCAAGGCAGGAGGGGTTGCGCGCGTCCGGCGGTCGTGGCAGCTCCGGCGCCCGCGTTCCTCCGGGGCACCGCTCGGGAGCCCGCGTTCCTCCGGGCGGGCGGGCGGACAGGGCAGGGCTGGCAGTATGGAGGGTATGCGTTCCGCCACCGCCCGTAATCCGCTGCGCGCCGTCCTGCTCGGCTTCACTCTGGCCATCGCGGCAGCGCTGATGGTCGCGACACCGGCATCCGCCCACGATGAGCTCGTCGGCAGTACGCCGGCCCCGAACGAGCAGCTCGCGGCGGCGCCGGCCCAGGTCGTGCTCACCTACTCGGCGGCGATCCTGCCCGACGGGGCGGCCATCACCGTCGTCGACGCAGCAGGCCGCGACTGGGTCGCGGGCGAGCCGGTCATCGAGACCAACACCCTCACCGCAGCCATCGGGACCGGCACCACGCCGCCCGATGGTGGATACATCGTCGAGTGGCGAGTCGTGTCGAGCGACGGTCACCCGATCAGCGGCACGATCCCCTTCGCTGTCGGCGACGCCGAGCCGCTCGCGAGCGCGCCGCCGATCGAGCAGCCCGGATCCGCGGCGCCGGCGGCCACCGCCGAGGGGCAGGGTGACCCCGGCATGGCCCTCACCCTCACCGCGTTCGCCTTCATCGCGATCGTGGCGGTGCTCGCGGTCGTCGTGTTCGCCCGCCGGCGCAAGGGCGAACACCCGGCGCCGTGAACTCCGACGTGCGCACGTCAACCCCCTTCGGCTCTTTTCCGGGGTGAACCTACCGTGGGGCTCCCCGACAGAAGGAGAGCCATGGACGCGCACAACGCCGACCCTCGCACGAAGCACACCGACGACGACTTCCCGTCGCAGGTGCAAGAGCAGCCTGGTCTGACGGGTGAGATGACCCCCGAGCCCGACCATGGGGAGAACCGCTACCGCGGGTCGGGGCTTCTCCGCGGGCGTCGCGCCCTGATCACCGGCGGCGACTCCGGCATCGGCCGGGCGGTCGCGATCGCATACGCACGGGAGGGCGCGGATGTCGCCGTCGTCGCGATGACGGACGAGAAGAAGGATGCCGACGACACGGTGACCTGGATCGAGGATGCCGGAACGCGCGGCCGCGCGCTTCTCGGCGACCTGCGCGAGGAGGAGTTCGCCACAGGCATCGTCGCAGAGACCGTCGACGCGTTCGGAGGCCTCGACCTCCTCGTGCTGAACGCCGGCTACCAGAAGGAGCGCGACGGCGTCGAGAACCTCGAGACGGCCGAGTTCGATCGCACCTTCCGCACCAACCTGTACTCGATGATCTGGACGGCCCGCGCCGCCATTGCCCACCTGAAGCCGGGAGCCTCGATCATCGTCACCTCATCGATCCAGGCGTTCAACCCCTCGCCCGACCTCATCGACTACGCGATGACGAAGGCTGCGCAGGTCGCTTTCGTCCGTGCGCTCGCGGAGGACCTCGGACCCCGCGGCATCCGGGTGAACGCCGTGGCGCCCGGTCCCATCTGGACGCCCCTCATTCCGGGCACGGGGTGGGATGCCGAGAAGGTCACCTCCTTCGGATCGGACACGCCACTCGGGCGTGCCGGTCAGCCGGTGGAGCTGGCGGGCGCCTATGTGTACCTCGCGTCGGAAGCCGCGTCGTACACATCGGGCGCGGTGCTGCCGGTGACCGGCGGCAAGCACCTCTGACCCGTTCCACACAGAGGACCCGCGGCCCGAAGGCCGCGGGTCCTCTGTCGGCGGGGGAGTGTCAGACGGTCTGGCCCGAGTGCGGGCCCTCTTCGATCTCCTCGATCACCTTGGCATTGAAGGCCGGAAGGTCGTCCGGGGTGCGGCTCGTCACGAACCCGGCGTCGACGCTGACCTCCTCGTCGACCCACACCGCGCCGGCGTTGGTGAGATCGGTCCGCAGGCTCGGGTAGCTGGTCAGCGTCCGGCCGCCGAGGACGTCGGCCTCGACCAGCAGCCACGCCGCGTGACAGATGGCTCCGACGGGCTTGTGCTGTGCGAAGAAGTCGCGCGCGAACCGCACCGCCGCCGCATCGAGCCGCAGGTGATCGGCGTTGACGACGCCGCCGGGGAGGACGAGGGCGTCGAACTCGGCGGCATCCGCGGCGTCCGTCGTGAGATCGACGGCCTGTTCGTGTCCGTTCTTGCCCGTGATCGACCCGTCGGAGGGGGCGATCATCACCGCGGTGGCGCCGGCATCGGTCACGGCCTGCCAGGGCGAGGTGAGTTCACTGTCTTCGAATCCATCCGTCGCCACGAAGGCGACGCGCTTTCCGGTGAGTGTGCTCATGCCGGCGACGCTACGCGCGGCGTGCACCGCCACGCAGGGCCTTGACCCTCGCGCCAGCCGGGGATAAGCGTCGTACGATGGGGAAATGGCTACCTCGAACCTTCCCGTCCCGACCCTTCAGCCCGTGCCCCTCGAGAACGTGGATCCGAAGCTCGCGGAGATCGTCGAAGAAGGCGCCAGCTGCTGCGGCGGCGGATGCTGCAGCTGAGGCTGACGCCCTCTTCCCGCTGATCAGTGAGTGATCGCGGGTTCGCCGTCGCCGCTGTCGGCCGGCTTCCGAATGAGGAACGCCCCGAGCAGCAGCGGCACCGAGATGATCGCGGCGATCAGGAACGCGGCGTTCGTGCCCGCGCTTCCGGCGACCGCCGGGTCGACTCCCGAAGCCGTCTGCGATGCCGTGACGGCGGTCATCACCGTCACCATGACGGCGATGCCGGCGGCGCCGGCGACCTGCTGGATGGTGCTCACGACGGCTGAGCCGTAGGAGATGAACCGCTTGGGCACCGACCCGAGTGCGGCCGTGAACAGCGGGGTGAACGACACCGCGAGGCCGAGCGACAGCACGGTCTGGGTGGCCACGATCGCCCACAGTTCGGTGCGCTCGTTGAAGGTCGTCAGGGTCCAGAGCATCGAGATCACGAGGACCGCGCCCGGGATCAGCAGGATCCGGGTGCCGCGCGCATCGTAGATGCGACCGATGAAGGGCCCCGCGAGGCCCATCAGGAGGGCGCCGGGCAGTGCCGCGAGACCGGATGCGCTGGCCGTCATCCCGAGCACGTTCTGCATGTACAGCGGCAGCACGATGATCGACCCGAAGAAGGCGATCGACAGCACCGTCACCTGCAGGATCGCGAGGGTGAAGTTGCGGTCGGTGAACACCCGCAGGTCGAGGAGAGCGGCATCCGTGCGCTGGAGGCGAAGCTGCCGCAGGACGAACAGGGTGAGACCGACGACGCCGACGACGAGCGAGATCACGAGCGGGAGCGACGAGCCTGCTTCGGCTGCGCCGTCGCCGCCGTGAGCCTGCGCTCCGCCGATCTGACTCAGACCGTAGACCACGCCGCCGAAGCCAAAGGCCGACAGGACGACCGACGCGACGTCGATCGGGGCGCGGGTCGTCTCGCCGAGGTTCGAGATCCACCGCGCGCCGACGGCGAGCGAGATGATCGCGATCGGGAGGACGACGGCGAAGGTCCAGCGCCAGTTCGCCGTCTCACTGATGACGCCGGACATCACCGGGCCGATGGCGGGGGCGAACGAGATGACGACGGAGACGCGCCCCATCATGCGGCCGCGCGCGTGGGGCGGCACGACGGTCATGAGGGTGGTCATCAGCAGCGGCATCATGATCGCCGTGCCGGACGCCTGGATCACACGGGCGGTGAGGAGCACGGGGAAGAGGGGGGCGACCGCGGCGACCAGCGTGCCGACGGAGAACAGCGACATCGCGGCGATGAAGACCTGGCGCGTGGTGAACCGGCGCAGGAGGAAGCCGGTCGTGGGGATCACGACAGCCATCGTCAGCATGAACGCCGTCGTCAGCCACTGCGCGGCCGCGCTGTCGATCCCGAAGTCCTCGGACACATGGGGGATCGCGACGCCCATCGTCGTCTCGTTCAAGATCGCGACGAAGGCCGCCGCCAGGAGCAGCCAGATGACCCGGCTCTCCTCCGGACGGATGAGGGGGGCCGCGGCGGGGCGGGAGGTGACGGTCATAGGGCTCCTCGAGAGGCGGATCGACGCACGGGTCAGGTCACGTCATCGACGCAAGCCTTCGAGCTTAACGGCGCCACCGGCCACGCCATTCCCGATCTCCCCGTTTTGATCGGGGGGCGGCATCCGCCCGGTGGGGGCGGGAGCGGAGTTATGGTGACGGAATGAGTATGGGCGGGCCCGGTGGGGGCCGGGGCGGGTTCCGCCGAGTGGATGAAGAGACGCAGCGCCGGATCAACGCGGATGCGCCGCCCGTGCCGCATCTCGGGCGTCGTGTCGCCGCCCTCTTCCGCCCCTACCGGACGCGCCTGATCGTGACGGCCGTCCTCGTCGTGGTGGGCGCGGCCGTCGGTGTCGCGCCGCCTCTCCTGGTGCAGCGCATCTTCGACGACGCGCTCTTCCCGCTCGACGGCTCGCCCCCCGACCTCGGTCTGCTCGGGTGGCTCGTGCTGATCATGGTCGCCCTGTTCGTCGTCGGAGCCCTGCTCGGCATCGCGCAGACGTGGCTGACGTCGACGGTCGGGAACCGGGTGACCGGCGATCTGCGCGTGCGCATGTTCGAGCACCTCCAGGCCATGGACCTCGGGTTCTTCACGCGGACGAAGACGGGTGTCATCCAGTCGCGTCTCCAGAACGACGTCGGCGGCGTCTCCGGCGTGCTCACGAACACGCTCACCAGCATCCTCGGCAACACCGTGACCGTCGCGTCGGCGCTCGTGGCGATGGTGCTGATCGACTGGCGGCTGACGCTGATCGCGGTGATCATGATGCCGATCCTGATCTTCGTGCAGCGGCGGGTGGGGCGCGTTCGCGCCCGGATCGCCGGTCAGACCCAGGAGTCCCTGTCCGAGCTGAGCGCGATCACCCAGGAGACGCTGAGCGTGTCCGGCATCCTGCTGTCGAAATCGTTCAACCGACAGCGTGCGGAATCGGAGCGCTACTCCGGGGAGAACGGCCGCCAGATCGTGCTGCAGGTGCGGCAGGCGATGAGCGGTCAGGGGTTCTTCGCGGTGGTCCAGGTGATCATGGCGTCAGTGCCGGCCGTGATCTACCTCGTCTCGGGCGCGCTCATCGCCGGCGAGAGCGGATCGATCACCGCGGGCACCGTCGTGGCGTTCACGACCGTGCAGGCACGCCTGCTGATGCCGCTCATGGGACTCATGCGGGTGGCCCTCGACCTGCAGACCTCGCGCGCCCTGTTCGCCCGGATCTTCGAGTACCTCGACCTCGTCCCGGCGATCTCGGATCGGCCGGACGCGATGTCGGCTGACCGGGCGCCCGGTCCGCTCGGCCGGATCGAGTTCCGCGACGTGTCGTTCCGGTACCCCGACGCCGCGCCGGGCAGTCAGGCGACGCTCGACCGTGTCTCGTTCGTCGCCGAACCCGGCCAGCACATCGCCTTCGTGGGGCCGTCGGGCGCCGGAAAGACGACGGTGCTGTACCTCGCACCGCGGCTCTACGAGGCGTCCTCCGGTTCGGTGCTCTTCGCCGGCGCCGACGTCCGCGATCTCACCCACGCGTCGATCATCGACTCGATCGGCATCGTGTCGCAGGAGACCTACCTGTTCCACGCCTCGATCCGCGACAACCTCCGCTACTCGCGGCCCGAGGCGACCGATGCCGAGGTCGAGGCCGCCGCCGTCGCGGCGAACATCCATCACGTCATCGCCGGATTCGAAGACGGCTACGACACCGTCGTCGGGGAGCGCGGCTACCGGCTCTCGGGCGGCGAGAAGCAGCGCATCGCGATCGCGCGCGTGCTGCTGAAGGACCCGCCCGTGCTGCTGCTGGACGAAGCGACCTCGGCGCTCGACACGGTCTCGGAGCGGATCGTGCAGGATGCCATCGATGCGGCCGCCCGGGGCCGGACCACCCTCTCCATCGCGCATCGGCTGTCGACCGTCGTCGGCGCCGATGTGATCCACGTCGTCGACGGGGGACGGATCGTCGAGTCGGGCACGCACACGGAACTCCTCGGTCGTGGCGGGCTCTACACCGAGCTGGCCGCCCAGCAGCTCGCCGCGGGTCGCATCGACGGCGTCTGACGGCCAGGCGGTCCGCCGCTGCGGGTGCGGCGGGGCGGGTCACCCTCCGGTGCCCGAGACGAGGTCACCAGGCGCGGGCGGCCTCGAGCAGCGGGGCGGACCCCGCATCGAGGGTGACGCCCTCGTCACCGGCACGTGCGCTCAGCTCTCTGACGAAGGCGCCGAGAAGCCGGCGGTATTCGTCGTCGGGATGATGCTCGGCCACGCGCACGAGCGCGGGCGTGTCCATATCGAGCATGAGGCCGATCCGGGCGCGGGCCGCGCTCCGGTGCTGGCCCTCGTCGAGGACGGCGAGACCGCCGCGCATGCCGTCGAGGTAGTCCTGGAGCACGTCGACCCGGTGCCGCCGCTGCGTGATCGAGGTTCCATCGGCACGCTCGCGCCAGTGCACGACGATGTCGGGGACGACGTCGATGCCCCGCGCCGCCGAGTACAGACGCTGCGCGACGACCTGATCCTCGTAGGCCCGCTCCTCGGTGAAGCGCAGGCCGGCCCGGCGCCAGAGCTCCGTCCTGCTGACCTTCGACCAGGCGACGATGTTGCCCGAGACAGCGGGATGCTGCTCGAGCGAGACGCCCTGACGGGCAGGGTCGGTCGCGGCGGACACCCAGGGCTGGATGACACCGGGGGAGTAGCCGCCGGCGACGTCGGGCGTGAGTCTCACGTACGCGCCCACGGCGATCTCGCTGCCGCTCTCGGCGAGCGAGCCCACGAGGGTGTCGAGCGCCGTGGGCATCATGACGTCGTCGGCATCGAGGAACCCGACGAAGGGTGTCTCGACCCGATCGAGGGCGATGTTCCGGCCGGCGCCCAAGCCGCGGGCGACATCATGTCGGATGAGGCTGATCCGAGGATCGTCGCGCTCCGCCTTCGCGAAGATCGCGGAGGTCGCATCGACCGATGCGTCGTCCACGAGGATCGCCCGCCAGTCGGTGAAGGTCTGCGCCCGGAGGGAAGCGAGCGCCTCGTCGGCGAAAGCCCCCACGTCTCGGCCGGGGACGATGACGGTCACGCTCGGGATGCTCATCAGCGTGATCGTACCGCCGCCACCGATGCGGCCACCGCCGCCGCCAGATCTGCGGCATCCGTCGTGTGGCGATGGCCGAGGGTGATCCGCACCGACGTCTGCGCCACGGACGGGTCGATGCCGAGGGCGAGGAGGACGTGCGACGGCTCATCGCTTCCGGCCGCGCAGGCCGACCCGCTGGAGGAGACCACGTCGCGACGCTCGAGCTCGAGGAGCACGGCCTCGCCGCTGACCGTCCCGAACGTGAAGCTCGCGGTGCCGGGAAGGCGCCGGACCGGGTCGCCGGTGAGCGCCGCCTCGGGCACCTGCGTGAGGACGCGCTGAATGAGCTCGTCGCGGACCGCGGCAGTGCGTGCGGCTCCATCGAGGCGCTCGGCCTCGGCGAGTTCGAGTGCGAGCGCAAGGGCGACGGCGCCCGCGACGTTCTCCGTGCCGCTGCGCCGGTCTCGCTCCTGGCCGCCCCCGTGCAGGAGGGGCTCCAGAGGGATGCGCCCGCGGACCGCGAGCGCGCCGATGCCCTGTGGAGCGCCGACCTTGTGCCCCGCGATCGTGAGCGCGTCCGCGCCGGTGCCCGACAGAGGCAGCCATCCTGCCGCCTGGACGGCGTCGAGGTGAAGGGGAACGCGGGCGGCCTGAGACGCGGCGGCGAGCCCGGCGGCATCCTGGATCGTCCCGATCTCGTTGTTCGCGTACCCGACCGAGACGAGCGCGGTGTCCTCGCGCATCGCGGCCGACACGGCGCCGGGATCGATGCGGCCCGTGCCGCTCACCGGCACGCGCGTCACGGCGAATCCGTGGACCCGTTCGAGGTAGGCGCACGACGCGAGGATCGACTCGTGCTCGATCGTGCTCGTGATGACGTGCGCCGGCTGACCGCGCCGAAGAGAGGCCGCGATCGCGATGCCTTTCACCGCGAGGTTGTTGGCCTCGGTTCCCCCGGAGGTGAAGACGATGTCGCCCGGACGCATGCCGACCACGGCGGCGACCCGGCGGCGGGCGTCGCCGAGGGCGGCCGCGGCGTCTTCGCCCACCGTGTGGTGGCTCGACGGGTTGCCGAACCGCTCGCCGAGGAAGGGCAGCATCGCCTCCCTGACCTCCGGCCGCACCGGCGACGTCGCGGCATGGTCGAGGTAGATCACCTCAGTCCTCGCCGAGGGAGATGTCGAGCCCGAGATCGAGCGCACGCGCCGAGTGCGTGAGCGCGCCGACCGAGATGACGTCGACGCCCGTGGCCGCGATGGCCGCCACCGTCTCGAGGGAGACGCCGCCCGAGGCCTCGACGGTCGCGCGACCGGCGACACGGGCGACGCCGGCGCGGAGGTCGGACAGGGAGAAGTTGTCGAGCATGATGGTCCCGATGCCGGCGGCGAGCACGGCGTCGATCTGATCGAGCCGGTCGACCTCCACTTCGACGTGGGCGGTGTGGGGGAGCCTCGAGATCGCCGCGGTCAGTGCCTCGGTCACGGGCAGCCCCGAACGGGTGAGGACGGCGAGGTGGTTGTCCTTGGCCATGACGGCATCCGACAGCGAGAACCGGTGGTTGTGCCCACCGCCGCTGCGCACCGCGTGCCGCTCGAACGCGCGCAGACCCGGGGTGGTCTTGCGGGTGTCGACGATCCGCGCCCGGGTGCCGGCGACGGCCGCGACGTAGTGGGCGGTGAGGGTCGCGATCCCCGTCATCCGCTGCGCGAAGTTGAGTCCCACCCGTTCCGCCGTGAGGACGGCCCGCGCAGGACCCTGAACGACGGCCAGGACTGTGCCGGCCGTGAAGGCGGCGCCATCGGCGATCCGCAGGTCGACGGCTGCCGCGGGGCTCGTGAGCCGGAAGGCCGCCGCGAACACCTCCCCGCCGCTGAACGTGCCGGGTTCGCGGGCGACGAGTTCGGCGCGGGCGAAGAGCTCTGCCGGGATGAGGGTCTCGCTCGTCAGGTCGCCCCAGGGCGCGTCCTCCTCGAGCGCCGCCGAGACCACGCGATCGATCACAGCCGGTGACAGCATCATGCGGCACCCTCCCATTCGTTCAGGGCCGTACTCAGGACGGCGCCGGTCTCGGTGTCGCTGCGGTGGTGCGCCCCGACGGATCGCGTTCGCGCTGCCGCCGCGGCGACGACGTGCTCTGCCACCGTCAGGAGGTTCTCGTCCTCGAACTCCGCGGTGCGGTGCGGAGACCGTGGGGCCGCACGCCACGCCGCCAGGGTGTCCGCGGCGTGGGCGAGACCGTCGCGGGTGCGGGTGACGCCGGCATCCCGCCACATCAGCTCCTGCAGCGCGCGCCGGTCGAACGCCGGTGCCGACAGCGCCGGGAGCGCTGCGGGGGCAGGGCCATCGGATGCGCTCGACGGGGGCAGGGTGGGCCCCCGCCAGGGACCTGCGGCGCCGGCGACGCTGGCCGCGCCTGCCCGGGCTCCGAACACGGCGCCTTCGAGGAGGGAGTTCGACGCGAGCCGGTTCGCGCCGTGGACGCCGGTCCAGGCGACCTCTCCGGCCGCGTAGAGGCCACGGACGCTCGTGCGGCCGTCGAGGTCGGTCGCGACGCCGCCCATCAGGTAGTGCGCCGCCGGGGTCACCGGGACGAGCTTCGTCGCCCAGGCGATGCCGCGCGCCCGGAGCGCCGCGTCGATCGTCGGAAACCGGCGGGCGAGGAACGCCGCGCGTTCGGCGGGATCGTCGCTGTGGATCCCGGTCGCGTCGAGCAGGACGGGACGGCCATCCTGCCGCGCCATGGTGTCGGCGATCGCACGGGCGACCACATCGCGCGGGGCGAGGTCGCCCTCCGGGTGCACACCGGCCATCACCCGGTGGCCCGCCTCGTCGACAAGGACGGCGCCCTCGCCGCGGACGGCTTCGGAGACGAGGAACGCCTCTCCCACGGCGAGGACCGTGGGATGGAACTGGACGAATTCCAGGTCGCGGACGGCGGCGCCGGCCCGCAGCGCGGCGGCGATACCGTCTCCGGTGGCGACCGACGGGTTCGTGGAGTGCGCGTACAGCTGCCCCGCCCCACCCGTCGCCAGCACGACGGCGTCCGCGTCGAGACGGGCGCGCGCGTCGCCGGTGAGCAGACCGACCCCGGCGGCCCGGCCGCCCTCGACGATGACGTCGACCAGCAGCGTCCACTCCCGCACGGTCACATCGCTGCGCCGCAGCCGCTCGACCAGGGCCTCCTCGATCGCCGCGCCCGTGGCATCGCCGCCGGCATGCAGGATGCGGGCGAACGAGTGCGCGCCCTCCAGGCCCGCGGCGAAGCGCCCGTCGGGTGCCCGGTCGAACGGCACACCGGCCGTCACCAGGTCGCCGATGCGCGCTGGGCCCTCCTCGACGAGCACCCGGGCCGCCGCGGCATCCGTGAGTCCGGCGCCGGCGCGGATCGTGTCATCGAGGTGGGCCGAGACGCTGTCCGCAGGGTCGGTGACTCCGGCGATACCGCCCTGCGCATAGCGCGTGTTCGACTCGCGGACGCCGGCCTTCGTCACGAGCGTCACGTCCGCGCCGTGGGCGCTCGCCGTGAGGGCGGCGGTGAGTCCGGCGATACCCGATCCGACGACGACGACCCGGGTCATGGCTTGGCCGCGAGCATCCGCTCGAGGGCGACGCGGGCCGGAGCGGCGACGTCCGTGGGAACGGTGATGCGGTTGCGGACCTCGCCGGCGACGAGACCCTCGAGGATCCA
Source organism: Microbacterium sp. Ld4 (assembly GCF_045066555.1). Classification (NCBI taxonomy): domain Bacteria; kingdom Bacillati; phylum Actinomycetota; class Actinomycetes; order Micrococcales; family Microbacteriaceae; genus Microbacterium; species Microbacterium sp. Ld4. Next base: position 356,321 of record NZ_JBISHE010000011.1, on the reverse strand, counting down.
GGCGAGGTAGCCGGGGTGGATCCGGTACATCGTCGAGCACGGGCACACGACGGGGTCGAGGCAGAAGATCGTGTGCTGCGGGAACTGGGCCGCGAGCCGCTGGACGAGGTTGATCTCGGTGCCGATCGCGAAGGTCGTGGGCTCGGATGCCGCAGCGATCGCCTTCCGGATGTAGTCCGTCGACCCCGCCTCGTCGGCAGCGTCCACGACGTCCATCGGACACTCCGGGTGCACGATCACCCGGACGCCGGGGTGCTCTGCGCGGGCCTGCTCGATCTGACCGACCGTGAAACGGCGGTGCACCGAGCAGAAGCCGTGCCAGAGGATGACGCGGGCGGCATCCACCTCGGCTTCGGTCGACCCGCCGAGCGGCTTGCGCGGATTCCACATGGGCATCTGCTCCAGCGGCACCCCCATCGCCTTGGCGGTGTTGCGGCCGAGGTGCTGGTCGGGGAAGAACAGCACGCGGCGCCCGCGGGCGAACGCCCACTCGAGCACGGTCCGCGCGTTCGACGACGTGCAGACGATGCCGCCGTGACGCCCGACGAAGCCCTTGATCGCGGCGGAGGAGTTCATATAGGTCACAGGGATCACCGGGACGAGCCCGTCGGCGTCCCGGGCGTCGAGGTCGCCGTACACCTCGGCGAGCTGCTCCCAGCACTCCTCGACCTGATCGATGTCGGCCATGTCGGCCATGGAGCAACCGGCAGCGAGGTTCGGGAGGATGACCGCCTGCTCGGGGCGGGAGAGCAGGTCCGCGGTCTCGGCCATGAAGTGCACACCGCAGAACACGATCGCCTCGGCATCCGGGTGCTCGAGGGCGGCGTTCGCGAGCTGGAACGAGTCGCCCACGTAGTCGGAGTGGACGATCACCTCCTCGCGCTGGTAGAAGTGCCCCAGCACCACGACGCGCTCGCCGAGGATCGCCTTCGCGGCCGTGATGCGGGCGGAGAGCTCGATCTCGCTCGCCTCGCGGTACTCGGCCGGGAGCTGCCCCTGTCGGGGTGCCCCGGTGGGGATGACGTCGCCCATCGACGACCCCGGCCCGTAGCCCGGCCGGGTGTCGAAGGTCCACGGCCCCTCGGCGAGGTCGGTATTGCACGTCTCCGCCGTCGTGGCGCCGGCGACGATCGCCTGGATCCCGTGATCGACGCTCGGGTCGACGGGACGGGGCTGGAGGGTGAGGGGGGATGCAGTCATGTCGGGTCCTTCACTGCGGGAGCGGGCCACGGTCGGCGAGCTCGACGTCCTGGTTGTAGCGGTAGAGGCGTGCGGGGCGGTGGTTGCCGCTGCGGAAGCCGTCCGTGGGGATGAGGGTTCCCGAATTCTCGACCTGCCGGCGGAAGTTCGCGGGGTCGAGGCGGCGGCCGAGGATCGTCTCGTAGACCTCGCGGAGGTCGGCGAGGGTGAACAGGTCGGGCAGCAGCCCGTGCGCGATGCGGCTGTAGCCGACCTTGTTCTGGAGGCGCCAGAGGGCGTAGCCGACGATCGCGTTGTGGTCGAACGCGAGCGGGGGCAGGTCGGCGGCGTCGAACCAGGCGACGTTGTGCTGCTCGGCGGCACGGGAGAGGTCTTCTCGGACGAGTGCCCAGTAGACGATCGACACGACGCGGCCGGGGGAGCGGCCGACGTCCCCGAACGCGTACAGCTGCTCGAGGTAGCTGGGTGCGAGCCCGGTGGTCTCGGCGAGGGTGCGGGATGCCGTCGCCTCGACGTCCTCGTCGGTGAGCACCCATCCGCCGGGGAGCGCCCACTGCCCCTCGTGCGGGGCTCGGGTGCGCTTGACGAGGGGGATCACGATGCGGGCATCCTCGGCCGAGGGTTCGCGCCGCCGGCTGAAGATGACGGTCGAGACGGCCACGCGGATGCCGCTGGGCTCGCTTGTTCGTGTCATCGTGACTCTAACCTCCGGGATCGATCTTAGAGTCATGACGACACGAAGGGCAAGTTCCGCGGACTCACAGGCGTTCGGCTCTACTCTGGCGGTGAGGAATCGACAGTCCGTCGTCACGCCTCGCCTGGGAGGCCGTCCGTGCTCGTCGTCGACATCATCGTCGTACTCGTGCTCATCGCCGCGCTGTTCGGCGGCCTGCTCCGCGGACTCGTCGCCACCGCCGGCACGCTGGTGGGTGTCGTGCTCGGGGCGATCATCGCCGTGTGGCTCACCCCCGTGATCGCGCCCGCGTTCACCGACTGGGAGTACCGCAGCCTCGTTCTCGCGCTCATCGCCCTGGCGATCGTGGCTGTGCTCGCCGGCATCGGCACGGCCGTGGGCGCGCGTCTGCGGCGCGGCGTCGACCGTGCGAAGCTCGGCGCCATCGATCGTGTGCTCGGCGGCGTCGTGAACACCGCGGCCGCAGCCGTGATCGTCACTCTCGTCTCCGGCGCCATCGTGGGTTCGGGCATGCCGGGGGTGGCGCCCGCCGTCGCGTCGTCGCGCGTGATCGGGATCATCGACGCCGTCACCCCCGAGCCCGTCGACACGGCGCTCGCCGAGCTGCGCGGCTTCATCGTCGAGGAGGGGATCCCGCGCGTGGGAGAGCTCCTCGCCCCCGAGGTCGAGCCCACGGCACCGCCTGTCGCGCTCGACGACCCCGAGCTGGAACGCGCGGGGGCATCCGTCGCCCGGATCAGCGGAAACGCGTACGCCTGCGGCGCCTCGCTGACCGGGTCGGGCTTCGTCGCCGCGCCCGGCATGGTGATCACGAACGCCCACGTCGTCGCGGGCGTCGAGACCCCGGTGATCGAGCTTCCCGGTCGCGAGGCCGTCGAAGGCCGCATCGTGTACTTCGACGCCACCGACGACCTCGCCGTCATCGCCGCACCGGGGCTCGATGCCGAGCCGCTGACCATCATCGACCCTGTCGCCGCGGGCACATCGGTCGCCGTGCAGGGGTACCCCCTGGGCGGCCCGTTCACCAGCGGCGTCGCCTACGTCCTGTCGGTCGGCAGCGCGCTCGTCGCCGACATCTACGACGAGGACGCCTCCCCGCGCCAGATCTACGCGCTCGAAGCCGATGTGCGGCCGGGCAACTCCGGCGGGCCGATCCTCACCGAGGACGGCGAGGTCGCCGGCGTGGTCTTCGCCCGCGGAGAGGACGACGAGCAGCGCGGCTACGCCATGACGACGGCAGAGCTCGCCCCCGCCCTCGAGGCATCCGTCACCGGCGACGCCGTCTCGTCGGGCGCCTGCACGCGCTGACGCCACCGACGACGGGGGCCCTGTGCGCGACGCGACGCGGTGGTAGGCTCGGCGCAAATCGAACACCGGACCATCACGTCTGCTCGGGAGAAGCCGCTCGCGGCTGCCGAAGGAGCAATCCCTCCCCGGAATCTCTCAGGCCCCCGTACCGAGCCGACATGGTCACTCTGAAAAGCGGCACCCGTGTGCCCGCCGACGGGGCAAGCGGGCACCACCCGTGAAATCTCTCAGGCCTATGACAGAGGGGGAGGAACTCTCCGCACATCGTTGCGCCGTCAGGAGTTCCCCGTGATCCACTCGTTCTCATCCACTGCACCCCCGCCGGTGCCCATCGAAGCGCGCTCATGAGCATCGGCGTCTTCGACCTCTTCACCGTCGGCATCGGGCCCTCGAGCTCGCACACGGTGGGGCCGATGCGCGCGGCATCCGATTTCATCGATCGACTCGATGCGCGCGCCGTCGTCGCCGTCGAGGTCCACCTCTACGGGTCGCTCGCCGCGACCGGGCGAGGACACGGCACGTTCTCCGCCGTGCTGCTCGGGCTCGAGGGACTCCGGCCCGACGAGGTCCTCCCCGCCGTCGTGGAGGAGCGCGTCGCCGCGATGCGGGAGACGGGACGGATACGGCTCGGCGGCGTCCGCGACGTGGCGCTCCGCGAAGAGGACATCGTCCTGCATCCGCTCACCGAGCTCCCGGGGCACAGCAACGGCATGCGCGTGATCGCGACGGATGCCGCCGGGGCGGCCGTCGATGAGGCGATCTACTACTCGACCGGGGGCGGGTTCATCCTGCGCAGCGGAGAGCGTCCGCCGCAGGCCGAGCCGGTGCCGGTGCCGTTCCCCTTCGAGACGGGCGCGGAGCTGCTCGCGCACTGCGAGCGCGAGGGGGTCTCCATGGCCGAGATCCAGCGCCGCAACGAGCGGGTGACGCGTACCGACGACGCGATCAGCGCGGGCATCGCCCACCTCGCGGACGTGATGGCGGACAGCGTCGCCTCGGGCGCTGCTCGCGAGGGGATGCTGCCGGGCGGCCTGAACGTGACGCGGCGTGCGCCGCGCTGGCGCGAGCGGCTGCTCGCCGCCGATCCGGAGGGCGATGATCCGGCGCTCTGGCAGGAATGGGTGAACTTCGTCGCCCTCGCCGTCAACGAGGAGAACGCGTCGGGTGGTCGCATCGTCACCGCCCCCACCAACGGCGCGGCGGGGATCATCCCCGCCGTCCTGCACTACGCGACGCACTACGCCGCTGCCGGTCGCCCCCGCGCGGCGATCGTCGAGCCGTACCTCCTCACCGCTGCCGCGATCGGCATCCTGTACAAGGCCCGCGCGTCGATCTCCGGCGCCGAGGTCGGCTGTCAGGGCGAGGTCGGCTCGGCGTCATCGATGGCGGCCGCGGGACTCGCCGAGGTGCTCGGCGGAACGCCCCGCCAGGTCGAGAACGCCGCTGAGATCGCGATGGAACACAACCTCGGACTCACCTGCGACCCGATCGGCGGACTCGTCCAGATCCCGTGCATCGAACGTAATGCGATCGCCGCAGCGAAGGCGATCAATGCCGCCAAGATGGCCCTGTGGGGCGACGGCACGCACCGGGTCTCCCTCGATGAGGTCATCGTGACGATGCGCGAGACCGGACGCGACATGAGCAGCAAGTACAAAGAGACGGCCCTCGGCGGACTCGCCGTGAGCGTCGTGGAATGTTGAGCGGAGAACCATGACAGACACCCCCACGGCCGAGCCGAGACGTTCCCCCCTGCACGAGGTGCACGAGAGCCTGGGCGCGTCCTTCACCGATTTCGGCGGCTGGTTGATGCCGGTGCGCTACACCTCGGATCTCGCGGAGCACCACGCTGTCCGTCAGGCGGCGGGCTTGTTCGACATCTCCCACATGGCGGAGTTCCGCATCGTGTGCCCGGATGCCGCGGGGTTCCTCGACTACGCCCTCGCCGGTCGCATCTCCACGATGAAGGTGGGCAAGGCGAAATACTCCTTCGTCCTCGCCTCGGGCGGCGGGATCGTCGACGACGTCATCGTGTACCGGATCGCAGACGGCGAGTTCCTCATCATCGCGAACGCCGGAAACCGGAGCGCCGTCGCCGCGTCGCTCTCCGCGGCCGCCGACTCCTGGTCGGAGCAGTGGACGCCGCCGGTCGCCCCCGACGGCTCGTTCGCCTTCGTGGCGGGCGCGCACGTGCCCGAGATCACCGACCTGACCGACGCGATGTCGCTGATCGCCGTTCAGGGCCCGGCCGCGCGCGCGATCATCGAGGCGACCGACGGCATCGCCGGCGTCGACCCGGTGCTCGCCGACCTGCCGTACTACGCCTGGGCGTCGGGGGAGTTCGACGGACGGAGCCTGCTCATCGCGCGTACCGGCTACACCGGCGAGGACGGCTTCGAGCTCCTGGTGCCGAACGCGACGGCCGCCGCGCTGTGGCAGTCGCTCTCGGCCGCCGGCGCCGCGCACGGGCTCGTCCCTGCCGGACTCGCCGCCCGGGACACGCTCCGCCTCGAGGCGGGAATGCCGCTGTACGGCCACGAACTGGGGCCGGACATCGTGCCCGCCCAGGCAGGCCTCGGCCGCGCCGTCGCCGCCGACAAGGACGACTTCGTCGGCAAAGCCGGACTCGACGCCCGTGACACCGCCGAACTCCCTGTCCTCGTCGGGCTCGTCGCGGAGGGGCGCCGTGCCGGACGCGCCGGCTACGCGGTCCTCGACGGAGACGACCCGGTCGGCGAGGTCACCTCCGGAGCCCTCAGCCCGACCCTCGGACACCCCATCGCCATGGCGTTCGTCGCCCCCTCGGCAGCCGCTGTGGGCACCATCCTTTCCCTCGACGTGCGCGGAACCCGCATCCCCGCGACCGTCACCGCCCTTCCCTTCTATCGGAGACAGAAATGACCGACCCCACCGCCCTCTCGTACACCGCCGAGCATGAGTGGATCGCCTTCGACGGCGACATCGCCACCGTCGGCATCACCGATTTCGCCGCGGAGAAGCTCGGTGATGTCGTCTTCGTCGAGCTCCCCGCCGTGGGTACGAGCGTGAGCGCCGGCTCCGTCGTGGGAGAGATCGAGTCGACCAAGTCGGTGGGCGAGCTGTTCGCCCCCCTGACGGGGGAGATCGTCGAGATCAACGACGCCGTCGTCGACGACCCCTCGTCGGTCAACGCCGGCGCGTTCGACGCCTGGCTCGTGAAGATCAGACTCGACGGGGCGGCGCCGGCCGACCTCCTCGACCACGACGGCTACGTGGCCCTGACGGGCGGCGAGGCGTGAGCGCGACCTTCCGCGACCGCCACATCGGCACGGACGCCGCCGCGCAGGAGCAGATGCTCCGCGCGGTGGGCTTCGACTCCATCGACGCTCTCGTCGAGAGGGCGATCCCCGACGCGATCGCGGTGACCTCGCGCGACAGCGTGATTCCGCCGGCGGCATCCGAGGCCGAGGCTCTCGCGGAGCTCCGCGATCTCGCCGCCCAGAACCGGGTCGCGCGATCGTTGATCGGGCTCGGCTACTACGACACCATCACGCCGTCGGTGATCCAGCGCAACGTGCTCGAGAACCCCTCGTGGTACACCGCCTACACGCCCTACCAGCCCGAGATCTCACAGGGCCGGCTCGAGGCGCTCATCAACTTCCAGACGATGGTCACCGACCTCACCGGGCTCACCACGGCGGGCGCGTCGATGCTCGACGAGTCCACGGCGGTGGTGGAGGGGATGCTGCTCGCGCGACGCGCGTCGAAGGCGGCGTCGAACGTCTTCCTCGTCGATTCCGACGCGTTCCCGCAGACCAAGGCACTGCTCGCGCACCGGGCGGCAGCCCTGGGAGTCGAGGTGCAGGAGGTCGACTTCCGCGTCTGGGAAGACGCCGGCGGACAAGCAGACCGCGCGGTTCCCGACGCCTTCGGGGTCTTCATCCAGTACCCGAGCGCCTCCGGGCGGGTCTGGGACCCGACCGCAGCGATCGCCGCGGTGCACGAGCGCGGCGGGCTCGCCGTGGTCGCGGCCGACCTCCTCGCGATGACGCTCCTGCGCTCGCCCGGATCGATGGGCGCGGATATCGCCGTCGGCACGACGCAGCGGTTCGGCGTGCCCATGGGGTTCGGCGGTCCGCACGCGGGCTACCTGGCCGTGCGCAAGGGACTCGAGCGTCAGCTCCCCGGTCGCCTCGTGGGCGTGTCGGTGGATGCCGTCGGCAACCCCGCCTACCGGCTCTCGCTGCAGACCCGTGAGCAGCACATCCGCCGTGAGAAGGCCACCTCGAACATCTGCACCGCGCAGGTCCTCCTCGCCGTCATGGCCTCGATGTACGCGGTCTACCACGGTCCCGACGGGCTCCGCTCGATCGCGGAGGAGCTGACGGCCAAGACCGCGCTGCTGCGCGACTGGCTGGTCGAGTCGGGCGCCTCGGTGCTGCACGAGTCGTTCTTCGACACGCTCGTGGTGCGCACTCCCGGCAGGGCCGAGGAGACGGTGGCCGCAGCGCGCGAACGCGGCTACCAGCTCTGGTTCCGCGACAGCGACTCGGTCGGCATCTCGCTCGACGAGACGACCACGGTCGCCGATCTGCACTCCATCGCCCAGGTGTTCGGCATCACGGCATCCCGGGTCTTCGTCGCGCTGCGCGATCGGAACGCGCACCTGCCCGAGGCGCTGCGTCGCCAGGACGAGTACCTGACTCACCCGGTCTTCCGCACCCACCGGTCCGAGACGGCGATGATGCGCTACCTCAAGCAGCTCGCCGACCGCGACTACGCGCTCGACCGCGGGATGATCCCGCTCGGCTCGTGCACCATGAAGCTGAACGCCGCGACCGAGATGGCTGCGGTGTCGTGGCCGGAGTTCGCCCGCGTGCACCCGTTCGCGCCGCTCGAAGACGTCGCGGGCTACCTCGTGATGATCGAGCAGCTCGAGTCCTGGCTGGCCGACGTGACCGGCTACGACGCGGTGTCGTTGCAGCCCAACGCCGGTTCGCAGGGCGAGCTCGCGGGTCTTCTCGCCATCCGCGGCTACCACCACTCGCGCGGCGACCAGCACCGCGACGTCTGCCTGATCCCGTCGTCGGCACACGGCACGAACGCGGCATCCGCCGTGCTCGCGGGCATGCGGGTCGTCGTCGTCGCGTGCGACGAGGCCGGCAACGTCGACCTCGACGATCTGCGCGCGAAGGTGGCGGCGAACGCCGAGGACCTCGCCGCCTTGATGATCACCTATCCGTCGACGCACGGCGTCTACGAGCAGGACGTCGTCGATGTCACCGGCGCGGTGCACGAGGCGGGCGGCCAGGTGTACGTCGACGGCGCGAACCTCAACGCCCTGCTCGGCTTCGCGCGTTTCGGCGACCTGGGCGGCGACGTATCGCACCTCAACCTGCACAAGACGTTCGCGATCCCGCACGGCGGCGGCGGCCCGGGCGTGGGCCCGGTCGCGTCGAAGGCGCACCTCGCGCCGTTCCTGCCCTCCCATCCGCTCGCCCAGCGCGCGGAGCACGCGGGCGGCTTCGTGTTCGACGGGGGGCCGGTCTCGGCGGCGCCGTACGGCTCTGCGTCGATCCTTCCGATCTCCTGGTCGTACGTGCGCATGATGGGCGCCGACGGGCTCCGGGCGGCGACGGGCGCCGCGGTGCTGGCGGCCAACTACGTGGCGCTGCGGTTGAAGGACCACTACCCGGTGCTCTACGCGGGCGAGGGGGGTCTCGTCGCCCACGAGTGCATCCTCGATCTGCGACCGTTGAAGGAGGCGACCGGGATCACGGTGGACGACGTCGCGAAGCGCTTGATCGATTACGGCTTCCACGCCCCGACCATGTCGTTCCCGGTTGCGGGCACGCTCATGGTCGAGCCGACGGAGTCGGAGGACCTGCCCGAGCTCGAGCGCTTCGTCGAGGCCATGATCGCGATCAAGGCGGAGGCCGACGCGGTCGCGGCGGGGGAGTGGCCCGCCCGCGACAACCCGCTCGTCAACGCCCCGCACTCCGCCGAAGCGGTGATCACCACCGAGTGGGCTCATCCTTACTCGCGGGAGACGGCCGTCTACCCCGTGCGGACCCTGATCCGCTCGAAGTACTGGCCGCCGGTCCGGCGCATCGACAACGCCTACGGCGACCGCAACCTCGTGTGCGCCTGCCCGCCGATCGAGGCCTTCGCCTGATCCGACCGGCCGCCTGATCCGGCCCAGGCCCTCCGCAGGCGAGAATGCAGCTGTGCGCCGAGACGGCGGTCATTGCCGCGGTTTCGGCGCGCCGCTGCATCCTCGCGGGTCGTGTCAGACAGTGCTGGGGGATGCCGGGTGGTCGTGGATGTGTGGCGTGCGGTGCCCGTTTATCGCTCCGCGCAGGGAGAACAGGGGAGGTGCCTGCTCCGGTCGACCTCGTCGAAGCCCCGCATCCTGGAGGATCGCGGCTAACTCGTGCGTGACGGATACCTCTCGCCATCCCCATCGCGCGTAGCCACGCACGCGTCGCCGCATCCGGTCCTCGCGCCGCTTCTCCGCTACGTACACCGCTCCAGGGTCACCGAACCGACCGCTGTACTTGACGCGTCCGTCGGCCTCTCCGACCGCATCGCACGACTGCCACCGGAAGTCGGCACGATCCACGGAGCCGTCGTCGTGTCGCACCGACCACTGCAGCGACGGCTCCTCGAAGCCGAGCCACTCGATGGCCGCGCGGCTGACGGACTCCAGCGCAGTCTCGGCGAGGGGCGTGGCCCGCGCGAGCACCCACCGGGCGAGCCTTCGTCCGCGGCTGCTGGCGCGTGCCTCGTTCACCGCGACCAGGTGCCCGACTGTGAGCGAGCGGTCGATCCGGAGGGCCGCGTCAGCGACGGCGAGTGCGACCGCAGGATGCCGGGAGCGCGCGAGATCGACCACGGTCTCGCTGATCGAGGTCACCCCTCGCCCCCTGATCATCATGATCTCCCGTGCGTCGGCGGTCGAGTGCGTCCGCACCCCTGCGCTGACGCGCGACGTGGCATGCCGGTCGCCGAGAACGTGGACATGTGTGGGCTCCGCGAAGACGGGTAGGCCCCAAAGGGCGGCCGCGGACTCATGCGATGACACCGCCCCAGGTCGGACGAGCGTATGGGCGTGCACTCTCGCGAGGTACCGATCCCATGCCGGTAAGCGTTGCCACGCGGCGGCAGGCGCGAAGACGCCCGCTTCGACTCTCACCAGTTCCCCGCGCGCGACACGGCGCTCGGGGTGGGGCGTCGATCGCCCCGGGATCAGCAGCACGGGGGCGGGACGGCACTCTGGTGGCGCGTTCATCGGCCCAGCGTGCTCTCCCGCCGGGCCCGACCGGCATCCGATCCCGATCTCCCCTGTCACCTCGGCCTCGACTCCGCGTGTGGAGGAGCCGGTGGCTCCGTCTGCCCCGTCGTCCGCGGTCGCCTGGCCGCTCGCCCGCCCCTCCGGCGACACACCACCGTCGCGCCGAGACAGCGCGAGCCTCCGCCGTGTCGGCGCCGGGAAGCAGTCTCGGGGAGGGGGACGGGGCGCGGCCTGTCAGGAGCCCGGGGGAGCGAAGACGCCCGGCCACCAGGCGGCCGCGAGGGGATACCCGACGAAGGCGATGACGTCGATCGTGACGTGCGCGATCACGAGCGGCATCACCCGCCCCCAGCGGTGGTAGACCCAGCCGAAGACGATGCCCATCGCGATGTTGCCGATGATCGGCCCGAAGCCCTGATACGAGTGGTACGCGCCGCGGAGCATGGCGGTGGAGAGGATGATCGTCCAGGTGTTCCACCCGAGCAGCCGCAGGCGGTCGAACAGGTACCCGACCATGACGACCTCCTCCAGCAGGCCCGCGCGGAGGGCGGCGAGAAGCAGGAGCGGAATCGTCCACCACGACGAGTCGAGCGGCGAGGCGTCCACCTGGATCGTGATCCCGAGCGCCCGGCCGGCGGCGTAGAGGGCGAGACCTGGCACGCCGATGACGACGACGAGGAGGAGTCCTCCCCACTGGTCGCGCCCGAACCTCGCGAAGGTCAGTCCGATCTTCGCGAATCCGCTCCGTACCGGGTCCCACAGGAGGTAGATCGCGAGCGCCACGGGAGCGAGCCCGAACAGATACGACAGCACCTGCTCTGCGACGTCGAAGGCCTCCGACGCCCCGGCGCCCGGATTTATCGAGGTCTGCTGACCCCCGAGCGGCGCGCGCGTGAGCGCTTCGATGAGCGCCAGCAGCGAGAACACGGCGGACCGTCCGAGCGAAAGCGCCAGGACGATGGCGATCTCCCACCCGAGCCGGCGGCGGCTCACGGCCGCCACGGGGGCGAGGTCTGAGGATCCGGGCACGAGCCGCAGGATGCCACGCCGCGCCGCCGGGGCGACGCGGCGGCATCCGGATTCATAGGGTCTTCGTCAGCGCCGTCAGCCGCGGCGGCGCTTCAGGGGGGCTTCGGTGGCCAGCACGTGGCGGAGCGGAGTCGGATCGGCGAGGCGTCCGATGGACAGCATGGTCTCCGCGTGCTCGATGCCCGGGATCGGCCAGATGCGCTCGATGAGCAGGCGCTGGAGGTCGGCGTGATCGCGCACCCGGAAGCGCGCCATCAGGTCGTACCCCGCCGCGAGCACGAGCACCTCGGTGAGAGCCGGGATCTCCCGCAGACGGTCGAGCACCGCCCCGGCGTCCGTCGTCGCCGCCAGGCGGATCGGCACCACGACGAGCATCGGGTACCCGAGCGCCGCCCAGTCGAGCTCGACCGTGTGGCGACGGATCACGTGGCCGCGCTCGAGACGTGCGATCCGCTCCGCCACGGCCGGAGCGGACATGCCGACATCGCCGGCGATGCTCCGCAGTGACGCGCGGGCGTCCTCGTGGAGCCGGTGCAGGATGCGCCGGTCGACGTCGTCGAGGTCGAGCGCCTCGCGCTCGGGCTCGAGGAGTGAGCGGAGGGAGCCGTCGTCGCTCATGCCGGCACCTCTTCCGCGAAACCGCCGCGGTCGAGTTCGCGGAGGATGTCGAGCGTGAACTGCACGTGGTCGAGGAAGTCCTCGACATAGCCGTGCTCGTCGTAGCCGTGCATGTTGCCGGCGGGGCGGAGGGTGCCGGTCGGCGAGATGATCGGCGCTCCGAGGTGGCCGAGGAACAGGGCGCCCGGGCCGGCGCCGGTCATGACGTCGTAGACGACGGGCTCGGCGCGGAACGCCGACCGCGCCGCTCGCACGACGGCCTCCCCGAAGGTCGATTCGACGGGGGAGTAGGCGGGCGCCATCGCCCGCACGAGGCTGAGCCCGATATCGGGGTTGACCGCGGTCACGTGCGCGCGCACGGCCTCGTAGGCGGCGGCGGGGTCGATGCCGGGGACGAGACCGAATCGCACGCGGGCCGTGCACGACGCGGGGATGCTCTGGCGCACGCCCGGGTCGAGATCGAAGCCCGACAGGCTCATCGAGGGTTCGTAGATGAAGCGGGTCGACAGCTCGTCCGCCTCGATCGGCAGGTGCGGCGAGACGCCGGGGGCAGCGATCGACGGACCGGGCACCGTCACCTCGGCCGTCCGGCTGCGCGCCGCGTCGTCGGCGACGACCGCGTGGTCGGCGAACCCGGCCACCGCGATGCGTCCGTCGGCGTGGCGGAGCGACGAGATCGCGCTCATCAGCTCGAGCGGCGCCGACCGGAGGATCGAGGCATACGACGGATGCTGCGCGGATACCAGCGTCGTCAGCGACAGCTCGACCTCGAGCGACCCCCGGCATCCGAAGCCGATCGCCGGCCGGCCGTCCTCCTCGCGCAGGTAGCTCTCCCACAGGCACGCGTCGGCGGCGAGGCGGTCGGCATACTCCGCGAGGACGTCGTCGAGGCCGGGGCTGCCGATCTCCTCGCACGGATCGGCGAGGTAGATCACGCTGAACGGAAGGTCGCCGTCGTGCTCGTCGATCCACAGCCGGAGCGAGGTGAGCCTGCCGGCGGCGTCCGCCTTGTCGTCGCACGCGCCGCGTGCATACATCGCCCCGCCCCGGATCTCCGCGGCGTAGGGCGGCGAGGTCCACCGGCCGAGATCCCCCTCGGGCTGGACGTCGTAGTGGTTGTACAGCAGCAGCGTCCGCTCGCTCCGGCCCCGGCGGAATCCCATGAGCACCGGTCCGTAGCCGGGGATCTCCCGCCGCTCGACCCGGTCCATGAGGGGAGCCAGCCGCTCCTCGATCCAGTCGGCGGCCTCGCCGATGGCCTCCAGGTCTCCGGCGACCGTCGGGAAGCGGCAGAGGGCCTGCCACTCCGCGACGATCGCGTCTGCCGCCTCGTCGATCCGAGGGTCGCGTGCCGCGCTCATTTGCCGCGGGGGAGCGAGACGGGTGTCAGCTCGTACGGGTAGTCCGAGATGAGCTCGTAGCCGTCCTCGGTCACCAGCACGATGTCTTCGAGGCGCACTCCGCCGAAGCCCTGCCGGTAGCAGCCGGGCTCGATCGCGATGACGTCGCCGACCACGAGCACGGCGTCGTTCTGGTTCAGGCTCGGCGGCTCGTGGACCTCGAGGCCGACCCCGTGGCCGAGGCTGTGGAAGTAGCCCTCGTCGAGCACCTCGCCCGGCTTCTTCGTGAGCTGCGTCGGCTGACCGGCGGCTTCGATCGGCGCGCAGGAGATGCGGTGGAGCTCGGCGACGGGCAGACCCGGGCGGATCGCAGCGAGCGTCGCGTCGAACGACTCCTTGACGATCCGGTAGTAGAAGGCGAGCTCCTCGTCGATCTCGCCCTTGACGAAGGTGCGCGTCATGTCGGAGTTGCCGCCCGAGGCGATGTCACGCGGGCAGATGTCCACGGTGACCGGTTCGCCCGCGTAGATCTGCCCCGATCCGGCGTGGTGGCCGATGCAGGTCTGTGCGCCGTGGGCGACGATCATGCCGGCGTCCTCGCATCCGTTGCGGAGGTAGACCGCCCGGATACGGTCCTTCAGGTCTTCGCACGTCAGGGGCACGCCGTCAAGCATGAGGCCGCCGTCGTCCGCGACGTCGGCGCGGTCGATCGCGTCCGCCACGAGCGAGACGCCCGCTTCGGCGGCGATCTGAGCGCGGCGGATGCCGGCGAGTTCGTGCGGGGTCTTCACCCGGCGACGGTCGACGAAGAGGCGTCGGTCGACGGCGATGTCGAGGCCCGCAGCCCGCAGGTGGTCGGCGACCTCGAGCGGGAACGTCGGCGGCACCAGCCCGCGGGTCACGCCGAGGCGGCGGCACAGCTCGACGAGGGTGCTCAGCTCGGCGGTGTCGGGGTCCTCGCCGGCCGCGCGGAAATCATCGAACCCCAGCTCGTCGAGCGGGTGGACGGTCATGCCGTCGACCTCTCGCATGCGGGCGGCTTCGAGGGACTTGATGGCCGTGTGGGCCGCGCCGTCCACCTCCATGTAGAGGAAGGGGTCGTGCACGTCGTGGGGGATCACGTGGCGCATGTCCGCGGCTTCGGTGCTCGCGAAAATCATGACGGCGTCGCTCATGGGGGTCCTCTCGTCCGGGTGGCACCACGAGCGTAACAGTCGCTTTACATCGCGCCGGTCACTCCCCATCGAAACCTCCGATTCGAAAGCGCAGCCGCCGCCGGATGCCGCATATCGAACGGCCGATGCCGATGCCTGCGCGTGGCCCCGCAAGCCCGACTGGGCTAATCGCGCACATGTTCGCCGCCGGTGTGAACAGACGGCCCAAGCCGGCCACCCCTTTGTTGCCGACGTGTAACGTTTTCGCCCGTGGTGCGCCCCCGGCGCTGACAGCGGCATATCGTCGGGGTGCCAACTCGTGCGCATTTCCGCGCCGGCACCGCTGCCGGGGCTGCTGTGCCACGTACCCGTAATCCAGGAGGAACCATGTCGCGACGACGTTTGGGGCTCAGTGCATTCGCACTCGCGTCCGTAGTCACGCTCACGCTTGCCGGCTGCTCGCAGTCCGCCGAGACCCCGGCTGAAGAGGGCAGCGAGAGTGACAGCGCCGCCATCATCACCACGAACGGCAACGAGCCCCAGAACCCGTTGATCACCTACGGCACCACCGAGGTGGGCGGCGGAAAGATCCTGACCGCGATGTACGCAGGTCTGGTCAGCTACGACGCCGACGGTCAGATCGAGAACGAGGTCGCCGAGTCGATCGAGAGCGACGACAACGTCGTCTGGACCATCAAGGTCGCCGACGGCTGGGCGTTCACCAACGGCGAGGCCATCACGGCGAAGACCTTCGTCGACACCTGGACCGCCGGTGCGCAGGACCCCAACGGCGCCTACTGGTTCAACACGATCGAGGGCGCGACCGAAGACGGCAGCGCCGCTCCGACCGGTCTCGAGGTCGTCGACGACATGACGTTCACCGTCACCCTCAAGGCACCCGACGCGGACTTCCCGCTGCGCCTCGGCTACACCGCCTACATGCCGCTTCCCTCCGTCGCGTTCGAGGACATGGAAGCCTTCGGCGAGAACCCCATCGGCAACGGCCCGTACATGCTCCAGGAAGAGGGCGCATGGCGGCACAACGAGGGCATCACCCTCAAGAAGAACCCCGACTACAAGGGTGTTCGTGCGGTTGCCAACGGCGGTCTCGACATCCGTTTTTACACCGGCCTCGACGCAGCCTACGCAGACGCGCAGGGCGGCAACCTCGACGTCCTCGACACGGTCCCCGACACCGCCTTCGGCACCTATGAGACCGACTTCCCCGAGCGCTCGGTGAACCAGCCGGCCGCGATCTACCAGGGCTTCAACATCCCCTTCTACATCGACCACTTCGGTCAGGATGAAGAGGGCCAGCTCCGCCGCGCGGCGATCTCGATGTCGATCAACCGCGAAGAGATCACCGACAAGATCTACCAGGGCACCCGCACCCCCGCGACCGACTTCACGTCGCCGGTCGTCGAGGGCTGGTCGGACTCGCTCCCCGGATCCGAGGTCCTCGACTACAACCCCGAAGAGGCCAAGGCCATGTGGGCCGAGGCTGAGGCGATCTCGCCGTACGAGGGCACCTTCCAGCTCGCGTACAACTCCGACGGAGGCCACCAGGCCTGGGTCGACGCCGTGACCAACAGCATCTCCAACACGCTGGGGATCGACGCCGAGGGTCAGCCGTTCCCGACCTTCGCCGCAGCGCTCGACCTCCGCACCTCGGGCACCCTGCCCGGTGCGACCCGTGCGGGCTGGCAGGCGGACTACCCCTCGCAGGGTAACTTCCTGTCGGCGCAGTACTCGACCGGTGCCAGCTCGAACTACGAGGGCTACACGAACCCCGAGTTCGACGCCAAGCTCGAAGAGGCCGCTGCTGCTCCGTCCGTCGAGGACGCTGCAGGCCTCTACGAAGAGGCTCAGGAGATGCTGATGAAGGATCTCCCCAGCATCCCGCTGTGGTACTCGAACGCAGTCGGCGTGTGGGCTGACGGCGTGAACGACGTCGAGTTCGGCTGGGACTCGGTTCCGCTTTACCACCTCATCACCAAGGGCTGAATTCAGCACTCGGTAAACAGTGGAGTACGGTGTCCGGGGCGCGTAGCGTCCCGGACACTGTGCTGACCGGAACCCGCCCTTCACCCGCTACCCTCACTTAGGATTTTCGTCGATGCTCTGGTACATCGGTCGACGGCTCTTGCAGCTGATCCCCGTCTTCTTCGGGGCGACCCTCCTGATCTACGCCCTCGTCTTCCTTCTGCCAGGAGACCCGATCGCCGCCCTGTACGGCGACCGTCAGCCGTCTCCCGCAGCGATCGAAGCCGTTCGGGCGCAATACAACCTCGACAAGCCGTTCATCGTGCAGTACTTCCTGTACCTCGGCGATCTCGTCCAGGGCGACTGGGGCACGACCTTCTCCGGCCGGCCCGTCGCGGACGTGATGGCGAACGCCTTCCCGATCACGGCGCGCCTCGCCCTCCTGGCCCTCGCCATGGAGGCCGTCCTCGGCATCCTCGTGGGCCTGATCGCAGGTCTTCGCAAGGGCAAGTTCTTCGACGCGAGCATCCTCGTCGTGAGCCTTCTGCTCATCTCGGTCCCGACCTTCGTGATCGGCTCGGTCCTCCAGCTGATCTTCGGCATCCGGCTGGGCTGGGCGCGCACCACCGTGAGCGCCGAGGCGCCGTGGAGTGAGCTGATCCTCCCCGCGATCGTCATCGCCTCGGTGTCGTTCGCCTACATCGTGCGTCTCACGCGGTCGTCCGTTGCGGAGAACCTCTCGGCCGATTACGTCCGCACCGCGACCGCGAAGGGCCTCAGCCGCCCCCGCGTGGTCACCGTCCACGTGCTCCGCAACTCGCTGGTGCCCGTCGTGACCTACCTCGGTGTCGACCTCGGCTCGCTCATGGTCGGCGCGATCGTCACGGAGAGCATCTTCAACATCAACGGCGTCGGCGGCACGATCTACCGTGCCATCACGATCGGCGAAGGACCCACGGTCGTGTCCTTCGTCGCCATCATGGTGATCATCATCATGCTGGCGAACCTGCTCGTTGACCTTCTGTACGCCTGGCTCGACCCGAGGATCCGCTATGCCAAGTAACGCTCGACTCAATCAGGCGCACTTCGTCGCCTCCGAGGAAGATGCGCCGCTCCAGGCGATCGACGCCGTCTCCGTCTCCGACAAGCCCCGCAGCGTCTGGAGCGACGCGTGGCAGGCGATGCGTCGCCGGCCGCTGTTCTGGGTCTCCTCGGTCCTGATCCTGATGATCATGATCGTCGCGATCATCCCGGGTGTCTTCGCCCCGGTCTCCCCGACGGACAACTGCCTGCTCCAGAACTCGAGCGAGGGCCCGGCTGCCGGTCACCCGTTCGGCTTCACCCGCCAGGGATGCGACGTGTACTCGCGCGTCATCTTCGGGGCACAGGCATCCGTCCTCGTCGGTGCGCTCGCCACGCTGATCGTGACCGTCTTCGGCTCGATCGTGGGCGCCCTCGCCGGCTACTACGGCGGCTTCCTCGACGCGATCCTGTCCCGCGTCGGCGACATCTTCTTCGCGATCCCGACCGTGCTCGGCGCGATCGTGTTCATGTCCGTCGTCCCCGACCGCACCCCGCTCGTCGTGGCTCTGGTCATCGCGGTCTTCGCCTGGCCCCAGATCGCCCGCATCATGCGCGGCGCCGTCATGAGCGCCAAGCAGGCCGACTACGTCGTGGCATCCATCGCGCTCGGCGTCTCGCGGTGGCGCGTGCTGCTGCGTCACGTCCTCCCGAACGCACTCGCTCCCGTCATCGCCGTGGCGACCGTCTCGCTCGGAACGTTCATCGTGGCCGAGGCGACCCTGTCGTTCCTCGGAATCGGTCTCCCGACCAACGTGATGAGCTGGGGCAATGACATCAACCAGGCCCGCGCGTCGCTGACGACGAATCCCATGGAGCTGATCTACCCCGGGGCCGCGCTGTCGCTGACCGTGCTGTCCTTCCTCATGCTGGGCGATGTCGTCAGCGACGCCCTCGACCCGAAGGAGCGTGCCCGCCGATGAGCGAGTCCACGTCCCCCGAGACCCCCCTTCTCGACATCCGCAACCTCCACGTCGGATTCCAGACCAAGGGCGGGCTCATCCCCGCCGTCCGCGGCGTCGACCTCACGATCTACCCGCGGCAGTCGGTTGCGATCGTCGGCGAGTCGGGCTCCGGAAAGTCCACGACGGCGCAGGCGATCATCCGTCTGCTGCCCGGATCGGGCCGCATCACCGACGGCTCGATCATGTTCGAGGGCCAGGATCTGGCGACCCTGTCGACCCGTGAGCTGCAGAGCGTGCGCGGCTCGCAGATCGGCTACGTGCCGCAGGACCCGATGTCGAACCTCAACCCCGTCCTGAGCGTCGGGTTCCAGGTCCGCGAGGCCGTCCGTTCGAACGGCTCGGCCACCGGTCGCGCCGCGATCAACGACCGTGCCGCCGATGTCCTCACCGAGGCAGGCCTGCCCGACGCGCGTGATCGCATGCGTCAGTACCCGCACCAGTTCTCGGGTGGCATGCGTCAGCGCGCGCTCATCGGGATCGGCCTGTCGGCCCGGCCCAAGCTCCTGATCGCCGACGAGCCCACGTCGGCGCTCGATGTGACGGTGCAGCGTCAGATCCTCGACCACCTGGGCACGCTCACGACGGACTACGGCACCTCGGTCCTGTTCATCACGCACGACCTCGGCCTCGCGGCCGAACGCGCGGAGCACCTCGTCGTCATGTACCGCGGCAAGGTCGTCGAGTCGGGCCCGTCCGCCGAGATCCTCGCGGACCCGAAGCACCCCTACACCCGCCGGCTGGTCTCCGCCGCCCCGAGCCTCGCGTCACGGCGCATGCAGGCGGTGCGCCACAACGAGAAGACCGAGCTGTTCGGCGACTCGGCGCAGTACCTCGCACGCGCCGAGGAGCGCGAGGCCGAGGTCGTCGCGCCGCAGCAGGACTTCATCGACATCCGCAACGCGCGCCGCGTCTACAAGATCCGCACCGGCGGGTTGAGGTCGCGCGAGATCGTCGCGGTGGACGACGTGAGCCTGTCGGTCGCCAAGGGCACGACGACGGCCATCGTGGGGGAGTCGGGGTCGGGCAAGTCGACCCTGGCGAAGCTCTTCCTGCAGCTCGAGTCGCTGACGTCGGGTGAGATCTCCTTCGACGGCAAGAAGCTCGGCGGTCTCAACCGGGCTGAGGAGCTCGCGTTCCGTCGACGCGTGCAGCCGGTGTTCCAGGACCCGTACGGCACGCTCGACCCGCAGTACAGCGTGGGTGACACGATCTCCGAACCCATGCGCGTGCACAAGTTCGGCACCGCCAAGGAGCGCTCCGCCCGCGTCACCGAGCTCCTCGATCAGGTGTCGCTGCCCGCCGCCACCCGCGACCGATACCCGAGCGAGCTGTCGGGAGGACAGCGCCAGCGCGTCGCGGTCGCCCGCGCGCTCGCCCTCAAGCCCGACGTCCTCGTCCTCGACGAAGCGGTCTCCGCGCTCGACGTGCTGGTGCAGGGGCAGATCCTGAACCTGCTCACCGAGCTGCAGTCCGAGCTCGACCTCACGTACCTCTTCATCACGCACGACCTCGCGGTCGTCCGCCTGGTGGCGGACAACGTGAGCGTCATGCGTCAGGGCCGGCTCGTCGAGTCGGCGACCACCGACGAGGTGTTCGACCACTCGCAGGAGCAGTACACGCGCGAGCTGCTGGCAGCCATCCCCGGCGCCGGATTCGAGTTCGGCGCGTGATCGGCATCCGCCGATGATGTCCGATGCGAGGGGCGGGGCTTCCGGGGAAACCGGTCGCGTCGCCCCTCGGGTCTTCCGTGCCGCATCCGGCCCGGTGTCGCTGGGCGCGGCCGCGATCATCACCGCCCTGCTGATCGTCGACGCGATCGTCCGCGCGGGGTGGCTCGAGACGTTCCTGCTGCTGCCGTGGCTGCTGCTGGTGCTGTGGGGCATCTACGTCGCGACCTTCGCCTCGCACGTGGCGATCGACGCGGAGGGGATCACGGTCCAGAATCTCCTCCGGGTCATCCGCATCCCCTGGGGGTGCGTGCATGACATCGGCATGAGGTTCCAGCTCCGTGTCACCGTGGACGACTCCTCGGTCGTGAACGCGTTCGGAGGTCCCGCCGCGGGGCGTCCGCCGCGGCCCGCCCGCCGTTCCGAACCGGACGCGCCGCGCCGCGAATCCACCGCGGTGCGAGACCTTCAGCTGATCCGAGAGCAGTGGGATGCCGCAGCGTCGGCGGGCGCCTCCGGCGGAGACGTGGTCCGTCGATGGGACCTTCGCAGTCTGCTGGCCCTGGGTGTCCTCGCGTGCTGGGCATTGGGCGCGGTGATCATCAGCCGATCCATAGGCTGAGCGGACTGCGCGCGGATGCCGTCGTTCACAGGCATTTTGCAAGCAGGTCACGCAATGTTACGTTCATACAAAGAGTTACCGACACGGACATATCAAAGTCGAGGTCCGAGTTAGTGTCGTCGAACGGAATGTGATTCCGGTTCCTCCGGACGCTCGCGAGCGTCAGCCCGAGAAAGATCCACCACCATGAGCGTGTCTATCTGCATCCGTTCCGCCGGGACCGCCCAGTGACGTTGTACGTCCTCCGCAGGTTCGTGAACTACGCGATCCTCAGCCTCATCGCCACCTGCATGGCGTACGTCCTGGCGAGCACCGTCCTGAAGCCGGGTGACCGTTACTACGGCATGAACCCGCGGCCCCCGCAGGCGTCGATCGACGCCTCGCTCGCCGCGATCGGGCAGAGCCCGGACATGCCCGTGATCGTCCGCCTCTGGAACTGGCTGGTGGGACTGTTCACCCAGTTCTCGCTCGGCATCACCGTCGGCGGCCAGCCCGTCACGGACGAGATCCTCGCCCGCTCCGGCGCGAGCCTGCGCCTGCTCCTGATCGGCTCCATCCTCGGAGCGATCATCGGCGTCCTCCTGGGCGTCTGGGGAGCGGTTCGGCAGTACAAAGCGAGCGACCAGATCGTCACTTACTCGTCGTTCCTGATCTTCGCGACCCCCACGTTCGTCATCGGCGTGCTCCTCATGATCGTCGCGACGGCGTTCAACAACGCGGTCGGGGTGCAGGTGATCACCTTCACCGGTGAGTACAGTGCGGGGATCAGCGGAAGCTGGTGGGATCTCGCGCTCGATCGGGCCATCCATCTGCTCCTCCCGACGATCGCGCTCGTCCTCATGGGCGCCGCGAGCTACTCCCGCTACCAGCGCAGCGTGATGCTCGACGTCCTCGGAGCCGACTACATCCGCACGGCGCGCGCCAAGGGCCTTCCTCGGAGCAAAGCGCTCTTCCGCCACGGGGTCCGCATCGCGCTGATCCCGATGTCCACATTCTTCGCCTACAGCTTCGGAACCCTGATCGCCGGCTCCGCGATGCTCGAGATCGTCTTCAGTTGGCGCGGCATGGGGCAGTTCACCCTCGACGCCGTCACGAAGAACGACGTCAACGCGGCTGCGGGCTCCACCCTGTTCATCGCTGTCCTCGTCCTGCTGTCCTCGACCATCTCCGAGGCGATGTATGCAGCGCTGGACCCCCGAGTGAGGAGCTGACATGTCGATCGTGCAGCACGAATCCATCGAGTTGCCGCTCGACGATGATCAGTCGGTCACGAACCGTCAGCGCCCGCTCTCCCGGAACGCGCTCGTCTGGAAGCGCCTCACCCGGATGCCCCGGTTCTGGGTCGGCGCGATCGCGTTCGTCCTCATCGTGGCGTGGGCTGTGCTCGGACCGCTTTTCGCTCCCTGGAGCCCGACCGAGCGCGACCCCTACAACATGGGCCTGGGTCCGACTCTCCGCCACTGGTTCGGCACGAACGGCATCGGCCAGGACATCTACGCGCAGACCCTCTCGGGGCTGCAGAAGTCGCTCATCATCGGCCTCGTCGCCGGCATCACCGGAACGTTCCTCGCCGCAGTCATCGGCTCCCTCGCCGGCTACGTCGGCGGCCGCACCGACCGCGTCATCGGATGGCTCACCCACCTCCTGCTGGTCGTGCCGTCCTTCTTCATCCTCGTGCTTCTCAGCCCGCTGTTCACCTCACTGTCATGGGTGGCCCTCACGTTCTTCCTCGCGATCTTCAGCTGGATGATCATGGCGCAGGTCGTCCGTAACCAGACCCGTTCACTCCGCAACCGCGACTTCGTGCGGGCCGCGCGGTACATGGGGCTGTCCACGCCGCGCATCCTGCGCCGCCACATCCTGCCGAACGTCGCGTCGCTCCTGATCATCGACGCCACCCTCGGGGTCGTGTCGATGATCATGTCCGAGACGGCGCTCAGCTACTTCGGGTTCGGCGTCCAAAAGCCCGACGTCTCCCTGGGCACCCTGCTGGCCGACGGCACGTCTGCGGCGATCACGCGCCCGTGGTTGTTCGTCTTCCCCGCCGGCGTCCTCGTCGCCCTGCTCTTCGCCATCAGCCTCATCGGCGACGCCCTGCGCGACGCGATCGACCCGACCTCGGGGGCCAACCGTGCCTGATTCCGCCGTGAACATCACGTCGACGGTGCATGCAGAACCTGCTCGCACCCCTCTTCTCTCCGTCCGCGATCTGAGCGTCACGTTCCCGCAGCGCGCGGGCGGCGACGTCCAGGCCGTGCGTGGCATCTCCTACGACGTCCACCCTGGCGAGTTCCTCGGCATCGTGGGGGAGTCCGGGTCGGGCAAGTCGGTCTCCTCGCTCGCGATCATGGGACTGCTGCCGACCAACGCCCGAGTGGAGGGTGCCATCGAGTTCGAGGGGCAGTCGCTCCTCGGGATGAGCGATCGCCGACTGTCGCAGATCCGCGGCAAGGAACTCGCCATGGTCTTCCAAGACCCGCTCTCGGCGCTGACGCCCGTCTACACCGTGGGCGATCAGATCAGCGAGGCGCTCCGCCTGCACGACTCCTCCTTGAGCGCGCAGGCCGCCGCCGCCCGCACCGTCGAGCTCCTGAAGTCGGTGGGCATCCCCGACCCCGACCGCCGCGCACGGGCGTTCCCCCACGAGTTCTCGGGCGGCATGCGTCAGCGCGCGATGATCGCCATGGCGATCGCGAACGACCCGAAGGTGATCATCGCCGACGAGCCGACGACCGCCCTCGACGTCACCATCCAGGCGCAGATCCTCGAGGTGCTCGAGAAGGCCAAGGAGATGACGGGCGCCGCGGTCGTCCTCATCACCCACGACCTCGGCGTCGTCGCCGGTCACGCCGATCGGGTCGGCGTGATGTACGCTGGCAAGCTCGTCGAGCTGGGCACCACCGATCAGGTCTTCCATGATCCGCACATGCCGTATTCGGTCGGCCTGCTCCGATCGGTCCCGAACATGCTGACGGCAGGCACCGAGAGGCTCGTTCCGTTGGAGGGACGACCACCATCTCTCGCAGCGCTGCCGCGCGGATGCCCGTTCGCCCCCCGCTGCCCGATCGCGATCGACGCGTGCCGCGACATCGAGCCGTCGCTCATCGCGCACGACGCCGCGGCCAGCACGAGCCACGTGGCGGCCTGCATCCGAGGCGATGAGATCGCCTCCGGCGAACTGCGCCGTGCCGAGATCTTCCCCCGGCCCGAGCCCATGGTCGATGCCGTCGCGGAGGTGTCGACCGACGTCCCCGTCATCGAGGTCACCGACCTCCAGCGTCACTTCCCGCTCATGCGCGGCTCGGTCTTTCCGCGCCGGGTCGGCACCGTGCGCGCCGTCGACGGCGTCTCGTTCTCGCTCCAGCCCGGTCGGACGCTGGGGCTCGTGGGGGAGTCGGGCTGCGGCAAGACGACCACGATCCTCGAGATCATGGAGATGACGGCGCCCCAGTCGGGGTCCATCCGCATCAACGGCAAGGACGTCGGCTCCGTGTCGGGGCGGGAGCGTCTCGCGCTCCGCCGGGACGTGCAGATCGTCTTCCAAGACCCGATGGGCGCGATCGATCCCCGTCTTCCTGTCGGCGAGGTCATCACCGAACCGCTGTGGGCACTGGGCGCCGGCAAGGACGAGCGCGATCGCCGCGCGCTCGAACTGCTCGATCTGGTCGGCCTCGATGCGGCGATGTCCGATCGTTACCCGCACGAGTTCTCGGGCGGACAGCGTCAACGCATCGGCATCGCGCGAGCGCTGGCGACGAACCCGTCGGTCATCGTCCTCGATGAGCCCGTGTCCGCGCTCGACGTCTCGATCCAGGCGGGTGTCATCAACCTGCTCGAGGACCTCAAGCTCCGACTCGGGCTGTCGTACATCTTCGTGGCGCACGACCTCGCGGTGGTACGGCAGATCGCCGACGACGTCGCGGTCATGTATCTGGGCGCCGTCGTGGAGCAGGGCCCGATCGCGGACGTCTTCGACAATCCGCAGCATCCGTACACGAAGGCCCTCATCTCGGCCGCCCCGATCCCCGACCCGCGCATCGAGCGGGGGCGGGCCCGCATCCTGCTGCAGGGAGACATCCCCAGCCCGACGCAGGAGATCTCGGGATGCCGTTTCCGCACCCGCTGCCCGCTGTATCAGCTTCTCGACGACACCCGTCAGGAGCAGTGCCGCACCGTGGACCCTCCGCTCGCGCCCCGAGGCCGCGCGAGCGTCGCCTGCCATCATGCCGATCAATCGGCGCTGGTGGACATCGCCGTGACGACCGCGGCACCCTGAACCCCGCCGGCGAATGCACCATGTCGCCTGTGGTCCCTAAAGAACGACGAGAGGAACAATCACATGAAGATTCGGGGTGCAAAAGCGCTGGCCCCTCTGGCGCTGCTGGGCGCTGCCGCGCTCGTGATCTCGGGCTGCTCCGCCGGTAACACCGGCGCGCCGACCGAGACCCAGTCGGCCGAGGCCGGGCCGGCTCTGCCGGTGACGGACTGGGTGCGTGCTGACGCTGCTGACGTTCAGGACGGTGGGACGCTGACTCTTGCGGTGAGCGCGCTGCCTGTGCAGTTCAACATCAACCAGGTCGATGGCAATGAGGTCGACTCCGTCGACATCAACGAACCCACCACGGGTGGCCCGTTCAAGATCTCTGAGGACGGCACGCCGGTTCTCGACGAGAACTACGCGGTCTCCGCCGAGATCACGAGCGAAGATCCGCAGGTCGTCGAGATCAAGCTGAACCCCGACGCGGTGTGGGAAGACGGCACCCCGATCACGGCAGAGGATTACATCGCGTTCTGGGAGGCGCAGAACGGCACGAACGACGCTTACCTCCCGGCATCCACCGCCGGCTACGAGGACATCTCCTCGGTCGAGCAGGGCGACGACGAGTTCCACGTGATCGTCGAGTTCTCCCAGGTTTACGCGGACTGGCAGAGCCTGTTCGGCACGGTGCTCCCGGCGGCGATCTCGAGCGACCCGGCCGCGTACAACGACGGCTACCGCACGAAGGCCGTCCCGTCCTCGGGGCCCTTCCGTATCAGCGACATCGACGCGACCGGTCAGGTCGTCACGCTCGAGCGCAACCCCGAGTGGTGGGGCGAGACCCCGAAGCTCGACACCGTCATCTTCCGCGGAGTGAGCCAGGATCAGCAGGGCTCGTCGTTCGCCAACTCCGAGATCGACACGCTGTACATCTCGGCCAACGCGGACCTGTACCAGACGGCGCAGAGCCGGGCCGATGCAGCGATCCAGACCTCGGGCGGACTCACGTGGACGCACGTGACGATGAACGCCAAGGAGGGGCCGCTCTCCGACGTCAACGTCCGCAAGGCGGTCGCCTCGATCGTCAACCGCGAGCAGATCGCCGCTGCGGCGAACACCCCCGTCGACGCCCCCGCCGTCACCCAGGGCGACTACATCTTCATGCCCGGACAGAACGGCTATGAGGACAAGGCTCTCCCGCTGGATGCCGATGCGGCGACCTCCTTCCTCGAGGAAGCCGGCTACACCGGCAGCCCCGAGGACGGCTGGACGAAGGATGGCGAGGCTCTTGAGCTGAGCATCACGGTTCCCGCCGATACCGCGACGAACATCCAGCGGTCGGAGCAGGTCCAGGCCGACCTCGGCGAGTTCGGCATCCCGGTCGAGCTGGTCTCGGTGCCCGTCGCGCAGTACTTCAGCGACTACGTGATCCCGGGTGACTTCGAGATGGTCTCGTTCTCGTGGGCGGGCACCGCCTTCCCGATCTCGTCGTCGGAGGCGCTGTACTACCCGCTCAAATCGGAGTCGAACTTCACCGGCACGACCGATGACCGGCTGGGTGACCTGTACAACAAGGCCAATGCCGAGCTCGACCCCGACGCGCGCATCGAGATCGCCAAGCAGATCAACGACGTCATCTGGGACTACGTGCCGATGTTCGGCATCGCACCGCTCCCGAACGTCTACGCGGTCAAGGAAGGCCTCGTCAACTGGGGTGCCACCCAGTTCGAGACCATCGACTGGACGACCGTCGGCTGGGCTGCGGAGTAATCACGCACCCGTGCTGATCGTCTGATCACGGGGAGGGGGCGGGCGCCGGGAGGCGCTCGTCCCCTTCGTCGTTCCCGGTGCGGAGCGGCATCCAGGGTCGGTTCGGCATGCTGCGGTAGAGTGGACCGTCGGATTCCCGACCCTCACACTCTTCGCAAGGAACCTTTTTATGGCGCACGCCCTCCGCCCGGACCTCCGCAACGTCGCAATCGTCGCGCACGTCGACCACGGCAAGACGACCCTCGTCGACGCGATGCTCCGGCAGACGGGCTCGTTCGGCTCGCACGAGCACATGGAAGAACGCGCCATGGACTCGAACGACCTCGAGCGCGAAAAGGGCATCACGATCCTCGCGAAGAACACGACGATCACCTACAAGGGCCTCCATTCTGAGGAGCCCGTGACGATCAACGTCATCGACACCCCCGGCCACGCCGACTTCGGCGGCGAGGTCGAGCGCGGTCTGTCGATGGTCGACGGTGTCGTCCTTCTCGTCGACGCCAGCGAGGGCCCGCTCCCGCAGACGCGGTTCGTGCTCCGCAAGGCGCTCGAGGCCAAGCTGCCCGTCATCCTGCTGGTCAACAAGACCGACCGCCCCGACGCCCGCATCGCCGAGGTCGAGGAAGAAGCCCACGACCTGCTGCTCGGCCTCGCGTCCGACCTCCAGGACGACGTGCCCGACCTCGACGTCGACGCCCTGCTCGATGTTCCCGTCGTCTACGCCTCGGGCCGTGCCGGCGCCGCATCGCGGAACCGTCCCGACAACGGATCGCTTCCCGACAACGACGACCTCGAGCCGCTCTTCGGTGCGATCCTCGAGCACGTCCCCGCTCCGGCCTACGACGACGAGGCGCCTCTGCAGGCCTGGGTCACGAACCTCGACTCCTCGCCGTTCCTCGGGCGTCTCGCCCTGCTGCGCGTCTTCAACGGCACGCTCAAGAAGGGGCAGACTGTCGCCTGGGTGCGCGCCGACGGCACCACCAGCAACGCTCGCATCACGGAGCTCCTGAAGACCCGCGCCCTCGAACGCTACCCGGCCGAGTCGGCCGGCCCCGGCGACATCGTCGCCATCGCCGGCTTCGAGGACATCACGATCGGCGAGACCATCGCCGACCCCGAGGACGTCCGCCCGCTGCCGCAGATCCACGTCGACGATCCCGCGATCTCGATGACCATCGGCACGAACACCTCGCCCCTCATGGGCAAGGTCAAGGGCCACAAGCTGACGGCGCGCATGGTCAAGGACCGTCTCGACCGCGAGCTCATCGGTAACGTCTCCATCCGCGTCGTCGACATCGGCCGTCCGGACGCCTGGGAAGTCCAGGGCCGTGGCGAGCTCGCTCTGGCGATCCTCGTCGAGAACATGCGTCGCGAAGGCTTCGAGCTGACCGTCGGCAAGCCGCAGGTCGTCACGAAGCAGGTCGACGGCAAGACCCACGAGCCTTTCGAGCACCTGACGATCGATGCGCCCGAAGAGTACCTCGGTGCGATCACGCAGCTCCTCGCCGCCCGCAAGGGCCGCATGGACAACATGACGAACCACGGCACCGGCTGGGTCCGCATGGAGTTCATCGTCCCCTCGCGCGGTCTCATCGGCTTCCGTACCGAGTTCCTCACCACGACCCGTGGCACGGGCATCGCGAACGCGATCTCGCACGGCTACGAGCCGTGGGCCGGCCACATCTCGACGCGTCAGAACGGCTCCATCGTCGCCGACCGCTCCGGCGTCGTGACCCCCTTCGCCATCATCGGCCTCCAGGAGCGCATGTCGTTCTTCGTCCAGCCGACGCAGGAGGTCTACGAAGGCATGGTCGTCGGCGAGAACTCGCGTGCCGACGACATGGACGTGAACATCACGCGTGAGAAGAAGCTGACGAACATGCGAGCGGCCAGCTCCGACTCGTTCGAGTCGATGACGCCGCCCCGCCTCCTCACGCTCGAGGAGAGCCTCGAGTTCGCGCGTGACGACGAATGCGTCGAGGTCACGCCCGAGGTCGTCCGCATCCGCAAGGTGAGCCTGGCTGCGACAGACCGCGCGCGTGCAACCGCGCGTCTGAAGCGCCAGGACGCCAACTCCTGATCCCGCAGTAGCACCCCGATGACGGGTGACGAGACGCCGACCCGGCGCGCATGGCGCGACGCGGTCGGCGTCGCCGTTGCGACCAGCGCCTACGGCGTCTCCTTCGGCGCGCTGTCGGTGGCGTCCGGTCTCGACGTCTGGCAGACCTGCGTGCTGAGCCTGCTGATGTTCACCGGAGGATCGCAGTTCGCGTTCGTCGGCGTCATCGGCGGGGGCGGGGTGCCTCTCGCCGCCGTCGCGTCGGCGGGCCTCCTCGGCATCCGGAACGTCGCCTACGGCCTCAGGATGTCTCCCGTGGTGGGCGCCGGATTCTGGCGGCGCGCGGCGGCATCCCATTTCACGATCGACGAGTCCGCCGCCGTCGCCCTCGCACAGGCCGACCCGGCCGCGCGGAAAGTCGGCTTCTGGGTGACGGGCATCGGCATCTACCTGGGCTGGAACCTGACGACCCTCGCCGGCGCGCTCGTCGGCGACATCCTCGGCGACGTCCGCGACTACGGACTGGATGCCGCGGCGGCGGCCGCCTTCCTGGCGCTGCTGTGGCCGCGGCTGCGCCGGAGACAGGCGATCGCCGTGGGCGCCGCCGCAGCGGTCGTGGCGGCACTTCTCACCCCCGCGCTCATGCCGGGACTGCCGGTGCTCGTGGCCGCCCTGGTCGCCATCGTCGTCGGCTGGTCGAACGCCTTCGCGTCGCGAGGGCAGCGAGCGGGAGAGGACGTGACGCCATGACCCTCTGGAACACGATCCTGCTCGCGTCGATCGTCTGCGTCGTGCTCAAGACCGTGGGGTATCTCGTGCCGCCGACCTGGTTCGAGGGCCCTCGGCCGAGCCGCGTGATCGACCTGTTGACGGTCGCCCTCCTCGCCGCCCTGGTCGTGGTGCAGACGTTCGGCGCCGGTCAGGCGGTCGTCCTCGACGCTCGCGTGCCGGCGCTCATCGTCGCCGCCGGGCTGCTCGCTGCTCGGGCGCCGTTTCTGATCGTGGTCCTCGCGGCTGCCGTCGCGGCAGCTCTTCTGCGCGCGGTGGGGTGGGCGGGCTGAAGACCGCCGCCTAGACTGACGCGGTGAGCTCCACCATCGCCCGTCTCGGCACCTGGGTCATCGCGGCCGTCATCGGCTTCGTCTACGGCGTCGCCTGCGTCATCGGGCAGGCGGCCACCTGGGGCCCGGTTCCCGTCGGCCTCATCGCGGCGACCATCGGCCTCCTCGGCCTTCTGGTCGCGGTCCGCGTGCTGACCGGCGAGCGTTCCTCCACGCTCGCCGCGGGCGTCGGCGCTCTCGTCGCGACGGTCGTGCTCTCGGGTCGTGGCCCGGGCGGATCCGTCGTCGTCCCCGCCGCGCCCGAGGGCGTCATCACGACGGGGATGGTCTGGACGGTCGCCGTCCCCCTGCTCGCCGCGCTCATCGTGGCCTGGCCGTCGGCGTCCGCCTTCCGCGCGACGAACTAGACTTGCCCCGTGACGTATGTGATTGCCCTGCCGTGCGTGGATGTCAAAGACCGTGCCTGCATCGACGAGTGTCCCGTCGACTGCATCTACGAAGGTGAACGGTCGCTGTACATCCACCCGGATGAATGCGTGGACTGCGGCGCGTGCGAGCCCGTCTGCCCGGTGGAGGCCATCTACTACGAGGACGACCTCCCGGCGGAGTGGGCCGACTACTACACGGCCAACGTCGATTTCTTCACCGACATCGGATCGCCCGGCGGCGCCGCGAAGGTCGGCGTGATCGCGAAGGATCACCCGATCATCTCCGCCCTTCCGCCGCAGAGCCACTGAGCGCGCGCGATGAGCGTCCGCGACCTCGCCGACTACCCGTGGGACGCCGTCGCCCCCTACGCCGAGCGGGCGCGCCGGCATCCTGACGGCATCGTCGACCTTTCGATCGGCTCGCCCGTCGATCCGACTCCCGCCGTCGTCGCAGAAGCGCTCGTCGCCGCAACGGACGCGCACGCCTACCCGCAGACGATGGGAACGCCCGCTCTGCGATCCGAGATCGCGCAGTGGTACGCGCGCCGCCGGGGCGTCACCGGCCTCGAGGCCCGTCACGTCATCCCGACCGTCGGCTCGAAAGAGCTCGTCGCCCTCCTTCCCCTCCTCCTCGCGCTCGGTCCCGGCGACACCGTCGTGCACCCGCGCGCGGCCTACCCCTCGTACGAGGTCGGTGCGCGACTCGTCGGGGCGACGCCCTTCGCGTCGGACGATCCCGACGAATGGCCGGACGGGACGCGGCTGGTCTGGCTCAACACGCCCGGGAACCCCGACGGCAGAGTGCTCGGCGCGGATGAACTCCGCCGCGCCGTCGACCGAGCGCGCGCACTGGGAGCCGTGCTCGCCTCCGACGAGTGCTACGCGGAGCTGGGCTGGGACGGCCCCTGGGCGCACGCGCCGGTACCGAGCGTGCTCGATGCGGCCGTCGTGGGTGACGATCTCACCGGGGTGCTCTCGGTCTACTCCCTGAGCAAGCAGTCGAACCTCGCCGGCTACCGCGCGGCATTCGTCGCCGGAGATCCGGCTCTCGTCTCCGCGCTCCTCGAAGCTCGCAAGCACCTGGGTCTCATGGTCCCCGCGCCGGTCCAGGCGGCCATGGTCGCCGCGCTCCGCGACGACGACCACGTCGAGACGCAGCGCGCCCGCTACGGCGCGCGCCGGGGGGTCCTCCGGCCGGCGCTCGAGCGTGCGGGGTTCCGCATCGACCGGAGCGAGGGCGGCCTGTACCTGTGGGCCACGGCGGGGGAGGACGCGTGGCAGTCTCTCGACCGCCTCGCCGATCTCGGCATCCTCGCCGGTCCGGGCCACTTCTACGGGGCGCACTTCCCCGAGCACGTGCGATTCTCGCTGACCGCTCCCGACGAGCGGATCGCAGCCGCAGCCCGCCGACTGGGCGGTTCGTCGACGTCCGCCTAGGAATCGCTCGATCCGCCGGCGAGGTCAGGAGACGCGCTCCGCCACCGTTAGGCTGTAAAGACCGCTCTCGACGACCGCAAGGAGGCTTCGTGACCAACGCGGACATCCCTCAGATGGCCACCGTCACCATTGGTGACAAGACCGCGAGCCTGCCGCTCGTCGCAGGGAGCGAGGGGGTTCCGAGCGTCGACTTCTCGAGCTTCACGAAGCAGACCGGCCACACCTCGCTCGACTACGGGTTCGTCAACACCGCCTCGACGCGGTCGGCGATCACCTACATCGACGGCGACGCCGGCATCCTTCGCTATCGCGGGTACCCGATCGAGCAGCTCGCCGGAAACAGCACCTACCTCGAGGTGGCCTGGCTCCTGCTCTACGGGGAGCTTCCCACGGCTGACGAACTCGCCGGCTGGGACGACAAGATCCGTCGTCACACGCTCCTGCACGAGGACCTCAAGCACTTCTTCTCGGCGCTGCCTCACACCGCCCACCCGATGTCGGTGCTGTCCGCGGCCACGGCTGCCCTCTCGACCTATTACGAGAGCCAGAGCGACCCGCACAACCCGGAGCACGTCGAACTCAACACGATCCGGATGCTGGCCAAGCTCCCCGTGATCGCGGCGTACGCCCACAAGAAGAGCATCGGGCATGCCTTCTTGTACCCCGACAACTCGCTGAGCTTCGTCGACAACTTCCTCAAGCTGAACTTCGGCAACAACGCCGAGCGTTATGAGATCAACCCGGTCATGTCGCGCGCCCTGGAGCGGCTGCTGATCCTTCATGAGGACCACGAGCAGAACGCCTCGACGTCGACGGTCCGCCTGGTCGGATCGACCGGCGCCAACCAGTTCTCGTCGATCTCGGCGGGAATCAACGCCCTCTACGGCCCCCTTCACGGTGGCGCCAACGAGGCGGTCCTCGACATGCTCGCGCGCATCCGCGACTCGGGCGAGAGCGTGCAGCGCTTCGTCGAGCGGGTGAAGAACAAGGAAGACGGCGTGAAGCTCATGGGCTTCGGTCACCGCGTCTACAAGAACTACGATCCTCGCGCGAAGCTCGTCAAGGAGTCGGCCGATGAGGTGCTGCGCGAGCTCGGCGTCGAAGACCCGCTCCTGGCCCTCGCGAACGAGCTCGAGGACATCGCCCTCAACGACGACTACTTCAAGGAGCGTCGCCTCTACCCGAATGTCGATTTCTACACCGGCGTCATCTACAAGGCGATGGGCTTCCCGACCCGGATGTTCACGCCGCTGTTCGCGATCGGTCGCCTGCCGGGCTGGCTGGCGCACTGGCGCGAGATGCAGAACGACCCGCAGACCAAGATCGGCCGCCCGCAGCAGCTCTACGTGGGCGCCACGGAACGTCAGTACCCCGGCCAGGGCTGACCGGCTCGTCTGAACCGAAGGAGGCGCACGCGCTCACCCCCGGGTGAGCGCGTGCGCCTCTTTCACTGTCAGGCGTGGAGTTCGGTGTTCAGGGTGACGCCGACGCCCTCGCGCCGGACCGCTTCGACGGCGCCCGAGATCGAGTTGCGGCGGAACAGGATGCCGCTCTGCCCCGACAGCTGCGCGCCCTTCACGATCTGCGGAGTGCCGTCAGGAGTGGCGGGCTCGCCGGGAAGGGTGATCTTCGTGCCGGCGGTCACGTAGAGGCCGGCTTCGACGATGCAGTCGTCACCGAGGGAGATGCCGATGCCGGCATTCGCGCCCAGAAGGGTCCGGGCGCCGATCGACACCCGGTGGGTGCCTCCGCCCGAGAGGGTCCCCATGATCGACGAACCGCCGCCGATGTCGCTGCCATCGCCGACGACGACTCCCTGGGAGATGCGCCCTTCGACCATGGACGCGCCGAGTGTGCCGGCGTTGAAGTTCACGAAGCCCTCGTGCATCACCGTCGTGCCGGGAGAAAGGTAGGCGCCGAGGCGCACCCGCGAGGCGTCGGCGATCCGCACTCCTGCCGGAGTGACGTAGTCCGTGAGGCGGGGGAACTTGTCGATGCCCTGCACCTGCAGGCCCGCGCGCTGAAGGGCGGGTCGCCGCTCGTCGAGGTCGTCCGGATGCACGGGGCCGCCGGTCGTCCAGGCGACGTTCGGCAGATGGCCGAAGATGCCCGTCAGATCGAGGTCGTTCGGCGCGACCACACGGTGCGACAGGGCGTGCAGGCGGAGGTAGGCGTCGGAGGTGTCGGTCGGGGGCGTGTCGAGGTCGACCTCGACGACGACGACCGCGGTGGTGACCCCGCGTCGCTCGTCGGCGCCGACGGAGCGCTGGAGTGCGGAGGTGTCGACATCGGCGGGCGCACGACCGAGCGCCGGAGCGGGGTACCAGGTGTCGAGCACCGTCCCGTCTGCGCGTCGCGTCGCGATTCCGATGCCCCATACCCAGCGCTGTTCACTCATACGTTCAGGCTATCGGCCCTCGTTAGACTCGAACGCATGCCCCCGCTCGATCTCTCCGCGTCCTCGATCGACCTCACCCGCACGATCTGCGACATCCCCAGCGTGTCGGGTGACGAGACTCCGCTCGCCGACGCGATCTTCGCCGCGGTGAGCGCACTGGATCATCTCGAGGTGATCCGGCACGGCGACACGATCGTCGCTCGCACCCGCCTCGGCCGGGACCAGCGGGTCGCGATCGCCGGGCACATCGACACCGTCCCGATCAACGCCAACCTTCCGACCCGCGACGAGGAGATCGACGGCGCGCCGTACCTCTGGGGCCGGGGCACCGTCGACATGAAGGCCGGCGTCGCCGTGCAGCTCAAGCTCGCCGCCGAGCTCGTCTCTCCCCGCGTCGACATCACCTGGATGTGGTACGACCATGAGGAGGTCGCGGCCGAGCTCAATGGGCTGACCCGCCTCGCGGCATCCCGACCCGACCTGTTCGAGGCGGACTTCGCCATTCTGGGGGAGCCGTCGAACGGCACCGTCGAGGGCGGCTGCAACGGCAACCTGCGCGCGATCGTGCGCACCGCCGGCGTGCGGTCTCACAGTGCGCGCTCGTGGATCGGGGAGAACGCGATCCACAAAGCCGCACCGATCCTCAGCCGGCTCGCGGAGTACCGTGCCCGCGAGGTATCGGTGGACGGTCTGGTCTACCGAGAAGGGCTCAACGCGGTTCGGATCAGCGGCGGCATCGCCGGAAACGTGATCCCCGATGCCTGCGAGGTCGAAGTCAACTACCGGTTCGCCCCGAACAAGGACGGCGCCGCAGCCGAAGCGCACGTCCGCGATGTTCTCGCCGGGTTCGACGTCGAGATCATCGACCTCGCCGAAGGCGCCCGACCGGGGCTCGACGCCCCGCTCGCGCAGGAGTTCGTCGCGGCCGTCGGCGGAGAGCCGAAGCCGAAGTACGGCTGGACCGACGTGGCACGCTTCTCCGCGATGGGGGTTCCCGCCGTCAACTACGGACCCGGCGACCCGCATCTCGCGCACCACGACGACGAACGCGTCCCCCTGGCGCAGATCGAGGACGTCGAACGGGGACTGCGCGCGTGGCTGACCGGCGCCTGAGATCGCCGATCGCGGTCGCCGGTGCGATCGCGCTGATCTATCTCACCGCCCGCCTGATCACGACCGGATTCTTCTGGATCGCTGCCGAGCTGTCTGTCGCGTCGTCGCGTTTCGGCGCGGATGCCTCGATCGGATCACTCTCGATGGGGTGGGACAGCCAGTGGTACTGGGTGATCGCGACCACGGGGTATCCGACCGAGCTGCCCCTCGACGCGGCCGGGCAGGTCGGAGAGAACGCGTGGGCGTTCATGCCCTTCTACCCCGCGGTGTCGGCTGCCCTCGGCAGCGTGGTCGGGGGATACCCCGCGGCGGCGATCGCGGTCTCGCTGGTCGCCGGCTACGCGGCATCCGTCGTGCTCTTCCTCCTGCTCCGCGATCGGATCGGCGAGGCCGCGGCGCTCTGGGCGGTCGTCTTCTTCGCGAACGGCCCCCTCGCGGCGCTGTTCCAGATGGGCTACGCCGAGTCGCTCTTCCTCGTCTGGTTGTTCCTCGCGCTCCTCGCACTCATGCGGCGCTCGTACCTGTGGCTGTACCTGCTCATCCCGCTGATGGGCTACACCCGACCCGGAGTGCTCGCCTTCGCGCTGCTGCTCGGGCTGTACGGCATCCACCGCTGGTTCCGTCGGAGGCGCGACACCCTGGCGCGCCGGGAGGTCCTGCACATCATCGCGCTCGGCGCGTGGGCGAGCGCCGTCGGGTTCTCCTGGCAGGCCATCGCGGGTGTGGTCACCGGTGACGGCTCCGCGTATCTCGAGACCGAACTCGCCTGGCGTCGGAGTTGGGTGGGGGCAGAGGAAGGCTTCGTACCCTTCACCGGCGTCGTCCACGCGGCTCAGATGTGGTTCGGACTCTGGGGCCTGCCCCCGGTGCTCGGGCTCGTCGTGCTGGCGCTGATCGTCGGGGGAACCGCCGCCGCTCTCCTCTGGTCGCCGCAGGTCGCCCGGCTCGGGCCCGAGCTCAGGCTGTGGTCGGCGAGTTACCTCGTGTACCTGCTCGCCGTCTTCTTCCCGCAGTCGAGCATCTTCCGACTGCTTCTTCCGCTGTCGCCGCTCGCGGGGGCCTTCGCGGTTCCCCGTGCGCGGTGGTGGCGGTTCACCGTGCTCGGCGCCGCTCTGCTCGCGCAGTGGTGGTGGGTGCACGAGATGCTCGCCCTCGGGGACACCTACTTCCGCATTCCGTGACGATCCGGGTCCGGATCCGCGCCATGGCGCCGAACGGGTTCTGGCGTTTGGGTAGACTGGTTCGGTAGGCCGAAGACGAAAAGGAGCCCCACAATGGCAGCCATGAAGCCGCGCACCGGAGACGGACCTATGGAGGCCGTCAAAGAGGGCCGACTCATCATCGTGCGTGTTCCGCTCGAGGGGGGCGGACGACTTGTCGTGTCCGTCAACGACGACGAAGCGAAGGAACTCCACACCGTTCTGAGCGGGGTCGTCGGCGCAGCCTGACCCCACGACGATGAACGAACGGCCGGTCGGGGGATCGGCCGTTCGTCGTTTCCGGGCTGACTCAGCCGTCGTTGACGGTCGTCAGCTGCAGGAGCCCTTCGCCGACGATCGACAGTGCGCCGAGGACGGCCGGTGAGGTCTGGGTCTCCTGGATCAGCGAGCGGTAGGCGCTTTCGACCGGACCGCGACGCACGGGGTCGGCGACGGCCCCACCTGCGAGGACGCGGGGCACCAGGACCGTGCCGCCGGAGCGCACGAGTCGGAGCCCGTGTTCGACGTATTCGATGACGCCCTCGGCGTCGGCGTCGACGAGCACGATGTCGTAGGACGCCTCGTTCATGCGCGGCAGGACGTCGGCGGCGCGACCGGAGATGAAGCGGGCGCGGGCGCCGGGCACGCGGGCATCGGCGAAGGCCGAACGGGCCACAGCGAGGTGCTCGGGCTCCTTGTCGATCGTGGTCAGGGTCGCGCGCGGCGATCCGTGGAGCAGCCACAGGCCCGAGACGCCCCCGCCCGTGCCGATCTCGACGATGTTCAGCGCGCGACTCGCGGCGGCGATGATCGCGACCTGCGCGCCGACGGCCGCACTGATGGGGTCGGCGCCGATCTCGAGCGCGTGGGCGCGTGCGCGCGCGATCGTGTCGGGTTCGACGGTCGCCTCGTCGGCGAATCTGCGGGTGGCGTCGTAATCGCCCATGGTGGACCTCCGGTTGTCAGCCTAGGCGGCGCTTCGCAGCTCATGCCTCAGGCGCACGGGTAACCTGGAAGGCATGTCAAATGGGCTCGATCTCGAGAAGATTTTTCTCATCGCGCTCATCGCCGCACTCCTGCTCGGCCCGGAGCGTCTGCCCGGCTACGCCGCCGCCCTCGCTCGCTTCGTGCGGCGGGTCCGGGAATGGCTCGACGGCGCCCGCACCCGCGTCAAGGAGGAGATGGGCGACGACTTCGACGAGATCGAATGGCGCAAGCTCGATCCGCGGCAGTACGACCCGCGCCGCATCATCCGCGAGGCGCTCATCGACGACGCTCCCGTGCCCGCCGCCGTGAAGCCGGTGACGGCGGTGCCCGGGGTCGTCGCTCCGGCGGAGCGGGAACGCCGCGACCGCACGGCGCCGGCTCCGTACGACACCGAAGCGACCTGATCCGGGGTCAGCGCGGCTGCACGGGGAGCCGTCTGCCCGCCAGCGACGGCCGCTGAGCCATGATCGCGCCCGCCACCTCGTCGATCGCCCGAGCCGCCTCATCCGAGGGAGATCCGACGACGACGGGCACCCCGGCATCGCCGCCGCCGCGGAGAGCGGGGCTGAGCGGCACCGACCCGAGGAGCGGCACGTCCTCGTCGCCGTCCGACAGTGCGGTCGCGACCGCGTGACCGCCGCCGGAGCCGAACAGGTCGAGCGTCGATCCGTCGGGAAGGGTGAGCGCGGCCATGTTCTCGATGACGCCGATGACGCGTTGCCCCGTCTGGCGTGCGACGAGCCCGCTCCGGATGGACACGTCGGATGCCGCGACCTGCGGTGTCGTGACGACGAGGACATCGGCGTGGGGGAGCAGCTGGCCCACCGAGATCGCCACGTCGCCTGTTCCGGGCGGCATGTCGATGAGGAGGACGTCGAGATCGCCGAAATGGACATCGGTGAGGAACTGCTGCACCGTGCGGTGCAGCATGGGGCCGCGCCACGCGACCGCGGAGGGCGCCCCGGGCGGCAGGAACATGCCGATCGAGATCGTCTTCACGTCGTAGGCGACGGGCGGGAGCATCAGGTCGTCGATCCGGGTGGGCTGCGGCGGGCGACCGTCGTCGCCGACGATCCCGAGGAGGCCCGGGATCGAGAACCCGTGCACGTCGGCGTCGATGAGCCCGACCGACAGGCCGCGCCGAGCGAGCGCGACGGCGAGGTTGGCGGTGAGCGTCGACTTGCCGACGCCGCCCTTCCCGCTCGTGACGGCGATGACGCGCGTGAGGCTGTCGGCGTCGAAGCGCATCCGGCGCGGGCCCCGGATGCGCGCGACGAGCGCGGCTCGCTCGTCCGGAGTCATGACGCCGACGGCGACCTCGACTCCGTCGATTCCGGAGACGGATGCCGCAGCGTCCCGCACATCGCGTTCGATGCGGTCGGCGGCCGGGCACCCGACGATCGTGAGAGCGATGTCGACGTGCGCGACCGCGCCGTCGACCCGCACACCCCGCACCATGTCGAGTTCACCGAGGGGCCGGCGCAGCTCGGGGTCGCTGACGGCCGCGACGGCGCGCCGCACCTCGTCCGCGTGGGTCACGAGGAGGTGTCGCTCTCGGCGCTCGGATGCCGATCCGCTGCCGCCTGACGCTCGACCGCGGCCTCCCGCTCGTCGAGCTTGTCGAGGAGGCTCCGCAGCTCCTGCCGGAGCACGTCGCGGCTGACCACCTCGTTCTGCATGTCGGTCAGCGCCATCCGGAGGGCGACGACCTCGCGGGCGAGGTACTCGGTGTCGGCCAGGTTGCGCTCGGCGCGCTGCCGGTCCTGCTCGATCTGCACGCGGTCGCGGTCATCCTGGCGGTTCTGCGCGAGCAGAATGAGGGGCGCGGCGTACGACGCCTGCAGCGAGAGCATGAGGGTGAGCGCGGTGAAGCCGAGCGCGGCGTCGTCGAAGCGGAGGTTGTCGGGCCCGACGGTGTTCCAGAGGATCCAGGCGACGCAGAAGAGCGACAGGATCAGGAGGAACGTGGGCGTTCCCATCGCGCGCGCGATCCACTCGGTGAATCGGCCGAACCGGTCGCGGGAGGGCTGAGGGGTGCGGCTGAGCACCGGCGCCCGACGACGGCCGCGCGGCGCCTCGAACCCCGACTTCGGCCCGCGGGCCATCATCGGCGCACCCCGGGCGCGACGCGGACGGCATCCGAGTCGTGCGAGCGCCAGTCGTCGGGCAGCAGGTAGTCGATCACGTCGTCGACGGTGACCGTGCCCACGAGGTGGTGCGCGCGGTCGACGACGGGAAGCGAGACCAGGTTGTAGCTCGCGAGCATGCGGGCGACCTCGGCCGCCGTCGCGGTGGCGGGCACGGGCTCGACGGAGTCGTCGATGATCGCGCCGAGCCGTTCGTGCGGCGGGTAGCGCAGCATCCGCTGGAAGTGGACGACGCCGAGCAGCCGCCCGGTCGGGGTCTCGTAGGGAGGGAGCGTGACGAACACGGCGGCGGCGAGGGCCGGATGCAGTTCGTGGCGGCGGATCAGGGCGAGGGCCTCGGCCACGGTCGCATCGGCCGACAGCACGATCGGCTCGGTGGTCATGAGCCCGCCGGCAGTGTCGGGGCCGTACTCGAGGAGGGCGCGGACATCCTCCGCCTCCTCCGGCTCCATCAGGTCGAGCAGCTGCTCGGCGCGGAGCTCGGACAGCTGTCCGAGGACGTCGGCGGCGTCGTCGGGCTCCATGGCGTCGAGGATGCCGGCGGCGCGCTCGTCGCCGAGAGCTTCGAGGATATGGACCTGCTCGTCCTCGGGCATCTCCTCGAGCGCGTCGGCGAGGCGATCGTCGGGCAGCTCCTCGGCGACTTCGAGGAGCCGCTCCTCCGGAAGATCGAGGAGGGTGTTGGCGAGGTCGGCGGGCTTGAGCTCGGAGTACGAGGCGACGAGCAGCTCGGCGGACTGCGTCTGCCCGGCGACCTGCTGGTCGCGCACATCGCTCCATCGCGCGAAGGTCGTCGGACCCTTCGCGAAGGGGGAGGCGCTCGTCTTGGGCTTTCGGAGGAAGAGCTGACCGACCTGCCAGTCGCCGAGGCGGTCGCGCTCGATCGCGACGTCCTCGATGATCGCGGTGCCGCTGCCGTCGTGGAAGTGGACGCTGCGGCCGACGAGTTCGCTCATCACGCGCACCTCACCACCGCGCTGCTCGAAGCGGCGGACGTTGATGAGGCCGGTCGTGATGACCTGTCCGCTCGCGATGGAGGTGACCCGGCCGATCGAGAGGAAGACGTTGCGGCGTCCCGGGATCTCCACCACGAGGCCGACGACGCGGGGAGGGTCGTCCTTACGGTAGATCACGACCACGTCGCGGACGCGGCCCAGGCGGTCTCCTGCGGGGTCGAAGACGGCGCACCCCGTCAGGCGTGCGACGAAAACCCGCTGCGTACTCACCCGACCAGCGTAGTCCGCGCCCGCATCGTTCTCGCCCTGCCGGGGCATAGGCGCGCGTGTCAAGATGGGGGGATGAGCATGTTGGGTGGAGCACCGAAGGATCACGGCGCGACCGTGGCCGAGTACACCTCGTACGAGGCGGCGCAGAAGTCGGTGTCGACGCTGATCGCGTCGGACGTCCCCGCACAGGACATCGCCATCGTGGGCCGCGGCCTGCGGTCGGTCGAGCGGGTGACCGGCAAGCTCGGGTACGCCACCGCCGCGCGCTCCGGCGCGATCAACGGCCTGCTGCTCGGTCTGCTCTTCGCCGCCATCTTCGTGCTCGGGAGTCCGACGGCCGTCATCCAGCTCTTCGTCGGAGTGATGCTCGTCGGCATCGCCCTCGGCATGCTCATGAGCATCATCAGTTACTCGATCATCCGTCGGCGTCGCGACTACACGTCGGTGACGCAGGTCATCGCCGATCATTACGACGTCACCGTGCTCTCGCGGAGCTTCACTCGCGCTCAGGGACTCCTCGGACCGGGCGCTGCTGCTGCGGCTCCAGCCCCGCCCGTCGATCTCTCGTCACCGCCCCGGTACGGCGAGCGGGTCGATCCGGCTGCACCGCCCGCCGGCGGGGAGGTCGTGACGCCTGCGCCAGGGACGCCGGCCCGCCCGGGCGAGCGCGTCGACCCGGCACCGGAGCGGCCCCTCGACCCCCCTCGATACGGTGAGCGGATCCCTGCGCCGACCGGCCCCGGCGAGAAGGTCGATCCCGCGCCGCGGCCGCCGGCAGAGCCTCCCCACACCACCCCGCGCTGAGAGCCCCCGTGACCGGGAGCGCGTCGTCGACCCTCGCCGTCGGTCTCCCCACCGGTGAGATCGAGATCGATGTCGAGGTCGATCATGCGATCGACCCGTGGGCAGTCGTGGCGCTGGCCCATGGCGCCGGCGCGGGGATGCGGCATCCGTTCCTCATCGGATTCAGCGGCGCGCTCGCGGCCGCCGGCGTGACCACGCTGCGGTTCACGTTCCCCTACCTGCAGGCCGGGCGCCGGATGCCAGGTCCCGCCGCCCACGCGCTCGCGACGTGGCAGGCCGTCGCCGAACGGACTCACCTTCTCGCCGCCGGTGCGCCGTGGTTCGCGGCGGGGAAGTCGTACGGCGGCCGGATGGCCTCGATGGCCGCCGCCGAGGGCGTGATCGATCCGGTCGGGCTCGTCTACGCCGGGTACCCGCTCCACCCGCCGGGCACGCCCGAGAAGGCGCGCACCGCCCACCTGCCGTCCATCGCCACGCCGCAGCTCTTCCTCGCCGGCACGCGCGACCCGTTCCTGCAGCCGCTCGACCAGTTCACCGACGCCGTCGCCGACTGCCAGGACGCCGAGATCCTCTGGACCGAGGGTGGTGGCCACTCGTTCGAGGTCGCCGGACGCACGCGCCCACCCGAGGAGACCGGGGCCGCCCTCGCCGCGTCGACTCTGCCGTGGCTGCGACGCCGCGCTCAGCGTCCCGACGCGTAGCCCTGCACCCCGCGCGGATTCGCCGCGGCCCACAGCCCGCCGGTCGCCCGGTCGCTGGCGACCGCCGAGAGGCGGCCGAGCGTCCAGTCGCCGACGACGGTGACCTCGTGTCCCCGGGCGCTCAAGGCGTCGATCACCTCGTGACCGAGCCGCGCCTCGGCGACGACGCCCGTCGGGGTCCATGTCCGCGGCCAGAAGGAGTCCACCATCGCGGTCGTGTGCAGCGTCGGCGCATCGATCGCCTCCTGCGCCGAATAGCCGCCCACCAGCATTCGGAGGATCATCGGCAGCTGCCACTGGTCCTGCTGATCGCCGCCGGGGGTTCCGAGGGCGATCACCGTCGTCCCGTCGAGGATCATCGTCGGCGAGAGCGTCGTTCGGGGCCGTCGACCCGGGCGGAGCGCCGAGGGGGAAGTCTCGTCGAGCCAGCACATCTGCAGCCGGGTGCCGAGGCAGAACCCGAGCCCGGGGATGGCGGGGGAGGATTGCAGCCAGCCGCCCGACGGCGTCACGGCGACGATGTTGCCCCAGCGGTCGACCACGTCGATGTGGCAGGTGTCGCCCCGGGTCTGTCCCGATCGGGCGACGGTGGGCTCGCCCGTCGCCGCCGAGTCGCCGGCCGCGTCCGCGGAGCGCAGCGGCGGCTGCCAGGGTGCGGGGCCGCCGGACGGCGCCGGACGCCAGGCGCGGGAGGCGCGCTCCCCGATGTCCGCCCGGCGGGCGCCTGCGACGGCGTCGCCGAGCAGCCAGTCGGCATCCGCGCCGTCTCCGAAGTAGGCGTCCCTGTCGGCGAGGGCGAGCTTGAGCGTCTCGATGACGGTGTGCGCGCCGCCCGGGGTGGCGACATCGAGCATGTCGTCTGCGAAGGGCTCGAGGATGCGGAGCGCTTCGAGCAGGGCCGGTCCCTGCGTCCACGCGCCCGCCTTGACGACGGTGCAACCTCGGAAGGACGCCGTCACCGGCTCCTCGTACCCGGCGGCGAAACGGTCGATGTCGTCGGCGGCGAGGACGGCGGCATGGTCGGTGCCCGACGAATGCCGGTGGGGCGCGGCGAGAAACGGAACCGCCGTGTCGACCAGGATGCCGGTGGCCCACTCCCTGCGAGCGGCGTCGATGCGTTCCGCGCGCGTCCCGCCCCCATGGCCGGCCACGACGAGTCGCTCCAGCACAGCGGCGTATGCGGGGTTCCGGTGCACGGATCCGGGCTGCGGCGCGTGCCCGTCGGTCAGCCAGAGCTCGGCCGATGTCGGCCAGTGCTCCGTGAACAGATCGGCGACGCGCGCGATGGTTGCGGCCGCGGCCGGGAGGAGCGGATGGCCGTCGCGGGCGTAGCCGATCGCATAGGCGAGGACGTCGGCGAGTTCCCACGTGCCGTGATCGCGGAGGAGCAGAAGCCACGCGTCCACGGCGCCGGGGACGGCCGCGGCGAGCCCGCCTGCCCCCGGGACGAGGTCGAGGCCTTCCCCTGCGACGTGGGCGATCGTCGCTCCCGCAGGAGCCGGGCCCTGTCCCATGAGGACGGTCGGCGAATCGGCATCCGCACGCTGGAAGAGCCCGACCAGGTCACCGCCCGGTCCGTTGAGGTGCGGCTCGACGACATGGAGGGTGAAGCCTCCGGCGACGACCGCGTCGAAAGCGGTCCCGCCGCGCTCGAGGACGGACTGGGCGACGGCCGTCGCGGACGCGTGCGTCGACGCGGCCATGCCGAAACGGCCGGTGAGCTGCGGTCTCGTCGTGAACGCCGGAGGCGGCGTGAACCCGGTCACCGTGCGCTGCGCGCGATCCAGGCCTCGACCTCGTCCGCGGTGCGGGGGATGGAGGCCGACAGGTTGACCGGACCCGACTCCGTCATCAGGATGTCGTCCTCGATGCGGACGCCGATGCCGCGGTACTCCTCGGG
Source organism: Microbacterium sp. Ld4 (assembly GCF_045066555.1). Lineage (NCBI taxonomy): Bacteria > Bacillati > Actinomycetota > Actinomycetes > Micrococcales > Microbacteriaceae > Microbacterium > Microbacterium sp. Ld4. The sequence goes on along the minus strand of NZ_JBISHE010000011.1, from coordinate 311,900 downwards.
CACCGTCAGATCGTCGATCTGGAAGTAGAGGCCGGGCTCGATCGTGAACACCATGCCGGGAGCCAGCTCGCCGTCGTAGTACATCTCGCGACGGGCCTCGGCGCAGTCGTGCACGTCGATGCCGAGGTGGTGACTCGTGCCGTGGACCATGTAGCGCCGGTGCTGACCGCCCCGGTCGGCGTCGAGCGCCTCCTCGGCGGTGACGGGGAGCAGGCCCCACTCGGCGACGCGCTCGGCGATGACCGCCATGGCGGACTCGTGGAGGGTGCGGAACTTCACGCCCGGACGTGCGGCCGCGAACGCGGCGTCGGCCGCCTCGCGCACGGTCTCGTAGATCTTCCGCTGGATGGGGGTGAACGTGCCCGACACGGGCAGGGTCCGTGTGATGTCGGCCGTGTACAGGCTGTCGACCTCCACGCCCGCGTCGATCAGGACCAGGTCGCCGGGGACGACGGCGCCGTCGTTGCGCGTCCAGTGCAGGTAGCACGCGTGAGGCCCCGACGCGGCGATCGTGTCATATCCCTCGCCGTTGCCGTCGGTGCGCGCCCGGAGGTGGAAGACGCCCTCGATGGCGCGCTCACCACGGGGGGTGTCGATGATCCGGGGGAGTTCGGCGACGACATCGTCGAACCCGCGGGCCGTCGTCTCGACGGCCAGCCGCATCTGCGCGATCTCGTACGGGTCTTTGATGAGGCGCAGCTCGGCGAGGAAGCGGGTGAGGTCGGCGTCGGACTCGACGACCAGGTCGCCGTCGGCGGCCGCGAACCGGTCGAGGTGGTCGGTGCGCAGGCCCAGCTCCGCGGCGACGCCGCTGAGGGCGGGTCGCGGACCGATCCAGAACTCGCCCACCGACGCATCCGCGTAGAACTCGGCGGTCGTGCGATCGGCGCGCTCGCGAAGATAGAGCGTGACGTCGTGGCCGTCGTCGGTCGGGTCGAACACGAGCACCGAATCGGGCACCGCGTCGGCCGCCCAGCCCGTGAGGTGGGCGAAGGCGGAGTGCGCCCGGAACGGGTAGTCCGTGTCGTTGGAGCGCTGCTTCAGAGAGCCGGCGGGGATGACCAGGCGACGGCCCGGGAACGCCGTCGACACCGCGTCACGACGCGCTGCGGCGTAGGGGGCCTGTGCGCTCGCGGCCGGCTCCGACTCGGGGCGATCCGCCCATCCGGTCGAGATCGTCGCCAGGAAGCCGGCGGGGAAGGGCGCCTTCCGGTTCGTCGTCGCGGGTGCCGGGGTCTCGGTCGTCGGTGCTGCGATCGTGTCGCGCTCGTCGGTCGTCATGTCTCCAGTCTCGCACCGACGTCCGGCATCCGCCTCAGTTCGCGGGCTCGAGCTGAACGACCATCGGCCGGTGATCGCTGGCGGTGCCGTCGAGCGACGTCACCACGACCGAGCCGGTCGCGGTCCAGGCATCCGTCGTCATCACGTGGTCGATGGGCGCACCGAGCTGCGCAGGCCACGCGGTGTCCCAGGTGCCCACCGCGCCGTTGCCGGTGTCGGCCGCCGCGTCGTGGCAGCGACCGAGATCGCCCCCGTCCACGCCGAGGCGCGCCATGTGGTCGAGGGTCGCGTTGAAGTCGCCCGCCATGATCACATCGTCCGCGGCGCACTGGTCGGCGAGCCACCGGAGATCGCTCCGCCAGGCGGCCATGTCGCCCGGCCGCGGCGCCACGGCGTGGGCGGCGACGACGACCGGTCCGTCGCCTGACACCGGCATGGCGACGACGCTCGGAACGATCGAGGTGTTCGTCGTCCCCTGCGACGTCGAGGCGACGACCGCGTAGTCGCCGAGATCGGGGGAGATGAGGACGGTGGTCCAGTTGGCATCCCAGCCGCGGAAATCCTCGTCGTGCACCCACATCGGGTTGCCCCGCTCTCCCATGGCGACCGCGACCGCCTTGCCGGTGTCGGCGTTGGTCTCGGGCAGGGCGACGATGTCGACGTCCATCGCGATCGCCGTCTTCACGATCGCATCGACGTCGGTGGCTTCGCCGGCGGTGTTCCAGGTCATCACTCGGATGCTGTCGGCGGTGGCCTCGGGGAGGTCCGCGTCGCCGAGGCCGCGGAACGCGAGGATGCCCGCGTTCGCGATGACGGCGAGGAGCGCGATCATCGCGATTCCGGCGCCGAAGCCCCGGGTGCGCCGGGCGAGGCACAGCAGCAGCCCGACGATCGCGAGGACGACGAAGCCGGCGGCGACGAGGGGCCGGAGCGAGACGACCTGGGCGAACGGGAAGGTCTGCTCGAGCCGGAAGAACTGCGGCCACGTCACGATCGCAGCGCCGATGGCGGCGGCGATCGTCAGGAGGATTCCGATCAGACGCAGCACACAGTGACAGTAATCGGAGAGGCTGGGGAGTTTCTGCGCGCTACGCTCGATCGCATGTCCTCCGGCCCCGGCTCCGTCGCTGCGCGCGCCGGTTCAGCGGACCTCCACCTGCACTCCGACCGCTCCGACGGCACGGAGCCGCCGGCGGGTGTGATGGCCGCCGCGCACCGCCACGGCATCCGCACCGCAGCCCTCACCGACCACGACACGACCGCGGGATGGGCGGAGGCCGCCGAGGCCGCTGTCTCGCTCGGGCTCCGATTCCTTCCGGGAATGGAGCTGTCCTCGCGCCACGAGTGGCGGAGCGTGCACGTCCTCGCCTACCTGTTCGACCCCGACGACGCCGGGCTCCGTGCCCTCACCGACCGCATCCGTGAGTCGCGATTGACGCGGGCGAGGACGATGGCCGACCGCATCGGCCGCGACTACGACCTCACCTGGGAGGACATCGTCGAGCAGACCGCGGCGGATGCCACGGTGGGACGCCCTCACATCGCCGACGCCCTGGTGGCGCGCGGGTTCGTCCGCGACCGTGGCGAGGCTTTCGCCGGCATCCTCAACCCCTCGAGCGACTACTACGTCGACCTGTTCGCGCCCGACCCGCTCACGGCGGTCTCCGCCGTGGCCGCCGCCGGCGGTGTGCCGATCATCGCGCACCCGGCGGGGCGCGGCGGGCTGCTCCCGCGCGCGCTCCTGGAACGCATGGTGGATGCCGGTCTGGCCGGGTTCGAGCTCGGTCACCGTGAGAACGTGGAGCCGGGGCTCGGGCAGTTGCGCCGGTTCCTGGCCGAGCATGGCCTGATCGCAACCGGCTCGAGTGACTATCACGGGCGCGGCAAGGCGAACGTCCCGGGGGAGTTCACGACGTCCGACGAGATGGTCGAGCGGATCATCTCGGCGGGAACGGGAAGTCCTCCCGTCCTGCCCTGACCCCGAGGCGGGGCCAGGCGCCCGCTCCGGTCAGGCTCCGGCGACCGGAGCTCCGCCGGCGGCTCCGCCGCGACGACGGCGACGACGGCGCGCGGGGGCCGGCTTGCCGTCGTGGTGCTCGGTTCCCGATCCGTCGTGCGTGCCCGCACCGTCTGCAGAGCGGTCGGCGGATGCCGCCTCTCCCTCGGTGCGGGGGGCCGTGCTCTGCGCGCCCTCGGCGAAGGTCGCACCGACACGGGGCTCGCCCTCTCCGCGACGGCGACGACGGCGACGCGTGCCCGCTTCTCCGGACGTTTCCTCGGCGACCTCGGCGGCCCGGGCCGGCGGCGCGGTGCGCGGAGCCTGCTGCGCCTTAGGAGCCGTGGTGATGCGCCCCTTCGTGCCGGCGGGGATGTTCAGCTGCTCGAAGAGGTGCGGGCTCGACGAGTACGTCTCGAGCGGCTCGGGCTGTCCGAACTCGAGGGCGCGGTTGATGAGCGCCCACTTGTGCAGGTCGTCCCAGTCGACGAAGGTGACGGCGATGCCCGTCTTGCCGGCGCGTCCCGTGCGGCCCGCGCGGTGGAGGTAGGTCTGCTCGTCGTCGGGGATCGTGTGGTTGATGACGTGGGTGACGTCGTCAACGTCGATGCCGCGGGCGGCGACGTCGGTCGCGATGAGGACATCGCGCTTGCCTGCTTTGAAGGCCGCCATCGACCGCTCGCGCGCTTCCTGGCTCATGTCGCCGTGAACAGCGCCGGCGTTGAAGCCGCGGTCACCGAGCTCGTCGACGAGTCGCTGCGCGGCGCGCTTGGTGCGGGTGAAGATGACGGTCTTGCCGCGGCCTTCGGCCTGCAGGATGCGGGCGATGACCTCGTCCTTGTCGAGCGAGTGCGCCCGGTAGACGAGGTGGTTGATGTTGGCCTGCGTGAGACCCTCGTCGGGGTCGCTCGCACGGATGTGGATCGGGTTCGACATGAAGCGGCGCGCGAGGGCGACGATCGGACCCGGCATCGTCGCCGAGTACAGCATCGTGTGGCGCACCGGGGCGACCTTCTGGAAGATCTTCTCGATGTCGGGCAGGAAGCCGAGGTCGAGCATCTTGTCGGCCTCGTCGAGCACGACTTCCGTCGCGTGCGACAGGTCGAGCAGGCGCTGGTTGTTGAGGTCGATGAGACGGCCCGGGGTGCCGACGACGATCTGCGCGCCGGCCTTCAGCTGATCGATCTGGCCCTCGTAGGCCTTGCCGCCGTAGATCGCGACGACGCTCGTGGCGCGACCGGAGGTGAGCATGTCCATGTCCTCGTAGACCTGGACGGCGAGCTCGCGGGTCGGGACGACGATGAGCGCCTTGACCCCGGGCTCGGGGTTCAGTCCCAGACGCTGGACGACGGGGATGCCGAACCCGAAGGTCTTGCCGGTTCCCGTCTTCGCCTGGCCGATGATGTCCTGGCCCGGGAGGCCGAGGGGGATCGTCTGCTCCTGGATGGGGAAGGTGTCGACGATGCCCTTGGCGGCGAGGGTCTCGACGATGTCCTGGTCGACGCCCAGATCAGCGAAAGTCGTCATGTTGTCATGCCTGTCTGGCGGTGAGAGTCCGCCGAGGTGAAGGTCCACGCCCTTCACTCATCCACAGGCGCGGGGTCCCGATCCGACGCCGGGACTGTTCCACCCTACCCGAGCGGCTTCGCGAGGCCCGTAGGCTGTGCTCGTGGTGAGGTGGTTCTGGCAGCGGCGTCGGCCTCCCGGACGCACCCTCCGACTGCGGTCGAGGGGCGAGGCGGGGGATGTCCGTCGCGTCGATTTCGAGCAGCTCGCCCCGGGTGTGGCGGCCTATCTCGGACAGGCCGCCTATCTGCAGCTCGGATACGTCGAGACCCTGAGCGCTCTGATCGAGGGGACGCCCGAGCTCTCCGACAAGGAATCGCTCTCGCGCGCTGCCGGCGCCGCGCTGCTCAAGCATCACGCCCTCGTCGCGCTGATCCGCGACCGTGACGAGGACCCGCCCGAGCTGATGCTCCCCTTCCGGGAGCCGCTCGACGTCTTCCGCCGCGCGACGCACGGCGCGCGCCCCCTCGAGACGATGCTCTCGGTCCATCTCACCGCGGGGCTACTGGACGACTTCTACCTGGCGCTGTCGGGAAGCTACGGCGACACCGGACGGCGGGTCGCCGCGATCCTCAAAGCGGATGCCGACCGGTCCGCCCTCGTCGGCATCGTCGTCGACGCCATCGAACGAGACGACGAGTGGCGCTCGCTCCTCAGCCTGTGGGGCCGCCGACTCGTGGGGGACACCCTCCTGGTCGCGCGGGGGGTCCTGCGCCCGGAGGGCCTCGGCGCCGAGGACGAGAAACAGGTGGAGCCGGTGTTCACCGAACTGCTCGGCGCGCACTCGAGGCGGATGACCGCGATGGGCCTCGACGCCTGAGCGCGTCCCGGCTCAGCCGATGCCGAGCTCGGTGCGGGTCGCCTCGTCGCGGGCGGCGCGTGAACGACCCAGTACGACGAGGGCCAGCGGGGTGACGACCGCGGGCACGGCGATCGCGAGGAGCCAGAGCCCGGCGGCATCCGTTCCCCAGCCGACCCACGTCAGGATCATCCAGGTCAGGGCGCCGAGCACCGCGCCGAGGAGCGGCCCCACGGCCGCTCCTCGGAGAGTGCGTCCGGGGACGGCGAAGTGCGCCGCCGCCCCCGCTGCCGCGCCGAAGACCAGCGCGAGGACGATGAGCATGTCAGGCGACGAAGCCGACGCGGCGGGACTGGTCGGTTCCGACCTCGACGAAGGTGATGCCCGCGGTCGGGACGAGGTAGGTGGCGCCCTTCGCGTCGGCGAGCGTGACGTACGCGGCGCCCGAGTCGAGCGCTGATGCGATCGTGTTCTTGACGGCGTCCGCCGTCTCGTTCGAGTCGAAGCTCAGTTCGCGCGAGTGCGCGATTCCGATACGGATCTCCACGGTGCTACCTGCCTTCTCTGCGCCGCCGGTGCGGGCGCGTTTCGAGCCTACGACACGGGTTCGGGGCCGGGATGCCGACACGAAACGCTCTGGGCGAACGCCTCTGCCGCCCGTGTCGGTGTCGGCGGATAGCGTGGAGGCATGAGTGCTCCGACGCGTCCCGTTTCGCTCGACGAGGCGCAGCGACGGGTCGTCTCCCTTCCTCCGGAGGCCTCGGGCGTGGTGATCGGGGCGCCGGGCACGGGAAAGACGGCGACACTCGTCGAACGCGTCGTTCAGCTGCTGGCGTCGGGGATCGCCCCCGAGGAGGTGCTCGTCCTCACGCCGACCAGGACGGCGGCGACCGCGCTCCGCGACCGGCTCGCCCTGGCGGTCGGCGTCGCGACCGCGGGCCCCCTCGCGCGCTCGGTGGCCGCCTTCGCCTACCAGGTGGTGCGCGCGCGCGCCGTGCATGCGGGCGAGGAGCCTCCGCAGCTGCTGACCGGCCCCGACGAGGACCGTCTCATCGGCGATCTCCTGGCCGGCGACGCCGAAGACGAGCGCCTCGGCCGCTCCCGGTGGCCCGAATGGGTGACGCCCGAGATCCGGGCGATGCCCGGCATCCGCGCCGAGATCCGTGCCTTCCTCGCCGAGCTGACGACGCTCGGGATCGAACCTGACGACCTGGCGCGTCTGTCGGCGCGGCACGACCGCGAGATCTGGACGTCCCTCGCCTCGTTCACCCGCGAGTATCACGAGGTCCGAGGGCGGATGCGCGGATCGCACCGCGATGCCGCCGGACTCGTCCGCGAGGCGGTCGGTCTCGTGCGCGGCAATCCTGCCGGGTCACCGGTCTGGGGCGCTCTCGCAGACCTGCGCGTCCTCCTCGTCGACGACGCCCAGGAGCTCACCCTCGGCGGCGTGGAGCTTCTCGAAGCCTGCCGTGACCGCGGCATCGCGGTGCTCGCCTTCGGCGACCCCGACGTCGGCTCCGGGAGCTTTCGCGGCGCCCGGCCGGAGAACTTCGCGCGCCTCGCGACGCAGACGCACCTGCTCGCCACGACCCATCGCGGAACGCCCTTCCAGCGCGACATCGTCGCCCGGATCACTTCGCGCATCGGCGCCGCAGGTCTCGTCTCGCATCGCCGGCCGCCGTCCGGCGCCGACCCGGACGGCAGCGTCACGACGTTCTCCCTCCGGTCGGGAGCGGAGGAGTACGACACCATCGCCCGCCTCCTCCGAGAACGGCACGTGCATGACGGTGTGCCCTGGGAGCAGTGCGCGGTCATCGCGCACGACACGCGTCAGGTGAGTGCGCTCGAGGCCGAACTCGCCGCCCGCGACGTTCCGACGGCCGCCGTCGGACCGGCTCGCTCGCTCGCGGGCACTCCCCTCGTCCGCGACCTGCTCCGGCTGGTCGACCTGGCCGGCACCGACCCGACCTCCTGGAACGGCGACGACGTGCTGGATGCCCTCGTGGGCGGCGGCCTCGACCCCGTCGAGCTCCGCCGACTGCGCACGGGGCTCCGCCACGGGGAACTCGCCGCGGGCGGGGAGCGGTCGGCATCCGACCTGCTGGCCTCGGCGCTCCGGCATCCGCTCGAGTTCGATCTGCTCGACACCCCCGAAGCGCGTCGCGCCGGCCGGGTCGCGTCCATCGTGAGCACACTTCGCGGGCAGCTCGCCGAGGATGCGACGGCGCACGAGCTGCTCTGGACGGTCTGGGAGAAGCAGTCCCGCGAGCGGGAGCTGAGGACGCTCGCCGACAGCAACGGTCCGCTCGCTGATCAGGCGCGACGCGATCTGGATGCCGTCGTCGCGCTCTTCCAGGCGGCGAAGCGCCACGGTGAGCGGGAGGACGGCACCGCTCCGATCGCCTACCTGAGATCGCTGCTGCACTCGGAGGTCGCCGAAGACCGCCTCGCCACCTCGGCTGCCACGCGCGGTGTGCAGGTGTCGACGCCGGCCGGGGCGCTCGGACTCGAGTTCGACACGGTCGTGATCGCCGGGGTCCAAGACGGCGTCTGGCCGAATCTGCGGGTGCGCGGCGGTCTGCTCGACACCTGGCGGCTCGCCGACGGGGAGGGGGGCAGCGACGCGGTCGACAGGCGCCGGGGCGTGCTGCACGACGAGCTCCGGCTGTTCGCCCGGGCGGCCTCGCGGGCAGCGAGCCGGCTGATCGTGACAGCCGTCGACGACGACGACACCGGCCCCAGTGTGCTGTTCGAGCTCCTGCCGCCCGCGCGGCCCGCGCCGACATCGGCCGAGTATCCGCTGACCCTGCGCGGTCTCGTTGCCGCGCACCGGCGTGCGCTGACCGATCCGCGCTCGCCCGAGCCGGCGCGCGATCACGCAGCCGACCAGCTCGCGCTGCTCGCTCGCGCGGGCGTCCCCGGCGCCTCTCCCGAGCACTGGTACGGCGTGGCGGAGCCGACATCGACCCGCCCGCTCCGCGACCCCGACGAGGCGCCCGTCCGGGTGTCGCCATCGCGGCTCCAGGCCCTCGAACGGTGTCAGCTCGACTGGGTGATCGGCGATCTGGGCGGCGATCCGGGAACGGCGGTCGCCGGACTCGGGACGATCCTGCACGCGGCCCTCGAGCACGCGGCGGGCGCCGATGAGGACGCGCTCTGGCGCTTCGTCGAAGACCGATGGTCGCAGCTCGACTTCGAGGCGGAGTGGATCGACCGATCCGAGCGGATCCGGGCACGAGACCTCGTGTCCCGCCTCGCGGCGTACCTCCGCGATGTGGAGCGGTCGGGAGCGGAGCTCGTCGGCGCCGAACCGCACTTCGAGGTGGAGATCCCGATCGAGGGGGCCGCGCATCCGGCCGTCCTGAGCGGATACATCGACCGGGTCGAGCGGCAGGCCGACGGCCGCGTCGTGATCGTGGACCTCAAGACCGGTCGGGCCGAGCAGACGAGCGACAAAGCCGTCGCCGACAACCCCCAGCTCGCCGCCTACCAGCTCGCGTTCGAGCGCGGCGCGATCGCCGGGGCGGCGGGGGAGCCCTCGGGCGGGGCGAAACTCGTGGTCCTGAAGAAGACCCGCCAGGCGCCGTACGCAGAGCCGCACCAGCCGCCGTTCGATGACGAGGCGCGGGCCGCGTTCCTCGGGCGCGTCGACTCCGCGGTCCGCGTGATGCGCGGTGCACGCTTCGAGGCGCCGTTCGAAGAGCACTGCCGGGACGATCACACCCACGGGCTCTGCCGGATCCACACGATCGGCGCGGTGAGCTCCTCGTGACCGGCGCGACGCTCTCGCCCGAGGTCATCGCCGCCGCGCTCGGACAGTTCCCTCCGACGCCCGAGCAGTCCGAGGTGATCGCCGCACCGCTGTCGCCCGCCCTCGTGGTGGCCGGGGCCGGCAGCGGGAAGACCGAGACGATGGCCGGACGCGTCGTCTGGCTCGTCGCGAACGGCCTCGTCCGCCGCGACCAGGTGCTGGGGCTGACCTTCACCCGGAAGGCCGCGGGGGAGCTCGCCGAACGTATCGGCCGGCGCCTGCAGCGTCTGGCCGAGTTCGAGCGGCGCGGCCTCCTCTCGAGCCTGCCCCGCCTGTTCGATTCGGGCGCGCTCGACGTCTTCGGCGAGCTCGAACGGGGTGGTGCACCCGAGTCGGCGCGCATCGCCGCCCTCGATCGGCTCGAAGCGGATCTGCCCCCGGCCGCCGGCAGCGCCGAGCCGGCCGACACCCTGCTCGACCGGCCCACCGTCTCCACCTACAACAGCTTCGCCGACAGCATCGTGCGGGAGAACGCCGTCCGAATCGGCCGCGACGCCGACGCGGTGGTGCTGAGCGAATCCGCGGCCTGGCTGCTGATGAGGCAGGTCGTCTTCGCGTCCGACGACGAACGGTTGCCCGAGCGCATCGAGAGGCCTTCGACGATCATCGACGCGGCGCTGCGGATCGCGCGCGACAGCGTCGACAATCTGGTCGACCTCGACGCCCTCGAGGCCTTCGCGGACGACTTCATGGGCGTCTTGGAACGCCCCTCCGATTCCGCCCGCACCGTCGTCTACGCCGACATCCGCACGGCCGCCGAGAAGGTCGGCGGGCTCGGACTCCTCGTGACCCTGGCTCGCGCGTACGACGCCGAGAAGCGGCGCCGGGGGGTCATCGACTTCTCCGATCAGGTCGCCGGCGCCCTCTCCGTCGTCCGCGCCCATGCGGCCGTGGCCGAGGAGCTTCGAGACCGTTACCGCGTTGTGCTGCTCGACGAATACCAGGACACCTCGGTGGTCCAGACCGATCTGCTGGCCGCCCTGTTCGCGGGTACCGCGGTGATGGCGGTGGGCGACCCCCACCAATCGATCTACGGATGGCGGGGGGCGAGCGCAGGCAACCTCGGCGACTTCGCCACGGCCTTCGCAGCGGATGCCGGAGCGCGCACGTACTCGCTCCTCACCAGCTGGCGTAACAGCGTCGACGTCCTGCGGGCGGCGACGGCAGTGCTCGCCCCGCTCGCGGGTGACGCGCCGGTGGCGGTCGGAGCGCTCCGGCCACGTCCCGGTGCGCCGACGGGCCGAGTGGACGTCGTCGTCGATCCCGATGTCGACGCCGAGGCCGACCGCGTGGCGGAGTGGTTCGCCTCCGTGCGGGCCGACCGGCACCGGGCGAGCGAGGCCACGACGGGCGCGGTGCTGCTGCGCAGCAAGAAGCACATGGTGCGGTTCGCCGATGCGCTCGGCCGTCGCGGCATCCCGCATCGCATCCTCGGGCTCGGCGGCCTGCTGTCCACTCCGGAGGTCGTCGACGTCGTCTCTGCGCTACGTGTGATCAGCGATCCGCGGGCGGGCAGCGCGCTCATCCGCCTGCTCGCGGGGCCTCGGTGGGCCGTGGGCCTCGCCGACCTCCGCGAGCTCGCCGGGCTCGCCGGGAGGCTCGCCCGGCACGACACCGCCCTTCAGCCTTTGGCTCCCGAGATCACCGACATCCTCCGCACCTCGGCGGGAGACGAGCAGGGCTCGCTCATCGTCGCGCTCGACTTCGTCGCTCGTCAGCGGCCCGAGCACGGCTGGCTGGCCGGCTTCACGCCGGTGGCGCGGGAGCGTCTCAGAGAGGCCGGTGCCGTCTTCGCGGGCCTCCGGCGAGCGGCGAGTCTCCCCATCCCCGAACTGGTGCGGCTGATCGAGGCCGAACTGCGCCTCGACGTCGAGCTCGCCTCGAACGAGGCCCGCGGGCCGGCGCGCATCGCCGGTGACCAGCTGCGCGCCTTCGTCGACGAGCTGCATGGCTTCTTGCAGACCGACGACCGCGGATCGCTGTCGAGCCTGCTGGCCTGGCTCGACCGAGCCGAGCGGCTCGACGAGTTCGCTCCGCGCACCGAGCCCCCCGAGGACGATGTCGTCCAGCTTCTGACGATCCACGGCTCGAAGGGGCTCGAGTGGGATGCCGTCGCCGTGGTGCGCGGCGTCGAGGAGGAGCTTCCGTCGCGGCTGCAGGACGGCAAGGGCTGGCTCGGCTTCGGCGTGCTGCCCTACTCCTTCCGCGGCGACAGGGCCTGGCTCCCCGATTTCGCCTGGGACTCCGGGCGATCGGAGACCCAGCAGCACCTCAAAGCCGCTCTGGAGGCATATGCCGACGGCATCCGTCGTCGCCATCTCGCCGAGGAGAGGCGTCTCGCGTACGTCGCGGTCACGCGTGCCCGCGAGCACCTGCTGCTGACGGGTTCGGGGTGGGCGGGCACAAAGAAGCCGCGCCCCGCGAGCCGGTTCCTCGCCGAGATCGCCGCCGAACTCGACATCGAGCTCCCGGAAGACCCCTCGCCGGGGGAGAACCCGTTCGACGGCGTGCAGGCGACACTCCAGTGGCCCATCGATGCGCTCGGAGTGAGGCGGGAACGGGTGATGCGGGCGGCCGATCGGGTCCGCGCAGCTCTCGACGCTCCGCCCGCTGCTCCCACGCGCGACCTCGAGCTGCTCCTCGCCGAACGCGCCGCGCGCGCGGCCGGCCGCACCGACGCCGCCCCGACGCGGATCCCCGCCTCGCGGTTCAAGGACTTCGTCGCGGACTACGGTCAGGCGGCGACGGCCGTGACGCGGCCGCTGCCGGAACGGCCCTATCGACAGACGCGGCTCGGGACGATGTTCCATGCCTGGGTGGAGGAGCGCTCGGGTGTCGTCGGTCGCGGCCGATCGATCGACGACGCGCTGTGGGAGGACGACGAGGAGACGCCCTCCGCGATGTCACCCGACGCGGAGGCGCTGGCGCGGCTGAAGGAGGCCTTCCTCGCCTCGGAGTGGGCTGACCTGCAACCCATCGAGGTCGAGACGGAGATCGACTTCGCCGATCCCGACGCCTTCGGCGACGGCCGCGCGCACATCATCATCTGCAAGCTCGACGCCGTCTACCGCCGCGGGGAGCGCATCGAGATCGTCGACTGGAAGACCGGCAGGCCACCTCGGACCGCGGCCGAGAAGGCAGAGCGGATGCTGCAGCTCGAGCTCTACCGCCGGGCGTACCATGCCCGGCACGGCGTCCCCATCGATCAGATCGACGTCGCGCTGTTCTATGTCGGCGACGGCGTCATCCTGCGCGGCTGATCGCGCGGGACGCTGTGATCCCTGCAGCCAGGGGCTTCCGCAGCTCCGCGGCTCAGGCCGTGCCGGTCCAGCGGCGGAGGGCGTTGCGCGCCGCGTCGTCGGGGTCGCGGTCGTCATCGGGCGCATCGGTGTGCGCCGCCGAGCTCCCGCCCGTTGCCGGATCGGACGGCGGCCACTCCGAGAACTCCAGCGGCTCGGTCTCGAGATCGGCCGCTGCGCTCCGGGACGATCCGGCGTCCGAGGCGGGTTCCCGCGTAGTCGGCTCGCTCGGCTGGTCGTCGTCCTCGTCGAACAGGCCCATCTCGCCGGGGTCGTAGGCGTCGGTCTGCATCGACGTGTCGACGGCGTCGGTCTGCGCGGCGGGCACGCGCCCGAGCGCGGCGATGGCATCATCGACGGTCACGTGTGCGGCGGCGATGGGCGCATCGTCGCTGACGGTGTCGGCCAGGGCGGTGAGCAGGGCGACGGCATCCGCCATGATCGACTCGGACCCGGTCTCGTGCCCGTGCACCAGCCACTTCGCGAACTCCAGCTCGGCGTGCAGTCGCGCGCGCTCCGCGATCATCGCGTCGGGGGAGCGGTGCGACTGAGCCGAGTACGTCGCGAAGACGTCGGCTGACGCATCCGGGCTTCCGGACGTCCAGCGGAGATCTTCGGCCGGATCGCCGACGCTGAGGCCGCCCCACGTGAGCAATCCGGAGATCGTCGGGACGCCGTCGACGTCGACGAGCGTGAACGATGCCGGGTCGACCCCGCCGAGGGTCACCGTCGGCTCGAACCGCCACAGCCCCTCGGCCGTCAGCGCGCGGCTCCACCGTCGCAGGAGGCCGAACGGGAGCCGGCCGGTCGCTTCGGCGCGATCGAGGAGACGCTCGGTGTCGCCGTGGATCTGCGCGGAGGTGCGGGAGGGAAGGCCGGCACCGGTGACGACGGACGACGGGAGGTCGTGCACCGACGCGATGGCCTCCGCCAGAGCCGTGGCCACGCCTCGGCCGGCCGGGACGTGGGCGGCGTCGACGCGGTAGCCGTCGAGGTAGGTGAAGACGCGGGCGATGCCGCCGCTCAGCCGCGCGCGACCACGCAGCTGCGGCGCCGCGAATCCGATCAGGGCGCGGACGCCGGGAGTGAGGGCGGTGAGGGCCGTCGTCTCGCGGTCGAGTTCCGCATCGGCCTCAGCCGTCGTCGGCACGCGCACGACCGCGCGGTCGCCGTCGTCCAGGTGCAGCAGCGCACTGTCGTAGCGGCCGCCCGTGTTCTCGCTGAGAGTGGCCGCTCCGACGATGCGGATGCCCTCCTCGACGCTGCCGACCGGCGCGAGAGCGGCGGTGGCGGCCGCGGCTAGAGTGAGAGGAGAGCGTGCCATGCCCCCAGGGTAGGTCGAGCACGCGCCCGCGCATCCGCGCCACGCCCGCAAGAGAGGTCCTCGATGATGACGAAGGACGTCCCGCCGCCGCTTGCCCGTGCGGCCATCGACCGCGCTGCCGAAGAGCGGCCCGACGAAGGTCTGCTCGATCGCGCACGCGCGGACGACCGCTCGCGCGTGCTGCTGCTGCACGGCGATCGCGCACCGGTCGCCGCCGACGGCTCGCTCCACCTCGTCGGCCCCGGCGACGCTCCGGACGACGCCGAATGGGCGTTCCTCGGCAGGGATGCCGCCGGTCTTGCGGTGCTGATGGCGATCGTTCCCGCGGCCGCCGACGAGCCCGCCCTCGCCACCGGCACCTGGTCGGGCCTGCGCGCCGTCGGCGGCGACCTGCCCGCCGACGATGCCGGCAGGTTCGTGCAGGCGCTCAGCCTCGGTCGCTGGCTGATCGACGCGCCGTTCTGCCCCGCGTGCGGGTCGAGGACCGATGTCCGTCAGTCGGGCTGGTCGCGCGTGTGCCCCTCGTGCGGACGCCAGCACTTTCCGCGCACCGACCCCGCGGTCATCGTCGCCGTTTCGAGCGCCGAGGGCGACAAACTGCTCCTCGGCCGCAATGCCGCGTGGGGCGAGACACCGATGTACTCGACGTTCGCCGGATTCGTCGAGGCAGGCGAGTCTCTCGAGACCACCGTGCACCGCGAAGTCGGCGAGGAGGCGGGCGTCCGACTCGACTCGATCGAGTACCACGGTTCCCAGGCCTGGCCGTATCCGCGCTCGCTCATGCTCGGCTTCTCCGCCCGGACGATCGACGACGCCGAGGCCCGCGCCGACGGTGAGGAGATCATCGACGTGCGCTGGTTCGGTCGCGAGGAGGTGCGCCGTGCTCTTGCGGGCGAGGGCGAGGTGCGACTGCCCGGTCGCGCGTCGATCGCTCGCAGCCTGATCACCCGCTGGGCGGGTCGGTGAGCACGGATCCGCTCGCCGGGCTCGACGACCGGCAGCGCGAGGCGGCCTCGGCGCTGCGGGGGCCCGTGTGCGTGCTCGCCGGAGCCGGAACCGGCAAGACCCGGGTCATCACGCACCGGATCGCGCACGGTGTCGACACCGGCGCCTACTCGCCGCAACGGGTGATGGCCGTCACGTTCACCACGAAGGCCGCCGGCGAGCTGCGCGGACGTCTGCGCGCACTCGGTGTGGAAGGCGTCGCCGCGCGGACCTTCCACGCTGCGGCGCTCGCCCAGTTGAACTTCTTCTGGCCCCAGGTGGCAGGTGACACGGCGCCCGCGATCGTGGACAGCAAGATCCGCCTGCTCGCCCATGCCGCCGACGAGATCGGCATGCGCCTCGACGGCGCCACTCTCCGCGACGTCGCGTCGCAGATCGAGTGGCGCAAGGTCTCGATGCGGACGCTCGACCAGTACGCGGTCGACCGGCCCGCCGGCATCCCGGGTCTTGCTCTCGGCCGACTCGTCGACCTGCAGCGATCGTACGAGCGCGTCAAGGACGAGCGCCGACAGCTCGATTTCGAGGATGTCCTGCTGGCGTGCGCCGGGATGATCGAGTCCGAGCCGCGGGTGGCCGCGGCCGTCCGTGAGCAATACCGTCACTTCACCGTCGACGAGTTCCAGGACGTCTCGCCGGTGCAGCACCGCCTGCTCGAGCTCTGGCTCGGTGACCGCCGCGACCTCTGCGTCGTCGGCGATGCGAGCCAGACGGTCTACTCCTTCGCCGGAGCCGATCCGCGGTATCTCCTCGACTTCGCCGACCGGTACGAGGACGCTCAGGTCGTGCGCCTGGAGCGGAACTACCGTTCGGATGCCGCGGTGCTCGCCGTGGCGAACGAGCTCATGCGCGGGCGCCCCGGCGCCCTCGAACTCGTCGCGGGCGACGAGCCCGGCCCCCGCCCGGAGGTCGTCGCGTTCGACGACGAGTCCGCGGAGGCGGAGGGTGTGGCCGCGAGGGTCGCCGCGCAACTCGCCTCGGGCATCGATCCGAGCGAGATCGCCGTGCTGTACCGTCTCAACGCGCAGTCGGCTCCGCTGCTGGCCGCTCTTGCCGGCCGCGGCATCGCGGCGAGCGTGCTGGGCGGCAAGAGGTTCTGGGATCTCCCCGAAGTGAGACAGGCCTTGATGGCGCTTCGCGGCGCCTCCGTCGCGCCCCTCGCCGGGTCGTTCACCGACACCGTGCGCGACATCCTCCGCTCCCTCGGCCTCACCGACGAGGCGCCGCCGGCCGGGGGCGCCCTGCGCGACTCCTGGGAGGCGCGCGCGGCGGTGCTCCGCTTGGCGGAGGAGGCTCCCGACGGCATGTCGCTCCGCGCCTTCACCGATGAACTCACCGCCCGCGCGAAGTCGCAGCACGAACCGACGCTCAAGACCGTCACGCTCGCGACGCTGCACGCTGCCAAGGGGCTGGAGTGGAATCACGTGCACCTGATGGGTCTGAGCGAGGGCCTGCTTCCCATCTCCTATGCCACGACCTTCGAGCAGATCGATGAGGAGCGGCGCCTGACCTACGTGGGCGTCACGCGGGCCGCGCGAACCCTGTCGCTGTCCTGGGCTCGGGCGTCGGGGCACCGGGAGCGTCAGCGGTCGAGGTTCCTTCAGGAGATCGGCACAGGCAGCGTGGATGAGGTCGGTGCGCGCGCCACTCGCGGCGGGCGTCCCCGGCGCTGATCACCACCGAGCGATCCGTCTCGCCGCTGCGGAGCAGGTGCGCTGCGACGACGGCGCTCTCGACCAGCACGAGCGGATCCGTCGGGGTGCAGGATCGACCGAGCAGTTGCGCGGCGACGAGCGGCCACTGCGGATCGGCGTCGCGGCGGTGGCTGTGCAGACAGGACAGGCAGGCCGACCGGCCCGGACGCACGAAAGGACCGACGGTGCTGCGGTCGCCGGCGAGCTCGACGGCAAGGTGCGGCACGTCGTCGGCCATGAGCCGGGCGGCCCGGTGCGGGTCGACCAGGCGCGACGCGACGAGCAGGATCGGCTGTCGCCCCGGAGGGAGCGCCCAGGGCGCCACCTCGCTCACCCGCACGCCCGCCGACGCCAGTGCGGACAGGAGCGCCTCCACCTGATCACGGGCCATGTCGTGGGGGACCTCGACGCGGACGGCCGGGGCGGGCGCGGGCGAGGGCTCGAGGGCGCGCGCGATGCGGTCGAGGAACTCGTCGGCATCCGTGTCGGTCGCGCCGAGTTCGCGGGCGAGCGGTCGAAGACGGGCATCGGGGATGCCGGTGACGAGCGCGTCGAGCAGGCGTTCCTGCCACGGACTCACCGCTTCGAGTGGGCGGGGGTCGTCGGCGCCGAGCTGGACGCTCGACGGTGTGCGCCAGAGCGGCGGCGAGGAGGAGGCGAGTCGCAGCATGCGGCGATTCTCGCCCGCCTCACCCGCCGGCGCGTGAGCTGTCCACAGCCCTCCGTCGAACGATGGACGACTCACCGCACGGGGAGGAGTCCCCGCGGAGCAGTCGCCCCGTGCAGATCAGACGGGTCGCGGGCCCGCGGGTCCGCCGTCGCCGGCCGCGTCCGATCCGCCGTCGCCGGGTGCGTCCGGTCCCTCGCCCTCGCGGGGGCGGGACCCGCCGTCTGCCTCTTCGTCCAGAAGTGCGGCGAGGGCATCGTCGAAGGCGTCGCGCGCGGGCGCTTCGCCCCGCGCGCGCGCCTGCAGCCGTGCGACCAGGGCGGACGGGTCGTCGATGTCCTCGGCAGTCGGCATGAGGTCGGGGTAGTCCCAGAGGCCGTCGCGCTCGGCCGGCCCGACGGCGTCGGTGACCGCGCGCCACATGGCTGCGGCCTCACGTAGACGGCGCGGCCGCAGCTCGAGTCCGACGAGCGAGGCCATGGCCTGCTCGCCCGGGCCTCCCACGGCGCGGCGGCGACGGACCACCTCGGCGATGCGGTTCGCCTCCGGCAGTCGGGTGAGGGCGTCGGCGGTGACCACGTCGACCCATCCTTCGATGGTGGCGAGGAGGTTCTCGAGGCGCGTGAGGGCGGCGACCTGCGCCTCCGACCGCTGCGGAAGAAGCGCGCCGCTCTCGATCGCCTGACGCAGCTCGTCGGGCGACGACGGGTCGAATCGAGAGGCGAGCTCCTCGAGGGCGTCGACATCGACATGCACGCCGCGGGCGAAATCGGTGATCTGGGAGATCACGTGCAGGCGGAGCCACCGTGCGTGGCGGAAGAGGCGCGCGTGGGCCAGCTCCCTGGTCGCCAGCGCGAGGGCGATCTGGTCGCCGTCGATCTCGAGGTCGCGGCTGAAGTCGGCGAAGTTCTGCGGCAGGATCGTCGCTTCTCCGTCGGGCATCAGCGGGATGCCCACATCGCCGCCCGAGACGACTTCGAGCGAGAGTCGACCGATGACCGTGCCCAGCTGGCCGGCGAACAGGGCGCCGCCGACGCGTCTCAGCAGCTTGCCCGCGCCCGCGATGGCCGAGCGCATCTCTTCGGGCGTCTGCGACTCGAGCGCGGCCATGAGGGCGTCGCTGATCGACGAGGCCACCGGTTCTGCGAGCTCCTGCCAGACGGGAAGCGTCGCCTCGACCCACTCTCCTCGGGTGATGACCCGCGGCGGAGAGGCGATGTCGCCGATGGCAGTGGCCTCGCCCAGCCACAGCGAGGCGAGGGTGAAGGCCTGATCGAAGTCCTGACGGTCGCCCGCGGTCACACCGAGTCCGTCGCGGTTCGCGGCGTGGAGGGCCTGCGTCTTCGCGGCGGACCAGTCGATGCCGTCGTCGTCTCCGGCCATCGCGCTCTGCATCTGACGCATCAGGTTCTGCATCATGGCGGGGTCCACGCCGAGCCCCGACAATTGCGCGAACTGCTGCGGATCGATCCCGCCTTCGCCGTTCAGAAGCCGGCGCAGGATCTCCGCCAGATCGTCCTCGCCGGGCCGGTCGTCATCGGTCATGTCAGGCGCCTTTCAGCAGGGGTGGGCGAACTCGTCCTACGCTAGTCGCGGGTTTCCACCGCACGGTCCGAGCGGGAGCCGTCCCGTGTACGCCGGTCGCGAACGAGCGACAGAAGAAGGTTCCTTTGTCTCTGTTCGAGAATGACGCCGTCGCCCCTCCCGTACCTCGTCGCAAGGCATCCCGCCGCGCGTCGTTGGGCGTGTGGTCGCTCGCCGTCGCTCTGGTCGCACTCCTCGTGCTGTCGTTCCTCCCCACCGCCTTCGTGATCCAGCGGCAGGGGCCGGTCGTCAACACCCTCGGGACGGCGGAGAACGCCGAGGGGGAGCAGGTCCCGCTCATCTCGATCTCGGGCGCCGACACCTACCCGGCCGAAGGATCGCTCGACCTGACGACGGTCCAGGTGAGCGGCAACCGTGAACGCACGCCGTCCTGGTTCGAGCTCGCGATGGCCTGGTTCGACTCGTCGAGCGCGGTGCTGCCGATCGACCAGATCTTCCCCGCCGGGACGACGACCGAACAGCGCAACGAGGAGAGCGCCGCTCTCATGATCGATTCGCAGAAAGAAGCGACCGCGGCAGCCCTGACCGAGCTCGGCTACGACGTCCGACCCCACGTGAGCGTGTACGACTTCAGCGAGGGTTCGCCCGCGGAGGGAGTCCTCGCGATCGAGGACGAGTTCGTGTCGGCGAACGGCGCTCCCGTCGAGACGACGCAGCAGCTGCGCGACGCGATCAACGCCGGCGGCGGCGACCCGGTCTCGCTCGTCGTCCGGCGCGACGGCGAGGAGCGCACCGTGGACGTCACGCCGACCGAGGCGGAGGCCGGTGGCCAGAAGACATGGATCATCGGTGTCTCGACGAGTCACGACTACGACTTCCCGATCGACGTGACCATCCAGCTCGACCGCATCGGGGGACCGAGCGCCGGCCAGATGTTCGCGCTCGGGATCATCGACACGCTGACCCCCGGCGAGCTCACCGGCGGCGAGCACATCGCCGGCACCGGCACGATCGACGCCGCCGGCGCGATCGGGCCGATCGGAGGCATCCGACAGAAGCTCTACGGGGCGCAGGATGCCGGTGCGTCCTTCTTCTTCGCTCCGGCGGAGAACTGCAACGAGGTCGTCGGGCACGTCCCCGACGGTCTGCAGGTCGTGTCGGTATCGACTCTCGAGGATTCGCTCGACGCCCTCGAGGCCATCTCCGCAGGGGACGGCGTAGGCGCGCTCCCGACCTGCACCGCGGGCTGAACCGGCGAGCCTTCCCCCGGGGACTGCGATTACGCCGTGAGCACAGGCGGCGCGGCGCCTCGCCCCTGAGGGCCCCGCGTAGGATGACAGAGTGACCTCGACACCGACCGCGGGCCCGGCCACGCCCTCGCCTCCGAACCCTGTCCGTCGCGCGATCGCCATCACGATCGGCGTTCTCGTCGCTCTCGTCGTGGCGTTCTTCGCCTTTGCGAGCCTGTACGCAGATTGGCAGTGGTATCGCCAACTGGGCTTCGACGGGGTGCTGACCACGCAGTGGATCGCCCGCGTCGTGATGTTCGTGGTGGGCTTCCTCGCCATGGCCGCCCCGGTGTTCGCCGCGATCCAGCTCGCCTACCGGCTCCGCCCGGTCTACGCGCGGCTGAGCTCGCAGCTCGATCACTACCAGGAGGTCGTCGAGCCCCTCCGTCGCCTCGCGATGTGGGGGATCCCGGTCTTCTTCGGCTTCTTCGCCGGTTTCGCCGCATCCGCACAGTGGGAGACCGTGTGGCTCTGGCTGAACGGCGTCGCCACGGGTCAGAACGACCCCCAGTTCGGCATGGACACCGGCTTCTACCTGTTCCAGATGCCGTTCTACAGCGCTGCCCTCGGGTTCGCCTCGGCCGTCCTCCTCATCTGCCTGCTCGTGACGGTGGTCGTCTCCTACCTCTACGGTTCGCTCCGGGTCGGCCAGCGGGAGCTTCGCATCTCGCGCTCGGCGCGCATCCAGCTCGCGATCACGGCGGGTCTGTACCTGGCCGTTCAGGCCGTCAGCCTGTGGCTCGACCGGTACAAGACGCTCACGACGCGCGGTGACCGGTTCACGGGTGCGAGCTACGTCGACGTCAACGCGATCATCCCCGGCCTCGCCATCGTCTCGATCGCCGCGGCCATCGTCGCCGCTCTCTTCTTCGTCACGGCGATCATCGGTCGCTGGCGCTTCCCGCTCATCGGTACCGCTCTCCTGATCGTGTCGTCCCTCGTGGTGGGCGTGGCCTACCCCTGGGCCGTCACGCAGTTCCAGGTCACCCCGAACCTCGAGACGTACGAGGCGCCTTACGTGGCGAAGAACCTCGAGGCGACGAAGTTCGCCTACGGCATCGACGACCTCGAGAAGACCGACTACCAGGCCGTCACGACCGCCGAGCAGGGCCAGCTCCGCGCCGACGCCGAGACCACGGCCTCCCTGCGCATCATGGACCCGGCCATCATCGGACCGACCGTCCGTCAGCTCGAGCAGTACCGCTCGTACTACCGGTTCACGAACCCCCTCGACGTCGACCGCTACGAGATCGACGGCGAGATGCAGGATGCCGTCGTGTCGGTCCGCGAGCTCAACCTCGACCAGCTCGGCACCGCGCAGTCCTGGTACAACAACACGCTCGTGTACACCCACGGCTACGGCATGGTCGCCGCCAAGGGCAACGACCGCACGGATGACGGCGACCCGGTCTTCCTCGAGCGCGGCATCCCGACGTCCGGCGACCTTACGTCGGGCAAGGAGTACGAACCCCGCATCTACTTCGGCGAGTTCTCCCCGCCCTACTCCATCGTGGGCGCACCCGAGGGCACCGATCCCGTGGAGCTCGACTACCCGCGCGGCGAGGACGGTGCCGGCCAGACCCGGAACACGTTCGAAGGTGAGGGTGGCCCCGACATCGGCAACCCGTTCAACCGCCTGATCTACGCGCTCAAGTTCCAGTCGACGGACATCCTCTTCTCGGACGGCATCAACGACCAGTCGCAGATCCTCTACGACCGCACCCCGCGCGAGCGCGTGCAGAAGGTCGCGCCGTACCTCGAGCTCGACAGCGACCCGTACCCGAGCGTCGTGGACGGCCGCGTCGTCTGGATCGTCGACGGTTACACGCTGAGCAACAACTACCCGTACTCGTCGATCGTGAGCCTGCGCGACTCGATCTCCGACACGACGAACACCTCGCCCCGCGTGGCTCTCGATGACGTGAACTACATCCGCAACTCGGTGAAGGCGACCGTCGACGCCTATGACGGGTCGGTCAAGCTCTACGCCTGGGACGACGAGGACCCGCTCCTCAAGGCCTGGCAGAAGGTGTACCCGACGGGTCTCGAGTCCATCTCCGAGATGTCGGCCGATCTGATGAGTCACGTGCGCTATCCCACCGACCTGTTCAAGGTGCAGCGCGCGATGCTCGGGACCTACCACGTCGACGACGCAGCATCCTTCATCCGCCGCGACAACGCCTGGCGCACACCGGAAGACCCGGTGTCGCAGACGAGCCTGCAGCCGCCGTACTACCTGACGATGCAGATGCCCGGCCAGGACGACCCGTCGTACTCGATGTTCACCTCCTTCATCCCGGCGTCCGAGGGTGATGGCGCGCGCAACGTGCTCATGGGCTACCTCGCCGTCGATGCGAACGCCGGCAATACGAAGGGCGAGAAGAGCGAGGGCTACGGAAAGCTCCGGATGCTGGAGATCAGCGCCGACGTGTCGGTGCCCGGTCCCGGCCAGGTGCAGAACGCGTTCAGCTCCAACGACACCGTGGCGCGAGAGGTCAACCTCCTCCGCCAGGGTCAGTCCGAGGTCCGTAACGGCAACCTGCTGACGCTCCCCGTCGGCGGCGGTCTGCTCTACGTCCAGCCGATCTTCGTCCAGGCGTCGAGTGGAACCCAGCTGCCCCAGCTGCGGAAGATCCTCGTGGCGTTCGGTGACCAGGTCGCGTTCGAGGACACCCTCCAGGAGGCGCTCGACGTCCTCTTCGGCGGCGACTCGGGAGCGACCGCGGGTGACGAGGGCACGACCCCGACGCCGGCACCGGGTGAGACTCCGGCAGCGACACCGACGCCCACTCCGACGGAGGACCCGGGCACGACGCCCACGGTTCCCGCGGGAACGCTCGAGCAGCTGCTCCAGCAGGCGCAGGAAGCCATGATGGCGCGCGACAGTGCCATGGCCGAGGGTGACTGGGCGACATACGGCGAGCAGGACAACCGCCTGACCGGCATCATCCAGCAGCTCCTCGACCTCGAGGGCCAGTAAGCGATCGGTGGTGGGCGCTCCTGGATGAGCGCCCACCACCGGATCGGCTGTCACCGCCTTCTCGGCGAAGACGCTCCGGGTGTGCGCCGAGTCGGGCAGCTGTCTTCGCGGAGACGATCGTCGCCGCTGATCGGACTCACGCCGTGAGAGCCCACCACCAGATCAGCAGCATGGTCACGATGAAGCCGGCGAACTGGTTCAGCCACAAGAACCGGTCCCAGCCCGTGGTGGCGACGGCAGAATCCGCATCCGTGACGGAGCGGTACGGCCACACCGTCAACAGGTACGGGATCGCGACGATCGCCGCGAGCGGTCCGGGCCAGGCGGTGACGAGCATCGCGGCTCCGGATGCCGCGTACGCGACGATCGCGAAACGCACCGTCCAGGCCGCGCCCCTGGCCGTCGCAATCGAAGAGATCCCCGCTTCGCGGTCGGCGACGACGTCCTGCACGGCGCCGAAGGCGTGCGAGGCCACGCCCCAGAGGGCGAACGCGAGAATCACGGCACCGAGCTGCCACGTCCAGGTGGCATCCGCCATCACGAGGCCGTAGACGGCGGGGGAGAAGAAGTGGATGCTGCTCGTCACCGAGTCGGCGAACGGGCGCTCCTTGAGTCGAAGCGGCGGCGCACTGTAGAAGACGACGGCCAGCATGCTCAGCGCGAGGACGACCCACGACAGCGGCCCCCCGACGGCCGCGAGGAAGACCAGGAACGGCACGCACAGAACAGCGGCGGCCCACAGGGTGGGCGCATGGAGGCTCTTGTCGAGGATCGCGCCGTGCGCGCCGCCCTTCCGCGGGTTCCGGAGGTCGGATTCATAGTCGAAGACGTCGTTGATCCCGTACATGGCGACGTTGTACGGGATCAGGAAGAAGATCGTCCCGATCACGAGGACGAGATCGATCTCGCGCGCCGTCAGGACATACGCGGCCGCGAACGGGTAGGCCGTGTTGATCCAGCTGACGGGCCGGGACGAGACGATGAGCTGGCGCAGAAAGCCGGTGGCGTTCACACCCGCTCCTTTCCGTTGGAGGGGAGATCGGGAGAGTGCAGGCCCGCCCAGATCAGTGCGTCGCGTGCGCGGGCTCGGGCAGTTGCCCTGTTCCGTGATCGCCGTCCAGCAGCTTCACGATGAGCTCCGCCGAGATAAGGCACATCGGCAGCCCCACGCCGGGGAGGACGGAGTGCCCCGCGTAGAAGAGGTTGTCGAGCTTCGACCGGTTTCCCGGTCGGAACATCGCCGACTGCCCCAGGGTGTGGGCGAGGCCGAGCGCGCCGCCGCGGAATGCGCCGAAATCGGCTTCGAAATCGGCGGGCGCGATGGTGCGCCGCACGCGGATGCGTTCGGCGAGGTCGCCGACACCGGTCCATGACGAGATCTGCGCGATGACGGCATCCGCGGCCGCCTCGATCACGGCATCACCGCCGCGGTCGATGCCGCCGTGGCCCAACTCGGGCGCCGCCGGCATCGGCACGAGGACGAACAGGTTCTCGTGCCCGGCGGGAGCGACGGTGTCGTCCGTCGCGCTCGGACGGCAGACGTAGATGGATGCCGGATCGGGGATCTTCGGCGCGGTGCGGCCTTCGGGCCCGAAGATCGCACCGAAGTTGGCGTTCCAGTCCTCCGTGAACAGCAGCGTGTGGTGGGCGAGCTCGGGGAGGTCTCCCTCGACGCCCAGGAGCAGCAGGAGCGCCCCGGGAGACGAGACCCGCTTGTCCCACCACTTCTCGCTCTTGGAGCGGAGCTCGGGCGGGAGGAGGGCCGTCTCGGTGTGATGCATGTCGGCTGTGGAGACGACCACGTCGGCGGTCTCGATCGTTCCGTCGGCGAGCTCGATGCCGGTGGCGTGCTTTCCCTCGGTCGCGATCCGCGCGACGCGCGCACCGGTCCTGATCACCACGCCACGGTCGACGGCGAGTCGGGCGACCGCGGCGATGAGCTGCGTGAATCCGCCCTTCGGGTAGAGCACGCCGTCATCCAGGTCGAGGTGGCTCATCAGGTGGTAGAGGCTCGGCGCGTCGAAGGGGGAGCTGCCGAGGAAGACGGCCGGGTAGCCGAGGATCTGGCGGAGCGTGGTGTCCTCGAAGCGCTTCGCGACGTGAGAGGCGAGCGATCGGGTCAGCAGCGGGGCGAGCGTCGTGAGGCGCTTGAGTACGTCGGGGTGGGTGAGCCCGGCGTACGAGACGTAGGGGTCGTAGAGGAAGCGCGAGACGGCGAGGTCGTAGACCTCCGCGGCCGAATCGAGGTAGGTCGCCAGGGCGGCGCCGGCTCCCGGCTCCCGCGATTCGAACGCGGCGACCGCCTCGGCCCGGCCGGACACGACGTCGAACGGCTCGGTCTCGCCTTCGCTGTACACGCGGTACGCGGGCTCGAGACGCACGAGGTCGAGCTGTTCGGCCGCTGTCGTCCCGAGAAGGGCGAAGAAGTGGTCGAATACTTCGGGCATGAGGTACCAGCTCGGTCCGGTGTCGAAGCGGAACCCGCCCGCCTCCCAGCTCCCGGCGCGTCCACCGACCTCGTCGAGCGCCTCGTAGATCGTCACGTCGTCACCGCGATCGGCGAGGAGAGCGGCGGTGGCGAGGCCGGTGATGCCGCCGCCGATGACAGCGATGCGTCTGCTCATGTGATTCTCCGAGAACGTCGCGCGCCGGTGACGGCGCGAAGGGCGATGGTGGCTTTGGCGGGGGCGGGCACACGGACCCGGACGTCGGTGTCGCCGGAGGCGCGAAGGCGCCGCGCGAGCGAGGCGAAGAGACCGTGCGCGGCGCCGACGGCTGCGCGGCAGTCCGCGGGCAGGAGCGGGATCGTCGCGGCGGCGGCATCCAGGTCGGCATCGATGCGGTCGAGGACGTCCCGGCGGCGCTCGGCACCGGTGACGCCGAGGTAGTCGCGTCCGAGGCGGCCGGCATCGTCCGACAGGTCGCGGAGGAAGTTGATGTCCTGGAAGGCGGCACCCAGTCGGCGGGCGCCGGTGACGAGAACCGGATCGGCCTCGATCGGGGCGCCCGAGCCGCCGGCGTTCACGAACACCTGAAGGCACATGAGACCGATCACCTCGGCCGAGCCGTAGACATAGTCGTCGTGGGAGGCCTCGTCGTGGTCGGCGCGCTCGAGATCGGTGCGCATCGACGCGAAGAAAGGCTCGACGAGGGCCGAAGAGATCCCGCATTCGCGCGCCGTGAGCGAGAACGCGTGCACGATGAGGTTGGCGCTGAACCCGCTCTTCATCGCCCCCAGGGTCTCGGCCTCGAGGTCGTCGAGAATGCGGTGCTGCCCCTCCAGCGGCACGCCGGCACTCTCGGCGGCGCCGTCGACGATCTCGTCGGCGACCCGAACGAGCGCGTAGACGTTCCGCACGTGCGAGCGGACCCTCGCGCCGAGCAGTCGCGTCGCCAGCCCGAACGAGGTCGAGTAGGCCTGGATGACGGCGGCGGCTGCCGCTGTCGCGGTCTGGTCGTACAGGGGCGTCGTCATCGCGGAATCCGCTCTTCGACCGCGGCGGTCAGCGAGGCGAGCAGGACGACGGCGTCACGGGGGAGTGTGGCATCCGCCGCGAAGGACTGGGCCGATCGGAGCGTGGTGGTGATGAGGTCGACCGCACGTTCGCGGGCACCGCTCGCGGCGAGCTCCCGCTGCGCGTCACGGATGCCGATGGGCCCCGTCATGGCCAGCGCGAGAGCAGACGCGACGCGTGGCCACGCATCCGTCTCGGCGGCGAGGGCGATGAGTGGCGTGCGCTTGGCGGCGCGGAGGTCGGCGCCCGGCTCGCGGCCTGCCTCGGCGCGTGAGCCGAACGTGCCGATCAGATCGTCGGCGAGCTGGAAGGCGATCCCGATCTCCGCTCCCGCGGCTTCGAGGGCGGCTCGCTGGTCGTCGGAGGCGCCCGCGAGAAGCGCCCCAGCTGCCAGCGGGGCTTGGAAGGAGTAATAGGCGGTCTTGTCGCGTGCCGTCCGAAGCAGCGATTCCGTCGGCGGAAGGTGCTCGCCGATCGCCTGCTCGACGTCCGCCAGCTCACCCGCTGCCGAGATGAGCAGAGCGTCGTCGAGGATGACCATGAGCGCGGCGCGTTGCGCCGCCGGCACCGGAGCTGTCGCGATCAGGCGGGTGGCCTCGAACAGGAGGAGATCGCCCGCCAGGACGGCGGCTGCACCGCCGAGGGTGCGGGCGGCGTCGTCGTCTCCGCCGAGAGCGCGGGCGCGCTGCTGGAACACGCCCACGACGTTCGGGACGCCTCGCCGCTCGACGTCGCCGTCGATGACGTCGTCGTGCACGACGAAGGCGGCGTGCAGGAGCTCGAAAGCGGCGGCGACCCGCCACAGGCCCGGGGCGTCGGAGACGGCGCCGCCGAACGCCTCGAACGCACTCGCGACGAGGGCGGGGCGGAGGCGTTTGCCGCCGACGGCGGCATCGGCAGTTGCGGCACCGAGCGCTCCGGCGGCTTCGCCGAGCGAGGCCGAGCGGCGTCGGAGGCGGCCGAGGGCGAGATCGAGCGCGTCATCGATCTCGCGGCGCGCGATGTCGGACAGCTCGATCATGTGACCTTCTGCGGTTGCAGGGCGGCGAACGCGGCGAGCTGCGGCGCCTGCAGCACGAGCCAGGGGCTGAATGCCCAGGGCGTCGCCGCGACGGACGCGGCGAGTTCGCGGGGATCGACCCATCGGGCCTCGGCGACTTCGCCCGGGTGAGGCGCGGGCTCGTCGTCCGTTCGGGCGAGGTAGACGGGGCAGATCTCGTTCTCGACGATCCCGGAGGCGTCGACGGCGCGGTAGCGGAAGTCGGGGAGGGCGAGCTCGAGGGATCGGACGGTGATGCCCAATTCGAACTCTCCTCGTCGGGTCACGGCGTCGACGCTCGCTTCGCCGGGCAGCGGGTGGCCGCAGAAGGAGTTCGTCCATACTCCGGGCCATGCCTGTTTGCCGAGCGCGCGGCGCGTGACGAGGACCTGCCCGGCCGCGTTGAAGACGTGGCACGAGAAGGCGAGGTGCAGGGGGGTGTCCGAGTCGTGGATAGTGGACTTCGGCGCGACCCCGATCTCGTTCCCGCTGTCGTCGAGGAGGACGACATACTCGGTATCCGACATTCTGGCTCCGTTATTTGCTAGATTATCTAGCGATCGTTCCCATCGTACATATCTGCCGAGGAGGTGTCCAACGTGTCGACGCCTACTCAGACCTCCCCGGAACGTGACGTTCTGGTGCGTTCCGCGCTCGAAGCGGTTCGTGCTTTCTCCGACTCTCTCGATCGAATGTACGCGGGCATGCGCGGCGACATGGACTTGAACACGACCGACCTTGCCGCCCTCCGCATGCTGATCATGCGCGAGCAGCACGGAGAGGTCGTCAAACCCCACGATCTCGCCACACACCTGGCGATCTCGACAGCCTCGACCACGAAGCTGCTCGACAGGCTCACGGTCAGCGGGCACTTGAGGCGCGAGCCGCACCCGCACGACCGGCGAGCACGCATCGTCGTCCTGACCGACCTGGCGAAGAGCGAGTTCTTCCGGCATTTCGGCACTCGGCTGCAGGCGATGCGCGCCGTCGCGGCGGAGTACAGCGACGCCGAACTGATCGCCATCGTGCGTTTTCTCGCCGACATCGAGCGTGCGATGCTCGTCTGACGCGCCGGCAGGACCGCGCCGGCGCACGGAGGAGGACCGCGGAGCACCTCCGGGCAACGAAGAAGGCGCCTCCCGGAGGAGACGCCTTCTTGTTTTTGTTGCGGGGACAGGATTTGAACCTGCGACCTCTGGGTTATGAGCCCAGCGAGCTACCGAACTGCTCCACCCCGCGGCACAAGAAGTTAGCCTAGCACGGGTTTCGGGGGAGTGCGAACCGGTGTCGAAGATCAGGACGGAAGGGCACGATCGCGGCATGATCCCGGACTCCGCATCCCCTCGCGACGACGGCAGAGATGAAACCCGCAACGAGCGCGCCGACCGCAACTGGCTCGAAGTCCTCCAGGAGCTCCGCGTCCTTCAGACAGGAACGCAGATCCTCACCGGCTTCCTCCTCGCCCTGGCCTTCCAGCCCGCCTTCTCCGACCTGGAGGAGGGGCAGCGAGGCTTCTACCTCGCCCTGATCCTGATGTCCGCGATCAGCGCAGTCGTCGCCCTGGCACCGGTGGCCGCCCACCGGCTCCTGTTCGCGCGACAGGTCAAGCCGACCGTGGTGCGGTTCGGGCACGTCAGCATGGTGTCGGCCCTGCTGTGCGTGTCGCTGCTTCTGATCGGGGTCGTCGCGTTCGTGTTCGACGTGGTGGTCGGCGGTGCGGCATTGTGGGTGGCAGGAGGGTCGCTCGCGGCTCTCCTCGCCCTCCTCTGGATCGGCGTTCCCGTGGTGATCCGTTCCCGGAAGGACCCCTCGACATGACAGGCTCCACGATCGGCCTCGCGGTCGCTCAGTTCGCCCCGGCGGCAGACGAGACCGCGAATCTGCAGACGATGACGTCCCTGGTCGAGCGAGCAGTCGACCGCGGCGCCAGCGTCGTGGCCTTCCCGGAATACAGCAGCTACTTCGTCGACCCCTTCGACACGTCGTTGGCCGATCACGCGCAGGACCTCGACGGCCCCTTCACCCGGTCGCTGACCGAGCTCGCGGCGCGCACCGGCACCCACATCGTCGCCGGGATGGTCGAAAGAGCGTCATCGGCCGAGCGCGTGCGCAACACCGTCGTCGCCGTCGGGCCGGACGGTCCGGTCGCCCATTACCGCAAGCTGCACCTGTACGACGCGTTCGGGCAGCGGGAGTCGGACTGGGTGGAAGCCGGCGAGATCGAGGAGCCCCAGACGTTCGAGGTGGGCGGAGTGCGGTTCGCGCTGATGACCTGTTACGACCTGCGCTTCCCCGAGGTCGCCCGCCTCCTCGCCGACACGGGCGCTCACGCCGTGCTCGTCGCGGCCGAGTGGGTGCGCGGACCGCTCAAGGAGCACCACTGGCGAACACTGCTGCACGCGCGCGCCATCGAGAACGTGCTCTACGTCGCAGGAGCGGATCACCCTCCTCCGCTCGGAGTGGGCACGTCGATCGTGATCGATCCTCAGGGCGTTCAGATCGCCGGCGTCGGCACGGCGACCGACGTCGCGGTCGCGCATGTCGACGTCGCCGCGGTCGGGCGGGCCCGGCGGGTCAACCCGGCGCTGGACCTCCGGCGGTTCACGGTCGCTCCGCGCCGCTGATCACGACCCGGATGCCGCGAGGCGGCGGGCCGCTTCCTCGATGACGGGCGTCCTCTTGCAGGCTGCGAACCGGATGAGCGTCGCGAATTCGGCCCGGTGCGCGGCGGACACGAACGCCGCGAGCGGAATGGCGGCGACGCCCACGCGCTCGGGGAGGAGACGGCAGAAGTCCGCGGCATCCGTCCCCGGAGCGAGGAGTGCACCCGCGTCTGCGACGGTGAAGTACGAGCCGCTCGACGTCGCCGCATCGAACCCCGCAGCGCGGAGACCGCCGATCAGCACGTCCCGCCGCCGCCGCTGCTCCACCGCGATTCCGGCGAAGTAGGTGTCCGGCAGGCGAAGGCCGACGGCGATCGCGGGCTGGAACGGGGCGCCGCTCGTATAGGTGAGGAACTGCTTCACGGCGACGACGGCGTCGATGTAGCCTGCCGGTCCGGTGATCCAGCCGACCTTCCATCCGGTCGTTCGGAAGGTCTTGCCTCCCGAGGAGATGGTGAGCGTCCGTTCCGCGGCGCCGGGGAGCGTCGACAGCGGGACGTGTTCTCCCTCGACGACGAGGTGCTCGTAGACCTCATCCGTCACGATGAGGGCGTCGTGATCGGCCGCGAGGCGGATGATCTCCCGTTTGACCTCCGCAGAGAAGACCGTGCCGGTCGGATTGTGGGGGTCGTTGACCAGGATGATCCGCGTGCGGCTGGTCACCGCACGCCGCAGGTCGTCGAGATCGGGCTCGAGGGCGGGCCAGCGCAGCGGAACCGGAACGAGCTTCGCGCCCGCGAGCGCGATGCATGCTGCGTACGCGTCGTAGTACGGCTCGAAGACGACGACCTCGTCGTCGGGACCGTCGATGAGGCCGAGCAGAGCGGCGGCGAGGGCCTCGGTCGCTCCTGCCGTGACCAGAATCTCGCGCTCCGGGTCGAGCCGGATGCCATAGAAGCGCTCCTGGTGCTCGGCGATGGCGGCGAGCAGATCGGGGGTGCCCCGGCCGGGCGGATACTGGTTGAGCCCCTCGTCGATGGCGCGCTTCGCGGCCTCGAGGATCTCGGCGGGGCCATCTTCGTCGGGGAAGCCCTGGCCGAGGTTGATCGCCCCGGCGGCTGTCGCGAGAGCCGTCATCTCGGCGAAGATCGTGGGCGCGATCGCGCCGTCGGCTGAGAGGAGGCCTGCACCGCGTGCGGTGCGCTGCCAGGCGCCGGGTATGTGCAACACGCGGCCAGAGTACCGCTGACCCGCCCGGTACCGGTCCGCACACGCATAGGGTGGTCGGAGGGCCGGCATAGCTGATCCACAGGGTGGAGTCGCACTCTGGGAACGCCTCGAAGAAGGAGCATCCCCATGAGCGAATCGCAGTTTCCTGCATCGAACGGTCCTGACGCGAACGGCGCCGAACCGACCCAGACCGGCGGATACGTGCCGCCCCGTCCGCCGATGCCCGGTGACCAGGTCACCGAGCCCGTGCCCGCCGGATGGCACGCCGCCCCCCAGTCCACCGACGGCCACGTCTCCGCAGAGCCCGCGACGAAGGACGATGCCAAGGTCGGCACCGGCAAGATCGTCGCCGTCCTCGTCGCCGCAGCCATCGTCGGCTCGGTCTCCGGTATCGGCGGAGCCTTCGTCGGCTCGTCCATGTTCGAAGGATCGGGTTCCTCGGTCGTGCAGAGCTCGCCGAGTCAGGTGACGGTGAACAACCCCGACCAGGTGAACCAGACGACGGGCATCGCCGCGAAGACCCTTCCGAGCGTCGTCACGATCTCCGCGACGTCGTCCGACGGCGGCGGCACCGGGTCGGGCGTCGTTCTCTCGGAGGACGGCTACGTCGTCACCAACACCCACGTCGTCACCCTCGACGGCGCGACGGGCGACGCGGCCCTGCGGGTGACCGCATCGGACGGACGCGTGTACGACGCCGAGATCGTCGGCACCGACCCGATCTACGACCTCGCCGTGATCAAGCTGACGGATGCCTCGGGGCTGACCCCGATCGAGTTCGCCGATTCGGACTCGCTCAACGTCGGCGACACGACGGTCGCCGTGGGCGCGCCCCTCGGACTCTCGAACACGGTCACCACAGGTATCGTCAGCGCTCTCAACCGCTCGATCCAGATCGCATCATCCGCCGTTCCGGACAGCGGCGAGCAGCAGGAGGAGGACAGCGGCCAGGATTCGCCGTTCCAGTTCGACTTCGGCCAGGGCGACCGCCCCAGCGGGTCGACGGGCACGATCTCGATCGCCGTCATCCAGACCGACGCCGCCATCAACCCCGGCAACTCGGGCGGCGCGCTCGTCGACGACGAGGGCAAGCTGATCGGCATCAACGTCGCGATCGCCTCCGCGGGCGGGTCCTCCTCGAGCCAGTCGGGCTCGATCGGCGTCGGCTTCTCGATCCCCTCGAATGTGGTGGAGCGCGTCGCCGGTGAGATCATCGACGACGGTGCGGCGACCCACGGCCTCCTGGGCGCGATGGTCGGCAACGCTGCGGACGTCGAAGGAGCCACCGTCGCCGGTGCCGCCATCAGCGACGTCACACCGGGCGGAGCCGCGGCCGAGGCCGGCCTCGACTCGGGCGACGTCGTGACCGAGTTCAACGGCGTGCCGGTGCGCGACGCGACCGACCTCACCGCGCAGGTGCGTGCGCTGGCAGCAGGATCGGACGCGACCGTGATCTACGTCCGTGACGGTCAGACCCGCACCGCGCAGGTCACGCTCGGCGAACTGACCGACTGACCGGTCGAAGACACGACCCCACCCCGCGATAGGCTCGCGGGGTGGGGTCGTTCTCGTTCGGGTCGGGCAACGGGGCGCAGCTGCTGCGGCTCCCGTTGCACCTCGGCGGC
The DNA here is from genome assembly GCF_045066555.1 of Microbacterium sp. Ld4. Classification (NCBI taxonomy): domain Bacteria; kingdom Bacillati; phylum Actinomycetota; class Actinomycetes; order Micrococcales; family Microbacteriaceae; genus Microbacterium; species Microbacterium sp. Ld4. The sequence continues at coordinate 278,635 of NZ_JBISHE010000011.1, read as the reverse complement.
GCGATCGTGACCCGCGTCGTCCCTCGATCGGCGAACCTGTGGGTCTTCGGATGTGCGATCGGCATCGGAGAGGGCGCTCTCGCGCTGTGGCAGCAGGCCGACGCAGCCGGAGAACGATCGGTGTGGCTCGTCGCGAACGACCGAGAGGCAGCGGACGCGTCCGCACGCGGCATCCGATGGGCGCGAAAGCGGAGCCTGCGGGGATTCTGGTCGACGGTTCGCGCCGGCGTCGTCGTCGTGACGCACGGCGCGGGTGACGTCAACCGGTACGGCACCGCGGGATCCTTCCTCGTGCAGCTGTGGCATGGCATCCCGCTCAAGCGCATCGGCCTCGACTCGGCCGTCACGGCCCGCGCGCCGATCCCGGTGCCCGGCCTCGCCGCGCTCCTCCGGTTCGCCTATCGCCGCACCCAGCGCCGCATCCGCCTGATCCCGGCGGCATCCCATCTTGTTCGCGGTCGCCTCGAGTCGGCCTTCGGACTCAGCGACGACCGCGTGCCTGTCACGGGCGAGCCCCGCGTCGACGTGCTCTCCGCGGGGGATGCCGCGCACCGGCGCCAAACGGCCCGTGAGGCGATCTCCGGGGTCACCGGGGCGCACCTGGGCGACGGTACCCGTCTCGTGCTGTACGCGCCGACCTGGCGCGACGGGGAACCCGACCCGGGCGTGCCGACTCCCGCGGAGTGGCGCGGCATCGTCACGGTGCTCGAGCGGGCCGACGCCCTCCTCCTCATCCGCTCGCACCCCTTGGGCGCCGGGAGCTACGCGCCGCCCGCCGACACGGATCGCGTCCGATCTCTCGGAAGCGACCTCGTGGCCGAGGTGACCCCACTGCTGCCGGGGGTGGACGTGCTGATCACCGACTACTCGTCGCTCGCCTACGATTCCGCGCTCGTCCCGCTGCCGGTGATCTACTTCGCCCCCGATGAAGCCGCCTACGCCGACTCGCGCGGCTTCTACGGCCGGTACCGCGATGTCGCCGGCGACGACGTGGCCTCCGATTGGACCGCGGCGGCGAACCAGCTCGAGCGGCTCCTGGCGGACCCGTTCGAGAACCAGCGACGGCTGGACAGGGCGGGGTCTCTCAGCCTGGCCGTCCACCGTCACCGGGATGGCCGCAACGCCGAGCGGGTCTATCAGGCGATCCGCCGCGTGCGGGAAGGGCTCGACGCATGATCCGCACCCGACTGGCCGATCCCCCGGGCGACCCCGTCCTCGTCCTCGAGGGCGACGGTGGTGCGCCCGGCGATGTCCGCGTCACCGGGGCCCGAGCGCGCGTCCGCGCGGTCATCGAACCGCACGGCGGCGGGTGGCGGGCGACGGTGCCGCTCACCGTGTCGCGCTGGGGGGCGCCCGCAGCGCCCCTGCCGTCGGGGGAGTATGTCCTCGCCGTCGACGGTCTCGCCGTCAGCGACCTGGCGGACCTGCCGCGCACGGTCGTCGGGTCGCTCGCGGTCGCGGTGGTGGACGGGCGCGTGGTGGCATCCGCTCCGCTCGACGACGCCGCCCGGAGCGCTGCCGGGCGTCGCGACCGGGAGCGGGAATACGCCCGATCGTCCGAACGGGTGACGAACGCTGTGTTCTTCGAGAGCTTCTACGGCCGTAACGCGAGCTGCAACCCGCGCGCACTCGATGCGGCTCTCGCCCGGGTCGCGCCCGAGGTGACCCGCTACTGGAGCGTCGCGGACCTCTCCGTCACCATCCCCGACGGCGCCGTGGCTGTCGTGGAGGGCAGCCCGGAATGGTGGCGCGCACGGGCGACATCGAGGCTCCTCATCGTCAACGACTGGCTGCGACACCGGTTCACCCGGCGGCCGGGTCAGCGGGTCCTCCAGACCTGGCACGGCACCCCGCTGAAGAGACTCGCCCTCCACCGCGCCGGATTCGATCCTCGACGCGTCCTCGCCGTCCTTCGCGAGAGCCGCCGGTGGGATGTCCTGCTGGCGCAGAACCCCTATGCGGCCGGCGTCCTCGCGAAGGCGTACGGCTTCTTCCGGAAGCCCGTGTGGGTCGAGGGCTACCCCCGCAACGACTCCCTGCGGAGCGCTGACCCGGCCCCCGTGCGCGCCGCCCTCGGTCTCGACGACGGCGATCACGTGATCCTGTACGCGCCGACATGGCGTGACGACCGGGAGAGCCTCGTCGACTTCGTCGACCTGGAACGGCTCGCGTCCGACACCGGAGCCGTCGTCCTCGTCCGCGGACACTCCCGCACGCTGCTCCCCGGCTCCGACACCGTCGGAGAGCGGGTCATCGACGTGACGACCTACCCGGACATCGCCGACCTGCTCCTCGTCGCCGACGCGGTCGTGACCGACTACTCCTCCGTCATGTTCGACTTCACCGTGACGGGTCGTCCGCTGTACTTCCTGGTGCCCGATCTCGAGCACTACCGCGGCGAGTTGCGTGGGTTCTACTTCGACCTCGTCGAACGCGCCCCGGGGCCGCTGGTCTCGACGCAGGAGGAGCTCACCGAGGCGATCCTCGACCCGGGCACCGCAGCGCGCTTCGCGGAGCGCTACGACGCCTGGCGGGCGAGGTTCAACGCGCGCGACGACGGCCACGCCGCTGAACGTGTGGTCGCGCGGATCTTCGATCAGGGATTCCTCGACCGGGGGTGACGGCGGGCTCGCCGGACCTGATCAGGGGAGAGGCGTGTTGCGGTCGAGCCGCGACGTGTCGATCGTCTTCGACGCTCCGCGAAGGATGCCGCGGAGGAACCCCGCACCCCAGGCGAGGTGCATCGACGGCACGACGGCGAGGTACCAGGCGCGCTGGCGTGCTGGCCCGCCGGCGCGGGTGCCGGCCGCCGCGACCAGAGCGACGTAGAGGGCGATCGGAAGGTGGAAGATCGAGGCGCGGCGGCCCGTCAGCACACCGGTCGCCTGCAGGCCGGCGACGATGATGCTGGACGCGGTCGCCGCGACGAGGGCGGGCGGCGCGAAGAACCGTACGGAGTTGCGACGACCGAACCGGCGCACCAGCTCGCCCCGCCAGGTGCCGGTCGCGGTGAACTGCCGCACGAGGCGAGTCCAGCTGTCGCGCGGCCAGTAGGTCACCGAGAGCGCCGGGTCGAACCAGACGAGGTGACCTGCCGCGCGAAGACGGAGATTGAGCTCCCAGTCCTCGCCGCGCCGGATCGACTCATCGAAGAGACCGACCTCCTCGAGGATCTCCTTGCGCATGACGCCCAGATATGCCGACTCCGCAGGTCCCTCCTCACCGCCGCTGTGGTACGCGCCGCCCCCGAGGCCGAGGCGGGAGTTGTAGGCGTGAGCGACGGCAGCCTGGAAGGGGGTGCGCCCGTCCGCATGCATCACGCCGCCGACGTTCGCGGCGCCGACGCGACGAAGGGTCTCGAGCGCGCGTCGGGCGTACCCGGCGGTGAGCTCGGAGTGCGCATCGACGCGGACGATGACGTCGTGGCGGGCGGCACGGATGGCGCGGTTGAGGCCGATCGGGATGTCCGCCTCGGGGTTGTGCACGATCGTGATCCGAGGATCTTCCGATGCCAGGTGCGTGGCGAGCTCCGTCGTGCCGTCGCGAGAGGGGCCGAGGGCCAGGATGAGCTCGGTGGGGCCGTCGATCTCCTGTGCGAGGACGGTCTCGACGGCACGCTCGAGGTAGGCGCGCTCGTTCAGCACGGGCATCACGAAGGAGACGCCTACGTCCGCGGCCAGTGGCGGGAGGGTCCGAGTCACGCCGACGCCCTGCGGCTGTCGGCGACGAGCTGGTCGAAGCTCTGGAGCACGTCCCGCGTGTACCCGGCGACGTCGAGATGGGAGGGAGGCACCTCGCCCGCGATGAACGCGCGCATTCCATACGCGAGCGCGTCGTCGTCACGGTCGACGATGAGCATCGAATCGCCCGGAAGCGCCCCTTCAGCGGATCCGAATGCCGTCGACACGATCGGAAGCCCGAGCTGAGCGGCCTCGATGAGGACCATGGGCTGACCTTCGTAGTCGCTCGAGAGCACGAAGCAGTCGCAGGCGCTCATGATGGCGACGGGGTCATGCTGGGGCCCGGTGAGGAAGACCCGATCGGTCAGTCCCGCGTCGTCGATCTGCGCCCGAAGGTCGACGGCGAGCGGCCCTCCGCCGACGATGAACAGCTGCGCGTCGGGCTCGGTGCCGGCGACGGCGGCGAAGGCCCTGATGAGGCGCGCGTGGTTCTTCTCGGGGGAGAGCCGGCCCACCGTCACGAAGCGGCGCACTCCCGGCGTGGCGAGGGCGGCCCGCCAGGGTTCGGGGCCGTCGTCGACGTCGGCCCCCTCACGCGATCCGATGATGTCGGGAAGGTTGCGGAGGGTCCGGAACTTCTCGGCCGGCGCGTACTCCGCCAGCTCCGCCCGGTTGAGCGCGGTCAGCGACGGTGACACCGACACGAGTTGGTCGTAGGCCCGATACATCGCGAAGACACGGCCGAGCGGGCGGAGGAACGGCTTGCGTCCACCGACGGTGCGTTCGCGGTCTGCGGCCATCTCGTTGTGGAGCCAGATCGCGCGCACGGCGGGCGGCGAGTGCAGCATGAGATGCGTCCAGAACGGGCTGTAGCCGCTGAAGTCGGCGACCCAGTCGAACTCGGCGGAGCCGAAGATGCGGACCCACTCGTCCTTCCACAGGTTCCGGTGTCCGAGTCGGCGATGCGCGCGGAGGGGATCCGTGCTCGCATCAGCGACGCGGCGGAGGACCTGACGCCCCTTCAGGCCGTTCATGCCCCCGAGGCGGAACACCTGGCGGATGCTGGGCGCGAGCCGCTCCTGGTTGGCGCGCGTCGTCGCGCCCCGCGGCATCGCCATGAGCGCGGTCACGTCGTAGCGCTCCGGGTCGAGCGAGTTCAGCAGGTTCACCGCTGAGGTGGTGATCCCGTTGAGACGGTTCCCGCCGATGTAGAACAGCACGCGCGTTCGCTCGTCGCGTGCGGCGGGTGCCGCGCGGAGCCCGTCGCGGCGTCCGCGGAACACGACATCGATCACGCGGTCGGCGGCATGCCCGTCCTCGTGGGGGGTGAACCGGCTCGCCCATTCGCCGTATCGAGGATGCTGCGGCGCGCCCGCCTGCATCAGCTCGCGGAGATCGCGCCCCAGTGCGCTCGCGTCGGTGTGCACCGGTCCGGGGAGCGCGTTCAGCGGCAGGTACGTTCCGCGTTCGGCGGCGTAGTCGTCGCGGTCGGGTACGAGGAAGCCGATCGGCGCACCCGTCGCGAGGTAGTCGAAGAAGATCGACGAGTAGTCGGTGACGAGGGCGTCTGCGACGCCGAGGGTCACATTGGTCGGGATGCTGTTGGGGATCAGCATCCGGCGGAGGGACGGTATCCGCTTCGCCAGCGTGTGGACGACCTGGTGCGTCTTGACGAGGACGACGGTGTCATCGCCGAGGGACTCCTGGAGGCTCACGGCCTGCTCGGCGAGGTGGGCCAGATCGGCGTCGGGGGACTGGAAGGACGACCCGCGCCATGTGGGCGCGAAGACGACGAGGCGCTCCGGCATCCGCTCGATGCCGAGATGGGACTGGATCCGCGCCCGGACGGAGGCCCGCTCCTCAGCACCGAGTCGCTGACGATCGATGCGCGGGTATCCCTCCTCGATGATCGTGCCGCGGTAGACGTTCGACAGCTGGTAGGCGCCCTCGTACATGACCTCCGTCATGAAGCGGTTGGCGGAGAGGAGGTAGTCGGCGGCGAGGAGGTTGCGAAGGGTGTTCGCCGATTCGCGCGCACCTCCGGGCATGTCCGCTCCCATGAGCTTGAGCGGGGTGCCGTGCCAGGTGTTCAGGTAGATCTGGCCCGTCCGTTTGCCGAATGCCGGCGGGAAGGTCGCGTTGTTGATCAGATAGCCGGCCGTGGACATCGCGCGCCAGTAACGGGCGCTGCCGCGCGCCACGACCCGGACGTTCGGACGATCCTGGAACTCGGCTCGGAGCGCCCGCGCCGTCTCGGCGTCGCTGATCGCCCAGATGTGTGTGAGGTCGGCGAACTCGGGATCGTCGAGCAGCCGGCGGAAGATGGCCTCGGGGTTGCAGAGCGCGCCGTTGCCCGCGAAGGACTCGTACACCACACTGCGGGGGCGCAGGGGCAGCGCGCGGGCGAGCGCGATCTGCTCGGAGACCAGCATCCGCTTCGCACGTGCGACGCTCTTGAGGAGGGCCGGGGGCAGGAAGGAACGCATGGGTCTGTGTGCTGTGCTCTCGTTCTCGGTTGATCAGGGCGCGACTTCACCGGCGCGGCGGCGGGCGCGTGCCGCAACCGAGCGGTGAACGCGACGCGCCATCCGATGAATCCTAGCCTCGACGCCCTGATAGAACGCCCAGGCGATGAGGATCGAGAGCGGGATGCCGATCGCACCGACGAGCAGGTACTGATCGGCGCCGATCGCGAAGGCGAGGGTCGCGAGCACGGGCACGTGCACGAGGTACAGGCTGAACGAGATCTTCCCGAACCACTGGACGACCTTCGTCTCGAACAGTCTGACGACCGGCCCCCAGGCGAGGCTCACGAGGACAACCCCGGCGGCGCCCGGAGCCGCGAGAGCCCAGAGCGCGTGGCTCAGCTCGCTGCCACTCGGCGCGATCGGACGAGCCAGCCAGCTCGCGATGAGCAGGACGACGGACGCGACCGCGAAGGTCGGCATGAACCAGCGCGAACGCGGCCGCTGCACCCAGGCCAGCAGATCCGGCATCCGCGCGGCCATGATCGTGCCGATGAAGAAGATCGGGAAGTACAGCAGCTCGCTCTGCTCGAAGATGCGGCCGGCGAAGCTCAGCGCGCAGCAAAGGGCGACGGCGATCAGGGCCCAGCGCCGGATGAGCAGGGCGAGCGCCACCGCGAGCGGCATGACGATCGAGTAGAGCAGCTCCCAGTGGAGCGACCAGAGCGGGTTGTTGAGCGAGTACTGGCGCGGCACGAGAGACGCCTGCGAGAAGAAGCTCGACCAGGTCACCGATTCGGCGTGGGTCTCCGCCATCCAGGAGCCCTCGGGCATCGTCGACCGGTCGCGCGGCACCAGGTAGATGAGGAGGGTGCTGAGCAGCAGCGCGGCGATCACAGGCCCATAGAGGCGGACGACGCGGGCGGAGAGGAATCCCATCCACGAGAAGCCCTCCTTGAACACCGGGAGGACGACCACGAGGCCCGACAGGACGAAGAAGACGAGCACGGCCTCGTTGCCCGCGGTGAGCAGCTTCACCGGTGACTGGGAGATGACGTCCCACCCGACCGTCCCCTCCAGCAGCGGTCGCGCGATCAAGAGCCAGTGGTGGAGGACGACGACGAGCGCGGCGACGCCGCGCAGTCCGTCGAGGCTGCGGATGCGCCCGTCGGGAGGGGGAGGGGGAGTGGTCACGAGGCCGTTTCGGTAAAGGGGTGGCCGGCTCAGATCGCGCCGGTCAGCCCGGCGATGCCCGCGATCACGGAGGCCAGGGCGATGGCGAGAGCCACGGCGAACAGGATCGTGTGCACCGTGAGGAAGGGGGTCGGGCGGCCCGACGCGTCTCGCGCCCGCGGGTCACGGACGACGCGGCGGAAGAATGTCGGCCAGACGATGACCGTGAAGGCGGCGTTCACGAACAGGAGGACGGCGAGAAGAGTCACGCCGACGACACTACTGGCCGAGCTGATCTTCTCCCGACCCCTTGCGCTCGCCTCGCCGGAGCGCCCGGCGGACGCCCCGCACCGCGCCCTTCTCGAGAGGCAGGGTGCCCGGGGCGGGCTCGAGTTCGGTCGGGTAGAACGCGGGCGCGGGGCCGAAGGCACGATGGGCGTTGGTCACGACCCGGCGACCGAGGATGTGGTTGCCGGTTCCGCCGATGACGGCACCCACACCGAACGGGAGTGCCTTTCCGACGATGGACGCGCCGCCCTGAGCGACGAATCTGCGCATGAACGCCGTCTTCAGGCGGTCGACCAGCGGCCCCATCACGGCTCGGGGGAGCGCCGAGGTGACGAGATTGCCCCAGTACTTGTCGCGCGTCGGTCCGTTTCCGCTCACCTGCCGCGCGAACTGCGACACGAGGTCAACACCTTCCTTCCCGACCATCAGCGTCAGCACGAGTGCACGCGCACGATCAGGGTTCTCCACGCGGATGCCGTGCAACTCGGCCAACGACTGCGCGTACAGGGCGGTCGCATCGAGGAAGCCGAGCGTCTCGACGCCGCCGAGGGCGAGCGTGATGCCGGTTCCGATTCCGGGGACCACCGCCGTCGCTCCGACAGCCGCCCCGCCCGCGGTCACCGCGGCGAGGTAGCGGCGGTCGAGGATGCGCGCGATCTCCGCCGGAGAGGCATCCGGGTGCCGGAGGCGGATGCTGCGCAGGTGCGCGAGCACGATGGGCCGCTGAACGGCCAGCACGCGGTCGAGAGCACGGATCAGCCGCGGGTGCTCCGGAGAGCCTTCAGGTGGCAAGCCGCCCTCCCACGGTGCGTCGACGGGAAGGGAGTGGATGCGAGGAACGTCGGTCATATCAGCACCGATGCTAGGAGCCGGCGCTGGACGCGGCCTGAGCGGACTCAGACGTAGAGGTTGGCCCGCTCGAGGTCTTCGGCGAAGTCGACCTCGACCGCGTAGAGGTCGGAGATGTCGAGCGGGGTGATCTTGATCCCGTTCTCGGCGATGGCGAGCTCGAGCCCGCGTTCGAAGTAGTCCTGGTCGCCGACACGGGCGAGCTGGGCGATCAGGGCGGGCTTGTCCTCGCGGGAGATGAAGTTGATGCCGACCGCCTCGCCGAGGCCGCCGACGACCGTCTTCGAGAGCTCGGCGATGTTGCCGGTCGCGTCGACCGTGTACTTCACCTCTTCGTCGCTGACCTTGGCCGTGTTGACCGTGACGAAGGACTGACCCGCCTCGACCAGTGCCAGGGCGCGTCCGAGCACGCGGGGGTCGAAGACGACGTCGCCGTTCATCCAGAGCACACCGCCCTTGCCGGTCGCCGACAGGGCGCGAAGGAGGCTCTTGGAGGTGTTCGTCTGGTCGTAACGGTCGTTGTAGACGTAGTTGACGTCGGGGAACGCGTCGACGACGGTCTCGGCGCGGTAGCCGACGACCGTGGTGATCTTCGCGGCGGTGCCGAACGCGGCACGGATGTTGTCGTGCTGCTGCCCCATGATGCTGCGACCGTCGCTGAGGACCGTCAGCGGCTTGGGAAGACTGCGCCCGAGGCGCGAGCCCATTCCGGCGGCGAGGATGACGATCTGGGTGGTCACGGGGAACTCCTGACGAGTGGACACTTTCCGTTCATAGGACGGACACATCTTCGTGCCGTCTTCCACACTACCGAGAAGACCTGAAAACCCGCCGAGGTCGGCCACGACGTTGTGCATTCGTGATGCGCGACGGACCGGGGGGTGTTCGCCGGTGAGCCCCGATTCGCCTTGCTAGGTTTGGAGGGTGACTGCCTTGCCGCCACGGCCAGAGCGGGGTCCGGATTCGACACCGGATGCTGCTGCCGTCTTCCTGCCCCCGCCGCCCCCGGCGGTCTCGGCAGCGGTCGCCGCCGCCGAGCGCGCACGCGCCGCAGCGGTCGATGCGGACCGTGTCCCGGCCGACGCATCCCGCGAGCCCGGCGGTTCTCCTGCCCGCACGCCCGGCACGAAGGTCGGATCGGCGAAGAAGGCCAGAGCGCGGAAAGCGCGAGCGGCGGAAACCACGCAGGTACCGGTCGAAACGCCCCCGCCGCCGGGGCCCGAGCTGCCGGCGGCCATCGCCAGTCACGGCGGCGAGACGCGAGCACCCGAGGGTGCGGGCGTCATCGAGTTGCCTGCCGAGAACGAGCCGCCGACAGACGCCGAGAATCCCGCAGACGCCGACATCCCTGTCGACCCGGGAACCCCGGTGCCGATGGTGTCCGATGAGACGCACGTCATTGCGGTCGTGGACGCGTCGCCTGCCACACGGGTACTCGACGTGCCGGGCGACGACTCCGAGCCCGCCGACGCTGAAGACGAGCAACACGACACCGCCACGGATCTGCTGACCGAGTGGGGCCTCGTCACGGTGCCCGCCCCGCCCGAGCCGTTCGATACCGAGACGGCACATGGCGCCGACAGCCTTGCGCTCGCGGAGACCGCGATGCCCGCCGAGGCCGACTCTTCTCCAGCCGCGCCGGAGGCGGACGGCATCGATCACGACATGGTCGACGACGAGCAGGTGGCCGAACCGCAGCCGGAGGTCGAACCCGAACTCGTGGTCGAAGCGGAGCCGGTGGCCGAACCCGAACCCGAGGTCGAAGCCGACCCCGAGGTCGGACCTGAACTCGAGGTCGGACCTGAACTCGAGGTCGAAGCCGACCCCGAGGCCGGACCGGAACTCGAGGTCGAACCTGGACCCGAGGTCGAAACCGAACCCGAGGTCGAAGCCGACCCCGAGGTCTCCGCGGAGCCGACAGCCGAGACGCAGACCGACGGGATCGACGAGCCCGAAACCGGTCATGCCGCGGTCGAAGAGGTCGGCGACGCCGAGTCGCTCTCGGAGACGCAGGCGCCCGTTGCGACGCCCGGGGATGCGCCGGCCCTCCGGCTCACGGGCGTGACGAAGTCATTCGGCCGAACCCGTGCCGTCGACGATCTGGACCTCGAGATCCCCGCGGGCAGCTTCTATGGTCTCGTGGGGCCCAACGGCGCAGGCAAGACCACGACACTGTCGATGATCGCCGGCCTCCTCCGCCCCGACGCCGGGCGCATCGAGGTGGCGGGCGTCGACCTGCTTCGTGACCCGAGCGGCGCCAAGGCGCAGATGGGCGTCCTTCCCGACCGCCTCCGGACGTTCGACAGGCTGACCGGCCGCCAGCTGCTCCACTACTACGGCGTCCTGCGAGGACTTCGACCCGCGGTGGTCGCCGAGCGCACGGCCGACCTCGCTCGCGCTTTCGACCTCACATCGGCGCTCGGGCGACCGGTGTCGGACTACTCGGCCGGCATGATCAAGAAGATCATGCTCGCCGGCGCGATGATCCATGCGCCGCGTCTGCTGGTGCTCGATGAGCCGTTCGAAGCGGTCGACCCGGTGTCGAGCTCCGTCATCCTCGACATCCTCACCGCCTACGTGGCGGCGGGCGGAACGGTCGTGCTGTCGAGTCATGGCATGGACCTCGTCGAGCGGGTGTGCGACGGCGTCGCGGTGATCGTATCCGGCCAGGTGCTCGCCCGAGGGACCGTCGACGAGGTCCGCGGAGACCACACGCTCGCGGAGCGCTTCGTCCAGCTCTCGGGTGGGGTCACCGACGTGGAGGGCCTGGAGTGGTTGCACACGTACTCCGACTGAGGCTCGCGCTGCTGGCCGGCTCGCTGCGGGCACGACCGGGCGTGCTCGTCCGACGCGTGCTCGCCGGGATCGTGCTGGCGGTGGCCGTGGTCGCCGTCTGCACCGCGATCGTCCGGCTCGGCGAGGCGCCTGCCGAGAACGCCACCGCTCTCTCGGTCGTGGCAGGCTCCATCATCATCCTCGGCTTCGCCCTGCTCCCCGTGTTCACCGGTGCGGAGGATCCGCTCGATCCCCGGCGGTTCGCCGTGCTCGGGGGGAGCGTGCGCCAGGTGGCGGGCGCGACCCTCGTGGGCTCGGTCGTCAGCGTCCCGGTGCTCGCGGTCATCGCTGTCGGCGCGGCTCTGGCGACGGCGTGGACGGCGCGCGGGGCGGGGATCGTGCTCGCGGTCGTCTCCGTTCTCCTCGGTACCGTCACCGCGATCCTCGCGGCGCGGTGCGCGATGGCGATCGGCGCCCTCGTGCTGCGCGATCGGCGAACGCCTCAGCTCACCGGACTGATGGTGGTGGCTGCGGCCGTCCTGATCGTGCCCGTCGTCGTCTTCACCGTATCGCTCGACTGGTCGGCGGGGCTCCCGTCCCCGCTCGTCGAGGCGGCGGACGTGCTCGCGATCACCCCGCTGGGAGCCTCGTGGGCCGTCGGGCTCCGCGAGGGAGGGGCGTTGGCGGCATCCATCCTCGTCGCCCTTCTCACGATCGGCGCGCTGGCGGGCCTGTGGCTTCTCCTCGTCCGCCGGATGCTGACGCAGACCGAGCGTCCCGTCCCCGTCCGGGAGCGCCGCGGGCTCGGATGGTTCGCCGTCATGCCCGGAGTGCCCGGCGGTGCGATCGCCGCCCGCAGCCTGATCTACTGGTTCGCGGATCCCCGGCACCTCGCCAACATCATCGTGGTCCCGATCGTGTCGATCCTCGCGGTGGCCCCGCTTCTCGTCGTCGGCGTGCCCGTGCAGACCGTCGCGCTGATCCCGGCGCCGCTGATGGCGCTCTTCTTCGGGTGGCTCGCGCACAACGACCTCGCCTACGACTCGACGGGGATCTGGCTCCACCTGGCTGCCGGAGTGCGTGGGATCGCCGATCGCCTCGGCCGGCTCGTGCCCGTTCTCCTCATCGCCGTCCCGCTGCTCGCTCTCGCCATCACGGTCTCGGTCTGGGTCCATGATCGCTGGGCGGTCCTCCCCGCCCTCGTCGGCGTGTGCGCGAGCCTGTTCGGCGGCGGTCTCGGGCTCAGCTCGATCTCGTCGGCGCTCGCTCCGTATCCGGTGTCGCGACCGGGTGACGGACCCTTCGAACAGCCCCAGCGCACCGGCGGTGGAATGACGCAGGCGGCCGTCCTCCTGGGGGCGATCGTCGTGAGCGCTCCCGCGCTGTGGTGGGGGTGGCTGACCCTGACCAGCGACCCCGGCTACGCATGGACGTCTTTCTGGGGCGGCATCATCGTCGGCGGCGTGATGGTCGTCGGCGGCCTCGTCGTCGGCGGGCTCGTCTTCGACCGCCGGACGAGCCGGATCATGGAGTTCGCCGAAACGATGTGACCAGACCCCGGGGAGGGGGTCCGCCGGTACACTCAGGGTCATGAGTACGCCGATCGACAGTCCCGACCAGGGCGGCCTCGCCACCCTCGACCGCGAGCTCGAAGAGCTCATCCGCGAGGAGAGCATCGAACCGGGCGACCACGAGCGGTTCTCCCACTACGTCAAGAAGGACAAGATCCTCGAGTCGGCGCTGACGGGCAAGCCCGTGCGCGCCCTGTGCGGAAAGAAGTGGACTCCCGGTCGCGACCCGGAGAAGTTCCCGGTCTGCCCCACGTGCAAGGAGATCTACGCGTCGATGACGTCGTAGACGGTCGGCAGGGCCGGGTCCGCGCGGCTGAGCGCCAGCGCCGCCACGGGCAACTCCTCCCGAACCCGGAGATGGTGCGTTCGCGCGGCGTCGACGCCGCGGGCGCCCTCGTGGGCGGCATCCGATTCTCCGGCGCTGATCAGCGTGACCTGCAGTGCGCGCGCATCGGGATGCTGGGACGGGGCGGGCAGCACCTCGAAGCCGTCTGCGACGACGATGAGCTCGCTCGTGGCAACGCCGTCGTCGCGGGTGCGGAAAGCGGCCTTCCGGCCTCCGATCGACGCCTTCGAGGTGGACGCTTTGGCCACGGGGACCCACCCGCCGTCGGCGCCCTGGCGTGCGACCAGCTTGTAGACCATTCCGGCGGTGGGTGATCCCGAGCCGGTGACGACGGACGTGCCGACGCCGTAGGAGTCGACCGGCGATGCGGCGAGGGCCGCGATCGCGTATTCGTCGAGGTCGCTCGTGACCGTGATGCTCGTGCCGGTGGCGCCGAGCTCATCGAGCTGCGCGCGCACCGAGGCGGCGACGGTCGGCAGATCGCCCGAGTCGATGCGTACGCCCCCGAGCCCCGTGCCGGCGACGGCGACGGCGGTCGCGACGCCCTGCCGGATGTCGTAGGTGTCGACGAGAAGGGTCGTCGCGGTGCCGAGGGAGGAGATCTGGCTGCGGAACGCCTCCTCCTCGGTGTCGTGCAGGAGCGTCCACGCGTGCGCGGCCGTGCCCATCGTCGGCACTCCCCAGGCGCGTCCGGCTTCGAGGTTGCTGGTCGCGGAGAACCCGGCGATGTAGGCGGCACGGGCGGCGGCGACGGCAGACCGCTCGGCGGCACGCCGCGAGCCCATCTCGGCGAGAGGGCGGTCGCCCGCGGCGATGCTCATGCGGGCGGCGGCCGTGGCGACCGCAGAGTCGTGGTTGAGGACGCTCAGCGCGAGGGTCTCGAGGATCACTGCTTCGGCGAAGGTGCCTTCGACCGTGAGGAGGGGAGACCCGGGGAAGTACAGCTCGCCCTCGCGGTAGCCGGTCACGGTGCCGGTGAAACGGTAGTCCTCGAGGTAGCGCACGGTCTCGGCGCTGACGATGCGGTGATCGCGGAGGTAGGCGAGCTCGGCGTCGTCGAAGCGGAAGTCGCGGATCAGCGCCAGGAGGCGGCCCGTGCCCGCGACGACGCCGAATCGCCGGCCACCGGGGAGCCTCCGCCCGAAGAGCTCGAAGACGCAGCGCCGCGAGGCGGTTCCGTCGCGGAGGGCCGCATCGAGCATCGTGAGCTCGTAGCGGTCGGTCAACAGCGCCGTGGAGGTGCTCATGCGGTCACTCTATCCAGCGCGCGGGTAGGCTGGTCGACCGTGACGGATGCACCGATCGGGATCTTCGACTCCGGGGTCGGCGGTCTCACCGTCGCGCGAGCGGTCTCGCAGCTGCTTCCCCGGGAATCCCTCCTCTACATCGGCGACACGGCGCACTCGCCCTACGGTCCGAAGCCCATCGCGGACGTCCGACGCTTCGGGCTGGAGGTCCTCGACACTCTCGTCGAGGAGGGCGTGAAGATGCTCGTGATCGCGTGCAACACGGCATCCGCTGCGCTTCTGCGCGATGCTCGCGAACGCTACGACGTCCCGGTGGTGGAGGTCATCGGCCCCGCGGTCCGGACGGCCATCTCGACCACACGCAACGGCCGGATCGGCGTGATCGGCACCGAGGGGACGATCAGCTCGGGCGTCTACCAGGACATGCTGGGCGTGAACGAACGACTCAGCGTGTTCGCGCAGGCCTGCCCGCGCTTCGTCGACTTCGTGGAGGCGGGCGTGACCGACACGCCCGATGTGCTCCGCGTGGCCGAGGACTACCTCGCCCCGCTCCGCCACGCCGGCGTCGACACCGTCGTCCTCGGATGCACGCACTATCCGTTCCTCGAGGGCGCGATCAGCTACGTCATGGGCCCGGACGTGTCGCTCGTGTCGAGCGACACCGAGACGGCGAAGGACGTCTACCGCCAGCTCGTCTCCCGCGACCTGCTCGCCGGAGCCGGAGCCGAACCCACACATGTCTACGAAGCGACCGGCGACTCCGCCGAAGACTTCCTGCAGCTCGCCGACCGGCTCATGGGCCGCGGAGTGAGCACCGTCCGGCTCGTGCAGACCGGAGCGATCGACCTACCGAAGGGAACCCCATGACCGAGACCACCCGTGCCGACGGCCGTACCGTCGACCAGCTGCGCCCCGTCGTGATCGAGCGGGGCTGGAGCGCCCATGCCGAGGGGTCGGCTCTCATCTCGTTCGGCGACACGAAGGTGCTCTGTACCGCGTCGTTCACCAACGGTGTGCCGCGCTGGCTGACCGGCAAGGGCAAGGGGTGGGTCACGGCCGAGTACGCGATGCTCCCGCGCGCGACCAACTCGCGCAACGACCGCGAATCCATCAAGGGCAAGGTCGGCGGCCGCACGCACGAGATCTCACGGCTGATCGGGCGCGCTCTCCGTTCGGTCGTCGACACGAAGGCGCTGGGCGAGAACACGATCGTCATCGACTGCGACGTCCTGCAGGCCGACGGCGGCACGCGGACCGCCGCGATCACCGGGGCGTACGTCGCCCTCGTCGACGCGATCGAATGGGGACGCTCGAAGGGCTTCGTCGCCAAGAACGCCACGGCGCTCATCGACTCGGTCGCGGCGATCTCCGTCGGCATCATCGACGGTGAGCCGATGCTCGACCTCGCCTACGTCGAGGACGTGCGCGCCGAGACGGACATGAACGTCGTCGTGACCGGCCGTGGGCTGTTCGTCGAAGTGCAGGGCACCGCGGAGGGCGCGCCCTTCGACAAGCGCGAGCTCGATGCCCTGCTCGAACTCGGGGTCGCCGGCTGCGCCACCCTGCGCGACGAGCAGGCGAGCGTGCTCGCGGCGGAGCGCTGATCAGATGATGACGGATGCCGCCTCGGGCGCCCTTCGGCAGGTCGTCCTGGCCACCCACAACGCGCACAAGGTCGAGGAGTTCGCGGCGATCGTCGCGGCCACCCGCCCCGATCTGGAGGTCGTCGGCTACGACGGTCCCGAGCCCGTCGAGGACGGCGTCACCTTCGCGCAGAACGCGCTGATCAAGGCCCGCGCGGCGTCGGCCCACACCGGCCTGCCCGCCA
The DNA here is from genome assembly GCF_045066555.1 of Microbacterium sp. Ld4. Lineage (NCBI taxonomy): Bacteria > Bacillati > Actinomycetota > Actinomycetes > Micrococcales > Microbacteriaceae > Microbacterium > Microbacterium sp. Ld4. The sequence continues at coordinate 262,413 of NZ_JBISHE010000011.1, read as the reverse complement.
TGGCCGACGACTCCGGGATCAGCGTCGACGTGCTCGGGGGGTCGCCCGGCGTCTTCTCGGCGTATTGGGCGGGACACCGCAAGGACGGGCGGGCGAACTACGAGCTGCTGCTCGATCAGCTCTCCGACATCGCGGGCCCGCACCGCACCGCGCAGTTCGTGTCGACCATCGCGCTCGTGATCCCGGGCCGCGGTGAGCACGTCGTCGACGGCGTGTGGCCCGGTCGCCTCGCCACGGCGCCGGCCGGCCTGCACGGCTTCGGGTACGACCCGGTCTTCGTGCCCGACGGGCAGGACGGCTCGCCGCGGACGGCGGCCGAGTTCACCCCCGCCGAGAAGAACGCGCACTCCCACCGGGCTCGCGCGTTCCGTTCGCTCGTCCCACTGCTCTCCGCGCTCTGAGCCCGGTCGAGGGGGAGTGAGCCTGAGAATCGGACTCATTCCCGAGTTCTGCGTCGCGCCGCCCGCGCGGCGCCCCCGGCCGTAGCCTCGAATCATGCACGACCACGCGCCCACCGGCATCCGCGCCGGAGCACCCCGCACCCTGCTCGCGGTGTCGCTCGTGATCACGGGATCGGTCCTGGTCGTGCAGGTCGTCGGGGCGATCCTGACCGGCTCGCTCGCGCTCCTGGCCGACGCGGGGCACATGCTCACCGACACGCTGGCGCTCGTGATCGCGCTCATCGCGGCGTCGGTGGCCGCCCGTCCGGCAGACGACCGGCAGACGTACGGATATCAGCGCGCCGAAGTCCTCGGTGCGCTCCTCAACGCGGTCATCCTGATCGCGCTCTGCGTCTGGATCGCGGTCGAGGCCGTGCGCCGTCTCCTCGTGCCGGGCGACGTCGAGGTGCAGGGTCTTCCCATGCTGATCGTCGCGGCGATCGGTCTCGTCGCGAACGGCGTCTCGCTCTATCTCCTGAGCGTCGCCCAGCGCACGAGCATCAATGTCCGGGGGGCCTATCTCGAAGTGCTCGGCGATCTCGTCGGCTCCGCGGTCGTGCTCGTGGCGGCGCTCGTGGTCTGGCTCACGGGGTGGATGCCCGCCGATGCGATCGCGTCGCTGGCCATCGCGGTGCTCATCGTGCCCCGGGCCGTCACCCTCCTCCGGGAGGTGATCGCCGTCCTCGGCGAGCGGGCACCCGAGGGCACGCGGGTCAGCGACATCCGCGCGCACATCCTGCGGACCCCGGGCGTCGTCGACGTCCACGACGTGCACGTGTGGCAGCTCACCCGCGGTGCCCCCGTGTTCACCGCGCACGTCGTGGTGGCGCCCGAGCTGTTCGCGGATGCCCGCGCCGGCATTCTGCTCTCCGAGCTGCAGACGTGCATGGCCTCGCACTTCGACGTCGAGCACTCGACGTTCCAGCTCGAGCCCGCCGGACACGTCGAGCACGACGCCCACGCGTGAGGCGGCGGCGGCCTCAGTCTGCGGGTGGCGGTTCGCCCTCCCACACGACCGCGGCGGGCTCGATGTCGGCGCGGATGCCACGCCACCGGGCGTGGCGGAGCGTCCCCCCGGGCGTCGCCTCCGCGTACTCCACCTCACCGACCACCTCCGGGCGCACCCACAGCGCGTCGGACGCCTCCGCCCGCCCGATGTCGACGAAGGGGTTCTCGTCGGTGCGAAGCGGCGTCAGGACGGCATCCAGGCGCGCGAGCGTCGCATCGCTGAAGCCTGACCCGACGCGGCCGATGTAGCGGAGGCCGCCGCCCGTCGGGATGCCCATCAGGAGCGAGCCGATCGCCCCGGAACGCCCGCCGCGGCCCGGCCGGATGCCGCCGATCACGATGTCCTGCATCAGGGTGAGCTTCACCTTGAGCCAGCCCTCGCTCCGGATGCCGCGACGATAGGTCGACGAGGGGTCTTTCACGACGACGCCCTCCAGGCGGAGGGTCCGCGCCGTGGCGAGGGCATCGTCGACGTCGCCGGCCACAGGCGGCACGACGATCGTCGCGGCCGCGTCGGCGGCGATCTTCTCGAGCAGTTCCCGGCGCTGCGCGAGCGGGAGCGAGGCGGCATCCGTGCCGTCGATCTCGAGGACGTCGAACAGCATGAAGGCGACGGGGATGCGGGCGGTCTCGCGGTCGATCTCGTGCGGAGTGGTCAGGTGCATGCGGTGCTGCAGGCGTGAGAAGCTCGGCCGGCCCGACGCGTCGAGCGCGACGATCTCGCCGTCGACCACGCACGCCGCATCGGAAAGCCCCGGGTGCGCTCTGGTGAGCTCGGGATACCTCGCCGTGACGTCGGTGCCGCTCCGTGCGCGCAGGCGCAGACGGGCGCCGTCCCAGAGCCCGATCGCACGGACCCCGTCCCACTTGAACTCGACCCACGCCCCCCACCTCGCGGCGGCCCGGCGGGCGAGGGCAGGATCGGCGCCCGTCGCGAGCATCGGTGCGAAGCGGGAGGCCCCCGTCGGCGCCGCAGGGGCGACGGCAGGAGGTGCCGCAACGGGGGTTCCGGCGGCGGGTGGCGGTGATGCGGCATCCGCTTTCATCCGGTGCAGGAGCCACTGCGACTTCTCGCCCTCGCCGCTCGTCCGGATCAGCGCGAGACGCGCCGTTCCGAGGGGGCCGCTGCTCCGGCCGGTCGCGGTGAAGATGACCTCGTCGTCGCGCCACTTCTCGAGCGCGAACGTTCCGGCATCCCAGATCGACATCGTCCCCGCGCCGTACTCGCCGGCCGGAATCTCCCCCGAGAAGTCGAGGTACTCGAGCGGGTGGGGTTCGGTCATGACGGCGAGATGGTTCTTGTCGGGAGATTCCGGGATGCCGCGCGGCACCGCCCAACTGACGAGCACGCCGTCGCGCTCGAGGCGGAGGTCGAAGTGCAGGCGCCGCGCGTGGTGCTCCTGGACGACGAACCGCGTCGAGTCGGTCGGCGCCGCGGCGGGGGAGTCGGGAACCGGTTCGGGGGTCTTCGCGGCCGTGCGTTTGGCGATGTACGGCGCCAGGAGTCCCGCATCCTGCGGTGCGAGGGCCGCGAACAGATCGCCGCTCCGGTCGACTCGCTCGAGGACGTCGCCGAACACCAGGTGGCGAAGATCCGGGTCGTCGAGCTCCTCCCATGTGCGGGGTGCGGCGACGGTCGGGAGGGATCGTCCCCGGAGCGAATAGGGCGCGATGGTCGTCTTGGAGCCGTTGTTCTGGCTCCAGTCGATCAGGACTTTGCCGCCGCGGAGCGCCTTCGCCATCTGGCTGACGATCAGGTCGGGGTGGTCGGCTTCGAGCAGCCTCGCGAGCTCTTTGGTGAACGCGGAGATCTCGTCGCTCGTGCGCGTGCCGTCGAGCGGGGCGTAGAGGTGGATGCCCTTGCTGCCGCTCGTGACGGGGACCGGCGGCATCCCCATGTCGGTCAGGATCGGACGCGCATAGCGGGCGACCTCGGCGCATTCCGCAAGGCCCACTCCCGGCCCGGGGTCGAGGTCGAGCACGAGGCGGTCGGGGTTCCGCCGCTTTCCGCCGGGGTCGAAACGCCACTGCGGCGCGTGCAGCTCGATCGAGGCGACCTGTGCCAGGTAGACGAGGGTCGGCACGTCGGCGACCAGGGGATAGTCCTTCGCGCCCGACGAGTGATCGATCGCCCGACGGGCGACCCAGCTCGGCGCCCCGCGTTCGAGGTCTTTTGCGAAGAACGATCCTGCGCCGGTGCCGTCGGGCCAGCGGATGCGGGTCACCGGCCGCCCGTCGAGGTGCGGCAGCATCACCGGTGCGACCCGGGTCAGGTAATCGATGATCTCGGCTTTGGTCGTGCCCGTCTCGGGATAGAGGACCTTGTCGAGATTGCTCACCCGCACGCGACGGCCGCCGACGACGACGTCCTGTGCTGCGGCTGTCATGGAGCCAGGGTAGTGCGCAACCCCTGGTCGTCGCGGCGCCCGGGGGTGTGTACTGGCCCCATGAGAGCGATCTGGAAAGGCGCGTTGACGTTCGGCCTCGTGAACGTCCCGGTGAAGGTGTACTCGGCGACGGAGGATCACGACGTCTCGCTCCACCAGGTGCATGCCGCCGACGGCGGTCGCATCCGGTATCAGCGCATCTGCGAGATCGACGGTGAGGTCGTGCCTTACGCCGATATCGACAAGGCCTACGACGACGGCGAGCGCACGGTGGTGCTCACGTCCGCCGATTTCGCCGCCCTGCCGTCGGAGCGCAGCCGCGAGATCGAGGTCGTCGAGTTCGTCCCGACCGACCAGATCGATCTGCTCACCCTCGACAAGGCCTACTACCTCGAACCCGATTCGACCTCCCCGAAGGCGTACGTGCTTCTGCGGCGGACGCTCGAGGAGACCGACCGCACCGCCATCGTGCGGTTCGCGCTCCGGCAGAAGACACGGCTCGCCGCCCTGCGCGTGCGAGGGGACGTGCTGGTGCTGCAGACGCTCCTGTGGGCCGACGAGGTCCGTGCGGTGACCTTTCCCGCCCTCGACGAGCCCGTGCGCATCTCGAGCAAGGAGCTCGAGCTCTCGGCATCCCTCGTCGACAGCTTCTCGAGCGACTTCGACCCGGAGGAGTTCACCGACGAATACCAGCAGGAGCTCCGCACCCTGATCGAGGCGAAGCTCGACAAGGGCGATGCGTTCGACACCGCCGAGACGTTCGGAGAGAAGGCCGACTCCGACGGAGGGGAGGTCATCGACCTCATGGAGGCCCTCCGCGCGAGTGTGGAGAAGAGTCGCGCCGCGCGCGGCGGGGCGTCGGACGGCGCGAAGGCGTCTCCCGAGAAGGATGCCGGCGCGAAGACCCCCGCCAAGAAGGCGCCGACGAAGAAGGCCCCCGCGAAGAAACCCGCGAAGGCCTCCTGACGGTCGATCAGCGGAGCGGGTGCGCTCCGGGCGTGCCGTCGCTGTCGTGGGGCCGGGCGGCCGTGGCGGGGTCCTGGTCGAAGGCTCCCTCGCGGAGCGTGAGCTCTTCCGCCTCGGCACGGTCGATGACGCCGTCGCCACCGGCGGCCTTCTCGAGCTTGACCTTGCGCTTCTCGGCGAAGTAGTGCCAGACGATGAAGACGAGGGTGCCGGCGACCGCGATCAGCAGGATGACGTCGATGTACTCCGCGACGAACTCGCCGACGCCCGGGATGAGGCTGACCAGGTAGCCGATGACCGTGAGGCCGAAGCCCCAGATGACGGCGCCGATGAGGTTGTAGAGCGAGTACTTGTGCCAGGCCATCTTGCCGACGCCGGCCGCGACGGGCGCGAACGTCCGGACGATGGGGACGAAGCGCGCGAGGATCACGGTCACGCCGCCGTAGCGCTCGAAGAACGCGTTGGTGCGTTCGACGTTGCTCCGGCTGAAGATGCCCGACTCCTTGCGTTCGAACACCGCCGGCCCGCCCTTGCGACCGATCAGGTAACCGACTTCGCCGCCCACGAATGCGGAGAGGCCGATGAGGAGGCCCACGATCCAGACGTTGACGCCGAAGACGCCGTTCGGCGCGTGGGTGACCGGGTTGGAGAGGAGGCCGGCCATGATCAGCAGTGTGTCGCCCGGGAGCAGGAAGCCGACCAGGAGGCCGGTCTCGGCGAAGACGATGAAGCACACCACGACGAGGGCCCAGGGGCCGGCCGCATTGATGATGGTCTCGGGGTCCAGCCAGGGGAGCAGAGCGAAGGGGTGCACAGGGTTCCTCGAGAACGGTGCGACGGGTGTCGCGGGCTGATGGGCACAAGGCAATGAGGCACGACGCGGCGCCCCGTGCGGAAGGGGGGACTTGAACCCCCACGCCCGAAAGCACAGGAACCTAAATCCTGCGTGTCTGCCAATTCCACCACTCCCGCGGGTGGATTCAGTCTAGGCCGCGGCTCCTGATCGCCACGGCAGGGCCCAGACTCGTAGCTGTGGATCACCCGGAAGACGCGCAGCCGCCCGAGCCCGCCACGTCGGCGGGCGAGCGACGACTTCTGGACGGGTACTCCCTCGAGATGACCGGCAAGGACGTCGCAGGTCTCTGGGAGGCGCGGCCGCTGATTCCGGTGGGCACCCGCGTCAACGTCACCTTCCTCGCCCACGAGTCGCTCCAGATGCGGATCGCCGCCTGCCGCGCCGTCCGTGACGCCGGGTTCGTGCCCGTGCCGCACATTTCTGCACGACGGCTCGAGACGACCCGCGACCTCGAGGTGTTCCTCGCAGCGCTGCGGGAGATCGGCGCGGCGGCGAGCGTCCTGGTCGTCGCGGGAGATCCCTCCCGGCACCGGGGGCCGTTCCCCGATTCGCTCTCGGTGATCCGCTCGGGCCTTCTCGAGAAGCACGGCGTCGAGGAGGTCGGCTTCTCGGGCTACCCGGAGGGCCACCCGGACATCGAGGACGACGAGCTGTGGCGTCATCTCGTCGAGAAGGCGGCGCTCACGGCGGAGCGGGGCCTTCGCCCGGTCGTGGTGACGCAGTTCGCCTTCGACGCAGAGCCCGTCGCGGCCTGGGTGGGCGAGGTGCGAAGGTGGGGGATCGACGCACCGATCCGAATCGGCACGCCGGGCCCCGCGGGCATCGCCCGGCTGCTCGCGTTTGCGCGGCGGTTCGGCATCGGCGCGAACGCGATGATCGTGAAGAAGTACGGCTTCTCCCTCACGAATCTCGTGGGATCCGCGGGTCCGGAGCGGTTCGTGCGCGACCTCGCGGCCCGGCTCGGCGCGGGCCCCGACGCGGGGGACGTCGGCCTCCACTTCTATACCTTCGGCGGATTGCCGGCCACGGCGGAGTGGGTGGTCGCGCACACGGCGCACGGCCATCGGTGAGCGGCGCCCACGGGGCGGTGTGGATAACTCCGGCGTGATCGTGCGGCGGGTTGCCACAATCCTTCCCCATGAGCCTCTCCACTCCGACTGCCGCACGCGGCGGGGTGCGTGCGGTCGCGGAACGGGTCCGCGAGCGGCTGCGCGCCGAAGAGGTCGACCCGGCCCTCGATCCGGACCGGGCGCTCGTGATCGCACGGTCGGAGGTCCGTCGGCACAACGATTTCGCCCTGGCGCGCGGCGTCGACGTGATCGAGGACGAAGCGGCATCCGTTCGCGAGGTGCTCTCGAGCGTCGCCGGCTACGGCCCGATCCAGGCGCTCCTCGACGATCCGGAGGTCGAGGAGATCTGGATCAACGCTCCCGACCGCGTCTACGTCGCCCGTCACGGCCGGAGTGAACGAGCGGCCGTCGTCCTCAGCGATTCGGCCGTCCGTGATCTCGTCGAACGGATGCTGCACGCCACCGGCCGCCGCGTCGACCTCAGCCAGCCGTTCGTCGATGCCTCGCTCCCCGACGGGTCGAGGCTCCACGTCGTCATCCCGGACATCACGCGCCGTCACTGGGCGGTGAACATCCGCAAGTTCCTGACCGATTACCGCACGCTCGACGACCTCGCGGCCGTGGGGTCGGTCGCACCGGGCGCCGCCGCGGTGCTGCGCGAGGCCATGGCCGACGGGAAGAGCGTGATCGTGTCGGGTGCCACCCACGCCGGCAAGACGACCCTTCTCGGCGCTCTCATCGCGGCGAGCCCGGCCGAGCATCGGATCGTGACGGTCGAGGAGACCTTCGAGCTGGCCGTGCGAGCGGCCGACGTCGTCGCGATGCAGGGCCGTCAGCCGAGCCTGGAGGGCACCGGCGAAGTGAGCCTGCGACGGCTGGTGAAAGAGGCGCTCCGCATGCGGCCCGACCGCCTCGTCGTGGGCGAGGTGCGAGACGCGGAGGCCCTCGACCTCATCCTCGCGCTGAACACGGGTGTGCCCGGCGCCGCGACGATCCACGCCAACTCGGCCGCCGACGCGCTGCGGAAGCTGGCTTCGCTCCCGCTCCTGGCGGGTCGCAACATCGACCGCGACTTCCTCCTCCCGGCGATTGCGAGTTCGGTCGGGCTGGTCGTCCACTGCACCCGAGACGTCTCCGGGCATCGCCGCGTCTCCGAGATCGCGGCGCCGACCGGCCGCGTCGTCGGCGGCGAGGTCGAGACGACGCCGATTCCGCTGGGGCGATCGTGACCCTCGTCCTGGGGCTCGTCCTCGCCGCGGGCGTGCTGCTCGCGCTCTCGCCGTGGGTGTGGCCGGTCCGGGAGACGGCCGCCAAGACGAGTAGCGAGGGGACGCTGAACCGGATGCTGCAGGCCGCCGGTTTCGCGCACGCGTCGCCCGGACACCTCGTCGCAGTCTCGATCGCGTCGGCGGCTTTCGCGGCCGCGGTCGTGTGGCTGATCACGGCGCTCCCCGCTTTCGCTGCGGTCGCCGCGGGCGCCGGGGCCTGCGCGCCGACGGCGTACCTCCGAGGGCGCGCGCGTCGTCTTCAGCGCTCACGGCGCGCCCTGTGGCCCGACGTGTGCGATCTTCTGGTCGCGTCCGTGCGATCGGGCATGTCCCTCCCCGATGCCGTTTCGGCGCTCGGTGAGGTCGGACCCCCCGCCCTTCGGCCGGCCTTCGCCGCCTTCGCCTCGGACGTCGCCGCATCCGGTCACTTCGACTCCGGTGCCCTCCGCGTCAAGGCACGTCTCGCCGATCCCGTCGCGGATCGCATCATCGAGGCGCTGCGCATGGCGCGTCAGGTAGGCGGCACGGAGCTGACGACCGTGCTCCGCGCACTGTCTGCCTCCGTGCGCGCCGAAGCGGCCCTGCGCGGCGAGATCGAAGCGCGTCAGTCGTGGATCCGCGGGGCCGCCGTCCTCGGGGTGGTCGCTCCGTGGGTGATCCTCGGGCTTCTGGCCCTGCGCCCCGAGGGCGCAGCGGCCTACTCGAGCCCGGAGGGGGTCGCCGTGATCCTCATCGGGGCGGGCGTGTCGGTGATCGCCTTCCGCCTGATGCTGGGCATCGGTCGCCTCCCTGAGCCCCGGCGGTGGTTCGTGTGAGTGCGGCGACCGAGATCGCGATCGCGATCGTCCTCGGAGGCGCCTTCTCGGCCGGTGTCGTGCTGGCATCCACCCGGGTGCCGCGGCTGTCGGCTCCCACTCTGTCGCGCAGGATCTCGCCCTATCTCCGCGACATCGCGGACCCTCGCGGGCTCACGCCTCTCGCGTCGGCACCCGGATCCTGGCGTGCACGACGCGACGGCCTGATCGCCGGCCTCGGCGGGACGGCGGGCATCGAGCGGCGCCTGCGCCAGGCGGGATGGCGACAGGACGCGACGTCGTTCCGGGCGAGGCAGCTCGCCTGGGCGCTGTCGGGCGCGACCGCGGGCGGGCTCGCGGTGGTGGCTCTCGTCCTGACCGGCCGGATGACAGCGGCATCCGCTCTCGTGCCCCCACTCGCGGGGCTCTCGGCCGCGGTGGTCTACGACATGCGGCTGACGGCTGCCGCGAAACGTCGCCGCAGCCGCGTCGAGGAGGAGCTTCCGACGGTGCTCGAGTTCGTGTCGCTGTGCCTCGCCGCCGGCGAAGGGCTGCGTGACGCGCTGCGCCGGGTGGGTGACATCGGTTCGGGGGAGCTGACGGCCGAGATCCGCCGCGCGGTGCTCGACAGCGGCACCGGATCCAACCTGTCCGACGCACTCGTCGACCTGGGGCGGCGGCTCGACGTCCCGTCGCTGTCGCGCGCCATCGAGCACCTCGTCGCCGCGATCGATCGAGGTGCCCCGTTGGCCGGAGTGCTGCAGGCGCAGGCGGGTGATGCGCGAGAGGACGCCAAGCGGACGCTCATCGAGCAGGCCGGTCGCAAGGAGATCGCGATGCTCTTCCCGATCGTCTTCCTGCTGCTGCCGATGAGCGTGCTCTTCGCCGTGTTCCCCGGAATCGTCATGCTCCGACTGGGGGTGGGATGACCGATGCCGCACCCGATACCGACTTCGACCGTGACCGACAACGAGGGGAAGAACCATGGAGAACATCACGAACATCGCGCTCCGGCTGCGCACGGCTTGGGGCGCCGTCACCCGGGGCGCGGCGGAGGACGAGCGAGGCGACGTTCCGGGCTGGGTGCTCATCACCCTGATGACGGCGGGCCTCGTCGTCGTGATCTGGGCCCTCGCCGGGCCCGCGCTCTCGCGGCTGTTCGAGCAGGCGATCGATCAGGTCTCCTCGTTCTGAGGCCTCTGCGCTCTGACCCCCTCCATCCAGATGAGCGCGGGTCGACGCCGGTCGAGTTCCTCCTCGTCGGGGTGCTCCTCACCGTCCTCACCCTCGCGGTGCTGCAGCTGGGACTCGCCGTCTACGTCCGCAACGTGGTGCACGATGCGGCCGTGGACGGCGCGTACTACGCGGCGCTCGCGGACGTCGACACACCCGCCGGCGCGGCGCGGGCCGAGGCGATCATCGAGGGAACGGTGGGCGACGGCTTCGTGGCCGCGGTGAGCGCCCGGGAGTCGCGATCCCTCGGTCACGCCACGGTCGCCGTGACCGTCACGACCAGGTTGCCGATCATCGGCCTGCTCGGGGTGCCCCGCGGGTGGGAGGTGACAGCGCATGCGCCGGCCGAGACCTTCGAGTGACCTCCGGGGCGATGACGAGGGCTCGGCGGCACTGGAGTTCATCGTCGCCGGCGTCGTCCTTCTCGTCCCGATCGTTTATCTGATCGTGACACTGGGGCTGGTGCAGGCCGGCGCTCTCGGAGTCGACGCCGCTGCCCGGCATGTCGCGCGGAGCGTGGCGGCGTCGGAGGATGCCGCGGATGCCGACGAACGCTCCGCCCGTGTCATCGCGTCGATCATCGACGAGTACGACCTCGACCCGGAATCTGTGGAGGTGAGCGTGTCGTGCGCGGGTCCCGCGGAGGAATGCCCTGACGCGGGGCGCACGCTTCGGGTGACCGTGTCGGCACGAGTCCCTCTCCCGCTCGTCCCGCCGGTGCTCGGGCTCGACGAGACGGCGCGGGTGACCGTCGAGTCGACGTCGGTGCAGAAGGTCTCCCGCTACTGGGACGGCTCATGAGACGCCCGCCCGACGACGACGGCAGCGTCCTGCTGCTGACGATCGGCTACGCACTGCTGGCGCTGGTTCTGGTGTTCGTCTGCGTCGACGCGACCAGTCTCTACCTGGAGCAGAAACGCACGCAGGCCATCGCGGATGCCGCTGCGCTGGCGGGGGCGGACGGCTTCACCCTCGCTCTTGCCGACGGTGAACCGCGCGCGGAGCTCAGCGATGCGGGCGTGCGCGATCAGGCTGACGCGATCGTCGCTGCATATGGCGACGCGACCGTGGTGGACGCGGCGTCCCCCGACGGTTCGTCGGCGCGGGTGACCGTCACGCGGCAGTGGCGGCCTCCGATCGTGACGCTCTTCGTCCCGGACGGTGTGCGATTGGAGGCGACCGCGACCAGTCGCACCGCCCTCCGCTGACCGCCCGAGGTCAGCGGTCCCGATCAGGGCCGCGAGTGGGGCACGAAGCGGGGGAGCCAGCGGATGAAGGCCACCGCGCCCAGCAGGCCGACGACGCCGACGGCCCCGGCCGCAACCGACAGCGAGGCGACGGCGGTGAGCCCCGAGACGATCAGCGGGGTCGTCGCGCCGCCGGCATCCGTCAGTGTCCGCCACGAGCCGAGGAACGGCGCGGGATCGTCCCGAGGTGCCAGGTCGGCTCCGATGGTGAGCAGGATGCCGCTCGACAACCCGTTCCCGACGCCGAGGACCGCGGCGAAGAGCGCGAACCACATCTCGGCGTTCATCACGTCATGCGTGACCGACAGGGCGAGGAAGCCGCTTCCCATCAGCACCATGGCGGGCAGCGCCGCCCACAGTCGGCCGAACCGGTCCATGACCTGGCCGCTCGCATAGAAGAGGGCGAAGTCGACCGCGCCGGATACACCGACGACGAGGGCGATGGTCTGGGCGTCGAGGCCGATCGACACTCCCCAGAGGGGGAGCACCACCTGGCGAGCCGACCGGACGGCCGACAGGCACGCCGCCGCGAGCCCGACCCGGGAGAGAACTGTGCGGTGCTGCCACATCGTGCGAAAGACCCCCACCCGGCGCGGTGGCGGCAGGGGGGCGGCGATCGCGCCCGGCACCGGCTCCCCGGCATCCGCGACCAGATCGACCGGTCGGGTGGGTGGGGCCGGTGAAGCGAACTGCTTCTCAGGGTCCGGCCCGAAGGTGACGAGCACCAGGAGCGCGACCAGGCAGACGGCCAGGAACCAGATCGTCGACCGCTCGTCGCCGGACAGTCCGATGAGAGCGGCGGCGATGAAGGGGCCGGTGAACATGCCGAACCGGAAGGTGCCGCCCAGCAACGACAACGCACGCGCGCGGAAGACGATCGGGACGCGGGTCGTCATGAACGAATGGCGAGCGAGCCCGAACGCCGCTGCGCAGAAGCCGAGGATGAACACGGCCAGAGCGAACAGCGCGAGCACCGGCGCGAACGCACCGATCGCCGTGGAGACGAGCGCGAGAAGCCCCGCGGCGATCATCGTCGCTCGTTCGCCGAACCGCGCGACCGCCCAGCCTGCAGGAATGTTGCCGAGCAGCTGGCCGATGACGAGCAGCGAGGCGATGAGCGCCGAGAGGGCCACATCGGCGCCGAGCCGCGCAGACAGGATCGGGATGAGAGGGAGGACCGCGCCCTCGCCGACGGCGAACAGGACGGTCGGTGCGTAGACCATCGGTCCGAACCGCCACAGCACTTCCCTCGCCGTGGGGGAGTCGGGGCGGTCTGTCACGAACATCCACGTTAGTCTGAGGTGCCATGCTCGAATTCGATCCCGCCGCCGACATACAGGCCCTCCGCTCCACCTTCAGCGACATCAAGTCCGTCGTCGACGTGGAATCCCTGACCGCCGAGATCGCACGACTCTCCGAAGAGGCCGGCGCTCCCGACCTCTGGGACGACGTCGAGAAGGCGCAGAAGGTCACAAGCGCGCTCAGCCACCGCCAGACCGAGCTCAAGCGCGTCACCGAGATCGAGCAGCGCCTCGACGACCTCGACGTCATGGTCGAGCTCGCCCACGAGATGGACGACGAGGATGCCGCCGAAGAGGCGCGCCGCGAGATCGTCGATCTCGAGAAGGTCATCGGCCAGCTCGAAGTGCAGACGCTCCTCGACGGTGAGTACGACGACCGCTCCGCCGTCGTGACGATCCGCTCCGGCGCCGGCGGCGACGACGCCACCGACTTCGCCGAGATGCTGATGCGCATGTACCTGCGCTGGGCCGAGCGCCACAAGTACCCCGTGAAGGTCATGGACACCTCCTTCGCCGAGGGCGCGGGCATCAAGTCGGCCACGTTCGAGATCGACGCCCCCTACGCCTACGGCACGCTGTCCGTCGAGGCCGGCACCCACCGCCTCGCGCGCATCAGCCCGTTCGGTTCCGCCGACAAGCGGCAGACGAGCTTCGCGGCCGTCGAGGTCATCCCGGTGATGGAAGAGGCGAAAGAGGTCGAGATCCCCGAAGGGGACATCCGCGTCGACGTCTTCCGTTCGTCGGGCCCGGGTGGTCAGTCCGTCAACACGACCGACTCCGCCGTCCGCCTGACGCACCTCCCCTCGGGCATCGTCGTCTCGATGCAGAACGAGAAGTCGCAGATCCAGAACCGCGCGGCCGCGATGCGCGTGCTGCAGACCCGCCTCATGCTCCTGCAGCGCGAGGAGGAGGCCGCGAAGAAGAAGGAACTCGCCGGGACGATCACCGCGAGCTGGGGCGACCAGATGCGCTCCTACTTCCTCTACGGTCAGCAGTTGGTCAAGGACCTCCGCACCGGCCATGAGGTCGGCAACCCGACCGTCGTCTTCGACGGCGATCTCGACGGGTTCATCGCCGCCGGCATCCGCTGGCGCAAGCGCAAAGACGAGGACTGATCGGCGCGGATGACGATTCTTCGAGGAATCTTCATCCAGCTGCATCCACATCGGCGGTCCTGCGGGAATACCTCTGTGACAGCGCGAAAAGGTCGCGCCGCACACATTGGAGTCCATCATGCGCAAGACACTCTCTGCGGGGGTCGCCCTCGGCGCCGCCGTGGCGTTCACGGCATTCGCTCCCGCGACCGCGATGACCGCGGACACTGCCGACCTGGCTGTCCTCCACGGGATCCCCGACACACCGGTCGATGTCTACGTGGACGGCGAACTGACGATCGATGATTTCCAGCCCGGCGACCTGGGCGGGCCGCTCGAGCTCGCCGCCGGCACCTACTCCGTGGCGCTGACCGCTGCGGACGCGACCGACGACTCCGCACCGGTGCTGGGTCCGATCGACCTGACGCTCGAGGGCGGGATGAACTACACCGCCGTCGCACACCTGGATGCCGCGGGTGAACCGACCGCGAAGCTGTTCACCAACGACACCTCCGAGACCGCGGCGGGCGAGGGCCGGCTCACGGTCCGCCATGTCGCTGCCGCTCCCGCCGTCGACATCCTCGCCGGGGGCGAAGCCGTCGTCAGCGGACTGGAGAACCCCGACGAGGCGTCGCTCGACCTCCCGGCCGGCACCGTCAGTGCGGCCGTCGCCCTGGCCGGGACCACCGATCCGGTGATCGGACCCGCCGACGTCGAGGTCGCCGAGGGCGCCCTGACGATCGCGTACGCCTGGGGCAGCGCGGAAGACGGGAACCTCCAGCTCGCCGTGCAGACGGTCGACGGTCTCCACTCCGGTCCTGACGGCGTCAACACCGGCTCGGCCGGCTTCGTCGCCGAGAACGGCGTCAACGCCTGGCTCGTCGTCGGTGGCGCGGGCCTGCTCGCCGCTGTCATCGCCGGCGGGCTCCTCGTGACGCGTTCGGCAGCCGCGCGACGCTGAGAGCCAGATCGTGTCACGCATCCGCTTCGCTCTGATCGTCGTCCTGGCGATGGGCGCGCTGACTGCGTGCACCCCAGCGACGGAGGCCGGTGTCCCGGTGTCGACCTCCGGCGCGGGCGTCCCGACTCTCGCCCCTTCGGGAACGCCCCCACCGGCACCGACGCCCCGCGCGTCGGTGCCGGTGGCACCCGCCACGCCCACCCCGGCCGTCGACGTCTCGGCACCGGAGCGGCTTCGGATCATCGATCTCGACGTCGACATGCCCGTCCTCCCGGTCGGTGTGCAGCGCGACGGGAGCATGGAGATACCGGAGCGTCCGTCGATCGCCGGCTGGTACCGGTTCGGCCCCACTCCCGCCGACGCGGAGGGTGCGACGGTGATCGCCGCTCACGTGGACGACCGGGAGTTCGGGATCGGACCCCTCGCGCAGCTGCGCACCGCCCAGAAGGGGAGTGCGGTCTCCGTCACCGACGAGGCGGGCGAGGTCGTCGAGTACGAGGTCGAGAGCGTGACCTACATCCCGCGGGCCCAGTTGCCCGTCGAGGAGCTCTTCACGAGAGAGGGTCCGCGCACCCTCGTGCTCATCACCTGCGGGGGGTCGTTCGACGAGCAGACCCGCAGCTACAGCGATAACGTGGTTCTCATCGCCCGAGCGTCATGATGTCGATGACGATCGAGCGGGACGCCACTCCAAGGAAGGACAGGGCCGTAGACGAGGACATCGATCTGGCGCGACGGTTCTCCGCCGGTGACGAGCGGGCGCTCAAGGCGGTCTACGAGCGTTGGTCGCGGCTCGTGTACACCCTGGCCGCACGCTCTCTCGGCGACCTCACCGAAGCGGAGGACGTGACGCAACGGACCTTCGTATCGGCATGGACCTCGCGGGAATCGTTCCGTCCCGAGATCGGCCGGCTGAGCACCTGGATCATCTCGATCGCCAAGCGCCGCATCGCCGATGCGCACGAGGCGAGAGCGCGCGCCGCGCGGATCGAAGAAGCGCTCAAGGCCGTGACACCCGAAGCGACGGTGGACGCTCCTGACATCTCCGACGCGATCCTGATCGCCGACGAGATGGCACAGCTCGATCCCGATGCGCGCACGGTGCTCGCGCTCGCATTCTACGAAGACCTGACTCACGCGCAGATCGCCGAGCGCCTGCACATGCCACTCGGTACCGTGAAGAGTCATATCCGACGAAGTCTCACCCGCCTGCGAACCCGATTGGAGGCCGCCCATGTCGCATCTTGACCCCGACGTCGCCGCCCTCCTCGCGCTGGGCGAGCAGGTCGACGAGGCCGACCAGGCGCACCTCGACGCATGCGCCGACTGCCGCGCCGAGGTCGACGCGTTCGCCCGCGCGGTCGGCGCAGGTCGTGCGGGCTCTGCCGACGGACTGCTGACCCCGCCCGACCGGGTGTGGGGGTCGATCAGTTCGGAGCTCGGCCTGTCCGGGGCGGAGTCCGCCGAGCCGGTGGCCCCGCAGCCCGCGGGCGCCGAGTCCGCCGACCTCGTCGCTCCGCAGTCGCACGTCGCGCCTCGCAGGCGAGCCGGCCGGCGGCGTCCGGTCTTCCTCGTGCTCGCCGCAGCGGCGGCCGCGTCGGCGCTGATCGTCGCGGGCGTCTGGATCGGGGGCGGGATCGTTCCGCAGCCGACCGTGGTGTCCGAAGCGTCTCTCGCCTCGTTCCCCGAATGGCCGGATGCCACCGGCGAGGCCGTCCTCGAGCGCGTCGACGGGCACAACCGCGTCGTCGTCACCCTCGACGCCGCGCTGCCCGACGCGGGGTATCGCGAGGTGTGGCTCCTCGCATCCGACGGGTCCGATCTCGTCAGTCTCGGCGTCCTCGACGGCGGTGGCGGAGACTTCGACATCCCCGACGACGTGGATCTTGCGAGGTTCTCGGTCGTCGACATCTCCCAGGAGAGCGTTGACGGCGACCCGGGCCACTCCGGCGACTCGATCGTTCGGGGCACGCTCGGCGAGTCCTGACCGTCCTATGCGTGCGGTGGGAACCGGCGCGGCGCGGGTGTCGCTGACGGATGCCGCGGGGCCGACGCTTAGGCTCGTGACGCCATGATCCGGTTCGAGAATGTCACCAAGCGTTACCGCGGAACGACCAAGCCGGCGCTGAGCGACGTCGCCTTCGACGTCCAGCGCGGGGAATTCGTGTTCCTCGTCGGCGCCTCGGGGTCGGGGAAGTCGACCTGCCTGCGCCTCATCCTCCGTGAGGACGCCGCCTCCGACGGACGTGTCGTCGTCCTCGGGCGAGATGTGCGAAGTCTGACGACGCGGAAGGTCCCGTATTTCCGCCGTCACATCGGCTCCGTCTTCCAGGACTTCCGCCTGCTGCCCAACAAGACCGTGTTCCAGAACGTGGCCTTCACGCTGCAGGTGATCGGGTCGAGCCGCGCGTTCATCCAGCAGTCGGTTCCCGAGGCGCTGGCTCTCGTCGGGCTCGACGGCAAGCAGAAGCGTCTCCCGCACGAGCTGTCGGGCGGCGAGCAGCAGCGCGTCGCGATCGCCCGGGCGATCGTCAACCGGCCGCAGATCCTGCTCGCCGACGAGCCCACCGGAAACCTCGACCCCGGAACGTCGATCGACATCATGCAGCTCCTCGCGCGCATCAACGCCGGTGGCACGACGGTCGTGATGGCCACCCACGAGGCGGGCTTCGTCGACCAGATGCAGCGACGCGTGATCGAGCTGAGCGGCGGTGTGATCGTCCGCGACGAGCGGCATGGCGGCTACGGCGACACGTCGGGGCTTCCGACTCTCGCGCCCGAGCCGGTCAAGGGTGCGGCGGCGACGGCCGCCCTCACGGCGGTTCTCGAGCTGCAGAAGCAGATCGCGCAGCAGCACGAGACGGCGCCGGATGCCGCCCCGCCGGCCCCCGCGCACATCGAGCCGCCGACCCCGCAACCCGATCACGTCCTGCCCGCCGTCCCGGTGGTGGCGGACGCGGGTCCGGCAGAGGAGGCCGTCCGGAGAGAGCCCGACACGGGCACCCGATCCGTGCCGATCGCCGCCCCCGACCTCGACCTCGCCGAGATCGACGGCCTCGGCGTGGCTGACCGTCTGGGCCTCGGCCGACGCGGCGACGACAACGAAGTGGGACCCACCGCATGAGGCTCGGACTCGTTCTCGGCGAAGCGCTCTCGGGGCTCCGTCGCAACGTCTCGATGGTCATCTCCGTCGTGCTCGTGACCTTCGTCTCGCTCACCTTCGTCGGAGCCGCGATGCTCATGCAGATGCAGATCGGTCAGATGCGCGACTACTGGGCCGATCGTGCTCAGGTCGCCGTGTTCATGTGCCGCGACGATTCGACCCAGACCACCTGCGCCGACGGAGCGGCGGGCGAGGAGGAGCTGGCCGCCGTCTCGGAGAAGCTCGAGAGCCCGGCTCTGGCGGGCATCGTCCGCGACGTCAGGTTCGAGACCCGTGACGAGGCGTACGACAACGTCCTCGAGCTCATGGGGGAGGACTATGCCGGCTTCATCACGCCCGCGCAGCTCAACGAGACCTACTGGGTCAATCTGGCCGACCCTACCCAGACCGACGTGATCACGGAGGCCTTCACCGGCATGGACGGGGTCGAGGAGGTGACCGACCAGATGCAGTACCTCGAGCCGCTCTTCTCGGCATTGACGGTCGCCACCTACATCGCGGTGGGCATCGCGGGCCTGATGCTCATCGCCGCCGTCCTGCTGATCTCCACGACCATCCGGCTGTCGGCGTTCGCGCGGCGCAAGGAGGTGGGGATCATGCGGCTGGTCGGGGCGTCGAACCGCTTCATCCAGACGCCGTTCATCCTCGAGGGCGTCTTCGCGGCGCTCCTGGGGTCGGTCCTCGCGAGCGTGGCCATCGTGCTCGGCGTGCAGTTCGGCGTCAACGTGTACCTGCGTGGTCAGATCGATTTCGTCAGCTCGTGGGTGGACCTCTCCGATGCAGCGCTCGTCGTGCCGGTGATCGTGGCTCTGGGCCTCGTGCTCGCCGCGCTCTCGGCCAGTTTCGCCATCAGGCGTTGGCTCCGCACCTGAGCCCGACACGCCCGGGCGGGCGCGGCCTCGGCTAGACTGACAGGCCGGTCGCGCGCAGGGCGCGGCCTCACGAAGGAGTTCGCATGCCCAGGGAACGCGGGGAGCAGGTCATCGCGACCAATCGTCGCGCGCGCCACGACTACCTCATCGAGAAGACGTATGAGGCGGGTCTCGTGCTGACGGGAACCGAGGTCAAGTCACTCCGGCAGGGGCGTGCCAACCTCGTCGACGGGTACGCCTTCATCGATGGCGGCCAGGCATACCTCGACGCCGTCCACATCCCCGAATACTCGCAGGGCCACTGGACGAACCATGCGGCCAAGCGGACGCGCAAGCTCCTCCTGCACAAGGAGGAGATCGTGAAGCTCTCGCACGCCGTCTCGGCAGGCGGGTACACGCTCGTCCCGCTCAAGCTCTACTTCTCCGACGGTCGCGCCAAGGTCGAGATCGCGATCGCGAAGGGCAAGCGCGAGTTCGAGAAGCGTCAGACGATCCGTGAGCGCGAGGACAAGCGCGAAGCCGAACGCGCCATGCGCGGCCGCAACCGTCTCGGCGACTGAGCTCCGCTCACTGCGCTCGGAACCGCGCCTCGACCACGGCCGTGATCACGATCTCGTCGGCGCGGATGGCGAGTGCGGGTGCGACGGCGGCATCCGATCTCATCAAGGACTTCGCGGCGGCACCCTCCTCCGCGGCGCTGCCGATGAGCCCGACGTCGGCGATCTCGATCGGACGCACTCGCTCACGGCCGACCGCGCGCGCATACGCCGTCGCGCGCTCGACGGCGTCGAGGACGGCCGAGGCGGCGGCATCCCGCTCCAGAGCGGCCCGTGTCTCTCGCGACACGTCCACACGACGCTGCCGACCTGGATGCCGCTGTGCGCCGCGATCTCGCTCAGCCACCGCGAGAGCACGTCGTCGTCTGCGATCGTGACCGACAGGTCGAGCGACGCGTGATGCACGGGCGGCAGCTGCGCGCCGTGTTCGTTCCAGGGTCGCTCGGACCACACCGATACCCGGCCGCCCGTCCAGGCCGAGATCGACCCCGCAGCGAGGCGGTCGTCGAGGTCGCGCCGGATCGGATCGGCGATGTCGCCGACGGCGGAGATGACGCCGGCCCGGTCGGGTCCGTCACCGGTGACCGTCATCTGCACCACCGCGTGCGCCGCGCGGACGCGGGCGGAGCTCTCGCCGCGCACCGTGATGATCAGGTCGTCCGTGCCGTCGTGGTCGGTCATGGTCTCGACCCTACGACCCGTCAGCCGCCGGTGCGGCGGGAGCGCGGCTCCGGCGGAGGCGGCACCGGCTTGGCCGCGACGATGTCGGTCCGTCGGATGCGCTCGATGCCGCGCTTTCCTGCCACCGAGATGCCCTCGTCGTCGACGGAGAGCAGTTCACCGAGCGCGTCGGTCGCCTGCCCCGTGGGGAGCAGGTAGCGCACGACAACACGCTGACCGGGCGGAGGGAGACGTATCACCAGGCGCTCGGGGCGTAGTCCTTCAGGAAGACGCCGAAGAGGTCGTCACCGGCTTCGCCGCGGACGATCGGGTCGTAGACGCGAGCGGCACCGTCGACGAGATCGAGCGGCGCGTGGAAGCCCTCCTCGGCGAGGCGGACCTTCGTCGGGTGGGGCCGCTCGTCGGTGATCCATCCGGTGTCGACACTCGTCATGAGGATGCCGTCGGACTCGAACATCTCCCGGGCGCTCGTCCGGGTGAGCATGTTGACGGCGGCCTTCGCCATGTTGGTGTGGGGGTGTCCCGGCCCCTTGTAGCCGCGGTTGAACACGCCCTCCATCGCGCTGACGTTGACGACGTAGGTGCGTGCCGCATCGCTGGCCGCGAGCGACGCCCTGAGGCGCGAGATCAGCAGAAACGGCGCCGTCGTGTTGGCAAGCTGGACCTCGAGCATCTCGAGGGGGTCGACCTCTTCGACCCGCTGCACCCAGGAGTTGCTGTGGTCCAGGTCGGGAATGAGCCCGCCGGCGTCGATGGCGGTGCCGGCAGCCAGCCGCTCGAGCGAGCTCGATCCGGCGGCGAGGGCCTGCTCGGTGAGCTCGTCGGCCCGTGACGTGGCGGCGGCGAGGATCGGGTGCGCCGTCACCGACCGCTCGAGCGCCTGAGGGTGCTGATCGTTCGTGTGCCCGAAGGTGACGAGTTCGGGGAGGGGTCCGTCGGGCAGCGGCGCCAGCTCGGCGTCGACGAGCGGCTGGTAGGCGCCGGGCGAACGACGGACGGTCTGAGTCGCGTTGTTGATGAGGATGTCGAGCGGTCCCGCTGCGGCGACGTCGTCGCACAGGCCGATGACCTGGGCAGGGTCTCGGAGGTCGATTCCGACGACCTTCAGGCGATGGATCCAGTCCCCGGCATCCGGCAGGCTGCTGAAGCGTCGCACCGCGTCGCGGGGAAATCGCGTCGTGATCGTCGTGTGGGCGCCGTCGCGGAGGAGGCGGAGCGCGATGTACATGCCGATCTTCGCGCGTCCGCCGGTGAGCAGGGCGCGCTTTCCGGTGAGGTCGGTGCGGGCGTCCCTCTTGGCGTGGCTCATCGCGGCGCAGTCGGGGCAGAGCTGGTGATAGAAGGCGTCGACGACCGTGTACGGCTGCTTGCAGATGTAGCAGCCGCGTGCCTTGAGCAGGGTGCCGGCCGTGGGCGCGGTCGTTCGCGTGCTGATCGCGACGCCGCGCGTCTCGTCGTCGATGCGGTCGGGTGCGCCCGTGGCGGTGGCGTGCACGACGGCGCGATCGGCATCGGCGATGGCGTCGCGGATCTCGCGTCGGCGCACCTTCTTCGCCGCCTTGAACATCGCGGCGGTAGCCCGGCGGACGGTCACGAAATCGGGGTGCGTCTGGTCGAGCTGGTGCAGCTGCTCGAGGACACGGAGGGTGACCGCGAGGTCGGCGGCGTCGACTCCGGCAGAGGGAGCGGGGGCGGGCGGGTTCTCGTCGGGCACAGGAGATTCTACGTCGAGCGGGCCGGCGCGCTGTTACGGTGCAGGCGTGACCCAACCGGATGCCGATGCCCCGCCCGTCCGACGCATCCACGTGTCGGCCGCGGTGATCCATGACGACCATGGCCGACTCCTGCTGGTGCGCAAGCGGGGTACGACCTCGTTCATGCAACCGGGGGGCAAGCCCGAGCCGGGGGAGTCGGCGGGGGAGACCCTCCGCCGAGAGCTCAGCGAGGAGATCGGCGTGCGCGTCGAGGAGTCGGCGTTGACCGCCCTCGGCACGTTCTCCGCGGCCGCGGCGAACGAACCCGGGCATGTCGTGGTCGCGGACGTCTTCCACGTCGAGCTGTCGGGCCAGGTGGCGTCGGCGGCCGCTGAGATCGACGAGGTGCGGTGGGTCACACGATCAGACGCCGACGGGCTGGATGTCGCGCCGCTCGCCCGCGAGTACTTCCTCCCCGACTGACGAACGGGGGCATGGGCACCGGCTCGCGGAATGGCGGACGGCGCCGATGCGTTGTAGTCTGTGATGCTCGGATGCCTCGCGTCCGAGAGTGACAACTCCACAGTGCGACAACGGTCCACACGCCGCCAGGCGACACGGGGATGATCGGTTTCGACATCGCTTGTGACTCTGCGGGAAGCGGGCCGAGGATGCAGGGTTATCTCGTAAACGATCTCTGCAAAACCATAACTGCCGAAAAGAAGCAGTCTGACTTCACCCTCGCTGCGTAAGCAGCGAGCCTGAGTCCGTCAGCCCGTGACTGATCCCGTCATGGGTCCTGGCGTCATTTAGGGATCTTGCTGTGCGACGTCGCCTGAGCGTCGTTCGGGACTTTTTTCAGGCTGGGCTCGTCGACCTAGGTGTCTGTACAAAGGGTCGGGGCCGAGCAGAACGCTCTCTACAGACTGCGCCCGGAGAAGACGCCGTATTTCAGTGATGGACGGGGGTTCGATTCCCCCCATCTCCACGAACCGTTGTCGCGACGAGGAAGCCCCTCGATCCCTGCCTCACGGCAGGCGATCGAGGGGCTTTCGTGGTTCCTGGCGGCGCTCAGGGGCCGACGAGCGTGATGAGGTCGAGGCTCTGCTTGGTGTCGGAGACGCTCACCCATCCATCGCCGAACCGGTAGGTCATTCCATACCCCTGCTCGTCGACGCGCAGGGCGAGCTCGGGGTCCTCGGTGACGACGACGGCGCCCCCCTCCTCCTCGCGGATCCACCCTTCGGCGACCAGCGAATCGCTGACTGTCGCCGCCTCTTCTGCGGTGATCGGCGACCATCCGAACAGGATCAGATCGTCGTTGGTGGGGGAGGAGAAGTCGCCCCAGGTGCAGGCGATGCCATCGGGCAGTTCGAGGTCGAGGATGACGAACGGGTCCTCGCGGACCGTCCACCCGGTCTCGGCGAACTCGGCGACGGTGTCATCGCTGAGCATGTTCTCGCAGGTGACGTCCTCCGGCGCGATGGTGGCGATCGTCGTCGGCGTCGGAGCAGCCGACGCACGAGGTGCCTCCGAGTCGGGGCCGACCGCGGGAAGACTCGCCGTGCATGATGTGAGGAGGAGCGCCGCGCCGATGAGTGCGGAGCCGGTGCTGAGGGCGCGGACCGTCATCATCGGGCGTCAGACCGTTTCCGGAGCGAAAAGAGCGACGAAGGCGTCGTGGAGCACGCCGTTCGTGGCCATCGACGACCGCGACGCGATCGAGTCGCGCCCGTCGATGTCGGTGAACCGGCCGCCCGCCTCCATGATGATCGGCACGTGTGCGGCGATGTCGTACTCTTTGACGTCGAACTCGGCCACGAGCTCGAGCCGCCCTTCGGCCAGGAGCATGTAGGGCCAGGCGTCGCCGTAGCCGCGGTCGCGCCATACCGAGCGCGACAGGCGGAGGAGAGCGTCGCTGCGGCCCTCGGCATCCCATTGGGCGATGCTCTGGAAGCTCACGCTCGCGTCGGAGACCGCGTCGACGCCGGACACCGCGATCCGTCGCGGTGATCCCGACGGCCCGTTCGTCCATGCCCCGAGGCCCGTGGCGCCCCACCAGCGGCGACCCAGCGCGGGCTGACTGACGACACCGACTCGCGGGACGCCGTCGATCACGAGAGCGATCAGCGTCGCCCACATCGGGATGCCCTTGAGGTAGTTCGACGTGCCGTCGATCGGGTCGATGACCCACTGCCGGGTCGCGTCGCCCGTCGTGCCGTACTCCTCGCCGAGGATGCCGTCGGCGGGCCGCTCGTCCGCCAGGAGTGAGCGGATCGCCCGCTCGGTCGCGAGATCGGCGTCGGTGACGAAGGAGGCATCCGCTTTCGTCCGGACCTCGAGGTCGGCGGAGTCGAACTGCGCCATCGACACGGCGTCTGCAGCGTCGGCGATCCGGAGGGCCAGAGCCAGGTCTTCCGACAGGTCGCCGTCGAAGGGCACAGTCCAGGGCGTCGAGTCGGAGGGGGAGGTCACGGTTCCAGAATACGGGCGGGATGGTGGCTCGATTGGCGATGTGCCGGATCGTGATGATAGTGTTGACCCTCGGTTCGACACATACGAATCAACGCACCTCTAGCTCAATCGGCAGAGCAACTGACTCTTAATCAGTGGGTTCTCGGTTCAAGTCCGAGGGGGTGCACGGATCGCCCTCGCAGCTCTCGCCAGCTGCGGGGGCTTTCTGCTTCTCCGGGGGTTGCGGGAGGCGTCAGAGCCAGTGCTTGCGCTTGAAGATCGCGAACAGCAGCACCGAGCTCGCCGCCATCATCCCGAGCGCCATCGGATACCCGAACGCCCAGTGGAGCTCGGGCATGTGGTCGAAGTTCATCCCGTAGACGGTGCCGACCAGGGTGGGACCGAAGAGGATCGCCGCCCATCCCGAGATCTTCTTGACCTGTTCGTTCTGCTCCAGCGAGGTGTCGGTCTGGCGCTGCGTCACGAGCGTCGCGTGCGTGGTCAGAGCGTTGTCGAGCACCGACCGCAGTGTGACGATGCGGTCGTTGATCCGCAGCGTGTGATCGAGCACGTCGCGGAGTGACCGCTGCAGCTCGATGTGCACCTCGTACTTGTCCGCCCCCTGCAGGAGCTTCTCGAGCATCTCGGTCAGCGGGAGAGTGGCGCGGTGGAAGGAGATGAC
The DNA here is from genome assembly GCF_045066555.1 of Microbacterium sp. Ld4. Taxonomy (NCBI): domain Bacteria; kingdom Bacillati; phylum Actinomycetota; class Actinomycetes; order Micrococcales; family Microbacteriaceae; genus Microbacterium; species Microbacterium sp. Ld4. The sequence goes on along the minus strand of NZ_JBISHE010000011.1, from coordinate 237,685 downwards.
CTCGCGGGCGAGTTCGTAGATCCGCTGCGAGAGCGAGGCATCGGCGCCGCTGAAGAGCGCGTCCTCGATCTCGTCGATGTCGTCCTCGACGCCGGCCGCCACCGGCGCGTATTCATCGACGACCTCGTCGAGGATCGCGTAGAGCACCGCCTCGGGGCCGAGCGAGAGCAGGTCGGGCTGTTCTTCGAGGCGCCGACGCACCTTTGCGAGGTCGGGGGATTCCGCATGGCGGATGGTCACCACGAAGTCGGGGCCCACGAAGATGTGGAGCTCTCCGAAGGTGACGGTCTCGCTCGCATCGTCGTACGTGGCCGGCCTGAGCACCGTGAAGAGCACGTCGCCGTAACGCTCCAGCTTCGACCGCTGATGGCCCGCCAGTGCGTCCTCGACGGCGAGCGGATGCAGGGAGAACTCCGCCGCGACGGCGTCGACTTCCTCCCGGGTCGGGCGGAAGAGTCCGATCCACGCCATCCCGCGCTGGGCCCTCGTGTACTCGAAGGTGTCGCTGAGGCTCGCGGGGTTGTCGATGCGGCGGCCGTCGACGTACACGGCGTTGTCGATGATGGGCACGGTCCATTGTGGCCCCGCGCGGATGAGCCCGTGGACGTGCGGTCGGGCTCCTGACCGTCGAGCGCGTCAGGAGGGCAGTTTGCGCAGCGCCGAGCGCTGGTGCGCGGCCTTGGCCCCGGACTTCTCCGATTCGACGATGAAGGTCGGATCGTCCTTCGACGCGGTGAAGTGCTGCCCGTCGAAGTCGAAGTCGGCGGTTCTGCTCTCGACCACCGTTCCCGTGGTTCGCCCCTGAGGGGTGTTCCAGCTCACCCGATCTCCCGTGCTCAGTTCGACTGCCATGCGTCCTCCTTCCGTCCGACAGCGGGGCTCTCCACGCTGCCCGTCCGTTCGATGCGGGTCCGTGCGACGACGACGGCGGCGGCGAGCGCGCCGAGACCGCCGAAGACCATGTCGCCGACGGTGTCGTCATAGGTCACGAAGATGTCGGGGGAGATGAAGGCCTTGCCGAGCCACTCGATCATCTCCCAGACGGCGCTGATGGCCAGGCCGATGGTCGTGACCAGCACGAGCGCGACTCGCCGGGGCGCCGTGCCGGGGGGAACCACGCCGGCACGGCGGAGGGCGAGGTAGAGCATCGCGGCGATGAGGCCGGTCGCGGCGAAGTGCACGGCGAGGTCCCACCACGAGATGGCCCGGTACAGGCCGAGCACGTTGCTCCACGCGGCGATGCTGACGACCGCGCCGTAGACGATGTCGAACGAGGCCCGTGCGCCGAGGAAACGCGGAACGAGGATCGTGGGGAGAGCGAGGGCGAGGATCCCGGCATCCGTCACCTCCCACCAGATGAACGCGATGACCACGCTCAGCAGACCGAGCACACGGATGCCGTCGGCCGCCCATTCGAGGGGCGCCGAGGGCGGGCGGAGGAAGTTCGCGATCATCACGGGAACCTCAGCCAGGCGGAGATCGGGAGGTGGTCGGAGGGCCAGCGGCCGTCGACGCGGCGATGATCCGCGCCGATCCGGCTCACCTGCACGCCCTCGGTGGTGACGATCCAGTCGATTCGCGGTCCGCCGATCACCGGCTCCCGGTAACCGCCGAACGTTCCCCAGCTGGGGGTCACCCGCTCGTCGGCGCCGAGCCACGCGTCGCGCAGGTCACCGCCGGCGAGCAGCGCGGTCAGCGTGGGAGACCCTGCCCGGGAGTTGAGATCGCCCATCACGACCACTGGGATCGAGAGATCCCGGGCGACGGTGCGGACCCTCCGGGCCGATTCGATCCGCGAGCGTTGCGAGAACGGATCGAAGTGGGTGTTCACGACGGCGAACTCAGCCCCGGAAGCGGGGTGACGGAACGTCGCCGTCACGAGGGTCCGAGGTGAGGCGTTGCCCCAGGTCCGCGACCCCGCGACGCGCGGAGTGGCGGAGAGCGCGGTCTGATCCGCGCCGATCAGTTCGAGGCGGGTGGAGTCGTAGAAGATCGGGCACCCCTCGCCCCGTCCGCCGCGGCCGCGGCCGCGGCCCGTGAACCGGTATCCGTCCCCGAGGGCGCCCCGGATGTCGCGGGCGGGCGCGGGGAACACCTCCTGCGCGCCGAGGACCATGGGGCGCTCGGCGGCCAGCAGGGCGGTCAGCCGGGGGCGTCGCGCCGGCCAGTGGTCGGCGGGCGGCGTGATCCACGTCGGCAACGGGCGACGCACGTTGTAGGTCATGACGGTGACGGTGTCGTCGGGGGCATTCCCGAGCAGCGGGGTCATGGCTCAGCGCTCCTTCGCTGATCGGACGCGCGCCGCGACGACCGCGCGGCGCATCGCCATCCTGGTCCAGCGCACGGGAGGGAAGTCCTCCGGCCAGTGCGACAGCACCGTGACGAAGCCCCGGTGGATGCGGCGGGCGAAGGCCCGACGGTCGGCGAACGGCCGCATCGACATCCCCATGGCTGCACGGGGGACCGCGACGATCCGATGGGTCTCACCCAGATGGAACGCCAGATCGAGGTCGTCGTGGAGGTCGTCGCTGTCGGTGTGCACCCGGTGGCGGATCTGCATCCAGGCGTCGCGGCGGAACGCCAGGTTCGACCCGAAGAGCGGCAGGTGACCGAGCGCCGGCGTGACGGCCACGGCGTACGCGCCCAGGTAGGCCGCCGCGAGTGGACCCCGCAGGCGCCGGGGGCCGTCGATGAAACGGGCGCCGCCGACGAAGGCGGAGACGCCCGGATGCCGCTCCGCCGCGCCCGCCATGGTGGCGACCCACGTCGTGGCAGGGATGCAGTCGGCGTCGAGGCGCAGCACGAGCGAACCGGATGCCGCGTCGTACCCGGTCGCCGCGGCGGCGGGGATGCCGGGGGTCGCGCACGCGATCACGCGGGCGCCGGCATGGGCGGCGACCGCCGCGCTGTCGTCGGAGGACCCGTTGTCGACGACGACGATCTCGTCGGGGATGCGGGTCTGGAGCGACAGGGCCCGGAGGCACCGGCGGAGCTCGGCGGCGTCGTCTTTGACCGGGATCACGACCGAGAGCCGGATGTCGTGCGTGTCGTGCGTCTCGGCGGCCATTCTCCGATCCTCACACCGGTCGCGCCCTTCCGTCCCGACATCGGACGACCCTTGACGGGCAGGGCCGCGTGTGCGAGCGCAAGGGGGTGCACCCGTGGGGCCGGTCCTGACTACGGTGAAGCCATGACCACTCAGGAGTACGACCTCATCGTCATCGGCGCCGGCCCTGTAGGCGAGAACGTGGCCGATCGTGCCGTTCAGGCCGGCCTGACCGCCGTCATCGTCGAGAGCGAGCTGGTCGGCGGTGAATGCTCCTACTGGGCCTGCATGCCCTCCAAGGCGCTGCTCCGCGCGCCTGCGGTGCTCCGCGCCGTCCGCGACGTCGCCGGCGCCGCCGAAGCGGTCACCGGCGACCTCGACGTGGCTGCCGTCCTCGCACGTCGTGACCGGATGGTGCACGACTTCCAGGACTCGTCGCAGGTCGAATGGCTGCAGGGTGCGGGGATCGATCTCGTCCGCGGCTTCGGCCGCCTCTCCGGCGAGCGCGAGGTCACCGTCTCGACCGCCGACGGCTCCACCCGTGTGCTCACCGCGCGGCACGCGGTCGCCCTCTGCACGGGCTCCGCGGCCCTGATCCCCGACATCGACGGCCTCGTGGATGCGAAGCCCTGGACGAGTCGTGAGGCGACGAGTGTCCGTGAGGTGCCGTCCTCTCTCGTCATCCTCGGCGGCGGCGTGGTGGGCGCCGAGATGGCGACCGCCTTCGTGGCCCTGGGATCGACCGTCACCGTCGTCGCACGATCGGGCCTCCTGGGCGGCCTCGAGCCGTTCGCCGGGGAGGCGGTCGCGGGCGCGTTGACAGCGTCCGGCGCCACCGTCCGCACCGGCGCCGGCATCACCTCGGTTTCACGGCACGACGACGGGACGGTCTCGGTGACGCTCGACGACGACGAGGTCGTCTCCGCGGACCAGATCCTCGTCGCCACCGGTCGCGTCCCGCGCACCGGTGATCTCGGCCTGGACGTGGTGGGGCTCGAGCCCGGCTCGTGGCCCGACGTCGACGACACCCTGCGGGTGACGGGAAGTGATTGGCTCTACGCCGTCGGCGACATCAACCACCGGGCCCTCCTCACCCATCAGGGCAAGTACCAGGCGCGCATCGCCGGAGACGTGATCGCCCGTCGCGCGAAGGACCTCGGCCTGGACGACGGCCCGTGGGGCGCTCACGCGGCGACCGCGGATCACTCCGCCGTCCCGCAGGTGGTCTTCAGCGAGCCCGAGGTGGCGGCGGTCGGCCACACCGAACGATCGGCGAAGGACGCCGGGCTCTCCGTCCGCGTGCTCGACTACGACCTCTCCTGGGTGGCCGGTGCGAGCACGCACTCCGACCGGTACGAGGGGCAGGCCCGCGCGATCGTCGATGCGGATCGCGGCGTGATGGTCGGCGCGACGTTCGTCGGCCCCGATGTGGCAGAGCTGCTCCATGCCGCAACGATCGCGATCGTCGGCGAGGTTCCGATGTCCCGCCTGTGGCACGCGGTGCCGGCGTATCCGACGGTCAGCGAGGTCTGGCTGCGCTGGCTCGAGGCGTACGGCCGCTGACCCGGGAGAGCAGCGTCCGTCAGGCCCGTCGCGCCACCGCGAGGCGTGTCGTCAGCTGGTGGGCATGGGCGAGCAGAGTGCGCCCGAGGTCGGGCAGCCGGTCGCGACCGAACCGGAACCCGACCCCCGTGAGGCTGAGCGCCCACTGGGGCCGTCCGGCGTGGTCGAAGACGGCGGCGCCGAGCCCCCACGAGCCTTCGACGATGAGACCCGGGTTGATCGCGTAGCCGCGGTCGCGCGTCTCCGCGATGCGCGTACGCAGGTGGTCCGCATCGTGGACGTCGCCCCAGCGCTCCACCAGCTCGGGATGCCGCCCCAGGTACGCCTGCACCCCGGCATCCGGGAGGAAGGCGAGGATCGCGAGCCCCGCCGATGCGACGCCGAGCGGAAAGCGGACGCCTTCGCTGAGGACGAAGGAGCGGATCGGGAACGCGCCTTCCTCGCGGACGAGGCACACGGTCTCGTCCCCGCGGCGGACGGAGAGGAACGCACTCTCCTCGGTCTTCACGGCGAGCGACCTCACGATGTCCCGCCCGAGGTGCGTGATGTCGTAACGGGATGCGGCGGCCGCCCCCATGAGGAACAGCTCCGGGCCGGGCAGCCAGCGCGCGGTCCGCGGATCCTGATCGACGAGCCCCTCGACGCGCAGGGCGCTCAGGAGGCGGTGAGCCGTGGATCGCGAGAGCGAGGCCGCCTGCGCCAGTTCCTGCACGCTCCGGCCCTCCTCGGCGCCGGCCGACACCAGCCGCAGCAAGGACGCCGCTCGGCCGATGGCCTGCGTTCCGGGTACCGCAGCAGAAGAGCGTTCCACAATGTGGACGCTAGGGCAGTGGCATCCCACATGGCAAGAGACCGCTTGGCGGGGTGCCGACCGCGGCCGGAAGCTGGACCGGGACGACGATGACCATCCGAGGAGCATGCCGTGATCGACAAGACCGTGCACAGCGCCGCCGACGCGGTGGCCGACATCGGCGACGGATCGTCGCTGGCGGTCGGGGGATTCGGGCTCTCCGGCAATCCGATCGCCCTGATCGAGGCGCTCCTCGCTCAGGGCACGCGTGACCTGTCCGTCGTCTCGAACAACTGCGGGGTCGACGACTGGGGTCTCGGCGTCCTGCTCGGCGCGGGCCGGATCCGGAAGATGACGTCGTCGTACGTCGGTGAGAACAAGGAGTTCGAGCGGCAGTTCCTTTCGGGCGAGCTCGAGCTCGAACTCACGCCGCAGGGAACCCTAGCCGAGAAACTGCGGGCCGGTGGTGCGGGCATCGCAGCGTTCTACACGCAGACCGGTGTGGGCACCCAGGTCGCCGAGGGCGGGCTTCCCCGTCGCTACGACGGCTCCGGCGGCATCGCCGTCGCCTCTCCGGCCAAGGACGTCCGCAGCTTCGGGGAAGGAACGGGCGCGCGGCAGTACGTCCTCGAAGAGGCGATCACCACCGATTTCGCCCTCGTCCACGCCCTCCGCGGCGATCGCCATGGCAACCTCGTCTTCTCGAAGTCGGCACGCAACTTCAACCCGCTCGCGGCGATGGCCGGCCGTGTCTGCATCGCGCAGGTCGAGGAGCTGGTCCCGCCCGGGGCGATCGACCCCGACCTCATTCACCTTCCGGGGGTCTTCGTCCACCGCGTGGTCGAGGTGGGTCCGAAGGTCGTCAAGCGGATCGAGCGCCGCACCGTCCGCCCGGCGACGGGGGCGTGAGATGGCGCTGAACCGCGATCAGATGGCCGCGCGAGCCGCTGCCGAGCTCGCCGACGGGTCGTACGTGAACCTCGGCATCGGTCTGCCCACCCTGGTTCCCAACCACATCCCCGAAGGGGTCGCCGTGGTCCTCCAGTCCGAGAACGGCATCCTGGGCGTCGGTCCGTACCCGACGGAGGACGAGGTCGATCCCGACCTGATCAACGCCGGCAAGGAGACCGTCACGACCCTGGCCGGGGCGTCGTTCTTCGATTCGGCGCTGAGCTTCGGGATGATCCGCGGCGGCAAGATCGACGCCGCCATCCTGGGCGCCATGCAGGTCTCGGCCGGAGGCGACCTCGCGAACTGGATGATCCCCGGCAAGATGGTGAAGGGTCCCGGCGGCGCGATGGACCTCGTCCACGGGGCGGGTCGCGTCATCGTGCTGATGGAGCACACCGCGAAGGACGGCTCCCCGAAGATCGTCCGCGAATGCTCGCTGCCGCTCACCGGCAGAGGCGTCGTGGATCGGATCATCACCGACATCGCCGTCATCGACGTGACGCGCGAAGGACTGCGACTGGTCGAGGTCGCGCCGGGAGTGACGGTCGACGACGTCATCGCCGCCACCGACGCCCCGCTGCTCATCGCCCTCGAAGGGAACCCCGCATGACCCCGGACATCGTCATCGTCTCCGCTGCCCGCACCCCCCAGGGGCGACTGGGCGGTCAGCTCTCGACCGTGCCGGCCGTCACCCTCGGTGCGACCGCGATCGCCGGGGCCCTGGCGCAGGGCGGAGTGTCGCCCGAAGAGGTCGACGCGGTGGTGATGGGCCACGTGCTGGCCGCCGGCACCGGCCAGAACGCCGCGCGACAGGCAGCGGTCGCTGCCGGGATCGGCTGGCGCACCCACGCGGCATCCGTCAACAAGGTGTGCCTGTCGGGTCTGACCGCCGTCATCGATGCGAAGCGGATGATCGCGGCGGGCGACGCCGATGTGGTCGTCGCGGGCGGGATGGAATCGATGAGCCTCGCCCCGCACCTGCTCCCCGGGTCACGCATGGGCTGGGCGTACGGCGCTGTCGAGATGGTCGACCACACGGCGTTCGACGGATTGACCGATGCCTACGACGGTGTCTCGATGGGGCTGAGCACCGACCGCGGGAACGGCGAGCGCGCGATCACCCGCGAGGATCAGGACCGCGTCGCGCTGCTCTCGCACCAGAGGGCTGCAGCAGCGCAGGATGCCGGCGCATTCGCCGCAGAGATCGTCGCCGTCGAGGTGGCCCGGCGACGGCAGGAGCCCCTCGTGGTCAACGAGGACGAGGGCGTTCGGCCCGAATCGACGATGGCCACCCTCGCTCGGCTGCGACCGGCCTTCTCCGAGTCCGGGACGATCACGGCCGGCAACGCGTCGCCGATCTCCGACGGCGCGGCGGCACTCGTCGTCACGACGCGCGCCATCGCCGACGACCGGGGATGGCCGATCCTGGCGACGGTGGGCTCCGCCGGACAGGTCGCCGGTCCCGACAACTCCCTGCACTCGCAGCCGTCGCGTGCGCTCCAGCAGGCCCTCACACGCCAGCGGCTCGGTGCGGAAAGCCTGACGATGATCGAGATCAACGAGGCGTTCGGCTCGGTCCTCGCGCAGTCGAGACGCGATCTCGGGGTGGAGGAGGACGTCGTGAACATCCATGGCGGCGGCATCGCTCTCGGGCACCCCATCGGGGCGTCCGGTGCGCGACTGGTCGTCCATGCCGCCCACGAGCTCGCCAGACGGGGCGCCGGGGCCGCGGGGATCGCGCTCTGCGGAGGCGGCGGCCAGGGCGAGGCGCTGATCCTCACCCGGTGACGGCAGCCGCGACGCGGTACGCCGCCGGACCGGTGGCGGCGGGTGTGGCGTGGGTCAGCGCGAGAGGCGCTTGCGGAGCAGCTTCTTCTGCTCGCCCGAGCGGGGCGAGTCGGTCGGGACGAGCTTGCCGCGCGACGCCTTGCGGGTGTCGACGATCGAGCCGATGGCGAGCGCAAGGGTGATGCCCCAGCTCAACCACGCCAGGGCGGTCCGCCAGGTGAAGGTCTCTTCGCTGCGCGCCGAGCGCAGCAGGGTGGCTCCGCCGGTCAGCGCCGACAGGAGTCCGGTTCCGAACAGGTATTTGCGCATCCCCCCACGCTAGCGCGACGAACTGGCGATGGCGGGGGTTGTTAGCCTGGACACACCTCTCGAAAGGACCATCGTGGCCGCCGTCTCGGACTTCGTCGTCGTGTCCAACCGCCTTCCGGTCGACCGGACGGACGACGAGAACGAGCCCTGGCGCCGTTCTCCCGGCGGCCTGGTCGCCGCTCTCGACCCCGTCATGCGCAGCAACAGCGGCGCGTGGGTCGGCTGGCCGGGCCAGCCTGGTGCGTCGATCGAGCCGTTCGAGTTCGACGGTCTGCAGCTCGTTCCGGTCGAGCTCAGTGCCGACGAGGTCCAGCTCTACTACGAGGGCTTCTCCAACGACACGATCTGGCCGCTGTATCACGACGTGATCGCCACGCCGACCTATCACCGCACGTGGTGGGACGCGTACGTCAAGGTCAACCGGCGTTTCGCCGAAGCGGCATCCGAGCATGCGGCAGAGGGGGCGACGGTCTGGGTGCACGACTACCAGCTCCAGCTGGTGCCGCGGATGCTGCGGGAGCTCCGTCCCGACGTGACGATCGGCTACTTCCACCACATCCCGTTCCCGGCCTACGGCATCTACGCCCAGCTGCCCTGGCGGCGCCAGGTACTCGAAGGGCTGCTGGGGGCCGATGTCATCGGCTTCCAGCGAGTGGCCGACGCCGGCAACTTCGCGCGGGCGGTTCGTCGTCAGCTCGGCTACGACACGAAAGCGGGATCGATCGCCGTGCCCGTCGACGGCGGCGGCACCCGGACGGCCATCGCCCGGGCGTACCCGATCTCGATCGACGCGAACGTCTACGACGAGCTCGCGAAGCGGCCCGACATCCAGGCCCGCGCGGCGGAGATCCGGGCGAGCCTCGGCAACCCCAGAGCGATCCTGCTCGGCGTCGACCGCCTCGACTACACGAAGGGCATCGGACACCGGCTGAAGGCCTACGGGGAGCTGCTCGCCGACGGGCGGGTGTCCGTCCACGACGTCATCCTGGTGCAGGTGGCGAGCCCCAGCCGCGAGCGCGTGCAGACCTACATGGAGCTGCGCGACGAGATCGAACTGGCGGTCGGACGCATCAACGGCGACTACGACGAGCTCGGCTTCAGCGCCATCCAGTACCTGCACAATTCGTACCCGCGCGAGGAGATGGTCGCGCTCTACCTCGCGGCGGACGTCATGCTCGTCACGGCGCTCCGCGACGGCATGAACCTCGTGGCCAAGGAGTACGTGGCGAGCCGCGTCGACGGCGGCGGCGCGCTCGTGCTCAGCGAGTTCACCGGCGCGGCCGACGAACTGACCCAGGCCATCAAGGTGAACCCGCACGACATCGCGGGCCTGAAGGACGCCATCATGCAGGCGATCGACATGCCCGAGAAGGAGAAGGACCGCCGGATGCGCGCCCTCCGCCGCCGGGTGCGCGAGAACGACGTCGCCCGGTGGTCCGCACGATTCCTCGCCGATCTCGACACGGTCCGGGAGGCCCGCTCATGACCGACATCTCCGCACTCGCCGGCACCGATCACCTCCTCGTCGCGCTCGATTTCGACGGCACGCTCTCCCCGCTCGTCGACGACCCGATGAGCGCCCGCATGACGGCGGACGCTCGGGCCGCCCTGGGCGCTCTCCTGGCAGCACCGGCGACCTCCGTCGCCCTCGTGTCGGGACGCTCGCTCGGAGACCTCCGCACGATCGCGGAGCACGACGACGCGTCGGCCGTCCTCCTGGCCGGCTCGCACGGCGCGGAGTACTGGGTTCCGGGCGGCGGCGCCGAGACGATCGCAGATCCCGCGCAGCTCGCACTTCGCGACCGACTGCGGGGGAGCGCTGAGGGGTTCGCCGTTTCGGCTCCCGGGGCGTGGATCGAACCGAAGAGCTTCGGGTTCGGCGTGCACCTCCGGACGGTGGCCGATCGTGCCCAGGCCGAGACGCTCCGCGCGTCCGTGGACGATCTCATGCGCGTCGAGGCCGCCGACTGGCGCCGGCGCGAGGGCCACAACCTGGTCGAGTACGCCTTCCGGACCGAGGGGAAGGATGCCGCCGTGGCCCATCTGCGTGAGCTCACCGGGGCGACCGCCGTGGTCTTCGCGGGCGACGACGTGACAGACGAGGACGCGCTGCGGACGCTCGGAGAGCACGACATGGGCATCCGCGTCGGCCCGGGGGAAACCGCCGCACGCGTGCGTGTGGATGACACGACAGAACTGGCCCGATTGCTTGGAGACATCGCGCGCGAGCGGGTAGCCGCACGGCAATAGACTGCGAGAATGCCTTCACCCGAAGAGACGATCGACATCAAGCCCCGCAGCCGTGCAGTGACCGACGGCATCGAAGCCACGACGTCGCGAGGAATGCTCCGCGCCGTCGGTATGGGCGACGAGGACTGGGACAAGCCCCAGATCGGCATCGCGTCGAGCTGGAACGAGATCACCCCCTGCAACCTGAGCCTCGACCGGCTGGCCCAGGGCGCCAAGGAGGGTGTGCACGCCGGAGGCGGTTACCCCCTCCAGTTCGGCACGATCTCCGTCTCGGACGGCATCTCCATGGGACACGAGGGCATGCACTTCTCCCTCGTGAGCCGCGAGGTCATCGCCGACTCCGTCGAGACCGTCATGATGGCCGAGCGTCTCGACGGCTCCGTCCTGCTCGCCGGGTGCGACAAGTCGATCCCCGGCATGCTCATGGCCTCCGCGCGCCTCGACCTCTCGAGCGTCTTCCTGTACGCCGGGTCGATCGCCCCCGGCTGGGTCAAGCTCAGCGACGGCACCGAGAAGGACGTCACGATCATCGACTCCTTCGAGGCCGTCGGCGCGTGTCTCGCAGGAAAGATGAGCGAGGCCGACCTCAAGCGCATCGAGTGCGCCATCGCCCCCGGCGAAGGCGCCTGCGGTGGCATGTACACGGCCAACACGATGGCATCCGTGGCCGAAGCCCTCGGGCTCAGCCTCCCCGGATCGGCCGCCCCGCCCTCGGCGGACCGCCGCCGCGACTACTTCGCGCACCGGTCTGGCGAAGCCGTCGTCAACCTGCTCCGCCTCGGCATCACGACGCGCGACATCCTGACGAAGGAGGCCTTCGAGAACGCGATCGCTCTGGCGATGGCCCTCGGCGGCTCGACCAACGTCGTCCTGCACCTCCTCGCGATCGCCCGCGAAGCCGACGTCGATCTGACGCTCCACGACTTCAACCGCATCGGCGACAAGGTGCCCCACGTCGCCGACATGAAGCCGTTCGGCACCTACGTCATGAACGACGTCGACCGTCACGGTGGCATCCCCGTGATCATGAAGGCCATGCTCGACGAGGGCCTCCTGCACGGCGACGCCCTCACCGTCACCGGCAAGACCCTCGCGGAGAACCTCCGCGACCTGGACCCCGACCCCATCGACGGCACGGTCATCCACACGTTCGACAACCCGATCCACGCGACCGGCGGCATCACGATCCTCCACGGCTCGATGGCTCCCGAAGGAGCGGTCGTCAAGACGGCCGGGTTCGACGCCGCCGTCTTCGAGGGGCCGGCTCGCGTGTTCGAACGTGAGCGCGCCGCGATGGACGCGCTCGAAGAGGGGCGCATCTCCGCCGGTGACGTCGTGGTGATCCGCTACGAGGGTCCTAAGGGCGGCCCCGGCATGCGTGAGATGCTCGCCGTGACGGCCGCCATCAAGGGCGCGGGCCTCGGAAAAGATGTACTACTCTTGACGGACGGACGATTCTCAGGCGGCACAACCGGCCTGTGCATCGGCCACATAGCACCCGAAGCGGTGGACGCAGGTCCTATCGCCTTCGTGCGCGATGGTGATCTGATACGGGTCGATATCGCTGCTCGCACTCTCGACCTACTCGTCGATGAGGCTGAGCTGACCTCCCGCCGCTCCGGCTGGGAGCCCCTTCCCCCGCGCTATACCCGTGGCGTGCTGGCCAAGTACTCGAAGCTCGTGCGCTCCGCCGCGGAGGGCGCGACGACAGGCTGAGCCCCACACTCCCGCGATCGATCACCGTAGAGGTTTCTCTCATGTCATCTGACACCGTCGCTGTGCCTCGTCCTCCGGCAGGGGGCTCATCCGCTCCCGTGCTGACAGGCGCGCAGGCCGTCGTCCGTTCTCTCGAGCTCCTCGGGGTGACCGACGTGTTCGGCCTTCCCGGAGGAGCGATTCTCCCCGTCTACGACCCCCTCATGGACACGTCGGAGATCCGGCACATCCTCGTCCGTCACGAGCAGGGTGCGGGTCACGCCGCAGAGGGCTTCGCTGCGGCATCCGGTCGTGTCGGAGTCGCCATCGCGACCTCCGGCCCCGGCGCCACCAACCTCGTGACCGCGATCGCCGACGCGTACATGGACTCCATGCCGCTCGTCGCGATCACCGGGCAGGTCTTCTCGACCCTGATGGGGACGGATGCCTTCCAGGAGGCCGACATCGTGGGCATCACGATGCCGATCACGAAGCACTCGTTCCTCGTGAAGGACCCGGCGGAGATCCCCGGCGCGATCGCGTCGGCATTCGAGGTCGCCTCGACCGGACGCCCCGGCCCCGTGCTCGTCGACATCACGAAGGACGCCCAGCAGGCCGAAGCGCCCTTCGTCTGGCCGCCGAAGATCGACCTGCCCGGCTACCGCCCCGTCACGAAGGCGCACGGCAAGCAGATCCAGGCCGCCGCGCAGATGATCGCCGCCGCGAAGAAGCCCGTGCTGTACGTGGGCGGCGGCGTGGTGCGCGCCGGAGCCGCCCCCGAGCTGCTCCGTCTCGCCGAGTCGACCGGTGCGCCGGTCGTCACGACACTCATGGCCCGCGGCGCCTTCCCCGACTCGCACACGCAGCAGCTGGGCATGCCCGGCATGCACGGCACGGTTCCCGCCGTGCTGGCCCTCCAGGAGTCCGACCTGATCATCGCCCTCGGTGCGCGCTTCGACGATCGCGTGACGGGCAAGGCGGCACTGTTCGCGCCGAACGCCAAGGTCGTGCACGTCGACATCGACCCCGCTGAGATCTCGAAGATCCGTTTCGCGGACGTCCCGATCGTCGGCGATCTGAAGGACGTTCTCGTCGATCTCGACGCCGCGTACGCCGGAGCGCTCGAGTCGACGACGCCCGACATCTCGGAATGGTGGTCGTACCTCGACGGGCTCCGGGAGGAGTTCCCCCTCGGCTACGCGCCCACCACCGACGGCCTCCTCGCCCCCCAGTACGTGATCCAGCGCATCGGTGAGCTCACCGGACCCGAAGGCATCTACGCCTCCGGTGTCGGCCAGCACCAGATGTGGGCGGCGCAGTTCATCAAGTACGAGCGCCCCAACGCGTGGCTCAACTCGGGCGGCGCCGGCACGATGGGCTACTCGGTCCCGGCGGCGATGGGTGCGAAGATCGCCCAGCCCGACCGCGACGTGTGGGCGATCGACGGCGACGGATGCTTCCAGATGACCAACCAGGAGCTCGCCACCTGCGTCATCAACAACATCCCGATCAAGGTCGCGATCATCAACAACTCGTCGCTCGGCATGGTCCGCCAGTGGCAGACGCTGTTCTACAACGGCCGCTACTCGAACACCGACCTCAACACCGGTCACGACAGTATCCGCGTGCCCGACTTCGTGAAGCTGGCCGAGGCCTATGGCTGCCTCGCCATCCGCGTGGAGAAGGAAGAGGACGTGGATGCCGCGATCCAGACCGCCCTCGCCACGAACGACCGTCCCGTGGTCATCGACTTCGTCGTGAGCGCCGACGCGATGGTGTGGCCGATGGTCCCGCAGGGCGTCAGCAACAGCTACATCCAGTACGCGCGCGAACACGCGCCGGCATTCGACGAGGAGGACTGACGATGAGCAAACACGTGCTGAGCCTCCTGGTGGAGGACAAACCCGGTCTGCTGACCCGGGTGGCGGGGCTCTTCGCCCGCCGTGGCTTCAACATCGACTCGCTCGCCGTGGGCGTCACCGAGGTGCCGGGTCTGTCCCGCATCACGGTGGTCGTCGACGTCGAGGAACTGCCGCTCGAGCAGGTGACCAAGCAGCTGAACAAGCTGGTCAACGTCATCAAGATCGTCGAGCTCGACTACGCGGCCTCCGTCCAGCGCGAGCACATGCTCGTCAAGGTGCGCGCCGACAACCAGTCGCGCTCGAACGTCATCGAGGTCGTGAACCTGTTCCGCGCCTCCGTGGTGGACTACGCCACCGACGCCCTGGTGATCGAGGTCACCGGCGACCGCGGCAAGGTGGACGCGTTCCTGCGCGCCGTCGAGCCGTTCGGCGTCAAGGAGCTCGCCCAGTCCGGCATGGTCGCCATCGGACGCGGCGGCAAGAGCATCACCGAACGCGTGCTCCGCGGCTGACGCCGCGAGCCTTTCTACCGATATCTACAAGGAGATACACACGAACATGGCTGAGATCCTCTACGACGCCGACGCCGACCTCTCGCTCATCCAGGGTAAGAAGGTCGCCATCGTCGGTTACGGCTCGCAGGGCCACGCCCACGCTCAGAACCTGCGCGATTCGGGTGTCGAGGTCGTCATCGCCCTCAAGGAGGGCTCGAAGTCGGCTCCTAAGGCAAGTGACGACGGTTTCGACGTGAAGAGCGTCGCCGAGGCCGCGCAGTGGGCCGACCTGATCATGATCCTGGCGCCCGACCAGCACCAGCGCGGCATCTTCAACGACGAGATCAAGCCGCACCTGACGGCGGGCAAGACCCTCGCCTTCGCCCACGGCTTCAACGTGCGCTTCGGTTACATCGAGGTCCCCGACGACATCGACGTGATCCTCGTCGCACCGAAGGCACCGGGTCACACGGTGCGCCGTGAGTTCGTCGCCGGGCGCGGCATCCCCGACATCATCGCGGTCGAGAAGGACGCGTCGGGTCAGGCCTGGGACGTCGCCCTCGCGTACGCGAAGGCCATCGGCGGCACGCGCGCCGGCGTCATCAAGACCACCTTCACCGAAGAGACCGAGACCGACCTCTTCGGCGAGCAGGCTGTGCTCTGCGGCGGTGTGTCGCAGCTCGTCCAGTACGGCTTCGAGACGCTGTCCGAGGCCGGCTACCAGCCCGAGATCGCCTACTTCGAGGTGCTGCACGAGCTGAAGCTCATCGTCGACCTCATGTGGGAGGGCGGCATCGCCAAGCAGCGCTGGAGCGTGTCGGACACGGCTGAGTACGGTGACTACGTCTCCGGCCCCCGCGTCATCGACGAGCGCGTCAAGGAGAACATGAAGGACGTTCTCGGCGACATCCAGTCGGGTGCCTTCGCGAAGCGCTTCATCGACGACCAGGACGGCGGCGCTGAGGAGTTCACCGCCCTCCGCGAGAAGGCCGCTCAGCACCCGATCGAGGCCGTCGGCCGCGACCTGCGTGCTCTGTTCGCCTGGAAGCAGCAGGACAACGATTACACAGAGGGAAGCGCCGCGCGCTGACCGACCGCGCATCAGCGCGACAGAGTCAGAGGGAAGCGCCGCGCGCTGACCGACCGCGCATCAGCGCGCCAGGCTCTCGGCTCACCGGCCGAGTCCGGCTCTTCGAGCCGTGGAGGCCCGATCCCCACCGGGGTCGGGCCTTCGCCGTCGCTAGACTCGGACAATGGCCTCCCGCGCAGACGATGACGACGACGCCCTCCGCTGGGAGGGCGATGATGCGTCGACTCCGGCCGCCCCCGGCGCCCGTGCCGGCGAGCCTCTTCCCTCGGGATGGCACGCGGTGGGGCGGGGGAGCGACCGCGTCGACGAGGCGGATGCGCCCCCGACGCGGCGTCCTGAGGCCGCTGCACCCGCGGCATCCGGGGTCTCTGCTGATCGCAGGGAGTCCGTGACCGACGCGGGCACGGCCGCCGAGGCTCCGACGATGGGCAACGCCGCGCTCGTCACGCTGGGACTTCTCGGCGGCATCTATCTGCTGTACACCGTCGGCTGGGTCATCGGGGGTCTCCGACTTCTCGACGCGGCGGCCTTCCTCGTCGCCGCTCCCGCCGTCGTGCCCGCGGTGTGGCTCGGAGTCCTCGCACCCGGTCTCTGGTTCGGATCCACCCTCCTCCTCACCCGGCACAGCGCGCCGTGGAAGCGGCTCGTGGCGCTGGTCGCCGGGGCGCTTCTGCTGGTCCCGTGGCCGTTCATCATGATCGGAGCCGTGAGCTGATGACCGCTGAAACGATGCCTTCTCCGCGACGCTCGCCGTCGTGGGTCATACCCGCCGTTGCCGGGGTGTTCGGCTTCTTCTACGCGTACGCGGCGTGGAACGCGATCGGGTTCCTGATCTCCCAGGCATCGGGCACCGCGGGGCTCAATGGCGCGGGCTGGGCACTGCTGCTGTTCGCCGTCGTCTTCCCGATCGTCGTGTTCGTCGCGGGCGTCGTGGCGGCGCGCCGACGTCCGGTGTGGAAGCTGGCTCTGGTCCTCCTGACCGGGCTCGGGCTGGTGGCGGTGTTCTGGTTGAACGTCCTCGCCTACGCGTTCTCGAACGGCGACACGCTGCTCGGCAGCTGAGCGTCACACGGTCGTCGACGCCGCATGCCTCCCGGTAGGCTGGGCGGGTCGCGAGCCCCGGCCCGATGGGCCCGTCTCTGCGGCATGCCCCTCTCCGCGCACCCGAAGGTCAGCCGTGTCTCAGCCTGTCGTCCTCATCGCCGAAGAACTCTCTCCCGCCACGATCGACGCGCTCGGTCCTGACGTCGAGGTTCGCACCGTCGACGGCGCAGACCGCGCCGCTCTGCTTCCTGCTCTCGCGGATGCGCACGCCGTGCTCATCCGTTCGGCGACCAAGATGGATGCCGAGGCGATCGCCGCTGCTCCGTCGCTGAAGGTCATCGCGCGCGCGGGCGTCGGACTCGACAACGTCGACATCAAGGCGGCGACAGCCGCGGGTGTCATGGTCGTCAACGCACCGACGTCGAACATCATCTCGGCAGCCGAGCTCACGGTCGGCCACATCCTCAGCCTCGCGCGCCACATCCCGGCCGCCCATGCCTCCCTCTCCGAGGGTGCCTGGAAGCGTTCCTCCTTCACCGGCACCGAGCTGTTCGAGAAGACGGTGGGCATCATCGGCCTCGGCCGTATCGGTGCGCTCATCGCCGCGCGCCTGCAGGCGTTCGGCGTCTCCGTCGTCGCGCACGACCCCTACGTCACGCCCACCCGCGCCCAGCAGCTCGGTGTGCAGCTGCTCGCCCTGGACGACCTGCTCGCGCAGAGCGACTTCGTCACGATCCACATGCCGAAGACGCCCGAGACGACGGGGATGATCGGCACGGCGCAGTTCGCGCTCATGAAGCCGACGGCCTTCGTCATCAACGTGGCGCGCGGCGGGCTCATCGACGAGGAGGCGCTCTACACGGCGCTCACCACCGGCGAGATCGCCGGCGCCGGCCTCGACGTGTTCACGAGCGAGCCGCCCAAGGCCGACGGCACCGCGTTCCCGCTGCTGTCGCTGCCGAACGTCGTCGTGACGCCGCACTTGGGAGCCTCGACCGACGAGGCTCAGGAGAAGGCCGGCGTCTCGGTCGCGAAGTCGGTCAAGCTCGCCCTTGAGGGAGACCTCGTGCCCGATGCCGTCAACGTGGCAGGTGGCGTGATCGACCCGTTCGTCCGCCCCGGTATCGCCCTCGTCGAGCAGCTCGGGCAGATCTTCACCGGACTCGCGCCGAGCGCGCTCACGAGCCTCGACATCGAGGTGCGCGGTGAGCTGGCCGACTACGACGTGAGCGTCTATCGCCTCGCCGCGCTCAAGGGCATCTTCACGAACATCGTCAGCGAGAACGTCTCCTACGTGAACGCGCCCCTGTTCGCGGAGCAGCGCGGCATCGAGGCTCGCCTGATCGTCGAGTCCGAGAGCCCCCTGTACCGCAACATCACGGTCCTCCGCGGCACTCTCGCGGACGGCTCGGTGCTCACGGTCGAGGGCACCCTCGCCGGTACCCGCATGGTGCCCAAGGTCGTCGGGATCAACGGCTACGAGGTCGAGGTGCCGATCGAGCGCTACCACGTCGTCATGCGCTACGCCGATCGTCCGGGCATCGTTGCGATCTACGGCCAGAAGCTCGGCGCGGCCGGCATCAACATCGCCGGGCTCCAGGTCGCCCGTCCCGACGCGAGCGGTCGCGCGCTGTCGGTCCTGACGGTCGACTCGCCGATTCCCGACGCGATGCTCGACGAGCTCCGCGAGGCCGTGGCAGCCGATCTGTTCCGGCAGATCGAACTGACCGAGGCCTGAACCGGCCTCAGCGCACGGAGCGCTCCACCAGGGCGACCAGGGCATCGAGCTCGTCGCCCTGGGGGAGCGGACCCGGCACAGCGCCCGTCGCGAGAGCGTTGTTGAAGTAGAGGCCGTCGCTGACCAGCAGAACGAGCTGAAGCGCCGTCTCGTCGCGCGTGTGCGGGCGGAGCACGTCTTCCCACCGCTCGCGGACGAGGCGGAGGGCCGCCGACGCGGACGTGTGACCGCCCTGTGCGAGGCGCGAGGTCGCCACGATCGCCCGGTCGAGCGGGGTGTCCGTCATCTGCGACGAGCGCACGAAGGCGGCGATGATCCCGTCGGGGTCGGCGAGCATCTCTTCGATGTCGAGCTCCACGAGGTGATGCAGGCGGTCGAGCAGCGCACCCTCGAGCGCATCCTTCGACGCGTAGTGGTAGAGCAGCCCGCCCTTGGAGACCCCGGCTTCGGCGGCGACGGCCTCCATCGTCGCGCCGCGTCCACCTTCGGCGACGAGCAACGACTCGTAAGCGTCGAGGACGCTTTCTTTGGCGCGTGGCGGTCGGCTCATGTCTCGATCCTCTCGCGATCTCCGGTCGACACCTGATACTATACCGGCTGGACGGTGTATAAATGATGACTTTGACAGAAGAGATCCGCCTGGCCGACGCGTCGGGCACGCGCCAGGGATGGCGCGGCTGGGCCGCGCTCACGGTGCTGATGCTGCCGGTGCTCCTGGTGTCCGTGGACAACACGGTGCTGAGCTTCGCGCTGCCGGAGATCGCGCGCGATCTCGCGCCCACCAGTGCGCAGCAGCTGTGGATCATCGACGCGTACCCCCTGGTGCTCGCGGGGCTGCTCGTGACGATGGGCTCGCTCGGCGACCGCTTCGGTCGTCGGCGTCTGCTCCTCATCGGCGCGACCGGCTTCGCCGCCGTGTCGGCGCTCGCGGCGTTCGCGCCGAGCGCCGCGCTCCTGATCGTGGCCCGGGCGGCGATGGGCGTGTTCGGTGCAATGCTCATGCCCTCGACGCTGTCGCTGCTGCGGAGCATCTTCACCGATCGCGATCAGCGCCGCCTCGCGATCGCGGTCTGGGCCTCGATGTTCTCGGCGGGCTCCGCGCTCGGCCCGATCGTCGGCGGCATCCTCCTCGAGCATTTCTCGTGGGGTTCCGTCTTCCTGATGGCGGTCCCCGTGCTCGTCCCGCTGCTGGTGCTCGCGCCGATCCTCGTCCCCGAAAGCCGCGATCCGAAGCCCGGCCGCATCGATCCGGTGAGCATCGCCCTGTCGATGGCGACGCTCGTGCCGATCGTCTACGCGATCAAGGAGCTCGCCGTCCACGGCGTCGGAGTGCTGCCGGTCGTCCTGGTGGTCGCCGGCGTCGGCTTCGGTTGGCTGTTCGCACGACGCCAGCTGCGCTCGGAATCGCCCATGCTCGACATGCGTCTGTTCGCCCGCGGTACCTTCACCGGCGCGCTGCTGGTGAACCTCTTCAGCGTCGTCGCCCTCGTCGGATTCCTCTACTTCGTGACCCAGCACCTTCAGCTCATCATCGGCATGTCGCCGCTGCAGGCCGGCCTCGCGCTCGTGCCGGGACTCGTCCTGATGATCATCGCGGGCCTCGGCGTGGTGCCGATCTCCCGGAGGGTGTCGCCTCGGATCGTCATTCCGGCGGCGCTGACCCTCTCGGCGGCCGGCTACCTCATGATCTCGCTTTCGACGGATGCCGCGGCGGTCGGCACCCTCATCGCGGCGTTCGGGCTCCTGGGCATGGGAATCGGGGCGGCCGAGACCGTGTCGAACGAGTTGATCCTCGCCAGCGCGCCCCCGGCAAAGGCCGGCGCAGCGAGTGCGGTCTCCGAGACGGCGTACGAGCTCGGCGCCGTCCTCGGCACGGCGGTGCTCGGCGGCATCCTCACCGCGCTGTACCGATCGGGGTTCATCGTGCCGGACGGCGTTCCGGCTCCGGCAGCGGACGCCGCGAGGGAGACGCTCGCCGGCGCGGTCAACGTGGCGGAGACGCTTCCGGCGGGCGTGGGCGACGACCTCCTGCAGGCAGCCGCGCGCGCATTCGATGCGGGCGTGGGGGTCACGTCGCTCATCGGCGCCGCGCTCGTGATCTGCGCCGGCATCGTTGCGGCCACTACGCTGAAGGGATCCCGCGCGCAGCAGGTCGAGCACTGACGTCGCTGCGCCCCCCGAGCACGAGGAGAGCGATGTCGCGTGTCGTGAAGCTGGCCGTCATTCCCGGAGACGGGATCGGACCGGAGGTCGTGGCCGAGGCCGAGAAGGTGCTGGCCGCCGTCACGAAGACAGCGGACGTCACCTTCGACACGACCCGATTCTCGCTGGGTGCGGCCCGGTACCTCGAGACCGGCGACACCCTCACCGATGACGACCTCGCTGCGATCGCCGCGCACGACGCGATCCTGCTGGGCGCTGTCGGGGGAGTGCCCGGCGATCCCCGGCTGGCGAACGCGAACATCGAGCGCGGCCTGCTGCTGAAGCTGCGGTTCGCTCTCGACCACTACGTGAACCTCCGGCCGTCGGTGCTGTACCCCGGCGCGCCCGGCCCGCTCGCCGATCCGGGCGAGATCGACTTCGTCGTCGTCCGAGAGGGCACGGAGGGCCCCTACGTCGGCAACGGCGGCTCGATCCGCACTGGAACACCCCACGAGATCGCGAACGAGACCTCGGTCAACACCGCCTTCGGCGTCGAGCGCGTCGTGCGGTTCGCCTTCGCCGCGGCGCAGAAGCGACGCGGCATCCTGACCCTCGTCCACAAGACGAACGTCCTCGTCCACGCCGGCGGGATATGGAAGCGCATCGTCGACGAGGTCGCCGGCGAGTTCCCCGACGTCACCGTCGACTACCTGCACGTCGATGCGGCGACCATCTTCCTGGTCACGAACCCGAGCCGCTTCGACGTCATCGTCACCGACAACCTCTTCGGCGACATCCTGACCGACCTGGCCGGTGCCGTCACCGGCGGCATCGGGCTCGCCGCCTCGGCGAACATCAACCCCGACGGCGCCTTCCCGTCGATGTTCGAGCCGGTCCACGGGTCGGCCCCCGACATCGCGGGCGCGCAGATCGCCGACCCGACGGCGGCCATCCTCTCCGTCGCCCTGCTGCTCGAGCACCTCGGGATGGACGACGAAGCCGCGCGCGTGACCCGCGCCGCCCGAGAAGACATCGCCGCGCGAGACGGCTCCGCACGTTCGACCGCCGCGGTGGGCGACGCCATCACCGCTCGTCTCCAGGCGTAGCCTGGACCGATCCGCGGCGCGTCGACACCCCGCACGAAACAAGGACACGACATGACGACTTCCCCCACCACCACCGAACCCCTCGCGTTCACCGTCACGAAGAACCTGGCGGCCGCCACGCCTGCGGCTCGCGACGAGATCCTCGCGAGCCCGGGCTTCGGCGTGCACTTCACCGACCACATGGTCGACATCTGCTGGTCGGCCAAGGGCGGGTGGCACCGCCCGCGGGTTCAGCCCCACGGTCCCATCTCACTGTCTCCGGCGGCCGCGGTGCTCCACTACGGCCAGGAGATCTTCGAGGGGATCAAGGCCTACCGCCACGCGGACGGCTCGATCCACACGTTCCGCCCGGAAGAGAACGCGCGCCGTCTTCAGCGCTCCGCTCGGCGGATGGCGCTGCCCGAGCTGCCGACCGAGTACTTCCTTCAGTCGCTCCGCGAGCTCATCGCCGTCGACGGCGCCTGGGTGCCGTCGGGCGACGACCAGAGCCTGTACCTCCGCCCCTTCATGTTCGCGAAGGAGGCGTTCCTCGGAGTGCGCCCGGCGCAGAAGGTCGCCTACTACGTGATCGCCAGCCCCGCCGGCGCCTACTTCACCGGCGGCGTCACGCCCGTGAAGATCTGGCTCAGCGAGGACTACGCCCGTGCGGGCAGGGGCGGCACCGGCGCTGCGAAGACGGGCGGCAACTACGCGGCATCCCTCCTTCCCCAGGCCGAGGCGTATCAGAAGGGCTGCGACCAGGTCGTCTTCCTCGACCAGGACGGCAACGTCGAAGAGCTCGGCGGCATGAACGTCGTGTTCGTGCGCAAGGACGGCACCATCGTCTCGCCCGCGTCGGAGTCGATCCTCGCAGGCATCACGCGCGACTCGATCCTGCAGCTCGCCGAGGACCGCGGGCACCGGGTCGAACGACGCGCGGTCCCCCTCCAGGAGTGGCGCGACGGGGTCGCGTCGGGCGACATCGTCGAGGTGTTCGCGTGCGGCACCGCCGCCGTGGTCACACCCATCGGCGTTCTGAAGGCCGACGGGTTCGAAGACGTGCAGCCGACGGGGACGCTCGCCCTCGAACTCCGCCAGCACCTCACCGACATCCAGTACGGCCGCGCCGAAGACGTGCACGGCTGGCTGACGCGACTGGACGGCTGAGCCGTGCGCATCGTCCGCTACAGCCGCAACGACGTCATCCGCTACGGCATCATCGACGAGAAGGAGATCGTCGAGCTCGCCGGCGATCCGATCTTCGCGGGGTTCGAGACCACGGGGGAGCGCATCCCCGTCGGTGAGATCACCCTCCTCGCGCCGTCGATCCCGCGATCGAAGATCGTCTGCGTCGGCAAGAACTACCGCGACCACGCCGCCGAGATGGGCGGAGAGGCTCCCTCCGAGCCGATGCTGTTCTTCAAGCCCAACACATCGGTGATCGGCCCCAACGATGCGATCGTCCGGCCGACCCAGTCCACACGCACCGACTACGAGGGTGAGCTGGCGGTCGTGATCGGTCGCATCGCCAAGAACGTGCCCGCAGAGCGCGCGCTCGACTACGTCTTCGGCTACACGATCGCCAACGACGTCACGGCGCGCGATCTGCAGGCCTCCGACGGCCAGTGGGCGCGGGCCAAGGGCTTCGACACGTTCTGCCCTCTCGGCCCCGCGATCGAGACCGAGTTCGACCTCGACGGCGGCGCCCGCGTCGTCACGCGGGTCAACGGCGAGGTCAAGCAAGACGGTCCGATCTCGGACATGGTCCACTCCGTCCCCGACATCATCGCCTACGCCTCCGCCGCGTTCACCCTGCTGCCCGGCGACGTGATCCTCACCGGCACCCCGGGGGGGATCGGCTCCTTCACGGAGGGCGATGTCATCGAGGTCGAGATCTCCGGGTTGGGGATCCTCCGCAACACGGCCCGGAATGCCTGACGGCGAAGATCCCACCCTCCTTCCGTCCGATATCGGGCGGCTGCAGCGCCGCACGGTCGGCGTCCTCGCGGCCGGCCAGGTGCTCGGCGGCGTCGCCTTCGGAGCGACCGTGTCGCTCGGCGCCCTCCTGGCCGCCGACATCTCCGGCTCCGAATCGCTCTCGGGCTTCGCGACGGCGTCGGTGACGCTCGGCGCCGCCCTCTGTGCGATCCCACTCGCGCGGCTCGCCGCGGCCCGCGGGCGCAGACGCGCGCTCACCACGGGCAACGCGCTCGCGCTCGTGGGCATCGCGGTCGTGATCGCGGCGGCGTCGGTGCGCTCGTTTCCCCTTCTGCTCCTGGGCGTCATCCTCATCGGCGCCGGCAACGCCGGCAATCTGCAGTCGAGGTTCGCGGCGACCGACCTCGCCACGTCGACGCGCCGAGGCCGCGATCTCGGCACCGTGGTCTGGGCGACGACGGTCGGCGGCGTGGTCGGTCCGCTCATGCTCACCCCCGGCGAAGCCGTCGGCGCCTGGCTCGGGATGCCGCCGCTGACCGGTGCCTATGCGTTCTCGGTCGTCGCGCAGATCCTCGCGCTCATCCTCTACCTCGTGGCGCTGCGACCCGATCCGCTCGTCATCGCGCAGCGGCTCGCCCGATCGGCATCCGCACATGCGACGCCCGTCGTCGAGACCGACCGGCCCGAGATCGCGCGGTACGCGGTGTTCGCCGTGGCCGGATCGCACGTCGTCATGGCATCGGTCATGGCGATGACCCCCGTTCACCTGTCGCATCTCGATCCCGCGAACGTCACCACGATCGTGGGGGTGACGATCGCCGTGCACGTGTTCGGCATGTACGGCCTGTCACCGGTCTTCGGCATCCTCGCCGACCGCTGGGGGCGCGTGGCGACGATCCTCCTGGGGCAGGCGATCCTCGTGGCATCGCTGGTCACCGCCGCTGTCGCCCCCGACTCTCCCGGCGCCGTGCTCGTCGCGCTGCTCCTGCTCGGCCTCGGCTGGAGCGCAGCGACGGTCGGCGGCGCCGCTCTGCTGACCGAAGTGTCGCCCACCGCGATCCGCCCCAAGCGGCAGGGCCGGAGCGATACGGTGATGACTCTGTCGGCGGCCGTCGGCTCCGTCGCCGCCGGCGGCATCCTCGCCCTCATCGGCTACGGCGGTCTGGCCCTGGTGGCCCTCGTGATCGTGATCGCCATCGGCGCCCTCTCGGTGACGGCGCGGCGCTGAGCGCGCCAGGCGCGGCAGCTGCGGCATCCGTGGCCCGACCCGCGCCGAACTAGACTGGGGTCGATGTCTGCCGCACCGCACCCCCGCACCACGACCGCCTCCGGAACCGACGTTCGCGTCCGGTTCTGCCCCTCGCCGACGGGCCTGCCGCACGTCGGCATGGTGCGGACGGCCCTGTTCAACTGGGCCTACGCGCGCCACACGGGCGGAAAGCTGATCTTCCGCGTCGAGGACACCGACGCCGCACGCGACAGCGAGGAGAGCTACCGCCAGCTCGTCGACGCGCTCACCTGGCTCGAGATCGACTGGGACGAGGGCGTGGAGAAGGGCGGGCCGCACGAGCCCTACCGGCAGTCGCAGCGGCACGATCTCTACCGCGGTGTGCTGGGCACCCTCATCGCCTCCGGCGCCGTGTACGAGTCGTACTCGACCGCCGAAGAGATCGACGCGCGCAACGCCGCAGCCGGCAGGGCGAAGCAGCTCGGTTACGACAACTACGACCGGACGCTCACCGACGAGCAGAAGGAGGCCTTCCGCGCCGAGGGCCGGGAGCCCGCGTGGCGCCTGCGTGTGCCGGCCGAGGACCTGACCTACGTGGACCTCGTCCGCGGCGAGGTGACCTTTCCCGCCGGCTCCTTCCCGGACTTCGTGGTCGTCCGCGCCGGGGGAGTGCCGCTGTACACCTTCACCAACCCGGTCGACGACGCCCTCATGGGGATCACGCACGTCCTCCGCGGTGAGGACCTCATGCCGTCGACGGCCCGTCAGCTGGCTCTCTACGCCGCCCTCATCGACGCCGGTGTGACCGACTTCGTGCCGCGGTTCGCGCACATGCCCCTCGTCCTCGGCGAGGAGGGCACCAAGAAGCTCTCGAAGCGCGATCCGAAGGCCGACCTCTTCCTCCAGCGTGAGAAGGGGTTCATCCACGAGGGTCTGCTGAACTACCTCTCGCTGCTCGGCTGGTCGATCGCGGCGGACCGCGACGTCTTCACCCGGCAGGAGCTCATCGAGGCGTTCGACATCGTCGACGTGAACCCGAACCCGGCTCGGTTCGACCAGAAGAAGGCCGAATCGATCAACGGCGACCACATCCGGATGCTGGAGCCCGCCGACTTCGCCTCGCGGCTGGTCCCGTATCTCGTCGGCGCGGGCGTCATCAGCACGCCGCCGACCGACGCTCAGCGCGAGATGCTGCAGAAGGCAGCGCCTCTCGTCCAGGAGCGGATGCAGATGCTCGGCGAGGCTCCTGGCCTCCTCGGCTTCTTGTTCCGCGACGTCGACGGTTACGACGAAGACGCTCTGAAGGGTCTGCCCGCCACGGCCGGCGACGTCCTCGCCGCGTCGATCGCTGCGCTCGAGGACGTTCCTGCGGACGAGTTCCGCGCCGACCCGATTCAGGCGGCCCTCGCGGCCGCGCTGATCGACGGTCTCGGGCTGAAGCCCCGCGTCGCCTACGGGCCGGCTCGTGTGGCCCTCAGCGGACGTCGCATCTCGCCGCCCTTGTTCGAGTCGATGGAGCTGCTGGGCAAAGACGTGACGCTCGCGCGACTCGAGCGGCTGCGGGCGACACGCGGCTGATCGCCCCGGTTTGGCCGCGACCGCGCCGTGGGCTAAGCTTGACCCTCGGAACGGTTTCGGCCGGATCCATTGGGGTATGGTGTAATTGGCAACACGGCGGTTTCTGGTTCCGTTGTTCTTGGTTCGAGTCCAGGTACCCCAGCAAGAAGAAAACCCCCGCTCCGGCGGGGGTTTTGCTTTTCCCCAGAACCTGTCGCTGGCGTTCCGCGCAGAGGGGGGAGGCGCGATGATGGGGGAATGGGACTCTTCTCCGAACTGCCCGAAGATCCGACCGACTGGGCGGGCCTGCCTTCTGAGCCGCTCCCGCCGCGCACGGAGGCGGAGCTGCTGGCCGGCGCCGACCTCGGCGAGTGGAAGCCCGACCTCGTCAGCGCCGAGCCGGGCCTGCTGACCTCGATCGAGATTTCCGTGCCGGCGCCCGCGCCCGAGGGCGCTGCCGGGGGAGCGGACGCGGTGGACGGGGACGGCGACTGACCGTCAGCGCATCGCGTCGCCGATGTAGGAGTACTTGACGAACACCTCCGAGGCCCAGCCGGCCTCGTCGAGCACTCCCTGCACCGCGCTCAGCATGTACTTCGAATCCCAGCCCATGTAGAGGTACTGGCCTTCGCCGAGCTCGTCCCACTGGCCGTTCCACGCCATCGCGGGGTAGATCGGGCCGCCGCGCTCGGCGCTGAAGCGCACCACGCTCTCGCGGGAATCCGCCCACAGCCGCGTGAACACCCGGTTGAAGAGGTAGCGGACGTCTTTGACCTCCCAGTGCTCGCCGCGGAACTCGACGTAGTCGAACTCCCGCTGCCAGCCCCTCGGCCACCCGCGTCGCTTCTTGGCGTCGAGGACGGGAGTCAGGTTGTCGTCGTCGATGCCGACCACCGCCGGCCGCCGCCACGTCTGCATGAACTGCGCCGTGAGCGACTCGGTGCGCGCGGCGATCTGTGCGGTGCCCCAGGTGCTCGTCTCGGCGATCGTCCGGGTGAAGGCGAGGTCGGTGCGGTCGTACGCCTCGCGCTTCAGGGGGAAGGAGGCATCGAAGACGCGCTCGGCGAGATCGGGCTCGAGGAGCGTCAGATTTCCGAGTGTCTGGCTCAGCGCGCGATGCGCGTTCTGCTCGTCCTCGGTCAGCTCGCGCCAGCGCCTGACCCCGTCGCCGGTCCAGTCATCGGACGGGGCGGCCGGCAGGACGTGATCCAGATCGAGGTCGACGTCCACAGAGACGCCTGCGAGGCGCGCCAGCACGTAGGCGGCGTGCGGCAGCTCGCCGTAGCGGAGTCCCACACGGGTGCGCTCGTCGGAGGGCGCTATGCGCGCGATCGCGTGCCGGAGCGCCTCACGGCCGTTGTCGGCCGCGCGGCAGAAGCGGGCGACGAGCCGGTCGTTCGACAGCCCGACGACGGTGCGCCGGAGCAGCAGAGATGCGACGTCCTCGAGTGACGCGGTGAGATCGGATGCCGACAGCTCGCCGTGGCGGTGGTCGCGGTAGAGCCTCATCGCGAGCGGGTACATGCCGCGGCCGAGAATGTTGAGCGCGGCGAAGTGCTCGCCGATCGCGGCATCCGGCGTGTCGGCAGGCGATAGGAGGAGCCGGTAGATCTCGGACAGCTCACGCCACTGCCCCGCGCGTGCGCGGAGGGTCGCCACGTCGAGCCGGGGGAACTCGTGCCGGAACGCGTCGTACACCCCGCGCTCGCCCTCGACGAGCACCTCGCGCCCCGTGAGCATGACGAGGTAGTGGCGCCAGAAGGCCCCGATCTGCTCGCCGGTGTTCTGCTCGATCGGAAGCCAGTACTCGTTCTCGATCTCGCTCTGCTCCGCATGGGACAGACCCATGAGGACGTAATTGTGGATCAGCTCGTGGTCGCGGAGCGGCTCGCCGGTGGAGTTGAGGCTCTCGAAGATCTGCTGCGCATTGGCGTCGGGTCCGAGGGTGATGGAGACGTGCTCGAGCTTCTGCAGCCCTCGCCAGATGTCGGCAGCCTCGTCCGGGCGGATCTGGCTCCGGAAGAAGGCGTAGTTGTCGTCGAACCGCGATTCGCGCTGTGCATCCTGCGGCGCGCGCTGATCGAGCACAACGCTCTCGAAGACGTCGGCCCACGCGCGGTGGGGACGGAGCTTCGTGCGACCCGGAGCGTCTGCGCGGACGAGCACGCGCTCGAGCTCGGCGGCGAGCTTCGGGTCGTCTGAGCGAAGGGTGTGGTGGAGCGCGGCGATCAGGAGCATGAGCGTCGTGATGCGCTGCTGCCCGTCGATGAGGACGAGGTGGGAGTCCTCGTCCCGGGACGTGCTCGCGGTGGAGAGGATCGAGCCGATGAAGTGGCGGTGCCCGGCATCCGTGTCCGCGACGGCGCGGATGTCGCCGAGGAGCTGCTCGCACCCGCCGATGTCCCAGCGGTACTGGCGCTGATAGACCGGGACGACGATCGTGGTGTCCCGGGCGGACAGCCACTCGATGGTGTTGACGGCGGTGGCGTCGACGTTCGTCGCAGTGCTCATGATCTCCGAATCGCTCCTCGAAACCCCGGTCGAGTCTACTGGCGAGCCGGAATCGGCTAGGTAGGCTTGCCTAAGTCGGGCCTGTAAAAACTTCGCTCGCCCGACAGAAAGGTTGATCCGCATGGGCTACATCAAGAGCGCTGCGCTCGAGGAGACCGGCTACGTCGTCCTCGACAGCTACGGCAAGGAAATCGATCCGAAGGAATGGCTGGACATCGAGTACGTCGACTGGAAGTCCTCCGGCGACACGCGATTCGCTCCGCTCGCCTCGGCGAAGGGTGAGATCGAGTGCAACGGCTTCTGGAATCACCAGCCGCCGCGCACCGACAAGGACGGCGTCTGGATTCCGTCTCAGACGGAGAAGGCGCCGACTCTGACCGAGCGTGCGTTGGAGCCCGGCTCCAACGTGGGTCGCTGCCGCATCATCGAGCTGCAGCCGAACACCTACGCGGACGCCCTCTACAACCTGCACCAGGACGACAACAACCGTCTGAACCCGGACGGCACCGGCTGGGTCGTGCGCAGCTTCTTCAACCTCACCGATGACAAGGACAGCTTCTTCGTCCTGCGCGAGAACCGCACCGACCCCAGCGAGGAGACCCGCATCGCGCTCCCCGCCGGTGCGCAGTTGGTCATCGACACGCAGCGCCTCTGGCACGCCGCCGCCCACTTCGGCGACGAGCCCCGCTACTGCCTGATCACGTCGTGGGAGTCGGGCCCCGAGCTCGACGCCTACCTCGCCAAGTACAACGCCGTGAACAAGGTCGAGAGCGTTCCGCTCGACCAGGACACCATCGACGCGGCCCAGGCCGAGCAGGCCCGGCGCATCGCGGCGCGCGCGGCCGCCCTGGCTGCCCGCGGGCAGAAGGAAGTCATCGCGATGAGCGAGGCCTGAGCCTCCGCCTCGATCGCTCGCCGCGCCCCCGGTCTTCGGACCGGGGGCGCGGTCGCGTTTCGCGCACCGATTCCGTTGTGTTTGTGTGGATATGTGTTGTATTGTGTGTGCAGTTCAGGGAAGGACCACATGTACGCAACGGAGCGGCACCAACTCATCGAGCGCCTGGTGGCGACCGATGGACGCGTCGCGGTCATCGATCTCGCCGAGCGTTTCGGCGTGACGACGGAGACCGTCCGACGGGATCTCGCCGCCCTGGAAGCCGCCGGTCTCGTCCGCCGCGTGCATGGGGGAGCGGTGACCCGCTCCCGCCTCAGCACCGTCGAACCGTCCCTGGCGGAGCGCACGTCTCAGCGGAGCGCCTCGAAAGAGGCCATCGCCGCGGCGGCCGTCGAGCTCCTCGGCGCTGAACTCGACGGCGCGGTGTACCTCGACGCCGGAACGACGACGGCGGCGATGGCGCGACTCCTCGCCGGCAGCGCTCGGCCGCACGTCGGGCTCGAGGTCGTCACCCACTCGATGACGGTCGCTCAGCTTCTCGCCGGAGTGCCCGATCTCGGCCTCACGGCGATCGGCGGCCGGGTGCGCGGGTTGACGGCGGCCGCCGTCGGGGCGCAGACCGTCGAGGCGATCGGCCGCCTGCGCCCCGACATCGCCTTCATCGGCGCGAACGGCATCTCCGCCGCGTTCGGCCTCAGTACGCCCGATCCTGACGAAGCGGCAGTCAAGCGCGCGATCGTCGCTTCGGCCCGGCGCGTGGTCGTGGTCGCGGACGCGGAGAAGTTCGATGCCGAACTCCTCGTCTCCTTCGCCCCTTTGGCCGAGGTGGACGTGCTCATCACCGATGCCGCCCCCACGGGCGCCCTCGCTGCCGGGCTGGCAGACGCCGACGCGGAGGTCCAGGTCGCATGATCGTCACCGTCACCACGAACCCCTCGCTCGACCGCACCGTATCGCTCGCCGCCGCGCTGCGGGTGGGCGAAGTGCAGGCGGCGGAGTCCGCTCGCGAAGACGCGGGGGGCAAGGGCATCAATGTGGCCCGCGTGATCTCGGCGGCGTCGCAGCGCACCCTCGCCGTCGTGCCACTGTTCCCCGGCGATCCGTTCGCCGCCGCCCTCCGTCACGCCGCCGTGCCGGTGCGCTCGGTGCCCGCCGCGGGTCCGGCGCGTGCCAACATCACGATCGCGGATGCCGACGGCGTCACCACCAAGCTCAACCTTCCCGGCGTGCCGATGTCGGGCGAGGACGCGGCGCGCCTCGTCGAGGCGATCGTGGTGGCGGCAGAAGGCGCGGATTGGCTCGTCCTCGCCGGGTCGCTCGCTCCCGGCCTCGCAGACGACTTCTACGTCACCGTGATCAGGGCAGTGCGCGGCCGATGGGCCGACGGCGCACCCCTGATCGCGGTCGACACCTCGGGCCCGGCGCTCTCGGCGGTCGTCGCCGCGGGCCGGCCCGATCTCATCAAGCCGAACGACGAGGAACTGGCCGACCTGGCCGGGGTCGCGATCGGCACGGACCGCGACCTTCCGGATGCCGTCCACGCGATCGCCCGGTCTCTGGTGCCCGATCGCGTCGGCGCCGCGCTGGTCACCCTCGGGGCCGATGGCGCCGTGCTGGTGACGAGCGAGGGTGCCTGGCACGGAACCCCGCCGCCCACGCGCGTGCGCAGCACCGTGGGCGCCGGCGACAGTTCGCTCGCCGGCTATCTGCTCGCGGCGACCGCGGGAGCCACCCCCGAAGAGAGGATCCGCAGCGGCATCCGCTATGGCTCCGCAGCCGCGGCGCTCCCGGGCACGCAGCCCCCGACTCCTTCTGATCTGCCGAGCGGCGACGTGCCCGTCCGGCTTCTCCCGCAGTGAACAACCCGACCACTGGAGGTCACCGTGACTGACATCATCACCGCGGCACTCGTCAGCATCGACGAGCCGCTCGGCAGCGACAAACGCGCTGTCATCGAGGCGCTCGCGCAGCGTGTCGCCGACCAGGGCAGGGCCACCGACGGCGCCCGCCTGGCCGCCGACGCCTGGGCGCGCGAGGAGAAAGACGAGACCGGCCTGCCCGGCGGCATCGCGATCCCGCACGCGAAGAGCGCCGCGGTGACGCAGGCGTCTCTCGCGTTCGCGCGCCTGAGCCCGGGGATCGATTTCGGCGCGGACGACGGCGGCGCAGATCTCGTCTTCCTCATCGCGGCACCCGACACCGCCGCCGAGGAGCACCTCGCCGTGCTCTCGAAGCTCGCGCGGAGCCTCATGCGCGATGACTTCACCGCGGGGCTGCGCGCCGCGACGACGGCCGACGAGGTCCTCGCGATCGTCCGTGACGCGATCTCGGACGAGCCGCGGCCCGCAGAGGCGCCGAGCACGCGCCGCGAAGCCGCCGCTGCCGGGTCGAGCGCGGCGCCCGCGTCAGACGTCGATTCGGCGCTCATGATCGACGGTCGACCGGCTCGCATCGTCGCCGTCACCGCCTGCGCGACCGGTATCGCACACACCTTCATGGCCGCTGACGCGCTCACCGCGACCGGACAGAAGGACGGCGTCGAACTCGTCGTCGAGCCCCAGGGGTCGAGCGGCTACAAGGCGATCGACCAGAAGATCATCGACGAGGCCGACGCCGTCATCTTCGCCGTCGACGTCGATGTGCGCGAGCAGCAGCGGTTCGCCGGCAAGCCCGTGGTCCGCTCGGGTGTGAAGCGCGGAATCGAGCAGCCGGCTCAGATGATCCGTGAGGCCGTGGCCGCCGCGAAGAACCCGAATGCGATGCGTGTCGGCG
Organism: Microbacterium sp. Ld4; assembly: GCF_045066555.1. NCBI lineage: Bacteria > Bacillati > Actinomycetota > Actinomycetes > Micrococcales > Microbacteriaceae > Microbacterium > Microbacterium sp. Ld4. Next base: position 204,937 of record NZ_JBISHE010000011.1, on the reverse strand, counting down.
GTGCCGGCGCGACAGCATCCGATGCAGACTCCGGACAGGCGACAGCCAACCTGTCCTGGGGCGCACGCATCCAGCGCATCCTCCTCACCGGCGTGAGCTACATGATCCCGTTCGTGGCGGGTGGTGGCCTTCTCATCGCGATCGGGTTCGCCCTCGGCGGGTACCGGGTCACCGAGCGAGCGGCGGAGGTGATCATCGACAACTCGCTGTGGAACCTTCCGACGTCGGGCATCACGTCGCCGCTCGGCCCGCTCGGCCAGTATCTCGGGTCGGTGTCGTTCATGATCGGGTCCACGTCGATGGGCTTCCTGGTCGCTGCGCTGGCCGGCTACATCGCCTTCGCCATCGCCGATCGACCGGGTATCGCACCGGGCTTCGTGGCCGGCGCGATCGCCGTGACCATGAACGCCGGCTTCATCGGCGGCATCGTCGGCGGACTCCTCGCCGGCTACATCGCCTGGTGGCTGGGCCGCCTGCCCGCCCCGCGCTGGCTCCGCGGCCTGATGCCGGTCGTGATCATCCCGCTCGTCGGCTCGATCGTCGCGTCGGGCCTGATGGTCCTCTTCCTCGGTCGACCCATCGCCGCCCTCATGGCCATGCTCACGGACGGCCTCACGGGCCTCACCGAGAGCGGCGCGGGACTCATCGGCGTGGGCGTCCTCCTGGGGCTCATGATGTGCTTCGACCTCGGGGGCCCGATCAACAAGGTCGCCTATGTGTTCGCCACGACGGGCCTCGCGGCGGCGTCCAGCGACAACCCGGCACCGTACCTGATCATGGCGGCCGTGATGTGCGCCGGCATGGTCCCGCCGCTCGCTCTCGCGCTGGCCTCGACGGTGCTCGCCCGGCCGCTGTTCACCCCGGTCGAGCGAGAGAACGGCAAAGCGGCCTGGCTGCTGGGCGCGGCCTTCATCAGCGAGGGCGCCATCCCGTTCGCCGCGGCAGACCCCCTGCGAGTGATCCCGGCCTCGATGGCCGGTGGCGCAGTGACCGGCGCGCTCAGCATGTGGTTCGGCGTCACCAGCTTCGCCCCGCACGGCGGGATCTTCGTCCTCTTCGCCATCGCCCCGGTCTGGGGTTTCGTGGTCGCGCTCGTGGCGGGTACCGTCGTTTCTGCGCTTCTCCTCGTCGTGCTCAAGAGGTACACGAGGCGTCAGAAGCTCGATCAGGCCGAGTCAGCTCCTGCTGTCGCGGTCGCAGCGTAACTCGGAGGAGATCATCATGGCCGAACGGACCGCAACCGTCGCGAGCAGCTCAGGTCTGCACGCCCGTCCCGCGAAGCTCTTCGTGCAGGCGGTGAAGGAGACCGGTGTGCCCGTGACGATCGCCGTCGACGGTGGGCCCGACCTCAACGCCGGCAGCATCCTCACCCTCATGGGTCTGGGCGCCACCAAGGGCACCGTCGTCACCATCAAGGCCGAGGGTGAGGGCGCCGAGGCGGCGCTCGACAGCCTCGTGGCGTTCCTCGAGACGGATCACGACGCGGCCTGAGCGAATCAGGCGAGAACGGATGCCGCGGGGCTCGAGCCCCGCGGCATCCGTCGTCTTCAGAGGTCGGTGCTCTCGCCGGCGGCGAGTTCGATGAACTCGCCGCCGCCCTGCTCGGTCGCCCAGCGGAGCCGGTCGCGGTGCATGCCGAGGCCGATCTGCGACAGGGTCATGTCGTGCGTGCCGAACGCGCGGCGAGGCGCGACCGCGAGGACGAAATCGATCGCCTCGCCGATCTTCAGCCAGGGTGCTCCGACGGGGGTTGCGAGAAGGCCGACCTCGACGCCCGCCGGGACGGCGTAGGAGTCGCCCGGGTAGTAGAACTCGCCGTTGACGAGTACGCCCACGTTGTCCATCGCCGGCAGGGATTCGTGGATCACCGCGTGGGTGCCGCCGAAGAACGACAGGCTGAACGGCCCGACGGTGACGTCGTCGCCGGGGGCGACGGTGGTGACGTCGATGTCCGACGCGGCGGCAGCCACTCCTTCGGGGCCGAAGATCACCGCATCCGGAGCCATCTCGCGAATCTGCTCGAGATGCGTCGGGGTCCAGTGATCCGGGTGCTCGTGGGTCAGGACGACCGCGATGACGTCGGTGAGGTTCTCCAGGGGGAGGGTGAACGCACCGGGGTCGATCAGCAGGGTCTTGCCTTCGCTGTCGATCCGCAGGCAGGCGTGCTCGTGCTTCGTTATGCGCATCCCACCAGTCAAGTCAGCCGCGTCCGAGACGGCAAGGGGCGGCCGATTTTGCGTCCCGTATTTCCTCATGGCATACTTGAACGGTTGCCTGACGGCCCCATCGTATAGCGGCCTAGTACGCTGCCCTCTCACGGCGGTAACGCGGGTTCGAATCCCGCTGGGGTCACCAACACACCAAAACCCTCGACCATTCGGTCGAGGGTTTTGGTGTTTTCCGGCTCAGCGCGATGGATCCGGCTCTTGCCCGGTCGTCCGGCGGTGCCGGATCCGGACGATGAGGCGGACCGCAGCGATCCCCACCCCGATGAGCACCAGCCAGGGCAGCAGGAATCCCAGTCCGACGATGATCCCGTTCAGCGTCGCGACGAGACCGTTCCAGCCCGCGGACAGGCCGTCCCCGAATCCAGCGGGGTCGGCGGCGGCGACGGATGCCGCGGGCTGCGTGAAGGTGATCGTGAGCGTCGACATCGCGACCTGAGAGTCGAGCGCCGTCAACTGCGCGCGGAGCCCGTCGAGTTCGGCCTGCCGTTCGGCGAGCGCCCCCTCCGCCGTGAGGAGGTCGGCCGTCGAGTCGGCTTCCTCGACGAGGGCTCCCAGGCGGTCGACGGAGCGCTCCAGTGCACCGACCCGCGCCCGCAGGTCGACCGTCTGAGAGGTCACGTCTTCGCGCTGCAGCTCGGACGACGCCACGTCGCCGATGTCATCGAGCATCGCCGTCACGGCGGGGAGATCGGATGCCGGCACCCGCACCGTCATCCATGCTCCGCCGACGTACCCGACGTCATCGGCGTCTGCCGTCTGACTGGGCGATGCAGGCAGGGTCAGGGTCTCCACGTAGCCTCCCGCATCCTCCACACGCGTGGCGATCTGTGCGGCGGCCGCGGCGGCATCCGAGGTCTCGAGAGTCGCGCGTGCCGTGGCGACGACGTCGCGTGCGGATTCGGCGCCGGACGCCTCCTGCTCGGGAACGGACTGCGCCTGGCCGAGGTCTTCTGCCCCCTGCTCTGCCGTCGCCCCGCCCGCCCCGGTGTCCATGGTGCTGGCGGCGTCGCCCGACGTCCCTGACCCTGACATCAAGGCCGGACCTGCGAAGGCGGCGACGGCGATGACCGCCGCAGCGGCTCCGGTCGTCAGCCAGCCACGTCGTGTGCGCTGTCGGTGTCGGGATCGCCCCGAGGCGCGCTCGTCCGCGATCGCTCGGAAGAGGTCGCGTTCGATCGCGTCGACGCGGTCGGCGGTCAGCTCGGGCAGGTCGATCTGTTCGGTGCTCATGATCCCTCCGGATCGGTGATCGCCCGAAGACGGGAGCGGATGCGGGAGAGGCGGTTGCGCACGACCGCATGCGAGACGCCGAGGTGCTCTGCCGCGGCGTTGTAGGCGTACCCCTCGCCGGCGCACAGACGGAAGATGTCGCGGTCGAGGGGGGAGAGGTGCGTCAGCTCGACGAGCACGCGTTCCACGAGCGCCCTGCTGATCACCTGCTCCTCGACGTCCACCGTGTCGGCGAGGGTCTCCTCGGCGGCGGCAGCGGTGTGGGTCCGGTCGCGGCGCTGCCGGCGCATCCGGTTCGCGCTCTGGAAGCGGCAGATGGTCACGAGCCAGGGGAGCAGCGAATCGCTCGCGAGGACGAGACCCGGAAGCTTCCGCCACGCCACGAGGAAGGTCTCCTGCATCACGTCCTCCGCATCCGAAGAGTGCCCGAGCAGACCGTGCGCGACCCAGTACACCGGCCTCGCGTAGGCGCGGTAGATCGCGCGGAAGGCCGTCTCGCTACCTCCAGCGGCGGCAGCGACCAGCTCCGCATCGGTCTGCGCGACCGGTTCGCCCATCACGCCCTCACTCGTCTCTCCTCCGGGAAGTGTCACGCGCGCGTCGATCGTCTCACGCGTCCGCGGACGCTATCCTTGGTCCCACGAGAGGGAGTATCCCGGTCTCGCGTTCCCGTCATCACGACCTCCCTCTGCGGGGGTCCGGGTGCGCGCCGCCCCACAGGGCGGGGGAGAGACTCTCGTGGACACCCTCATCTTTTGGAAAGGCCCGAATGGACCTCCCCGTGTGGTTCGAAGTCGGCTCGCTCGTCGTGCTGACTCTCGTCCTGATCGCCGATCTCCTCCTGATCATCAAGCGCCCCCACATCCCCTCCGCGAAGGAGTCGACGCTCTGGGTCGTGTTCTATGTGGCGCTGGCGCTCGTTTTCGCTCTGCTGCTGTGGAGTTTCGCGGGCGGTGAGTACGCCGGACAGTTCGTCGCCGGATGGCTGACCGAGTACAGCCTCTCCATCGACAACCTCTTCGTCTTCGTGCTGATCATGAGCCAGTTCTCGGTGCCCCGGGCGGCGCAGCAGAAGGTGCTCATGGTCGGCATCATCATCGCGCTGATCCTCCGAGGCATCTTCATCCTGCTCGGCGCGGCGATCATCGAGCAGTTCAGCGCGATCTTCTACCTCTTCGGTGCGTTCCTCATCTACACCGCCTGGCGTCAGGCGTTCCCCGGCGAGGAGCACGACGAGGGCGAGAAGAAGGACAGCTTCATCACCCGCATGATCCGCAAGCGGATCGCGATCAGCGACGAGTACGACGGCGCGAAGGTGCGGACCGTCGTGAACGGCAAGCGCATGTTCACCCCGATGGTGATCGTGTTCGCCGCTCTCGGGATGACCGACCTGCTGTTCGCGATCGACTCGATCCCCGCGATCTTCGGCATCACGCAGAGCGCGTTCATCGTCTTCACCGCGAACATCTTCGCCCTGATGGGCCTGCGCCAGCTCTACTTCCTCCTGGGCGGTCTGCTCGACCGGCTCAAGTACCTGCACTACGGCATCGCGTTCATCCTGGCGTTCATCGGCGTGAAGCTCGTCTTCCACGCGATGCACGAGAACGAACTGCCATTCATCAACGGCGGCGAGCACATCGAGTGGGTGCCGGTCATCTCCACCTGGATGTCCCTCGCCGTGATCATCGCCTCCATGGCGGTCGCCACGATCGCCTCGCTCATCGCGTCGCGGCGCGAAGGCCTCCGCGACGAGGTGCCGGCCGCCGAGCGCGAGGGCGTCCGCACCCCCGTCGCCCCGGCGCAGGCCGTCGCCGACGAGCAGGGCACACCCCCGACCGTCGAGCAGAATCCGGACGATCGGCGCGGAACCCCCTGACCCAGGGTCGCAGGACCCACGCGGCCCGGCACGCATACGCTATGAAGTCACTCCGTGACAACAGGCGAATCCGTGTCGGGCCCGTGTGCTTGAGTGGGTGCAGGAGGTAATCCCGTGATCGAATTCCGTGCGGTATCCAAGCGGTATCCCGACGGCACCGTCGCGGTCGACGACTTCAGCCTCGCGCTGCCGGCCCACCAGACGACCGTGTTCGTGGGCTCATCGGGCTGCGGCAAGACGACGCTGCTGCGCATGATCAACCGGATGGTCGAGCCCACCAGCGGCGTGGTCGAGATCGACGGCGAGTCGGTCGCGACGAAGGATGCCGTCGCCCTGCGCCGCAGCATTGGCTACATCATGCAGAACGGCGGTCTCCTGCCGCACCAGACGGTGGCGGCCAACGTCGCGACCGTGCCGGTGCTCCGAGGCACGTCGAAGCGCGAGGCCCGAGCGCGCGCCCTCGACCTCCTCGACGTCGTCGGCCTCGACCGGGCCCTCGCCGATCGTTATCCGCATCAGCTCTCCGGCGGGCAGCAGCAGCGCGTCGGTGTCGCGCGAGGCCTGGCCGCCGAACCGAACATCCTCCTCATGGACGAGCCGTTCGGCGCCGTCGATCCCATCGTTCGCGCGGAGCTGCAGCAGGAGATCATTCGTCTGCAGCGCGACCTCGACAAGACCGTCGTCTTCGTCACCCACGACATCGACGAAGCGTTCCTGCTCGGTGACCAGGTCGTGATCCTCGAGCGCGGCGCCGGCATCGCCCAGGTGGGAAGCCCGAGCGAGATCCTCGAGAATCCGGCATCCGATTTCGTCGCCCAGTTCGTCGGGCTCGAACGGGGTCGACGGGCGCTGAGCCTGAAGGAGACGCCGCAGGGGACCGTCGTCGTCGATTCGGACGGCCGCACGCAGGGTGCGCTCGTCGATCGGCCCGAGGCGTGAGCGGGCGCGCACAGTGACCTGGATCCTCGACAACCTCGACCTGATCCTGTCGCTGACGATCGAGCATCTGCGCCAGAGCGGCATCGCGATCGTCCTGTCCTTCGTGCTCGCGATTCCCCTCGGCGCGCTCGCGTGGCGCTTCCGGCTCGTCCGCGGCGGGATCATCACGCTCACGAGCCTGCTGTACACGATCCCGTCGATCGCCCTCCTCGTGCTCGTGCCGACGGCCCTCGGGATCAGTCTGCTCAGCGAGTTCAACCTCATCCTCGCCCTGACCCTGTACGGGATCGCCCTGATGGTCCGTTCGGTGGCGGAGGGCCTGGACTCGGTCGACGACGATGTCCGACTCGCAGCCGTGGCCATGGGATACGGGCCCCTGCGGCGGTTCGCCACGGTCGATCTGCCGCTCGCCGGTCCGGTCATCCTCGCGGGCCTCCGGGTGACCTCCGTCTCCACCATCGCGCTCGCGACCGTCGGCGCGCTGATCGGAACGAGCAATCTCGGCTACCTCTTCACCAACGGCTACCAGCGCCGGATCACGGAGGAGATCCTTTCGGGCATCGTTGCCGTCGTCATCGTGGCGCTCGTGATCGATCTGCTGCTCGTCCTGGCCGGGCGGTTCGTCCTGCCCTGGGCACGCGCGGCCACGACCGCGGGAACGCGGATCGCCGTGACGACAGGGGCAGCCGCATGAACATCTTCCTCGACGCGATCGCGTGGATCTTCTCGGGAGACCCGGGGCGCGGGCTCGCGCCCATCCCGGTCGCCCTCGCGCAGCACCTCGCCTACACGTTCGCCGCCGTCCTCATCGCGGCCGTCATCGCCGTCCCGCTCGGCTGGATGATCGGTCACACCGGTAAAGGACGCGACATCGCGGTCGCGATCTCGGGCGCCGCGCGCTCCGTACCGTCCTTCGGACTGCTCCTTCTCCTCGTTCTCGTGATGGGCGTCCTGCACAAACCCGAAGCGGCGCTTATCACCTTCGTCCTCCTCGCGATCCCCTCGCTGCTCGCGGGCGCCTACACGGGCTTCGAAGCCATCGACCGCGCGACGATCGATGCGGGCAAGGCGATGGGGATGACGACCGCGCAGGTCCTCCGGCGCATCGAGATCCCGCTCGGGCTGCCCCTGCTCATCGGCGGGTTCCGCGCGGCCACCCTCCAGGTCGTCGCCACGGTCACGATCGCCGCGTACACGAACCTCGGCGGCCTCGGCCAGTACATCATCACGGGGCTGCCGCTGCGCCGGATCGACATGGTCCTGGGCGGCGCGCTGCTGGTCGCGGTCCTCGCACTCGTGATCGACGGACTTTTCGCCCTCCTCGCGACGTTCGCTCTTCCGCGGGGTGTTCGCGCCGCCGCCCACCGATCCCACCCTCGACCCTCGCGGAAGGCCGCAGCAGCGGCATCCGCCTGAACGCACTGCATCACCCACACAGTAAGGAAAGTCCATGTCCCTCACACGCACCCGCATCGCGTCGGCGGCGGCCCTGATCGCTGCCGGCGGTCTGGTCCTCGCCGGCTGCGCCAGCAGCAACCCGCTCGACACCCCCAGCGAATCGGCTCCGGCCGCCGGCGGATCCGACACCATCGTCATCGGATCGCAGCAGTACCCGTCGAACGAGATCATCGCCGAGATCTACGCGCAGGCCCTCGAAGCCGCTGACTTCACCGTCGAGCGCACCTTCAACATCGGTCAGCGCGACGCCTACGTGCCGTCGCTCGAAAGCGGCGAGCTCCAGCTCTTCCCCGAGTACAGCGGAAACCTGCTCCAGTTCTTCGAGCCCGACACCGAGGCGCGCAGCTCCGACGACGTCTACGCCGCGCTCCAGGAGGCGCTGCCCGACGGCCTCACGGTCCTCGACCAGTCGACCGCCACCGACCAGGACTCGTACACGGTCACCGCCGCATTCGCGGAGAAGTGGAACCTGACGTCGATCGCCGACCTGGCGAACGTCGACGAGACGCTCACCCTCGGAGGCGCCCCCGAGCTCGCCGAGCGCCCTTACGGCCCGCAGGGCCTCTCCGATGTCTACGGCGTCGACGTCGAGTTCAGCGGAACCGGTGAGACGACCGTTGACGAACTGCTCGCGGGCACCGTCAACGTCGCGAACGTCTACACGTCCGACCCCCGCATCCAGACCGACGACCTCGTCGTCCTCGAAGATCCCGAGGCGCTGTTCCTGGCCTCGAACGTCGTCCCGGTCGTCAGCGAGTCGGTCGCCGACGAGATCGCCGACGTCATCAACCCGGTCAGCGCAGCCCTGACGCCCGAAGGCCTCGTCGGACTGAACGTCCAGTCGACGGTCGACAAGAAGTCGCCTGAAGACATCGCGACGGAATGGCTCACGGAGAACGGTCTCAACTGACCGCACGGTCGTGAAGCGGGGATCGGCGTCAGCGCCGGTCCCCGCTTTGTCGTGTCGGCGGGCGGCGCGTCAGAAGGGACGGAGGTTGGCGCGAAGGCTCCCCGCGTATTCCGACCGCAGGATGCCGCGGCGGCGGAGGATCGGGACGAGCTCGTCCAGGGCGCGGTGCACCGTGACGGGGTGAAGGTCGCCCCAGAGCAGAACTCCGTCGTTGCCCCAGGTGCCGTACTCCTCGATCCTGTCGGCGAGTTCGTCTGCCGTGCCCACCCATCCCGTGCCGTCGCTCAGGCGACCGAGGCGGGCCTGCGCGGTGAGAAGGTGACGAAGCGGGGCGTCGGGTGCCTGCGCGCCGACGAGACGCGCGATGCTCCCGTGAGAGACGTGGCCGCCGAAGATCGACGGATCGAGCGGGGCATCGAGGTCGAGCGTCGTCAGGTCCGTCTCGAGGTCGCTCGACTGCCGCTCCGCGATCGTCCGCAGCGCCGCATCCGTCGGCGTCAGCGAGGACGCCACGATGCGGTCCGCCTCGTCGGGGGATGACACGATCACCGGCTGGATCGCGAACAGGACCGTCACATCGGCTGGGTTCCGCCCCGCGGCGACGGCGGCCGTGTGGATGCGGTCGCGGTAGGCCCGCACAGAGGTCTCCGTCATCGGCGCGAGGGCGAGCTGCACGTCGGAGTTCGTTCCGGCGAACCCGAGACCGCGTCCCGAGCCGCCCGGAGAGACGACCACCGGTTCGCCACCCGTGAACGGGATGAAGTTGAGGGGTCCGTCGAAGTCGAAGTACTCGCCCCGGTGCCGGGTGGCGGCGAGGCGGCTGCCGTCGGCGTAGCGACCGTGTCCGCGGTCGGCGATGAGGGCGTCGTCCGGCCAACTGCGCCAGAGGTCGCGGATGCCGCCGAGCCACTCCTCCGCCCGGTCGTAGGCCGCGTCGTGGTCGAGCTGCGGCGCCGCGCTGAAGTGCCGCGCGCTGCCGGTATCGGTGACCACGTTGAGCGCGAGGCGATGCCCGCTGAGATGCTGCAGCGTGGCGAACTGCCGGGCGGCGGTGTAGGGGAGCGTCGCTGCCGGGTTCACGGTCGGCGCGATGCCGAGGTTCCGGGTCGCGGCGAAGAGATAGGGCGCCAGCAGAAGCGGATCGAGCTTCGGACCGCCGAACGCCTGCCGCACCCGGAGGTCGATCGTCGCCGGTGAGCCGAGCGAGGGCGCGTCCTCGATGATCAGCAGGTCGAAACCCGCCTGCTCGAGCGTGCGGACGGAGTCCTGGTAGAGCTCCGGCGAGGTCCACGGGTAGTTCCACTCGAGGGAGGGGGTGCCCCAGCCGTGCGGGCCGAAGCCGCGTGCGAGGAACCAGCCGAAGTGCTGCAGCCGGCTCATGCGGCGACTCCGTCGGCGGTGAGGGTGACGGATGCCGCTGCGGCGAGGCCGCGTTCGAGATCGGCGATCAGGTCGGCGACGTCCTCGATCCCGATCGACAGACGGAGCGTTCCCGGGAACACACCGGCGGCGGCCTTCTCAGCGGGGGAGCGCTGCGCGTGGCTCGTGGAGCCCGGGTGCAGCACGAGGGAGCGGACATCGCCCAGGTGGGTCATGTGCGTGATCACGGTGAGTGCTTCGACGAACGCGCGCGCGGCATCCAGGTCCCCCCGGAGGGTCACGGTGAACACCGAGCCGAATCCGCCGCGGAGGTAGCGGCGCGCGAGGTCGTGGGTCGGGTGACTCTCGAGGCCGGCGTGGTGGACGGCAGCGACGTCGGGGCGTGCCTCGAGCCAGGTCGCGACGGCGAGGGCGTTCGCCGACTGCCGTTCGACCCGCAGGCTGAGGGTCTCGGCGCCCTGGCCGATCAGGAACGCGTTCAGGGGCGACGGGGTCGGACCGAACCGGGGTGCGACGCTCTCGCGGAGGTGCGCGATCCGGGCGTTGCCGCCGTGGCGCTCCCAGGCGCTGGCGCCGCCCGACCGGGTCCGTTCGACCAGGTGGGGGTACCGTGCGCCGTGTGCGACGTCGAAGCGTCCGTCGTCGATGATCGCGCCGCCGAGGACCGACCCGTGGCCGGCCAGGAACTTGCTCGCCGAGTGGACGACGATGGCCGCGCCGTGCTCGAGCGGACGGACGAGGTAGGGCGTCGCGAAGGTGTTGTCCACGATGAGCGGGATGCCGTGCTCGTCACCGACAGCGGCGATGGCCGCGATGTCGAGCACGTCGTTCCGGGCGTTGGCGATGGACTCTGCGAACAACGCACGGGTCTCGGGCCGGATCGCCGCTCGCCACGCACCCGGGTCGCCGATGTCGTCGATGAAGGTGGTCGTGATCCCCAGACGCTCGAGGTTCTCTACGAAGAGGCCGCGGGTCCCCTCGTAGATGTGGGTGGATGCCACCAGGTGGCCGCCTGCGGAGACGAGCCCGAGGATGGCGACCGCGACGGCGGCCTGACCGCTCGCCAGCAGGAGCGCCTCGGCGCCCCCTTCGAGCGAGGCGAGCTTCCGCTCGACCGCGTCGACGGTGGGGTTGCCCGTCCGGGTGTAGCCGAAACCGTCGCCGGTCCCGAAGTGCGCTGCCGCCTCGTCGAGGGTGTCGAAGGTGAATCCCGCCGTGAGGTGGATGGGCAGCGCACGCGGCGTGGCAGAGACGGCATCCGTCCCCACATGCACCTGACGTGTCGCGAATCCGTCGCCCGTCGTCCCGCTCATCGCTCGTTCCTCTCGCTCGCGCTGTCAGGCTCCCATGACGGCGCGGCGGGGCTTGTGGATGCGTCGCGGTGTTACGCGGGCGGGCGGCGTCACCTGCCACCGACGCCGACGTGCCCGGTGGTAGTCTGGCGCGATGCGGTTCGATCGTCTTCTTCTTAGCGGCCGCGGTGGGACCTCGTTCTGAGCCCTCTCCCGCCGCGGAGTCCGGTCTGGGCTGAGATCCCTGCAGAGGAGAACGAAACAGCATGAGCATTTCCCTTCCCGATCGTCCCCGCACGCTGGCTGAGAAGGTCTGGGACGACCATCTCGTCGTCAAGGGCGAGGGTGGTCAACCCGACCTCATCTACATCGACCTCCATCTCGTGCACGAGGTGACGAGCCCCCAGGCGTTCGACGGCCTCCGTGCCGAGGGGCGCCCGGTGCGGCGTCTCGACCTCACGATCGCGACCGAGGACCACAACACCCCGACGCTCGACATCGACAAGCCGATCGCCGATCTCACCAGCCGTACGCAGATCGAGACGCTCCGCCGTAACGCCGCGGAGTTCGGCGTGCGACTGCACTCCCTCGGCGACAAGGAACAGGGCATCGTGCACGTCGTCGGTCCGCAGCTGGGCCTCACGATGCCCGGCGTGACCGTCGTGTGCGGCGATTCGCACACGTCCACGCACGGCGCGTTCGGCGCGATGGCGTTCGGCATCGGCACGAGCGAGGTCGAGCACGTGCTCGCCACGCAGACACTGCCGCTCACGCCGTTCAAGACGATGGCGATCACCGTCGAGGGCGACCTCAAGCCGGGGGTGAGCGCGAAGGACATCATCTTGGCGATCATCGCCAAGATCGGCGCGAACGGCGGTCAGGGCTACGTCCTCGAGTTCCGCGGCTCCGCGATCCGCTCCCTCTCGATGGAGGGCAGGATGACGATCTGCAACATGGCGATCGAGGCGGGCGCGCGCGCCGGCATGATCGCCCCCGACGAGATCACCTTCGCCTACGTGAAAGACCGCCCGCACGCCCCTCAGGGCGCGGACTGGGACGACGCGGTCGCCTACTGGCGCACGCTGCCCTCCGACGACGGCGCCGTCTACGACGCCGAGGTGTTCCTCGATGCGGGTGAGCTCGAGCCGTTCGTCACGTGGGGCACCAACCCCGGTCAGGGCGTCTCGCTGAGCGGTGTCGTCCCGAACCCGGCCGACTTCGCCGATGCCAACGATCGCGCCGCGGCAGAGCGCGCCCTCGAGTACATGGATCTCGCCCCGGGAACCCCCCTCAAGAGCGTTCCCGTCGACGCGGTCTTCATGGGCTCGTGCACCAACAGCCGCATCGAGGATCTCCGGCAGTTCGCCTCGATCGTCGCGGGCCAGAAGAAGGCCGACGGGGTGCGGGTGATGGTCGTCCCCGGCTCCGCCCGGGTCAGGCTCGAAGCCGAAGCCGAAGGCCTCGACAAGGTCATCCTAGATTTCGGGGCCGAATGGCGTTTCGCCGGCTGCTCCATGTGCCTCGGCATGAACCCCGACCAGCTGGCACCGGGCGAGCGCTGCGCGTCGACGAGCAACCGGAACTTCGAAGGCCGACAGGGCAAGGGCGGCCGCACCCACCTCGTGTCGCCCCAGGTCGCGGCCGCCACGGCGATCCTCGGGCACCTCGCGAGCCCGAGCGATCTGCGCACGCTCGTCGAGACGGAGGTCTTCTGACCATGGACGCGTTCACCACCCACACCGGGATCGGCGTGCCGCTCACCCGCTCCGCCGTCGACACCGACCAGATCATCCCGGCCGTATACCTCAAGCGCGTGACGAAGACGGGCTTTGACGACGCGCTCTTCGCGAACTGGCGGCAGAGCCCGGACTTCGTGCTCAACCAGGATGCCTACCGGGCCGGCTCCGTGCTCGTCGCCGGCCCCGACTTCGGCACCGGCTCGAGCCGCGAACACGCTGTCTGGGCGCTTCGGGACTACGGTTTCCGGGTCGTGCTGAGCCCGAAGTTCGCCGACATCTTCCGCGGGAACGCCGGCAAGCAGGGCTTGCTCACCGGAGTCGTCGAAGAGAACGAGATCGAGCAGATCTGGGCGATTCTCGAGAGCGCTCCGGGTACCGAGATCACGGTAGACCTCGAGACACGCTCCGCGCAGATCGGCGACCTCCGGGTCTCGTTCCAGATCGACGATTACACTAGGTGGCGGCTTCTCGAAGGGCTCGACGACATCGGGCTCACCCTGCGCAATGAGGAAAAAATCACGCAGTTCGAGGCGCGCCGCGAGGCGTGGCGGCCACGGACACTCCCCGTCCTCTAGCCGGATCGCGCCCCACAACGGGCGGTCCTGCGCTTCCTCGACACACTAATGAGGTCTCTTCGATGAACACACTCCTGAGCGATTCCGGATCGGCTCCCTCCGGCGGCAGTGCCGCCGGTCAGACGCTGACGATCCGCGGCGGTCGGCCCCTTCGCGGGCGCGTCGAGGTGAAGGGCGCGAAGAACCTCGCGACCAAGGCGATGGTCGCCGCGCTGTTGGGGGAGACGGCGAGTCTGCTGCGCGATGTCCCCGAGATCAGCGACGTCCACGTCGTCCGGTCGCTGCTCGAAGTGCACGGCGTCACGGTCGAAGACCTCGAAGACGGCGTCCTCCGGCTCGACCCGAGCGGCGCCGTCTCGGCCCACTTCGAGGAGATCGACGCTCACGCCGGTGCCTCGCGCATCCCGATCCTCTTCTGCGGACCGCTGCTGCACCTCCTCGGACAGGCCTTCATCCCCGATCTCGGCGGATGCCGCATCGGCGACCGCCCGATCGACTTCCACCTCGATGCGCTCCGCTCGTTCGGCGCGATCGTCGAGAAGCTGCCCAGCGGCATCCGTCTGTCGGCTCCCGAGGGCCTCACGGGCGCGAACATCGAGCTGCCCTACCCGAGCGTCGGGGCCACGGAGCAGGTGCTCCTCACCGCCGTCCGCGCGAAGGGCACCACGGAGCTTCGCAACGCCGCCATCGAGCCCGAGATCATGGACTTGATCGCTGTTCTCCAGAAGATGGGCGCGATCATCTCCTACGAGCCCAACCGGGTGATCTTCATCGAGGGCGTCGAATCGCTGCGTGGCTACGACCACCGCAGCATCTTCGACCGCAACGAGGCGGCCTCCTGGGCGTGCGCCGCGCTCGCGACCGACGGTGACATCTTCGTCGGCGGGGCGAAGCAGCAGGAGATGCTGACCTTCCTCAACGTCTTCCGCAAGGCCGGCGGCGACTTCGACATCGCCGAGGACGGCATCCGGTTCCGTCGTGGCGGAGCGCTCAAGCCGATCGTCGTCGAGACCGACGTCCACCCCGGCTTCATGACCGACTGGCAGCAGCCGCTCATCGTCGCGCTCACCCAGGCGCAGGGCGAGTCCATCGTGCACGAGACGGTGTACGAGAACCGACTCGGATTCACGCGCGCCCTCGTGCAGATGGGGGCCGACATCGTCGTGCACCCCGAAGGCATCGCGAGCCCCGACCGCCGGGTTCCCCGTCGTGCGCTGGAGCAGGCGGCCGTCATCAACGGCCCCACCCCGCTGCACGCGGCCGACGTGGTCGTGCCCGACCTGCGTGGCGGGTACAGCTACGTCATCGCTGCCCTCGCCGCCGAGGGCGAGTCGACGGTGCGCAACATCGGTATCATCCGCCGTGGGTACGAGAAGTTCCTCGAGAAGCTCACCGACCTCGGGGCCGACTTCGACGTGACGGAGTGACGGCGTGACCCGTCGTCGTCGCTGGTCGCCCGAGAAGTCGCGCCCGAGTGCGTTCTGGCCGCCTGCGGCGCTCGTCATCCCAGGCGTGGGCTGGTTCGCCAAGATCGAGATCGAGGGCCAGGAGAACCTGCCGCTGAGCGGGCCGTACGTCCTCGCACCGAACCATTACAGCGAGTTCGACCCGCTCGTGATCGCCGTGGCCACGTGGCGCATGGGGCGCGCCCCGCGCTTCATGGCGAAGGAGAGCCTGTTCCGCGTCCCCGTGCTCGGAGCCTTGCTCCGTGCGACCGGGATGGTGCCCGTGGCGCGGTCGTCGAACTCCGCCGCGGCGAAGAACACGCTGGCCCAGTCCGAGGCCCTCGTCCGCGACCAGCGCGGCGTGATCGTCTACCCGGAGGGGTCGCTCACGCGCGACCCCGACATGTGGCCCATGCGCGGCAAGACGGGCGCGGTGCGTCTGGCGCTCTCGGCCGGAGCGGACATCCCCGTCATCCCCGTCGCGACGTGGGGTGTCCAGCAGATCCTGCCGCGATACGGCAAGTTGCGCTTCTGGCCGCGTCGCCGCGTGCGTGTGCTGGTCGGTCCTCCGGTCGACCTGACCGCCTTCAGCGGCACGGCCCCCGGCACGCTGATCGCCGCGACGGATGCCGTGATGCGCGACGTCTCCATCCTGCTGGGACGGCTCCGCGACGAAGAGCCGCCGGCAGAGCGCTGGAACCCGTCGCAGCACGGCCAGAGGGAGACGGGTCGCCTTGAGCCGTAAAGAACCTGCGCTGCCCAAGGTCGCGGTGCTCGGGTCGGGGAGCTGGGGCACCACTTTCGGCAAAGTGCTCGCCGATGGCGGCGCCGACGTCATGATGTGGGCTCGCCGCGCGGAACAGGCGCACGAGATCCGCGAGGGCAAGCGGAACACCCAGTACCTGCCCGGCATCAACCTGCCGCGGACGCTGAGCGCGACGCACCACCTGGCCGAGGCGCTCGAGGGTGCCACGCAGGTCTACATCGCGATCTCCAGTCAGGCGCTGCGCGAGAACCTGAAAGCCGTGAGGCCGTTGGTCGCCGGAAGCGATGCTCCGATCGTGTCGCTCATGAAGGGCGTCGAGAAGAAGACGGGTCTTCGCATGAGCCAGGTGCTCGAGGAGGAGCTCGGCTGCGACCCTGGACGCATCGCCGTGGCATCCGGCCCCAACCTGGCTCTCGAGATCGCGCGCCAGCATCCGACGGCGGCGGTCATCTCGTCGTCGAGTCGGGAGACCGCGGATGCCGTCGCGCGTCGCGCCCGGAACGACTACTTCCGCACGTTCGTCAACACCGATGTGATCGGCACCGAGTTCGGCGGCGTGCTCAAGAACCTCATCGCCGTCGCGATCGGCATCGTGGACGGCGTCGGCTACGGCGAGAACACGAAGGCCTCGATCATCACGCGCGGGCTCGTCGAGATGACCGACTTCGCCGTCGCTCAGGGGGCTCATCCCGAGACCCTGCACGGGCTCGCCGGCCTCGGCGACCTCATCGCGACGTGCCAGTCCCCGCTCAGCCGCAACAACACCGCCGGCCGTCTGCTCGGCCAGGGCTACAGCTTCCACGAAGTCGTGAAGCAGATGGACCAGACCGCCGAAGGCCTGGCCTCGGTGGCTCCGGTGCTGCAGCTCGCCCGAGCCGCCGGTGTGCAGATGCCCATCGTCGAACAGGTGAAGATGGTGTTGGACGGGACGATGAACCCGCGCGACATCGCGCCTCATCTGACGACGGACGACGACCAGCCCACGGGTGAGAGGACCTCGAATGAATCAGGCGGCAGTCGTTCTGCTTTTCGGCGGGCGCTCGAGCGAGCATTCGATCAGTTCCGCCACGGCGGGCGGGGTGCTTCGAGCGATCGATCGTGACCGCTACCGGGTCATCCCGGTCGGCATCACCCGCGACGGCGCCTTCGTCCTCGAGGACGACGAGCCCGACAAGTTCGCGCTGAATCCCGAGCACCTCCCGGAGGTTCGCGACAACGGCACCCGCATCATCTGGCCCGACTCGACGCTCTCGCGGGAGCTCTCCGTCCGCCGCGCGGACGGCACCGTGGAGTCTCTCGGCGAGATCGACGTCGTCTTCCCGATCCTGCACGGCCGGTTCGGCGAGGACGGTACGGTCCAGGGCTTTCTCGAGTTGCTCGACCTCCCGTACGTCGGGGCGGGTCTGCTCATGTCAGCGATCGGCATGGACAAGAACACGACGAAGAGCATCCTGCAGTCCGCCGGCGTTCCCGTCGTCCCCTGGGTGAGCGTGACCCGGGCCGACCTCGATCGCACGCCTGATCTCTGGCAGCGTCGGATGCAGGCTCTCGGGCTCCCGGTCTTCGTGAAGCCGGCGAGGGCCGGGTCGAGCGTCGGCGTGTCGAAGGTCTCGCACGCGGACGAGCTGGATGCTGCGCTGGCGACCGCCTTCGCCGAGGACTCCACCGTGCTTGTCGAGCAGGCCATCGTGGGTCGTGAGATCGAGTGCGGCGTCCTTCAGGGGCGAGACGGAGATGTTCCTCGGGTGAGCGTGGCGGGCGAGATCGTCGTGTCGGGTCGGGAGTTCTACGACTTCGATGCCAAGTACCTCGGCGCCGACGGGATCGATCTCGTGTGCCCGGCCGACGTTCACAGCGGTGAACTGGCCGAGATGCAGCGCATCGCCGCGCGCGCCTTCGAGGCAGTCGGCGGCCAGGGGCTGTCGCGGGTGGACTTCTTCTACACGGGGACGGAGTTCTTCGTGAACGAGGTGAACACGATGCCTGGGTTCACCCCGATCTCGATGTTCCCGACCTGCTGGATCGCCAGCGGGATGACCTACCCCGACCTCATCACCGAGCTCATCGAGCTCGCCCGCTGAGATCTCTCGGGCCGGTCAGGGCACGCGGGAGGACGACTCGACGCATTCGCTCTCGCGCGTGAGTCGTGACTGCAGGATCTTTCCGAGTGCGCTGAGGACGTCGGTCGGTCCGACCGCCTCGTTGTCGGAGATCACCTCGACGGCCGGGACGCGACCGTAGGTGACGACGCGGTACGTGGGCGCCTTCGAGTCGTCGACGATCCAGTCCACTCCGCCGACGGTGATGCACTGCGCCTCCGTGGGACCGGGCGGGACGACGCCGCACGTCATGATGACGGCCGACGGATCCCCCCACGCGGCTGTCGCCTGCGCGTCGGTCCATCGGCGCTCCTGGCCTTCGATCACCGACGGGAGCACGACCATCACGTCTGCGCAGCGCGGATCGTTGGCGTCTTCGGCAGCGTCGACGGCCACCGTGGGCGAGCACCCGGAGAGCAGCGCGGCCCCGATCACCAGGACGACGAGAGGGACCAGGCGCGGACGGGGCATCGCTCCAGGCTACCGTGGAGGCATGGGCGACGAGCGCGTGGGTGACCTGAGCGAACGCGACCTGCTCCGGCGCATCTTCACGGCCCTGGCGGGGTCGTCACGGGCGCTCGTGGGCCCCGGCGACGACGCCGCTGTGATCGCCGCCCCCGGTGGCCGGGTCGTCGCGACGACCGACACTCTGGTGCACGGCCCGGATTTCCGCCTGGCCTGGTCGAGCGGGCGCGATCTCGGTTTCAAAGCTGCCGCCGTCAACCTCGCCGATGTCGCAGCCATGGGGGCCCGCCCGACGGCGCTCCTCGTGGCGCTGGCGATCCCGGAGGACATGACGGCGGACTTCGTGTCCGACCTGGCGGCGGGGCTGCGAGAAGCGTGCGACGTGCTCGCTCCGGGCTGCGCGGTGGAGGGAGGAGACCTCACCGTGTCGTCGACACTGACCATCGCCGTCACCGCGCTCGGGGTCCTCGACGGCGTGGAGCCGGTGCTCCGGTCGGGCGCTCGCCCCGGCGACGTCCTCGCGATCGCGGGAGACGTCGGGCCCGCCGCGCGCGGCCTGGCGGTCCTGTTCGATCGCTTCCGCGACGGCGACGGTGGGCCCGTTCCGGTAGACGGCACGGTGCTCTCGGACGTCGACCGGCGCGCGATCGCGGCGCAGCTCCGACCGCACCCGCCGATCATGCTCGGTCCGGCCGCGGCCGCAGGGGGAGCGACCGCGCTGATGGACGTCTCGGACGGGCTGGTCCTCGACGCGACCCGGATGGCGGACGCGTCGGACGTGACCATCGCGATCACGGGCATCACCGATCCGGTCGCGCTCGCGGGTGGCGAGGATCACGCTCTGCTTGCGACCTTCCCGACCGGAGCCCTGCCCGCGGGGTTCCTCCCCATCGGACACGTGGAGGAGCGCGGAGCGGCTCCCGTGACCGTGTCGGGACGACCCGCCGACATGCGCGGCGGATGGGACCCTTACGCGGACTGGGATTCGGGACGCGGCTGACGCGAAGGTCTCAGGATCGCGACAGCCACCAGAGGACGGTGTCGCCGTACTTCTTCGATCGTTCCACGGCCAGCCCGCCCGGGAGCGGGGGAGCAGGAGAGCGGTTGGAGCGCTCCAGCACGACGACCGAATCGTCGCTCAGCCGGGGCACGAGCAGCTCGAGGACCCGCGCCAAGTCGTCGTCGTCCTGGTCGTACGGCGGATCGATGAAGATGAGATCCCAGGTTCCGGATGCCGCGCGGAGGAAGGCTTCTGCGCTCGCGCGGTGCACGCGCAGGCGGGTGCCGGAAACGCTCCGCGCGATCGCGTGGCAGTTCCGGTCGACGACGGTCGCGGCTTTCGGGGCCCGCTCCACGAAGTCGACCGAGCTCGCGCCCCTGCTGGCGGCTTCGAGCCCCAGTGCGCCCGAGCCGGCGAACAGGTCGAGCACGGTGGCATCCGTGATCAGATCGGCGGATTCGAGGGCGCCGAACAGAGACTCCCGCACGCGGTCGCTGGTCGGTCGCGTTCCTGCCGCGGGGACGGCGAGGGCGATCGATCCTGCCCGGCCTCCGATGATCCTCGTCACCCGCCCACGATAGCCGGGGTCGGCGTCGGCGCTCGATCGTAGACTCGTCGCATGCCGTCGCACACCCTCGATGCCCCGCTCGACGGGATCCTGGGCGAGCGGACGGCCAAGGCGCTCTCACGGGCGTTCACCATGGCGACGGTGGGCGACCTGCTCGGCCACTATCCCCGACGGTACGCGCGGCGCGGTGAGCTGACGCCGATCGACGCCCTTCCGGTCGGCGAACTGGTGACGATCGTGGCGGAGGTCCGGTCGGCGAGCACTCGCCAGATGCGCGGACGCCGCGGTGACCTCCTCGAGGTCGTGATCAGTGACGGGGCGGGCACCCTCTCGCTGACCTTCTTCGGGCAGGCGTGGCGGCTCAAGGATCTCCGCGCCGGCAGGCAGGGGATCTTCTCCGGAAAGGTGGGGGAGTACCGCGGCCAGAAGCAGCTGACCCACCCGGACTACGAGCTCTTCGACGACGAATCGATGGCGCGGATGACGGCGGAGGCGTGGCAGAACAAGCCCATCCCCATCTATCCGGCCACGAGCACCTTCTCGAGCTGGCAGGTCACCCGTTGCGTCGAGCTGGTCCTCGCCGGTCTCGGCGGCGTTCCCGACCCGCTGCCCGAGCCGTTCCGTATCGCTCACGGCCTGCTGGACGCCCGGACCGCGCTCCAGCGCATCCATGCCCCGGAGTTCCCCGACGAGGTCGGTGTGGCGCGCGAGACGCTGCGGATGCACGAGGCGTTCGTGCTTCAGGCAGCGCTCCTCCAACAGCGTGAGTTCGTCCGGTCGATGTCCGCGACGGCTCGTCCGGCAGGCGATCTGCTCGAGCGCTTCGATGCGGCTCTGCCCTTCGAGCGCACGGCCGACCAGGTGGTGGTCGGTGATCGGATCGCGGCGGATCTGGTGGGGTCCTGGCCCATGAACCGGCTGGTCCAGGGCGAGGTCGGCTCCGGCAAGACACTCGTGGCGCTTCGGGCGATGCTCCAGATCGCGCAGTCGGGCGGGCAATCGGCCCTCATCGCGCCCACCGAGGTGCTGGCGGCTCAGCACGTCCGCTCGATCACGCGCATGCTCGGCGCGCAGCTCGCTCCTGCGCTGATGCCGACCCTGCTCACCGGACAGCTGTCGGCGGCGGAGCGGCGGAAGGCCGCTCTGCGGGCGGCGGCGGGGCAGGCCCTGATCGTGGTCGGGACTCACGCCCTCCTGAGCGAGTCCACGACGTTCGCCGATCTGGGGCTCGTCGTGGTCGACGAGCAGCACCGATTCGGCGTCGAACAGCGCGAGACACTCCGCGCGAAGGGCACCGCACCGCACGTGTTGGTGCTGACGGCCACGCCGATTCCCCGCACCGTGGCGATGACGGTCTTCGGTGACCTCGATGTCTCGACGATCCGCACCCTTCCGGCGGGCCGTGCGGGCATCACGAGCCATGTCGCTCCCGTCGGCGAGAAGCCGGCGTGGTTCGCGCGCGTATGGGACCGCGTGGCCGAAGAGGTGGCCGCAGGCCACCAGGCCTTCGTGGTCTGCCCGGCGATCGACGCCGCCGTTGCGGCGGCCGACGACGAGGCGGCGCTCGACGAACCCGAAGAAGCGGGCCCGACGCGCTGGGGAGTCGTCCAGGCCGCGGCGCTCCTCGAGGGACACCCCGCCTACGCCGACATCCGAGTGCAGATCCTGCACGGGAAGATGCCCGGCGAGGAGAAGGATGCCGTCATGCAGGCGTTCGCCCGCGGTGACATCGATGTGCTCGTCGCCACGACCGTCGTCGAGGTGGGTGTCGACGTCGCGAACGCGTCGACCATGGTGATCCTCGAAGCCGACCGCTTCGGAGTCTCCCAACTCCACCAGCTGCGCGGCCGGGTGGGGCGAGGCAGCATCCCGGGTCTGTGTCTGCTGGTGACCGAGGCGGTGGCGGGCTCGCCCGCTCGTGCCCGGGTCGAAGCGGTCGCCGCGACGACCGACGGGTTCGAGCTGGCCGAGGTGGACCTCGATCTGCGCGGGGAGGGCGACGTCCTGGGCGACAAGCAGTCGGGTGTCCGCTCGTCCCTCCGCCTCCTCCGGGTGGTCGCCGACGCCGACATCATCGCGATCGCGCGCGCCGAAGCCGAGCGCGTGATCGCGGCGGATCCGGCGCTCGACGCGCACCCCGGGCTGCTCGCCGCTATCGGCACTCGGGTCACCGGCAGCGAGCGCGCTGCCCTCGCGAAGAACTGACGCGGAGCCCGCCCGCGTTCCCGGTTCGCTGGCTAGGCTCGGATGCATGAG
Organism: Microbacterium sp. Ld4; assembly: GCF_045066555.1. Lineage (NCBI taxonomy): Bacteria > Bacillati > Actinomycetota > Actinomycetes > Micrococcales > Microbacteriaceae > Microbacterium > Microbacterium sp. Ld4. Next base: position 182,711 of record NZ_JBISHE010000011.1, on the reverse strand, counting down.
CAACCGGATCGCCGTCGTCCCCGGATCCTTCGACCCGCCCACGCTGGGCCATCTCGATGTCATCCGCCGCGCGGCTGCGCTCTACGACCAGTTGCACGTGCTGGTGGTGCACAACCCCGGCAAAGAGGCGATGCTCCCCATCGCGCAGCGCCTCGCCCTTCTCGAGCAGTCCATCGAGGAGAGCGACGTCGAGGGGGATGTCGTGGTCGCAGCGTGGAGCGTCGGGCTCCTGGTCGACTACGCCACCGAGGTGGGCGCGGGCGTTCTCGTCAAAGGCATCCGATCCCAGGTCGACGTCGCCTACGAGACCCCGATGGCGATCGTGAACCGGCACCTCGCCCATGTCGAGACGGTGTTCCTCCTGCCGGACCCGTCGCACGCGCTTGTCTCAAGCTCGCTGGTGCGGCAGGTCGCTTCGCTCGGCGGCGACGTCGGTCCGTTCGTGCCGCCCGCCGTCGCGCGGTTCCTCGACACGGGATCCCGACAGGGCTGACGGCCCCGGGAGCCCTCGCTCCCGCGTACGATTGACGACCGTGGTCAGAAAGCATGTGAGCGGTCCGTTCGTCCTTCCCGCCCGCGATCTCATCCGGAAGCCCGGTGAGATGCGCGAGTTCTCCCTGGAGGTCCCCGCGCCGACGAAGTGGGGAGAGGGTCTTGCGTACATCGACGCCGGCGAGATCGTCGACGTCGAGGTGCGCCTGGAGTCCGTCCACGAAGGGATTCTCGTCACGGCGGAGGTCGACAGCACCTACCGCGGAGTGTGCAGCCGGTGCCTCACCGACCTGACACACCCCCTCGAAGTCGAGTTTCAGGAGCTCTTCGGGTATTCTGGGGACGAAGCGACTGACTTCAACGTTCAAGACGACCACGTGGATCTTGAAAGCTCGGTCAGGGATGCGATCGTCCTGTCGCTTCCATTCCAGCCGGTGTGTCAGCCGGATTGCCCCGGGCTCGACCCGAACACGGGTGAGAGGCTGACGGAAGACGCCGAGCCGGAGACACAGATCGACCCGCGCTGGACTGCGCTGGCTGCACTGGCGGCCCCCACCACAGACCACGACGACGAGGCAACGCGCCCCGCCGCCGACAACACAGAGAAGAGCTGACCATGGCAGGTAACCCCCCAAAGCGGAAGGTCTCCCGCTCCAACACTCGTTCGCGTCGCGCGCAGTGGAAGGCCGAGGCCACCCCGCTCGTCAAGACCATCGAGAACGGCAAGGTCGTCTACAGCCGTCCCCACCAGGCCAAGGTCGTCACGGACTCGCAGGGCACCGAGCTGTTCCTGGAGTACAAGGGCCGCAAGGTCGCCGACGTCTGATCGATCAGACGTCGTGACGGACGTTCTTCGTGAGCACACGGTGCTCACCGACAAGCTCGGGGTCGACATCGACCCCGAGCTTCTGTCGCTCGCCCTGACGCATCGCTCGTACGCGTACGAGCACGGTGGCATCCCCCACAACGAGCGCCTCGAGTTCCTCGGCGATTCGATCCTGGGGCAGGCCGTCACGGTGCACCTCTTCCTCCAGCATCCCGGTCTCGACGAGGGCTCTCTCGCCAAGCGGCGTGCGAGCGTCGTCTCGACGGTGGCGTTGGCCGAGGTCGCGCGGGGGGTCGGTCTGGGCGAGCACCTCAAGCTCGGCCGTGGCGAGGACCAGACTGGTGGCCGCGACAAGGATTCGATCCTCGCCGACACCACCGAAGCTCTGATCGGCGCGACCTTCCTCTCGGCGGGCCCGGATGCCGCGACCGCGATGGTCCTGCGCCTGGTTGCCCCCCTGATGGCGGACCCCGAGCGCTACGGCGCCGCGATGGACCCCAAGACCAGCCTGCAGGAACTGGCCGCTCAGAAAGAACTGCCCCCGCCTGTCTATTCGGTCGACGCCGACGGCCCGGACCACCACCGGGTGTTCACGGCGACGGTCACGGTCGGCGACATCAGTCGCGAGGGGGGCGGTTCGAGCAAGAAGCAGGCCGAGATGGCGGCGGCCCTCGCCGTCTGGCGCGTTCTCTCCGCGCGCTCCTGACAGCTCGCCGACCACCGGATCACAATGCCCGAGCTCCCTGAAGTCGAAGTCGTCCGCGCCGGGCTCGACCCCGCCCTCGCCTCTGCGACGATCGCCGCGGTCACGGTGCACGACAGTCGGGCGCTCACGCGGCATCTCGGAACGGCGGGCGATTTCGAAGAGCGCCTGGTCGGCCGGAGCGTCGACGCTGTCGTCCGCCGCGGCAAGTTCCTGTGGATGCCGCTCGCTCCCGAGGTCGCCGAGATGGAGCCGGCCGAGGCGATCGTCGGGCATCTGGGTATGAGCGGACAGATGCTTCTGCGGGCGGCGGGCGCACCGATCGAACGCCATGAGCGCGTGCGCTTCGAGATCGACTCGCCCGAGCACGGCGAGCTTGCCGTGGTCTTCGCCGATCAGCGGACTTTCGGGTCTCTCGCCATCGATCCTCTGCACAAGACGGCCGACGGCGCTCCCGGAGGATGGGGGAGCTCCCTCGCCCTCGTGCCCGGCCAGGTGGCGCATATCGCGCGCGATCCCCTCGATCCCGCCTTCGACGAGGCCGGGTTCTTCGCGGCCATCGCCCGGTCGCGGTCCGCCGTCAAGCGGATGCTGCTGGACCAGACGGTGGTGAGCGGCGTCGGCAACATCTACGCCGATGAGTCGCTGTGGGCGGCGCGGCTGCATCCCGAACAGGCCGGGCGTGACCTGCCGACCCGCGCCGTCCGCCGGTTGCTCGCGGAGGTCCGCAGCGTGCTGCAGCGCGCCTTGGCGGAGGGCGGCACGAGCTTCGACGCGCAGTACGTGAACGTCAACGGCCAGGCCGGCTACTTCGCCCACTCGCTCAACGCCTACGGTCGCACCGGCGAGCCGTGCCCGCGGTGCGGGACGGCGATCGTGCGGGTGAGTTTCACCAACCGATCGAGCCACTACTGCCCGCGCTGCCAGCGCCGGCGCCCACCGGTCGAGTGAACCCGGTCGGCGCCGGCGCCGTCAGACGAGCGTCTTCTGCCACGCCCCCTCGTACGCCACCGGCACGAAGCCGAGGGCCTCGTTGATGTCGAGCATCGGGCGGTTCTCCTCGGCGTTGTAGGTGATGATCCGAGGGGATGCCGGCGCGATCTCTCGCCAGCGGACGATGCCGGCGCTCTTCACCAGCATCCCGAGGCGATGTCCCCGGTGCTCCCGGAGTACCAGCGTGTCCTCCTGATGCGTGGCCGCGGCGAGGTCGGTTCCCGACACGAGCTCGTTGAAGGCGACGACCTCTCCGGTCGCCTCATCGACGGCCGCCGTCACGAGCACCGTGCGACCCGAGGCGAGGTAGCGCTCGTCGTTGCGGCGCAGCCGTTCGACATCCCAGACCTCCTCGTCGACCTCGAGGCCGGCGGCGGGCGCATCGGTCGACATCCGCGACTTCGCATAGGCGTAGCTTGCCTCGTAGGCCTGGGGTGTCGGCAGCGTCCATTGCTCGATCCGGTAGCCCTGTGCACCGCGGGCGACGATGGTCTGCATCGAGGAGAGGTCCGCCTGCCCGGTGAGGTCGAGCGCGCTCTTGCGGACGACCTGTTCGAGTGCGTGGCCCGAGTTCCGGAAGAACCGAGCCGGTCTATCGAGCGGGATGGATCCGAACCCGGTGGGGGCATCGAGATGGCCGGCGCCCGGCTCATGATGCTCGCCCCATGACTGCAATGCGGTCCGGCCGTGGGTACGAGCCGTGTCTTCGATCGTCGGATAGAGCGCCCGAGCGATCCCACGCCCATGAACGGCCGAGATCAGTTCTATGAGCCAGAAGGCTACGGCGGATCCGTCCTCGAGGGGAACGTCGACGAGCATCCGACCGACGACCTGGTCGTCGACGAGGACGACCCAGGTGTAGCGGAGACCGTCCGGGTCGGGCGCGAAGAACGGCAGCAGCTGCGCGGGGGTCATGTTCTCGTCGTCGTCGCCGCTGATCTCGCGGAAGACGGTGTTGCGGGCATGGGTCATGCCGATGAAGTCTCCGGCGTCGTGGTCGTCGATCGACGCCGGAACGTGGAGTGGACGAAAGGTGAAGAGAGGTTCGGGGGTCATAACCGTTCTTTTCAAGTGGGGGCGGGACCCCGGCCGAGCCGGGGCCCCGATGGGTCATCGACGGGGAGCGAGGAGTGCCTGCCGGAGCTGCCACTCCGCCTCGCGGGCGACACGGTCGCGGTGATTCCGCTGTCGGCGCTCGAGGTCGTCCGGCGTCGCCTGCGGGCGCGAGCTCCACAAAAGGAGCGCGACAGCCAGGCGCATGGCGAGCCGGTCGGGCCACGAGGTCCGAGGGCGGCGGTCAGCGAGGGTCGGATGCTGCAGCGCGGCGGTGACCGCCGAGGTGCGCTGCGGCGCGTGAAGAGAGGACATGAGAGTTCCGTTCGGAAGAGGATGGATGCCGCGAGCGCGGCGAGACGTGTGCCGCAGCACACGGGAGTATCGCGAGAGCGATGGGAGGCGTCACCGAGCGGTGGACGCGCACCGATATGAGGGGCCGGGCCGGGAGAACACCCCGGTCGTCGTCAGGAGACGGAGTCCACCCCTGCGAAAGTCAGCGGGCGGTGTGAGTGCGGGTGTTCTGGAATGCGCGGAAGGAGACGGTCCCCATTCCGATGGGGAACACGGCGGGAACCGTTCCGGTGATGCTGATGCGAGTAATCATGTCGGGGACCTCCTTTCTCGACTTCTGACGCGAGCACTGACGATAGACCCGTATCGCGCGCGGCGTCAAGAGCAGATGCCGACGCGTCCGCTAGTTTGAATCGACACCCGACGCGGAGGCGGACCGTATGCACCTCAAGAGCTTGACGCTCAAGGGCTTCAAATCGTTCGCGCAACCTACGACCTTCGCGCTCGAGCCCGGCGTCACCTGCATCGTCGGGCCGAACGGATCAGGCAAGTCCAACGTGGTCGACGCGCTCGCCTGGGTCATGGGGGAGCAGGGGGCGAAGACCCTCCGCGGCGGCAAGATGGACGACGTGATCTTCGCGGGCACGTCGACGCGCGGTCCCCTCGGACGAGCGCAGGTGCAGCTGACGATCGACAACGCCGATGGCGCGCTGCCGATCGAGTACAGCGAAGTCACGATCAGCCGCACGCTCTTCCGCAACGGAGCGAGCGAATACGCGATCAACGGCGAGACGTGTCGTCTCCTCGACGTCCAAGAGCTCTTGAGCGATTCCGGACTCGGCCGTGAGATGCACGTGATCGTCGGCCAGGGTCGCCTCGACACGGTCCTGCAGGCGACACCCGAAGACCGACGCGGCTTCATCGAAGAGGCCGCAGGAATCCTCAAGCACCGGCGGCGCAAGGAGAAGACCCTTCGCAAGCTCGACGCCATGGAGGCGAACCTCACCCGGTTGAGCGATCTCGCGGGTGAGCTTCGTCGGCAGCTGAAGCCGCTCGGCAAACAGGCCGAGATCGCCCGCGAGGCGGCGACGATCGCCGCGGTCGTCCGCGATGCGAAGGCCCGGCTGTACGCCGACGAGCTCGCCCGCCTTCGGCGTGAGCTCGCCGACCATGCCCGCGGCGAGCAGGAGAAGCACGCGGAGCGGATGGTTCTTCAGGATCAGGTCGACCAGATCTCGCAGCGCATCGGCGCCCTGGAGGCCGACCAGCGCTCGGAATCGGTCGATGCGGCCCGAGCGGTGACTTTCGAGCTCGGCCGGGTGCAGGAGCGTCTGCGGGGGCTCTATTCGCTCGCCGGTCAGCGCCTCGCCCTGCTCGAGGACGATTCTCCGCAGGCCGTCGAATCGACGACGGTCAGCGCCGCGACGATCGGTGAGGCGCGTGGCGAGATCGATCAGATCGCCGCGGGGCTCGGCGACGCCCAGGACGCGGCTGCGGCGGCGGCGCGGCAGGTCATCCGTGCGCGTGCCGAGCTCGACGCCCTCGACACCGACATCGCGGCGCAGAGCGCCCTGGTATCCGAGCACGACATGCGTATCGCGTCACTGCGCGGTGCGGCGGATGCCGCCGCGTCGAAGCGCGACGCCCTGCGCGTCGCCGTCGAGAGGCAGCAGCGTGCACTCGACTCCGCCGTCGAGCGCCGCACCGACGCCGAGGCCGCCTTCGCGTCGGCGACGCCGACGGGTGAGGTTCCGTCCGACGCGACAGCCGAGCATTCCGCCGCGTACGAACGCGCCCAGCGCGACGCCTCCGACGCGGAGGGGTCGCTCGGAGGCATCCGGGAACGCCTCCACGCCGCGGAGCGTGAGCGCGAGTCGCTGCTGGCTGAGACGGCAGCACTCGGCCGCGCGCTCGACATCCGCAACGCCGCCGCGACGATCGTGGCGCAGGGCGGGCGCGGCATCCGCGGACTCGTCGGCGACTCGGTCAAGATCACGCCCGGCTTCGAGGCGGCCGTCGCAGCCGCTCTGGGCGCGGTCGCGGAGGGGGTTCTCGTCGACGACGTGTCCGCTGCGCTCGACGTCGTCACGGCCGTCCGTGCTGGAGACCTCGGGTCGGTCGATGTGGCCGTCGCCGACGCGCCGCGAATCGACGTGACTCTCCCCGAGGGCCTCATCGCGGCATCCGACGTCGTGACTGCTCCGGACGGAGTCCGCGCGGTTCTGGCGGGCGTGGCCATCGCCGACGACCTCGCTTCCGCGCATGCCGCGGCCCGTTCCGCGGCCGAGAGCGGGCACCAGATCACGGTGGTCACCCGTGCGGGGGAGACCGTGACGTCGGCGACGATCCGCGCGGGTTCGGGCCAGTCCCGCTCGAGGCTCGAGCTGTCGGCCGAGCGGGATGTCGCATCGGCCCGCCTGGACGAGGTCACCGTCGTCGCCGCTTCGCTCCGCGAAGCCCTTGCCGACGCGCAGGCGCGATGGGATGCCGCGCGCTCGCACACGCGCGAGGCCCTGCAGGCCCTACGCGAACACGACTCTGCTCTCGCTGCTCACGCTGAGCAGGTGAACCGCGCGACGGTCCGGCTGGAGGCGGCTCGCGCAGAATGCGACCGGCTCGAGGCCGGCGTGCGGCAGGCGGCGGACGCCGTCTCCGATGCCGATGTCGCCGCCCGCGCGACGGCCGACGCGCTCGAGCGCGCACTGGCGACGCCTCGTCCGATGCTCGACGCATCGTCGAGAGACGGAATGCTCGACGCCCTGGAGGGCGCTCGGAACGCCGAGATGGAGAGCCGGCTCGGGGTCGAGACCCTGAAGGAGCGCATTCGGGCGGCGGAGGCACGGGTCGCGCAGCTCGAGCGGCAGCGGGAGCGTGAACGAGCCGCGGCGGAGGAAGCTGCTCGTCGAGCGGTCATCCGCCGCGCGCAGCGCGCCGTCGCGGCGAACGTGGTCGATCAGCTGCCGCCGGTTCTCGATTCCGTCGACCGCTCGGTTGCGCAGGCCCGTCTCGACCTCGAACGCGCCGAGCAGACGCGCTCCGCCGTCACCGCGGAGCTCGCATCCCTGCGTTCCCGCGAGCTGGCGGCGCGCGACCGTCTCGCGCGCCTCACCGAGTCGGTTCACGGCCTGGAGATGAAGATCCACGAGAAGCGTCTCCACGTGAACAGTCTTCGGGAGCGTATCGGGTCGGAGCTGGCCCTCACCGAGGATATTCTCCTGGCGGAATACCGGCAGGATGCCGCATCGAGCGCCGCTTCAGAGGGTGAGAACGCGGGCACCGAACAGCGCGCGCCGTTCGACCGGGCTGCCGAGCAGAAGCGTCTCCAAGAGGCGGAACGCAAACTCGCACAGCTCGGGCGCGTCAATCCGCTCGCTCTCGAGGAGTTCGCGGCACTCGAGCAGCGCCACGCCTTCCTCACGGCGCAGCTCGACGACCTGGTCCGGACCCGCGAAGATCTCCGCACGATCATCGGCGAGCTCGATGAGCGGATGCAGACGATCTTCCTCGCGGCGTTCGAGGACACCAGGACGGCGTTCGGTGAGGTGTTCCCGATCCTCTTCCCTGGGGGCGTCGGGAGTATCTCGCTCACCGATCCCGACAATCCGCTCACGACCGGGATCGACGTCGCCGTGCGTCCGGTAGGCAAGAAGATCGAGCGACTCTCGCTGCTCTCAGGCGGGGAGCGGTCGCTCGCCGCGGTGGCACTCCTCACGGCGATCTTCAAAGCGCGACCGAGCCCGTTCTACATCCTCGACGAGGTCGAAGCGGCCCTTGACGATGCCAACCTCGGCCGCCTCCTGGGCGTGTTCGAGCAGCTTCGGGAGTCGAGCCAGCTGATCGTCATCACCCATCAGAAGCGCACCATGGAGATCGCCGACGCTCTGTACGGCGTCTCGATGAGGCAGGACGGCGTCTCCGCCGTCGTCGGTCAGCGAGTGCGCGAACGCTCCGACGCGTGACGGGCACTCGCTGGGTGTAGCGTCTCCCCGACGGGGACGACGAACGGGGTGGGAATGAAGACTTCTGTGCGCACGGGAGTGCTGCGACGCGGCGCTGTGGCGATCATGCTGGCGGGTGTTCTGGTGGCGGGGCCGGCCGCGGTCGGATCTGCGGCGGAGATGACGCCCACCTCACGTTCGGTCTCGGCCGGTCACGCCCTGGCAGGGAAGGCCACTGCGAAGGCGTTCGCGAACTGCACCGCACTCAACAAAGTTCACAAGGGCGGCGTGGCCAAGGCAGGCGTGAAGTTCAACAAGGTGAGTGGAAAGAACAAGCCGCTCAAGGTGAAGCCGACGTCGTCGACTCCGCTGTACAAGGCGAACATCAAGATGGACCGTGACAAGGACGGCATCGCCTGCGAGAAGGGCTGACCGGGTCAACTAACCTGGGGTCATGGCGGATAGTCCTTGGTCTCTGAGTCGCGCGCTGCGCGGCATGTTCGTCAAACCCACGATCGACGAGACGACATGGGAGGACCTCGAGACGGCCTTGATCACGGCGGACTTCGGCCCCGACATCAGCGAGCGGATCATCGACGAGCTCCGTGAGAAGGTCGAGCGCTACCGCACGACCGACCCCAAGGATCTGCAGCGGATGCTGCGGGAGACGCTCGAAGAGCACTTCGCGAAGTTCGACACCACCCTCCGCCTGACGGAGCGGCCCGCGGTCATCCTGGTCGTCGGGATCAACGGCGTCGGCAAGACCACGACGATCGGAAAGTTCGCGGCCTACCTGAAACGGTTCGGACGTTCGGTCGTCGTCGGTGCGGCAGACACCTTCCGTGCCGCGGCCGTCGAGCAGTTGGCGACCTGGGCCGAACGCGGCGGCGCGAGCATCGTCCGCCCCCAGCAGGAAGGACAGGATCCCGCCTCCGTCGCCTTCCAGACGATCGACCACGCGATCCGCACGGGAACCGAGATCGTCCTCATCGACACCGCGGGGCGCCTTCACACCAAGGCCGGGCTCATGGACGAGCTCACGAAGATCCGGCGCGTCATCGAGAAGCAGGCGCCCATCAGCGAAGTGCTCCTCGTTCTCGATGCGACGACCGGCCAGAACGGCGTCATGCAGGCGGAGGCCTTCCTGCAGCACGCCGGGGTGACCGGTCTCGTCATCACGAAGCTCGACGGGTCCGCCCGCGGCGGATTCGTCCTCGCCGTGCAGGAACGCACCGGCATCCCGGTCAAGCTGCTCGGTCAAGGCGAGGGGATCGGCGATCTCACCGGCTTCACCCCCCACGTCTTCGCCTCCGCACTCGTCGATTGACGGTGCGCCGCTCGCGCGCGGGCCGCAAGGCTGGTTTCATGGACACATGGCGATCGAGCACGACTACTTCGGACTCTTGGAGTCCGGGCCGGACGGATCGATCTTCTGGTCGGAGGTCATCGACTTCGGCGAGCAACGCGTCACGGTCGATCTGACCGCGCCGGATCAGGATGACGTGTCCCTGACAGCGCTGGACGTCGCGGCCGCGATGATCACCTCGCTCGAGGACATCGACATGCGGTCCCGCAACGCGATGGTGACGGAGCTCGACGATCGCACGAGCGAAGTGACCGAATACATCCTCCAGCAGCAGGAGGTGCTCGGCGAAGACATCGACGATCTGCTGGTCGACGTATCGGGCGACGTCCACATGGACGTGATCCGTTCTCTTCAGCTGATGAGCATGACGATCCTCGCCGACGAGCACGGCGGCAAAGACCCTTTCGCGGTCCTGGAGTACGCGCTCGACCCCGACTCGACCGACGACGTCCTTCTCGTGAACCTCGACGTCGACGGGTCCGTTCAGTCGGTGACCAGCGCCGACTGACGCCTCCGGGTCACGAGGCGTTCGCCCAGACGAGCGCCTGCTGCAGCACCGCGAGATCTCGATACCAGGTCGCCACCTCTGTCCGGCATCGCACCCGTTCGATCCTGGTGTCGTACTCCGCGCACTCTGCGCGGGCCTCCGACGCGGTCGGGGGATACTCGCCGGTGCCGTCGTAGTACTCGATCTCGAAGCCGTTCTCCGCGTCGCCGGTGACCGACACGACGGTCTTCGGCGGCGGCGGCGCGTCTCTGGCGGTGGCCGGTGCGTGCGCGCTGAGCGGAGCGCCGAGGGCGAGGACGGCGGTGAGGGACACAGCCGCGGTGACGGTGGTGGGCATGCGCATGATGATCCTTCCTGAGGGACGCGTCGGAGTCCCGGCATCCCTCACGGTAGGACGGGGCACATGCGGCTGGACCGTCCTACAACGGACCGAGGATGGATCGGAGATGCGTCCGCCCGGGGGAGGAAGCGTCGGTTCAGACGGCTTGCGCGAACCCCTCGAGCGCGGCTTCGGAGGCGAGATGGGCGAGCGTCTCCGGAATGGGGCGTCCCTTCGCCGTCATGGACTGGGCCCACAGACGCCCGGCCCGGTAGGAAGACCGGACGAGCGGGCCGGCGAGGACGCCCGAGAAGCCGATCGACAGGGCGATGTCGCGGTAGTCGACGAACTCGGCGGGGGTCACCCACGAGGCCACGGGCAGGTGACGCGGTGTCGGTCGAAGATACTGCGTGACCGTGAGGATGTCGGTCCCCGCCTCGCGCAGGTCGGTCATCGCCTGGATGACCTCCTCGCGTTCCTCGCCCATTCCAAGGATCAGGTTGGACTTCGTGATCAGTCCGGCCTCGTGGGCTCGGGTCAGCACGCCCAGCGATCTCTCGTATCGGAAGGCGGGCCGGATGCGCGTGAACAGGCGGGGCACCGTCTCCACGTTGTGCGCGAACACCTCGGGCTTCGATGCGAACACCTCGTCAAGGAGTGCGGGGTCGCCGTTGAAATCGGTTGCGAGCAGCTCGACGCCCGTCCCGGGATTGTCGGCATGGATGCGACGCACCGTCTCCGCGTTCAACCAGGCTCCGCCGTCGGGGAGATCATCGCGGGCGACGCACGTGACGGTCGCATACCGAAGCTTCATCGCGGCGACGCTCGCGGCGACACGACGCGGTTCGTCGGTGTCGTAGTCGGCGGGCTTCCCGGTGTCGATCTGGCAGAAGTCGCATCGACGAGTGCACTGCGATCCGCCGATCAGGAAGGTCGCCTCGCGGTCCTCCCAGCACTCGAAGATGTTCGGGCATCCGGCCTCCTGGCACACCGTGTGCAGTCCCTCGTCCTTCACCAGGCTCTGCAGCGCCTGATATTCCGGACCCATCCGTGCTTTGGTCTTGATCCACGGCGGCTTGCGCTCGATCGGGGTCTGCGCGTTGCGGACCTCGAGGCGCAGCATCCGTCGTCCGCCCGGACCGGGTGCTGCGACGCTGGCGCTCATGCCGCCACCTCCGCATCGAAAGCGGCGGAGAACACGGATGCCACGGTGCCGGCGACCTCTCGCGGTGCGACGCGCGATCCGATGATCTCGCTGACGGTGGTCACGCCGGCATCCGCGATCCCGCAGGGGACGATACGGTCGAACGGCTCGAGGGAGTTGTCGCAGTTCAGGGCGAAGCCGTGCATCGTCACGCCGCGCTGGACGCGGACGCCGATCGCAGCGACCTTCGATTCCCCGCCGTGAGGTCCTGCCCACACCCCGCTCCGGCCTTCGACGCGGCGCCCGGCCACACCGAACTCGCGAAGAGCCGTCATGAGGAGTTCTTCGAGCCGCCGAACGTGCGCCACGACGTCCACGGGCTCCGCGAGACGGACGATCGGGTAGCCCACGAGCTGCCCGGGGCCGTGCCACGTGATGCGCCCGCCGCGGTCGACATCGACGACGGGAGTGCCGTCGTCCGGTCGATCGTCCGGCGTGGAGCGGGCTCCCGCCGTGTAGACGGCCTCGTGCTCGAGAAGGAAGAGGGTGTCCGGACGCGTTCCGGCCACCACCTCTTCGTGACGCCGTCGCTGGGTCGCCCAGGCATCGGAGTAGGGGACATAACCGGGCGCCAACCCGAGGGTCACGATGTCGAGCACGATTCTCCTGACGAGGGGGTTCTTGTACTGCGTCCAACAATAGCGCGCCGATAGGCTGGCGCAATGACGACCGGGCGCCCGCGTGCGAGCTCGCGCGCGACCATCACCGAGGCCGCCTGCGAGCTCTTCCTCGAACGCGGCTACGACGGCACCGCAGTGGGTGACATCGCCGCGCGGGCGGGTGTGAGCAGGTCGAGCTTCTTCAACTACTTCGATTCGAAAGCTGCCATCATCTGGGCCGGCTTCGACGAGAGGTTGCGCCGCGTCGAGGCCGCCCTGGCCGTGGGCGGGGTCCGCCCGGCGCTCGAGGGTCTGGCCGTGGATCTCGAGCCTGACGGTCTCGCGCTCGCGCTCGTGCACGCCGATGCGATGGGCCTTCGAGACGAACTCGACCGCGGGGCAGGGTGGCGCCAGACGAGGATCTCCCGCGCGGTGACCGCCCGGCTGATGACGGACGGGGTGGCTCCGCTCCGAGCCGAGGTGGCGGGCGCCGCTCACGCGGGGGCCGTGGTCGCCGCGCTGGGCGCGTGGGCGAACGATGGTCCCGGCCGGGCGCCTCTTGCCGGGAGGCTCGGCGAGGCGCTCGACATCGCCGCCGTCACGCTCGCGTAAACTTGCGGGATCATGGCAACTTTCGGCACGCTCTCCGATCGGCTCACAGAGACCTTCCGCTCCCTCCGCACGAAGGGGAAGCTGACGCCCGCGGACATCGACGGCACCGTCCGCGAGATCCGTCGTGCACTCCTCGACGCCGACGTGGCGCTCCAGGTCGTGAAGGAGTTCACGGGCAAGGTGCGCGATCGCGCGCTCGGCGACGAAGTGAACCGCGCGCTCAACCCCGCTCAGCAGGTCGTGCAGATCGTCAACGAGGAGCTCGTCGCGATCCTGGGAGGCCAGCAGCGGCGACTCCAGTTCGCCAAGCAGCCCCCCACCGTCATCATGCTCGCGGGGCTCCAGGGCTCCGGTAAGACGACCTTCGCGGGCAAGCTCGCTAAGCAGCTCGAGAAGGACGGCCACACGCCGCTCCTCGTCGCCTGCGACCTCCAGCGCCCCAACGCGGTGACGCAGCTGCAGGTCGTCGCAGAGCGCGCCGGGGCGGCCATCTTCGCCCCCGAGCCGGGCAATGGCGTCGGTGACCCGGTGAAGGTCGCGAAGGCGGGAGTGGAGCACGCCAAGCGCCAGCAGCACGACGTCGTCATCATCGACACCGCCGGCCGCCTCGGCGTCGACGCCGAGCTCATGAAGCAGGCGTCCGCGATCCGTCGCGCCACAGACCCCGACGAGGTCCTCTTCGTCCTCGATGCGATGATCGGACAGGATGCCGTCGCGACGGCGAAAGCGTTCCAGGATGGCGTCGACTTCACCGGCGTCGTGCTCTCCAAGCTCGATGGCGACGCCCGCGGTGGTGCCGCGCTCTCCGTCGCCTCGCTCACGGGGCGCCCGATCATCTACGCGTCGACCGGCGAGGGACTCGATGACCTCGAGGCCTTCCACCCCGACCGCATGGCGAGCAGGATTCTCGATCTCGGCGACATCCTCACCCTCATCGAACAGGCTCAGGAAGCCTTCGACGAGGAGGAGGCACAGAAGGTCGCCCAGAAGCTCGCGACGGAGCAGTTCACGCTCGAGGATTTCCTGGAGCAGCTGCAGCAGGTCCGCAAGATGGGCTCGATGAAGAAGATGCTCGGGATGCTGCCCGGCATGGGTCAGATGAAGCAGCAGATCGAGAGCTTCGACGAGCGGGAGATCGACCGCACCGAAGCCATCATCCGTTCGATGACCCTCGCGGAGCGGCGGAACCCGAAGCTCCTCAACGGCTCGCGGCGCCTGCGGATCGCCCGCGGTTCGGGAATGACGGTCACCGACGTGAACCAACTGGTCCAGCGATTCGACCAGGCCGCCAAGATGATGAAGACCGTCGCTCGCGGTGGTGTGCCCAGCATGCCCGGCATGGGTGCGGTCGGCGGAAAGCCCGGCGCATCGAGCAAGCGCGGGAAGAAGCAGAAGACCTCAGGCGGGTCGCGGTCGGGCAATCCGGCCAAGCGCGCCGCCGAGAATGCGGGCGTGACCGCGGGAGCACCTTCCGCGCCGGCCGGCTCCGGATTCGGGCTGGGGACGCAGGCTCCTGCTCAGCCCAGCGAGGCCGACCTCGCCGAGATCCAGAAGCTCTTCGGCAAGAGCTGAGCCGGGCGCCTCAGCCGACGGAGACGTGCTCGCGAAGGGTCGGTCCGCCCCGGAATTCGCGGATCAGGTGATGGACGACCTCGCGGAGGTCGCCGTCTGCGGCATCCGCCACGATGATCTGTCGTGCGTAGCTCGCACCTCGGTCGAGGATCGCGCGGACTTCGGCGAACTCCTTGGCGCAGTGCAGCTCGACGGCGATCGGCTCGAGTTCGTCGATGATCTCCCGGAGGTGCGCCGCCACAGGTCGCTGCGTGCCCGCGCGGTCGACGATGATGTCCGCTTCGAGGCCGTAGCGGGCCGCCCGCCACTTGTTCTCCCTGACGAACCACGGCTGGATGGTCGGCAGTTCCCGGCCCTCGTCGATCATCCGCGAGAAGTGCTCGGCCAGCACCTGGACGAGCGCCGCCACTGCCGCAAGCTCGGGGAGGGTGGACATGCCATCGCACGCGCGGATCTCGATGGTGCCCCAGCGCGGGGCCGGCCGGATGTCCCATCGAACCTCGGTCGCATCGGCCATGACGCCGGTGCGCACCATGTCGTCGAGATAGGACTCGTACTCGCCCCACGTCTCGAGCGGCCACGGCAGGCCCGCTGTGGGCAGCTGCTGGAAGACCAGCGAACGGTTGGAGGCGTACCCGGTGCGATCGCCCGCCCAGAACGGGCTCGACGCCGAGAGCGCCTGCAGGTGCGGAAGGTAGGCCGAGAGCGCGTTGATCATCGGGAAAACCTTGCTCACATCTTCGACGCCGACGTGGACGTGGATGCCCCAGATCATCATGTTGCGCCCCCACCACTGGGTGCGCTCGATGAGGGAGTGGTACCGGGTCTTGTCGGTGATCCCCTGGTCGTACCAGCGCGCGAACGGATGGCTGCCGGCGCAGAGCAACTCGATGCCGCGTGGATCGGTGACCGTGCGGACCAGATCGATCGCATCGGCGATGTCGTCGACAGCGGCGGCGACGGTGTCGCCCACGCCGCTGGTGACCTCGATCGTGTTCGTCAGGAGTTCGCCCGTGACGGTGTGCCGCTCGTGTTCGGTCTGTGCCTCGACGAGGTCGAGGATCTCGGGCGCGCGCGGAACCAGGTCGCCGGTTTCGCGGTCGGCGAGCATGATCTCCCACTCGATTCCGACGGACGCGCGGGCAGAGGGGGCGAAGGTCACCGTCATGGGCCCAGTGTGCCACGCCGTCCGAACGGTTCGCGGCAGGCCGGGACATCTGGCAGAATAGACGGTTGGACCGCCTTGCTCGACCCTCTATCCGGCTCGACGGTCCACCGCAGAGCTCCCGCCGGGTGTGCACCCCACGCTCCAGGCGACGTTCATCACCTTTCGCAACACCATTCAGGAGAATTGTGGCTGTCAAGATTCGTCTCAAGCGCCTCGGCAAGATCCGCGCACCCTACTACCGCATCGTCGTCGCCGACTCGCGCACCAAGCGCGATGGTCGTGTCATCGAGGAGATCGGCAAGTACCACCCCACCGAGGAGCCCTCGTTCATCGAGGTCGACTCCGAGCGAGCTCAGTACTGGCTCTCCGTCGGCGCGCAGCCGACCGAGCAGGTTGCGGCACTCCTCAAGCTGACCGGCGACTGGGGCAAGTTCAAGGGTGACGCCAACGCCGTTTCGACGGTGAAGGTCGCCGAGCCCAAGGCTCCGTTCGAGATCGACTCGTCGAAGAAGTCCGTCGTCAAGCCGAAGGCCGAGAAGAAGGCCGACGCTCCCGCCGAGGCTGACGCCGCGGCCGACTCGACCGACTCGGAGTAACACCTTGCTGGCCGCCGCGCTCGAGCACATCGTCAAGGGGATCGTCGATCACCCGGAGGATGTGACCATCCGCTCCAGCACCTCGCCGCGAGGCGACGTGCTGGAGGTGCGTGTGCACCCCGATGATCGGGGTCGCGTGATCGGGCGCGGCGGACGCACGGCAAAGGCGCTGCGAACGCTGGTGTCGGCCCTCGCCGACGGCAAGCGTGTGCGCGTCGACGTGGCGGACGACTGACATGTCCGCAGCGAAGCCCGCCCGCACGCAGCTCCGCGTCGGGCGACTGGTGAAGGCGCACGGCCTCAAGGGCGCGCTGAAGCTGGAGCTGTTCACAGACGACCCGGACGGGCGCTTCGTCCCCGGAGCCGTCTTCACCCTGCAGGTGCCGGAATCCTCGCCGTGGCACGGCAAGGCCGTCACGGTCCGCGAGTTCCGCTGGATGAACACGCACCCCGTGATCTTCCTCGAAGGCGTCGACGACCGCGAAGCAGCGGAATCGATCGTCCGGGCGATCCTCTGGCTCGATCAGGACGAGGCCGAGCAGTCGACCGAGGACGACGCATGGTTCGACCATCAACTCATCGGCCTCGACGTCGTTCGCGACGGCGCGGTCATCGGCACGGTCACCCGCATCGATCACTTCCCCTCGCAGGACCTCCTGAGCGTCCGGCTCGAGGGCGATGACGACCGCGAGGTCCTCGTCCCGTTCGTCAAGGCCATCGTCCCCGAGGTGGACATGACCGCCCGCCGCCTCATCGTCACGCCCCCCGCAGGGCTGTTCGAGGACATCGCCGGGGAGGACGACGCCCCCTCGGAGACCGTCGCTGCAGCATCCGACGCCGACGAGGACGCGACCGAGGCCTGACGTGCGCATCGACGTCGTCACGATCTTCCCCGCATTCTTCGACGTCCTCGAGGTGTCACTCCTCGGCAAGGCACGGGGCGCGGGGCTTCTCGACGTCCGCGTGCACGACCTTCGCGCGCACACCACCGACAGACACCGCACCGTCGACGACACGCCCTACGGCGGCGGCGCGGGCATGGTCATGAAGCCCGAGCCATGGGGCGACGCGCTCGACGACATCGTGTCGACGACTCCCGACGCCGCGCCCGGCCCGGTCATCATCTTTCCGTCGCCGGCTGGCGAACTCTTCACCCAGGCGACGGCTCGCGAGCTGAGCACCGAGCAGCACCTCGTCTTCGGGTGCGGCCGCTACGAGGGGATCGACGAGCGCGTGTTCTCGTACGCCGCCACCCTGGGAAGGGTGCGCCTCGTGAGCCTCGGCGATTACGTCCTCAATGGGGGAGAGGTGGCATCCATGGCGATGATCGAAGCCATCGGACGCCTCGTGCCCGGCGTGGTGGGAAACCCCGCGAGTCTCGTCGAGGAGTCGCACGAGGACGGGCTGCTCGAGTATCCCTCCTACACGAAACCGTCCTCCTGGCGCGGTCACGACGTGCCCGATGTGCTGCTGAGCGGCCATCACGGACGTGTCGCACAATGGCGCCGGGACCAGCAGGTCGAGCGGACGAAGGCGCGTCGCCCCGACCTGCTGCCGGACTGAGCGACGCTCGACCCTCAGCCCGTGCACGGGCGAGAGGCGTAGCATCGAAGCATGTGGCTGCGTCGCGCGTTCTTCCACTGGTTGGCTCCAGCATCCGTCGTGCTGCCGCTCTGGCTGCTGGTCGGGTGGATCGCATCGGATGCCGGCGGATGGGCCCTCATCTGGGTGCTCCTCATCGCTATGCCGTCGGTTCTCGTCGGCGAGCTCGTCCTCACGTTCCTCGTCCGAGCCCGAGGCACGGTTCGCCATAGCCGCGCCGTCTCGTGGCGGGATGTCGCAGGGTTCGGACTCTGGCACGTGCTGACGATCGCCGTCGGACTGTTCAACCAGCAGTGGTTCTGGCCTCTCCTGATCGCCGCCGTCGTCGTGTTCTTCGGCCTGTTCTGGCTGTCGCTGCGCCAGTTGCTGCAAGAGACCCAGCCCACGGCGATCCTGCGCCGATACACGGCCCCGGCGAGGACCGAGGCGCCTGCGCCCGTCGTGGTCATCGAAGAGGGTCAGCGCCGCAGGGATTAAGCGTTTTGTGCCGTCTCGGATTCGTGACAGAATGATTCTTCGTGCCCTGACACATCTCTGCCTCAGGGGAGCATGACGCCGCGTGCGGCGTCTCGGGCACCGCATCCTTTTTCCTCTTACTCTCGCGATCGACCTGTGGCGGTCGCAGGAAGTGACGATCATGCAGATCCTCGACTCCGTCGATGCGGCTTCGCTCCGCACCGACATCCCCGTCTTCAACGCTGGCGACAACGTGAAGGTCCACGTCAACATCACCGAGGGCAACCGCTCGCGCATCCAGGTCTTCCAGGGTGTCGTCATCGGCCGCTCGGGTGATGGCGTCCGCGAGACCTTCACCGTCCGCAAGATCAGCTTCCAGGTGGGCGTGGAGCGTACCTTCCCCGTGCACAGCCCCGTGATCGACCACATCGAGGTCGTCACCCGCGGTGACGTGCGTCGCGCGAAGCTGTACTACCTCCGCGACCTGCGCGGCAAGAAGGCCAAGATCAAGGAGAAGCGCGACCGCTGATCGCGTTCTCACGACGAACGCCCCGGAACCTCGGTTCCGGGGCGTTCGTCGTATCCGGGCATTCTCAGGGGTGTTCGCGGCCATTGCGCGGCCGGCGATGTGCGACCCTGGACTGTGGCCTCCGATGACCGGACGGCCGGTGAAGGACAGCATGACTTCGGACTCCCCGTCGCCCGACATCGACAGCGCGGCCGCTCCGCGCTCCCGTCGCGGCCCCTGGCTCTTCCTCCGGGACGTCCTCGTCATCTTGCTGGTGGCGATCCTCGTCTCGTTCCTGGTGAAGACGTTCCTGGTCCGCTCGTTCTACATCCCCTCGGGGTCGATGGAGAACACGCTCGTCCAGAACGATCGCATCCTCGTCGACGAGCTCACGCCCCGATTCGGCGCGTACGAGCGGGGGGATGTCGTCGTGTTCAAGGACCCCGGCGGCTGGTTGCCCGGATCGTACGACCCGCCCCTGCCCCCGTTGACGGCCGCCCTCGATTGGATGGGCTCGCTGATCGGACTCTCGGCGTCCGACAGCGACGAGCATCTGGTCAAGCGCGTGATCGGGCTCCCCGGCGATCGCGTGGTGTGCTGCAACCCGCTGGGCCAGGTGACCATCAATGACGTCCCCATCGACGAGCGCGACTACGTGAAGCTCAACGACTCGCAGACGGCCCCGCGCGAGCTCGACTACGACGTCACCGTGCCCGATGGGTCGGTCTGGGTCCTCGGCGACAACCGGGACAACTCGCAGGACTCGAGATTCCACCAGGATCAGCCGGGCGGCGGGTTCGTCCCCATCGAGAACATCGTCGGACGCGCGTTCCTCAAGATGTGGCCGCTCGACCGCTTCGGCGGCATCGATTCGCATCATGAGGCCTTCAACGGCGTCCCGGCCTCACCGGAGCGATGAGTCCGGCAACGCCGAAGCTCACCCTGGAGCGCCGCCTCCTCCGCGAGCACGCGCTGGTGATCGCGTGCGACGAGGTGGGTCGGGGTGCTCTCGCCGGCCCCGTCGCCGTGGGAGCGACCGTCGCGGATGCTGCGCTCAGTCGTCGTCGAGTCCTGGAGGGCCTGCGCGATTCGAAGCTGATCGTCGAGCACCGCCGCGCCGATGTGGCAGAGCGCGCGCGGTCCTGGGTTCCCGCCAGCGCGGTGGGATGGGCCAGCGCGGCGGAGGTGGACGACGTCGGGATCATCCGGGCGCTCGGGCTTGCGGCGGTGCGTGCGATCGAGTCTCTCCGCACAGCAGGTGTCGACGTCGATGCGGCGATCGTGATCCTCGATGGCAATCACGACTACATCACACCGGTGTCGCGAATCGGGCGGGGGGTGCGTCCCATCGTGAAAGCGGACCGCAACTGCGCGTCGGCCGCAGCGGCATCCGTCATCGCGAAGGTCGCGCGCGACGAGTACATGATCGAGTTGCACGGCGGCACACCGCAGTACGGCTGGGAGCGCAACAAGGGGTATGCGAGCGCCCACCACCGCGCCGCCATCAGCGAACACGGGCTCAGCGAACATCATCGAGCCTCGTGGGCGATCACCGGAGCGCCGACGCTCTTCTAGGATGGAAGCACCATGGATGACGAAGTCTTCGAGGATTACGACCGTGAGCTCGAGCTGGCTCTGTACAAGGAGTACCGCGACGTCGTCGGGCAGTTCCAGTACGTGATCGAGACCGAGCGCCGCTTCTACCTCGCGAACGAGGTGAACGTCGTGCGCCGGGACACCGAGCACGATTTCTACTTCGAGATCTCCATGACCGATGTGTGGGTGTGGGACATCTACCGCGCCGATCGCTTCGTGAAGTCGGTCCGTGTCCTGACATTCAAAGACGTGAACGTCGAAGAGCTGCAGCGCCGGGACTTCCAGATCCCTGACGAGCTCTCCCTCGACGGCTGACGACTTCTCCCCAGCATCCGCGCATCCTCGGGTGCGCACACGCTGGTCCTGAACGGGTCCGGCGGGGAGGAGAGCCCGCCACGCTGTCGGCATGGCAGCGAAAGACGACCTCGGCCGTGCGGGCGAACGCCGCGCCGAGGCATATCTCCGATCCTCGGGTTACGACGTGCTCGACAGGAACTGGCGTTGTCCCGAGGGTGAGATCGACCTCGTCGCGGTCCGAGGAGGCGACCTCGTCATCGTCGAGGTGAAGACGCGGCGGTCCACGGGCTACGGGCATCCCTTCTCGGCGGTCGACGCGCGCAAACGGGACCGGCTCTGGCGGCTCGCGGGGGCCTGGAGCCGAGCGCACCCGGAACGGGCGCGAGGTCGGCGCCTGCGCCTGGATGTCATCGGCGTCACGGGCGGCGAGCCCGCCACAGCTCTCGTCGAGCACCTCGAGGACCTGCGATGAGCGTGAGCAGGACGTGGTCGGTCGTGTTGACCGGCCTTGTGGGCGACCTGGTCGAGGTGGAGGCCGATCTGTCGAACCAGGTGCCGGGCTTCTCGATCATCGGCTTGGCGGACAAGGCCGTGGGCGAAGCGCAGCAACGCGTGCACAACGCCTGTGCGAACAGCGACCTGCCGCTTCCCCGGCGCCACGTGACGGTGAACCTCTCACCCGCGAACCTGCCCAAGCGCGGCACCGGTCTCGACGTCGCGGTCGCCATCGCGGCGGTCGCCACCGAGATGCCTCTCGACAGCGCGTCCCTCGCGCAGACCGTGCATCTGGGGGAGTTGGGTCTCGACGGGCGACTTCGACCCGTGCCGGGCGTCCTGCCCGCGGTCCTGGCGGCTGCCCGGGCCGGCATCCGCCGTGTGATCGTGCCCTACGCCAACGCCGACGAGGCGTCCCTCGTCGAGGGGATCGAGGTGCGCGGCGCGATCAGTCTCCGCGATGTCGCACGCCTCCACGGCGTGGACGTGCCGGAGACCGTCCTCGACCCGGTTCCCATGGGAGGCCTCGGCCCGGGGGCGACGGCGGCGCCCGCGCCGGAGCTGGCGGATGTGATCGGACAGCGCGACGCGGTGGACGCTCTGGTGGTCGCGGCCGCGGGCGGCCATCACGTGCTCATGAGCGGCCCGCCGGGCGCGGGTAAGACGATGCTGGCCCGGAGGCTGCCGGGAATTCTTCCCGACTTGGACGACGAGACGGCGCTTCAGGTGGCCTCGATCCGCTCGCTGTCGGGGATGCCCGTCGACACCCTCCCGCGGACGCCGCCCTTCGAAGCGCCCCACCACACGGCGAGTGCCACCTCGTTGATCGGAGGTGGCAGCCGCACGGTCCTGCCCGGGGCGATCGCTCGTGCGAGCGGGGGAGTGCTGTTCCTCGACGAGGCCGGAGAGTTCGGTTCGCACACTCTCGATGCTCTCCGGCAGCCGCTGGAAAACGGCGAGATCGAGATCCATCGCGCAGGATTCCGTGCGACGTTTCCGACCCGTTTCCAGCTCGTCCTCGCCACGAATCCGTGCCCGTGCGGCAATTACGGGCTACCCGGAGGCGCCTGCTCCTGCCCGTCGCTCGCGATCCGCCGGTATCTCGGCAAGCTCACCGGTCCGTTGGTGGATCGGATCGACATGGAGCTCGGCCTTCACCGCGTGTCGGTCGCCGCTTCAGTCGACGCGAGCCGCACCACCACGGCGGATGCGCGCGAACGGGTGCTCGACGCGCGAGAACGTGCTCGGCGGCGGCTCGCAGACACTCCCTGGCGCACCAACGCAGCCGTCGCAGGCGAATGGCTTCGCAGCGGACCGATGCGCCCGGAACCGGTGGTCAGGCGTCCACTCGACCACGCGCTGCAGCGCGGGCGGCTCACTCTGCGCGGGTACGACCGCGTGCTGCGGGTGGCGTGGTCGATCGCAGACCTCGATCGTCGCTCGCGTCTCTCGGTCGATGACATCGGGCGGGCTCTCTTCCTCAAGCGCGGGGTGTCTTCGTGAGCGACGACGTCGACATCATGCGCGCACGGCTGAGTGGTCTCGTCGATCCCGCGATCCTCGACGACCCGGCGCAGCTCGCCCTCCGGCATGCCGCTGCCGTGTGGTCGTGCCTCACGGAACCGGGCGATGGGATCGCGGGCACACTGGTCGACGCGCTCGGAGCCGTTCACGCGCTCACCGTGGCACTCACCGAACCCGGCGATCGTGATCTGCAGGACTCCACGCTCAATGCGGCCCGCCGGCGATGGATGCCACGGGTCGGAGGGCTGGACGACGCGTTCGAGCGCGCCCGCCTCAGCGGCGTGCGTCTGGTCACGTCGGACGACGACGACTGGCCGGCGGGGCTTTCGGATCTCGGCGCGCACGCTCCTCGGTGCCTCTGGGTGCGAGGCGACGTCCGATCGATCGGAAGCGAGCGATCATGCGTGGCTCTCGTCGGGGCGCGCGCTGCGACATCGTATGGGGAGCACGTGGCGTCGGAGTTCTCGGCCGCCTTGGCCGGCGATGGCATCACCGTCGTGTCCGGCGGCGCATACGGGATCGACGGGATGGCGCATCGCGCGGCGCTCGCGACGGGCGGACCCACGCTGGCCTTCCTCGCGGGCGGTGTCGACCGCCCGTACCCCGCCGGGCACGACGACCTGTTGCGCCGCGTCGCCGAGTCGGGTGGCGCGATCGCCGCCGAGGTGCCCTGCGGCACCACGCCCACGAAATGGCGCTTCCTTCAGCGCAACCGGCTCATCGCCGCGTCGACCCACGCCACTGTGGTCATCGAGGCCGGATGGCGGAGCGGGTCGCTCAACACCGCGGGTCACGCTGCCGCGCTCGGGCGCCCTCTCGGCGCCGTGCCGGGACCCGTGACGAGTGCGGCATCGGCGGGATGCCACCGGCTCTTTCGGGAGTTCGGCGCGCAGTGCGTCACCACACCGGACGAGGTGCGGGAGCTCATCGGCTTCGACCGCGAGCGGGGTTCGGGCTCCGCAGCTGCCGGGCGCACCGACGACCGCACCCGTCTGCTCGACGCGCTCAGCCGCCGGACGCCGCGGTCCACGGAGGAGATCGCGCGACGGGCAGGCTTCGATCCCGGCGTCGCGAAGGCGATGCTCGGCGTCCTCGAGCTCGAAGGAGGGGTGCGCCGGCACGCCGACGGGTGGACAAGGATCTGAGGGGGCGCGCTGCGTCACGGAAGCGTTCGTCCGGGCGCCCTCTGCGCGCCTGCGGAGAACGCCACGAACGGCGAGGGATGCCGGTCGCCACCCGCGGACCGAGGCATCCTGGTGTCATGCGGATGGCGGAGGCGGTCGAGGCGTACGCCGAGCACCTCACCCGCGTGCGCCGGCTCTCCGCGGCGACGGTTCGCGCATACCGCTCCGACCTCGCCGATCTGGTCCGCGAGACCGGCGACGCGGACGTCGCTGCGCTGACGATCGACGAGCTCCGCGACTGGCTGTGGACCGCGACCCAGCGAGGCATCTCGCGTGCGACGCTCGCGCGTCGGGTGGCGACAGCTCGCGGATTCTTCGCCTGGGCGCACGAGAACGCGCACATCCCGGGTGATCCCTCGCTCCGGCTGGTGACGCCCGCACGGGGGCGGACTCTCCCGACCGTGGCGACGGCGACAGTCGTGGCCGACCTGTTCGACGGCATCCGCGCCACGGCCGCCGAATCCGGCGATCCGGTGCTGCTCCGGGACGCCGCGATGCTGGAGCTGCTCTACGGCGCCGCCCTCCGTGTGTCCGAACTCTGCAGCCTCGACCGTGCCGGTATCGATCGCGTGGCGTCGGTGGTCCGCGTCCTCGGCAAGGGTGCGAAGGAACGCGTCGTCCCTTTCGGTGCGCCTGCGGCACGGGCGATCGATGCCTACCTCATCCGGGCGCGGCCCGTGCTCGCCGGCGAGAGATCCGGAGACGCGATGTTCCTCGGTGCTCGCGGGGGCCGCATGGGAGTGCGGGCGGTGTACGAGATCGTGGCGCGTAACCTCGGCCCAGCGGTGGGCGCGGAGACCGTGGGGCCGCACGCACTCCGGCACTCGGCGGCGACCCACCTCCTCGACGGCGGAGCCGATCTCCGGGCGGTTCAGGAGATCCTCGGCCATGCGAGTCTTGGAACGACGCAGATCTACACCCACGTCTCCAACGAACGTCTCGCCGCCGCCTACCGTCAGGCTCATCCGCGCGCCTGACGGCCATGGAGAGCTCAGCAGCAGGGCAGCAGGATCGCTCTGGGTACTCGGCCCACGAGGGTCAGCGGATTCACGTACTCCCCGTCACGGCGCACTCCCACATGCACGGTCCCGGCCTCCGCGTGCCCGCCGAGGCCGATCGTCCCGATGACGTCACCGGCCACGACCACCTCGCCGACACCGACCGACGGCTCCACCGGTTCGACGCTCGTCACCCATCCGCCGCCGTGGTCGATCGTCACCACGCCGCGGTCGACGACGGTGCCCGCGAAGGCGATCGTTCCCGCTGCTGCGGCGCGCACGGCGTTCCCGGATGCCGGAGCGATGTCGACCCCACGGTGCCCGGGGCCATAGGCGTGAGCGGGTGCGCGGAACTCTTCCACCACCGTCCCGTCGACCGGAAGTCGCCACGGCTCGGGGGCGGGCCTCCCGGCATTCGCCGGTGACGCGGTGGCGACGACGAGCACCACGATCGTGCACCCGAGTGCGGACGCCAGACGCGAGCGGGTTCTGGTCATGATTCCCACTGTGCGCATCCAGGGGCCAGCCCCGGCGCACGGCGTGCGGACCGGTGGATGGCGAGGCCGCGGGGGCGATGGGGGAGAGGTCCCGGTATTGCTACACTGGAGGAGCACCTCGCTCGTCGGGGTGACTACGCGCGCCCAGAGCGGACCCATTCGGAGTCCGCGGCATCCCATCCTCAGGTCTCCTCACGGAGTGGATGGCTGTCGGGCGCCAGGCTCGCCGTGACCTCCGGTCCGGCGCGATCAACCAAAAGAACAGGAGAACGGCCATGGCCGTCGTCACCATTCGCCAGCTGCTCGACAGCGGCGTCCACTTCGGACACCAGACCCGCCGGTGGAACCCGAAGGTCAAGCGCTTCATCCTGACGGAGCGCAGTGGCATCCACATCATCGACCTGCAGCAGTCGCTCGGGTACATCGATAAGGCGTACGAGTACGTCCGTGAGACCGTTGCCCACGGTGGCACCGTCCTCTTCGTCGGTACCAAGAAGCAGGCTCAGGAAGTCATCGCAGAGCAGGCGACGCGCGTCGGCCAGCCCTTCGTGAACCAGCGCTGGCTCGGTGGCCTCCTCACGAACTTCTCGACCGTCTCCAAGCGTCTCGCGCGCATGAAGGAGCTCGAGGAGCTCGACTTCGAGAACCCCGCCGAGAGCGGCTTCACGAAGAAGGAGCTGCTGCTCAAGAAGCGCGAGCTCGACAAGCTCCACAAGTCGCTCGGTGGTATCCGCAACCTCACCAAGACGCCTTCGGCCATCTGGATCGTCGACGCCAAGCGCGAGCACCTCGCGATCAGCGAGGCCCAGAAGCTCGGCATCCCCGTGATCGGCATCCTCGACACGAACGCCGACCCGGACGAGTTCCAGTTCCCGATCCCGGGCAACGACGACGCGATCCGCTCGGTCGGTCTGCTGACGCGCATCATCGCCGACGCCGCCGCCGAGGGCCTCATCCAGCGTCACAACCCGACCGACG
This sequence comes from Microbacterium sp. Ld4, assembly GCF_045066555.1. NCBI lineage: Bacteria > Bacillati > Actinomycetota > Actinomycetes > Micrococcales > Microbacteriaceae > Microbacterium > Microbacterium sp. Ld4. The sequence goes on along the minus strand of NZ_JBISHE010000011.1, from coordinate 156,333 downwards.
AGTCGGCTGCAGCTGAGCCCCTCGCCGACTGGGAGCGCGAGCTGCTCGAGTCCGCCCCCGCCGAGGACGCGGCCGCGACCGACGCGCCCGCCGAGACCGAGGCACCCGCCGAGGATGCAGCCCCCGCCGAGGATGCCGCTCCCGCCGAGGATGCAGCCCCCGCCGAGGCTCCGGCCGACGAGGCCAAGTCCGCAGAGTAATCCCACGTCCGGTCGCCCTGGCATCACCGGGGCGACCGGAACCGGATCATCACCACTGAAAACTGAGGAGCCGCCACCCATGGCAAACTTCACCATCGCCGATATCAAGGCGCTGCGCGAGCAGCTCGGCACGGGAATGGTCGACACGAAGAAGGCGCTCGAGGAAGCCGACGGCAACCTTGAGAAGGCCGTCGATATCCTTCGACTCAAGGGCGCGAAGGGCAACGCGAAGCGCGCTGACCGTTCGACCAGCGAGGGCCTCGTCGCCGCTCACGAGCAGCCCGGCGCCGTCACGCTCATCGAGCTGAACGCCGAGACCGACTTCGTCGCGAAGAACGACCGCTTCATCGCCCTGTCCGAGAAGGTCCTCGCCGCGGCATCCGCAGCGCGTGCCGACTCCGCCGAGGCCGCCCTCGCCGCCGGCGCAGACGGAAAGTCTGTCGCAGACCTCATCTCCGACGAGGCCGCGATCATCGGCGAGAAGGTCGTCCTGCGCCGCGTCCGCACCATCACGGGCGACGCGTTCCAGATCTACCTGCACAAGACCAGCAAGGACCTCCCCGCGCAGGTCGGCGTCGTCGTCGCCTACACGGGTGACGACGCCGAGACGGCTCGCTCGATCGCCCAGCACATCTCGTTCGCGAACCCGACGTACCTGTCGCGCGACGAGGTGCCCGCTGCCGAGGTCGACAAGGAGCGTGAGATCGTCACCGAGATCTCCCGCAACGAGGGCAAGCCCGAAGCCGCTCTGCCGAAGATCGTCGAAGGTCGCGTGGGGGCGTTCTTCAAGCAGGTCGCCCTGCTCGATCAGGACTACGCGAAGGACAACAAGCTGTCCGTCGCCAAGGTCGCCGCGGACGCGGGCATCACCATCACCGGCTTCGCCCGCTTCAAGGTCGGCGCGTAAGTCATCTGAAAAGGGGTTCGCATCATGGATGCGAACCCCTTTTCCGTGCCATTGGATAGTCTTCAGCAGACGAGAGGATCCCACGTGATCAGTGAGAACACCGGACGCCGACGCGTCCTCCTGAAATTGTCCGGAGAGGCGTTCGGCGCCGGACAGCTCGGGGTCAACCCCGACGTGGTGAGCCAGATGGCGCGCGAGATCGCTGCGGCGGTCGACCGGGTCGAGATCGCCGTCGTGGTGGGCGGCGGGAACTTCTTCCGCGGCGCGGAGCTCAGCCAGCGCGGGATGGACCGCGGTCGTGCCGACTACATGGGCATGCTCGGCACCGTCATGAACGCTTTGGCCCTCCAGGACTTCCTCGAGCAGGCGGGCGCAGCGACACGCGTGCAGTCGGCGATCTCGATGACCCAGGTCGCGGAGCCCTACATCCCGCGTCGCGCGGAGCGTCACCTCGAGAAGGGGCGCGTCGTCATCTTCGGTGCCGGCGCGGGACTCCCGTATTTCTCCACCGACACCGTCGCCGCACAGCGGGCGCTCGAGATCGGCGCTGTCGAGGTCCTCGTCGCCAAGAATGGTGTCGACGGCGTCTACACGGCCGACCCGAAGAAGGACCCGTCCGCAGTGAAGATCGATCACATCACGTACCAGGACGCGCTTCAGCGCGGACTGAAGGTGGTGGATTCGACGGCGTTCAGCCTCTGCATGGACAACAGCATGGACATGCGCGTGTTCGGCATGGAGCCCGCAGGCAATGTCACCCGCGCGCTCCTCGGCGAATCGATGGGCACGCTCGTCAGCGTCTGAGGTCCGCTCCTCAGCCGCACTAGACTTGACCGGACGTACCGACGAATGGAGTGACCGTGATCGCCGACACCCTGGCTGACACGAAGACCCGCATGGACCGTGCCGTGGAGGCAGCGAAAGAAGACTTCGCTACTGTTCGGACCGGCCGTGCGAACCCTCAGATGTTCCAGAAGGTGCTGGTCGACTACTACGGCACGGCGACCCCCCTCGCGCAGTTGGCATCCATGAGCGCGCCGGAGGCCCGGACGCTCGTCATCACGCCGTACGACAAGTCGGCGCTGAAGGCCATCGAGCAGGCCGTGCGCGACATGCCCAACCTCGGCGCCAACCCGACGAACGACGGCAACCTCGTGCGCGTAACGATGCCGGAGTTGACGGCGGACCGTCGCAAGGAGTACGTCAAGCTGGTACGGACGAAGGCCGAGGACGCGAAGGTGCACGTCCGTGGCATCCGCCGCAAGTCGAAGGACGAGCTCGACGCGCTGAAGGGTGAGGTCAGCGACGATGACCTCGCTCGTGCCGAGAAGGAGCTCGACGCGGTCACCAAGACGCACGTCGACCTGATCGACGAGGCGTTGAAGCGCAAAGAGGCAGAGCTCCTCGAGGTCTGAGAACCGACCATGAGCGAAGAAGGATCGGGCATCCCTCCGACGCCTGATACTCCGTCCCGACGGTCGTCGATCAGGAGATCGTCCGACGGCGCGGCGGATTCATCGACGTTCCAGGTGCACGTCCGGGCTGCCCGGAGTGAGTTCGAGCATCAGATCGAGCGTGCGCGCGTCGAATTCGAAGAGGCCAACGAGCGCATCAACGCTCGCTCGGGCCGAAATCTCTTCATGGCGATCCTCATCGGCGTCGGCATCGGCGGCCTGGTTCTCGGAACTCTCCTCTTCTGGAAGTGGGCGTTCATCGCCTTCGCGGTGCCGCTCTGCGTGCTCGGAATCGTCGAGTTCGTCAGGGCGCTGCAGACCGGAGGCCGCCGCGTCGACCTGGCTGCCCAGCTGACGGCAGGCGCGCTCATCCTCGCGGCGGCCTTCGCCGGCTACCTCACGCACTGGCTCGTGACCTTCGCGGCTGTCATCCTGGTCGTGATCTGGCGCCTGATCGCGCAGATGTCGGCCCGTGATGGCCGCAGCTACGGCGATGTGGTCTCGGACGTCCTGGTCGCCGGTCTCGTGCCGCTGTACGTCGCCTTCCACGGCAGCCTCACCCTCGTCATCCTCCGTCAGGAGCATGGTGAGCTGTGGCTTCTCGCCCTCCTCATCGTCGCGGTGTCGGTCGACACCGGCGCCTACGCCAGCGGAATCGCCTTCGGGCGTCACCCGATGGCGCCGCGCATCAGTCCCAACAAGACGTGGGAGGGCTTCGCCGGTGCAGCTCTTGTGAGCGTCGTCGCGGGGGCTCTCCTCGCCGTCCTCATGCTGCAGATCCCGATCTGGGCCGGTGTGGTGTTCGGCGCCGCGATCCTGGTCTCGGCAACCATCGGCGATCTCGGCGAGTCTCTGATCAAGCGTGACCTCGGCATCAAAGACATGAGCTCGTTCCTCCCCGGCCATGGGGGAGTCCTCGACCGGCTCGACTCGATCCTTCCGTCCACGGTTCCGGGCCTCGCCCTGTTCTTCCTCTTCTCCCCGATGAGCGCACTCGCATGACCGATCCCACACGACCCGCCTTCCCTCTCGTCTCCGGCCGCCGTCGTGGCTACCAGCCCGAACAGGTGGATGCGTTCCTGGCAGGCGCACGCGCCGCGTTCGAGGAGCAGTCCGACACCGTCAGCGCTGCCGACATCCGGGCTGCGGGGTTCCCGATGGTCCGGGCAGGCTACGCCGTGGGTCCGGTCGATGCGGCGCTTGCGCGCATCGAGGATGCCTTCGCCCAGCGCGAGCGCGCCGACGCACTGTCCCGCAAAGGCGCTCGGGCCTGGGTGGGGCGCTCACGCACGCTGGCGCAGGAGATCCTCGACCGTCTCTCGCGCCCGAAGCGCCGAAAGTTCACGCGGGTGTCTCCGCTGCGTTTCGGCTATCGGATCGACGAAGTCGACATCGTCGCGGCACGGATCGCGCGATACCTCGAAGATGGCGACGGCCTCTCCATCGAGCAGGTTCGCACGGTCGCCTTCCGCATGCAGCTCGGTGGCTACGACGAGGCGCAGGTCGACGCCGTCCTCGACGCCGTCGTCGATGTGATGCTCGCGGTCGGCTGAGATGGCGGTCGAGGTACGGGGTGCTCCGGCAGTAGGATCGGTCGCACTGTGACTCACGGGAACGAGCTTCTGCGCACGAGCGCGGAGCTCCGTCCATCCGCTGCCCGGCGGCATCCGGCGCCTGCGCCGCGGTGGTCGCGTCGGCGCGGCGTGGTGGGTGTGTTCGCGGCTGTCGCCAGCGCCGCATTCGTCGCGGCGTACGTGCTGCCCCTGACCTCGGTCACACCTCCGGCTCAGGCGGCCGAGCTCGATCCCCTGTCTCTCTACGCGACGGCCATCGTCGATGCGCAGATCTACAACGCTGACGACGCTGTCGTGGTCCGTCTCGAGCGCGACACCGATTACAGCGTGTATGTGAAGCCGAAGCCGACGCCCACACCTACCCCGCCGACGAGCGCGGGTTCGAGCGGCACATCGTCCGGGGGATCCTCCGAGCGCTGGTCGCCGCCGTTCGTCAGCCCCGATCCGGGCAGCGCCCAGGCGATTGCGTACACCATGGTCACCGCCCGGGGTTGGGGCGACGGCGAGTTCGCGTGTCTCGTGGCGCTGTGGAAGAAGGAGTCGGGGTGGCGTGTGAACGCCTACAACGCCTCGAGCGGGGCGTACGGCATCCCGCAGTCCCTCCCGGGTCGGAAGATGGCCTCGGCCGGAGCCGACTGGGAGACGAACCCCGCCACGCAGATCACGTGGGGACTCGGGTACATCTCGGGTCGCTACGGAAGCCCGTGCGGGGCGTGGGAGAAGTCTCAGCGCTCCGGCTGGTACTGACGTGCCCCGCTCGAACCGGCGCCGTCCCGAGCCGGCGGACGATTCACTGGACCGCCTCCTCAGCGGGTGGAAACGGTCCGAGACGCGTCGGGGAGGCGAGTGGACGGTTCAACCGATCTCGGCTGCTCAGGCGCGAAAAGCGTACGTGTGCCCTGGATGCGCACGCACGATCCCCGTCGGCACCGCGCACGTCGTGGTGTGGCGCGCTGACGGCGTGATGGGCGATGCCGCCGACCTCGCGGCGAGACGCCATTGGCACCGCGCGTGCTGGGCGATCGCCTGACCCTTCCGCGCGGGTGCCGGGTCAGAGCTCGTTCTGACGGGGGATCACGACCTGGCGATAGATGATCAGGATGCTGGCCGCGACCGGGATCGCGACGAGTGCGCCGAGGAGCTGACCGAGCGCAGCACCGGCGAGGGCGGCGATGACGACGACCGCGCCGGGCACCGACACCGCGCGGCTCATGATGCGCGGCGACAGGAAGTAGGCCTCGATCTGCATGTAGACGAGGTACCAGATCAGCGCGACGAGCGCGGTCAGCGGGGAGGCGAGTCCGAGGCACGCGAGGACGATGATGGCCGAGCCGGTCAGCGTTCCGACGAGCGGGATGAGCGAGAAGAAGAACGCCACGACCGCGAGCACCGCCGGGAACGGTGCGCCGATGATCGTGAGGAACACGGCGCTCAGGATGCCGTTGATGGCGCCGAGCGACACCTGCCCCATGACGTAGAAGCCGACGGATGCCGTGATCTGCTCGGACAGGTCGATGAAGCGTTCGCGCTTCGAGGCCGGTACGAGCTGGTACACCGACCGCTTGAGCGAGCGCATCGATGCGGTGAAGTAGATCGTGAGGATCGTCACGATGATCGCGCCGGTCGCGAACGCGGCGATGCCGGCACCGAGCGACAGCAGGCCGGTTCCGACGTTGCTGCTGATGACGCCGAAGTTGAGCGAGTTCCACCAGTCGTTCACGTAGCCGAGGACCAGGTCGACCTGCAGCAGGGGGAAGGTCTCGGCGAGCCAGTCACGGCCCGCGTTGACCGGGTTCCACTCACCGTCGACCGCGCTCTGGACCAGCTTCTGGATCTGGCTGATCAGTTCGGCGATCTGCCCGGTCAGGATCGGGACGACCGCGAGCACCAGACCGGTTCCGACGGCGAGCAGCAGCGCGAAGGTGATCAGGAGAGCGCCCCACCGGGGGAGTCCGCGTCGTTCGAACCAGGTCACGGCGGGGTCGAGGCCGAGCGCGAGGAAGAGCGCGGTGCCGATGTAGAGCAGCACGGTGGAGAGCGTCTCCACACCGGCGAGGATGAGGATTCCGGCCCCGACGCCGAGTGTGGCGATCAGTGCGGTGCGGAACGGGTGCTGGATCTTCACGGGGGCCTTCCGACGGGGAGTCTGGCACTCACCCTAGTCATCGGCCGGGCTTTCACCCGACAGCGGCACCCCTCCCACGCGATTGCCAGAACCGTTCGCTAGGCTGGAACGTCGATGGATCGCCCCCGACAGGCGGTCTCCGGTTCGAGAGAGGGTGTCGATTCGTGCGTTTCGTGTGGGCGATCGTCGCCTTCGTCCTGGCCACCGTGATGATCGGCGGCGGCATCGCGCAGCGGACGATCTTCCAGGCTCCCGAGACGGAGACCCTGACGATGGACACCGCGGCCTCCGCGCCTTACGTCCTGGTGGACGGTTCGGTCTTCGCCAGTCATCCCGGTGCACAGACTCTCCGGGTGGAGGGCGACCCCGGCGTCTTCGCCGCATACGCCCGCACCACCGATCTGACGGCATGGCTGTCGGCATCCGACTTCACGAGGGTGACAGTCGACGCTCAGGGCACCCCGGAGGTGGAGGACGTCGCGGCGGTCGCGCCCGCGGACGGCGAGGAGCGCGAAGCGCTCAGCCCTGCCGGATCCGATCTCTGGTTGGACGAGTTCCAGCAGGAGGGCGACCTCGCTACGACTCTGCAGCTCCCGGACGACACGAGCGTCCTGCTCGCGACCGACGGCACTGCTGCTGCTCCCTCGTCTTTCACCGTCTCGTGGCCGACCGGTGCGACGACCCCGTGGGCCGGCCCGCTCCTCGTGGGCGGAGGCGTGATGCTGTTCATCGGAGCGGTCCTGTACGTCCTCGCCCTGCGACACGTGCGCCGCTCGCGCGGCCCCCGACGGAAGGGCCTGCCCATGCCGGTCACCGAACCGATCACCGTGGCGATCGAAGGATCTGACAAGGGCGTCATCTCATCGACCCCGCCCCGTCGCCGTCTCTCCGCCGGTCGGCGATCGCTCCTTGTCGCACCGGCCCTCATGGTGTCCGCAGGCCTTCTGGCGGGCTGCGCGCCCGATGCCTGGCCCGATCTCGGCGCGTCACCGTCTCCCAGTCCCACGGAGAGCGTGCTCGTCCCGGAGGGTCAGGGCGCCCCGGCCGTCACCGAAACGCAGGCTGAGCGCATCCTCGACCGCATCAGCAAGACCGTCGCATCCGCCGATGAGAAGGCCGACGCCACTACCGCCGCCACCCGCCTCGCGGGTCCGGCACTGGCGGAGCGGAAGATCAACTACCGGCTGCAGGACGAGATCGACGACCAGGAACCCCTCGCGCCCATTCCGGCCGGCAAACTCACGGCGTTCCTCCCGCAGGCCCAGGACGGCTGGCCGCGGATGTTCCTCGCCGTGGTCGAGGAGTCTGACGGCGCGGCGACGGTCATGACCGTGACCCAGGCCGACGCGTGGTCTGACTACAAGCTGTCGTACCTCTCGAGTCTCCGCGCCGATGCCAGCATGAATCTCGCTGCGCCCTACGTCGGCGCAGTTGCGGTGGAACCGAACTCCCCGTTCCTCGTCATGGCTCCGGAAGAGGTCGCGCCCGCATATGCCGACCTTCTCAACAAGGGCGACGAGAGCGAGTTCGCCTCGATGTTCGACGAGGAGACCGACCCCTTCCGTGCTCAGGTCGCCGACAAGCGTGCGGAACTGCTCAAGAACTTCAACAAGACGGGCGAGAAGACCGGCAAGGTCTCGTTCCGAGCGACTCCGGGATCGACCGATCCGCTCTCACTCGTCACGCTCGACAGCGGCGCGATCGTCGCGGTGACCGTCGTCGAGAATGAAACCGTGGTTCCGACCAACGACGACGCCGTCATCAAGCTCGGCAACAACGTCGTCGTGAAGGCGCTGTCGGGCGTCAGTCAGTCCAGCACAGGCTTCCAGACGCGCTATTCAGACCAGCTGTACTTCTTCGTGCCCGCCCAGGGCTCCAACGACCCGATCCAGCTGATCGCGTCGCGTTCCAACATCCTCGATGCCAAGGTGGTCGAAAAAGAGTGAGCACTCCCGCACCCGGAGCCGTCATGCGCGGCGCTGTCGATCTGTCCAGCCTCCGCTCCCGTGGTCAGAGCCCGGCACCGACCGCCGGCGGAACTCCCGGGCGCCCTGGCGCCGAGAATGCCGCGCCCGCCACAGGAGCGCCGCCCCTGGTTTTCGACGTCACAGAAGCAGACTTCGGCCAGGTTCTCGAGCTCTCCCGTACCGTCCCGGTCGTCGTCGACCTCCGCGCGGAGTGGGCCGAACCGAGCGTCCAGCTGAGCCCGGTCCTCGAGAAGGTCGTGACGGAGTTCGGGGGACGACTCGTCCTCGCCCGCATCGACGTCGATGCGAGCCCGCAGCTCGCGCAGAGCTTCCGGGCGCAGTCGATCCCGCTCGTCGTCGGTCTGATCGCCGGTCAGCCCGTTCAGCTGTTCAGCGGCGCCGTTCCGGAAGCTCAGCTGCGCGAGGTGCTCGGCAAGCTCCTCGAACTCGCCGCTGGCCAGGGAGTGACGGGAAGTGTACCCACCGGTGCTGATCCGGCCGCGGCGCCGGTCGAGGAGACCTTTCCTCCGCTTCACCAGGAGGCCTTCGACGCCATCGAGCGCGGCGACTATGCCGCCGCGGCGGAGGCCTATGAGAAGGCGCTCGGCGAGAACGCCCGCGACGAGGACGCCCGCTCGGGCCTCGCGCAGGTGCGCCTGTTGGCTCGTGTGCAGCCTCTCGACCTGGCCTCAGCGCGCGAGGCGGCGGCATCCGCCCCCGGGGATGTCGATGCGCAGTTCGCCGTGGCAGACCTCGACCTCGCCGGCGGCCATGTCGAGGACGCCTTCACGCGTCTCCTCGACCTGTTCGCGGGGATGCCGGCCGACGAGCGAGCGCCGGTCCGCGAGCGTCTGCTCGAACTGTTCGGCGTGGTCGGCGACACCGACCCGCGCGTTCTTCGCGCGCGGGGTCGGCTCGCCAGCCTGCTTTTCTGAGTCGGCGGCGCTCAGCCGTCGTTTCGGTGTCGCAGCCAGAGGACACCGAGCGGCGGCAGCACGAGGCGCGCGTTGCCGCTCGCGTCGGCCTGCACTCCGCCGAAGTTGCCCACGCCGGAGCCTCCGAATTCCGTGGCGTCGCTGTTGAAGATCTCACCCCAGGCACCGCCGTGGGGGAGAGTCACCTCGACGTCGTGGATCGGGGACCCCGAGAAGTTGCACAGGACGGCCACCGTGCCGCCGTCGCCGTCTTCGCGCGCGAAGGCGAGGATGTTCCCATTCGGCGTGTGCGGGAAGACCCGCGAGAAGGCGGAGCCGTCGCTGTCACGAGCCCACAGCGGTGACTCGGCGCGGTAGGTGGTGTTGAGCGACGCCACGAAGTGCTGAAGCTGCGCGTGCGCGGGCTGGTCGAGCATCCACCAGTCGAGGCCACGGCCCTCCGACCACTCGGACATCTGACCGAACTCCTGCCCCATGAACAGGAGCTGCTTGCCGGGATGACCCCACATGTAGGCCAGGAAGGCACGCATGTTGGCCAACTGCTGCCAGTGGTCTCCCGGCATCCGGGTGAACAGCGACCCCTTGCCGTGGACGACCTCGTCGTGACTGATCGGCAGGACGAAGTTCTCCGTGAACGCGTAGACGAACGAGAAGGAGAGCTCGCCCTCGTGGTGCGCACGGTAGAGCGGATCCCGCGACATGTACTGGAGGGAGTCGTTCATCCAGCCCATGTTCCACTTGAAGCCGAAGCCGAGGCCGCCGGCGCTGGTCGGCGCGGTCACACCCGGATAGCTGGTGGACTCCTCCGCGATCATCGCGATGCCCGGATAGTTCTTGTAGGCGGTCGCGTTGACCTCCTGCAGGAAGCGGATCGCCTCGAGGTTCTCACGGCCGCCGTGGATGTTCGGCTCCCATTCGCCCTCGTTGCGCGAGTAGTCGAGATAGAGCATGGATGCCACGGCGTCGACGCGAAGTCCGTCGACGTGGAACTCCTCGAACCAGTACAGCGCGTTCGCGACGAGGAAGTTTCGAACCTCGTTACGGCCGTAGTCGAAGATGTACGTGCCCCAGTCGCGGTGCTCGCCCCGGCGAGGATCGGGGTGCTCGTAGAGGGGAACACCGTCGAATCGGGCGAGCGCGAAGGCATCCTTCGGGAAATGTCCCGGGACCCAGTCCATGATGACGCCGATGCCGGCCTGGTGGAGGCGGTCGATGAGATAGCGCAGCTCGTCGGGGGTTCCGAACCTGCTCGTCGGCGCGTAGTACCCGCTCACCTGGTATCCCCACGATCCGCCGAACGGGTGCTCGGAGAGGGGGAGGAACTCGATGTGCGTGAACGCCTGAGCCGTGACGTAGTCGACGAGGGCATCGGCGGCCTCGACATAGCCGAGGCCCGGCCGCCACGAGCCGAGGTGGAGCTCGTACGTGGACATGGGACGGTCGTGCAGTGAGCTCGAGGCACGGTCGGCCATCCACTCGTCATCGCGCCACGTGTAGTCGCTCTGGGTGACGACGGATGCCGTCGCGGGCGGCACCTCGGCGCGTCGCGCCATGGGGTCGGCCTTCATGATCCACTGGCCGTCGGCGGTGAGGATCTCGAACTTGTACGCGGATCCGATGCCGATGCCGGGTACGAAGAGCTCCCAGATGCCGCTCGACCCGAGCGAGCGCATGGCGTGCTGTGCTCCGTCCCACCCGTTCAGGTCGCCGACGACGCGCACGGCCTTCGCGTTCGGCGCCCAGACGGCGAACGAGACGCCGCTGAGCGCGTCATAGCTGCGCAGGTGCGCACCGAGGACCGTCCAGAGCCGTTCGTGGCGGCCCTCCCGGATCAGGTGGAGATCCATGTCGCCGAGGGTGGGCAGGTGACGATAGGGGTCGTCGACGCGGTAGTCGGGCGAGCCCTCATAGGTCGCGACGATGTCGTACGCGTCGGGCCGGGTAGCGGTCTCGCCCTCCCAGATGCCGTTGCGGACGTGTGCGAGTTCGATGCGGGAGCCGTCGGAGACGACCGCGGTGACCGACTGCGCGAAGGGGCGCCGGGCGCGGACCACCCACCCCTCGGCGGTCTCGTGGGGCCCGAGCACGTCGTGCGGTGCGTGGTAGGCGCCGTCACCGACGGCGTCGAGGATGTGGTCGTCGATGCGGATCATGCGCGCGCCTTTACGGAGAGGATGTGAACCGGCTCGACGAAGGCATCGAGACGGACGAAGTTGTGCTCGTTCCAGATCCAGCGCGCACCCGACAGGAGGTCCTCGACCTCGTAGTCGTGGCCGCGCGGAAGGCCCCAGGCCTCGGAATCGATGTGGACGATGCTCTCGCGGGAGGAGTGCGGGTCGAGGTTCACGACCACGATCACCGTGTCGGCGTCTTCGGTGGGGGAGACGGCTGCGGGGAGGTGCTTGACGTACGCGAGGATCGCGTCGTCGTCGCTGCCCTGGGCGGTGAACCCCCGGAGCTGGCGGAGGGCGGGATGCGCCCGCCGGATCTCGTTCAGCCGGCGGAGGTAGGGGGCGAGGGAGTTGCCCGAGCTCTCTGCGGCGTCCCAATCGCGGAACTTGTACTCGTACTTCTCGTTGTCGATGTTCTCCTCGGACCCCGGGCGTGCGACATTCTCGAAGAGCTCGTACCCGGCGTAGACGCCGTAGCTGGCCCCCGCGGTGGCCGCGATCGCCGCGCGGATCTTGTAGGCCGGACGTCCGCCGAACTGCAGGTACTCGGTGAGGATGTCGGGGGTGTTCACGAACAGGTTCGGCCGCATGAAGTCGGCCGTCTCATCGGACACCGAACCGAGGAACTCCTCGAGTTCCTCCTTCGTGTTCCGCCACGTGAAGTACGAGTAGCTCTGCTGGAACCCGGCCTGTGCGAGCGCCTGCATCGGCGCGGGGCGGGTGAAGGCCTCGGCGAGGAAGACGACGTCGGGGAACTCGTCGCCCACCGTCCGGATGAGCCATTCCCAGAACTGCAGCGGCTTGGTGTGAGGGTTGTCGACGCGGAAGATGTTCACGCCCTGCGCGATCCAGTGACGCACGATGCGCAGCACCTCGGCGCGGATCCCATCGGGGTCGTTGTCGAAGTTGACCGGGTAGATGTCCTGGTACTTCTTCGGCGGGTTCTCCGCGTAGGCGATCGAACCGTCCGGGAGGGTCGTGAACCACTCCGGGTGGGCGCTCACCCACGGGTGGTCGGGCGCTGCCTGGAGCGCGAGGTCGAGCGCGACCTCGAGGCCCTGAGCGGATGCTTCGGCCACGAAGGCGCGGAAGTCCTCGAGGGTCCCGAGATCGGGGTGCACAGCATCGTGGCCACCGGCGGACGACCCGATCGCCCAGGGAGAGCCGGGGTCGCCGGGAGCGGGCGTGAGGCTGTTGTTGGGGCCCTTTCGGTTCACTTCGCCGATCGGGTGGATCGGGGGGAGGTAGATCACGTCGAAGCCCATTCCCGCCACTCCCGCCAGTCTCTTGGCGGCGGTCCGGAAAGTGCCGCTCTGGACGGTTCCGTCCTCACGACGGGTGGCCCCCTCGGAGCGGGGGAAGAACTCGTACCAGGCGCCGACGCCGGCCCGTTCCCGTTCGACGAGCAGCGTCTGCTCCTCGTGGACCGACGCGACGGAGGCGACGGGCCGGTCGGCGAAGGCGCGCGCGATCGCGGCGTCGCGGACGATGCCCAGGGCCTCGTCGTCGCCGACCGATTCCGTGCGAAGCTGCCGCGCGGCCGCGGCGAGCATCGTCCTCTCCGCTGCCGGGCGCGAACGCTCGGCCGCCGCGATCTCGAACAGGCGGGCTCCGGTCTCGCGCATGAGCGCAGCGTCGACGCCGGCGGCGATCTTCAGATCGGCGGCGTGCGCCCAGGTCGCGTAGTCATCGGCGAACGTCTCGAAGCGGAACTTCCACGTGCCCTGCTCGAGCAGCGCGACGGTGACCCGCCACCGGTCGAAACCGTCGCCGAGAGGGCTCAGCCGGTGCAGCGATGCCGCCCCGGTGGGAGAGGTGAGCCGGAGATGCACACCGATGCTGTCGTGTCCCTCTCGGAACGCCGTCACGGTGAAGGGCACGGCCTCGCCGACGTGCGCGGAAGGACGGAATCTCCCGTTCGGCACACTCGGACGGTGCGATGTCGCCGGGAGACGGGCGCTTCGCGTCGTCGGGTCCTTCCGAACGGCTTTCGCCGGGCGGAGCGGGATCTCGGCGGTGCTGCGGACAGTTGGCTGATGCGTCGTGATGGCCACGTCTCGAACCTACGGCACCGCCCCGAAGCCGGAAACCGGCTTGACTTATGCGGCCTCGACCACCTTGAACAGGTGCATAGCCGTTCCCGGCATCCGGATCACGTCCTCGGGTGCGTGCATCGTCTCGGTGAGGACCGGGCGCTCGTCGGCGCTCGACCAGAGCGAGATGAATCCCGTCACGCCCGGCAGGAGGGGCAGCGAGACGTCCAGGGGGGTCTCGCGACCGTGCACGATCAGGAGGATCCTGTTGGCGTCCTCCTCCTCGGGCGTCGATCGGGCGTCGTACTGCAGCGTGCGATGCGCGGCATCCGTCCAGCGCTCGACGGACATCGTCTCGCCGTTCTCGTCGTACCAGTCGATCACCGAGGCGCTCGGCACCTCGAGGTCCTTCACCGCGAAGCGGACGGGCCGGAGCGCCGGGTTCTCCTTCCGGAGCCGGGTGAGCCGCGCCACGTGTGCCGCGAGATCCTCCTGCCAGGCCTCGTGCTGCCAGGTCAGCCAGGTCAGGCTCGAATCGTGGCAGTAGGCGTTGTTGTTGCCGCGCTGCGTGCGGCCGTACTCGTCGCCCGCCGTGAGCATCGGCACGCCGGCAGACAGCAGGAGCGTCCCGAGGAGGTTCCGCATCGCCTTCCGCCGGGTCGCCAGCACACCGGCGTCGTCGACCTGACCCTCGGCGCCGTGGTTGAAGGAGCGGTTCGTGTCGGCCCCGTCGCGGCCGTTCTCCCCGTTGGCCTCGTTGTGCTTGACGTCGTACGAGACGAGGTCGTGAAGGGTGAACCCGTCGTGCGCCGTGATGAAGTTCACGCCCGCGAGCGGTCCGCGTTCGGCGGAGAACGTGTTGGCGGAGCCCGCCAGGCGGTGCGCGAACCCTCCGATGCCGACGGGGGTGATGTCGGCACGCCGCGCGTAGTCGATGTCGCTCAGCCAGAAGTTGCGCACGCGATCGCGGTAGCGGTCGTTCCACTCGCTCCAGCCCTCGCCGAAGTTGCCCGTCTGCCAGCCGCCCATGCCCACGTCCCACGGCTCGGCGATCATCTTCACGCCGGCCAGCACGGGATCCTCCGCGATCGCGCGGATCAGCGGATGCTCGGGGGTGAACTCATGCGCCTCATCCCGCCCGAGGACCGGGGCCAGATCGAACCGGAACCCGTCGACCTGCACCTCTTCGGCCCAGTACCGGAGCGAGTCGAGAACGAGGCGCGAGACGGCCGGCTCGGCGGTGTTCACCGCGTTTCCGCAGCCGGTCACATCGATGTAGGTGCCGTCGCCTTGCTGCCGGTAGTAGGCCCGGTTGTCGAGGCCGCGAAGGCTCGATCGCGGTTCGCCGAAGCCCTGCTCGGAGGTGTGGTTGTAGACCACGTCGAGGATCACCTCGATCCCCGCTTCGTGCAGGAGCTTGACCATGCCCTTGAACTCTCGGAGGACGGCGTCGGGTCCGGACGCCTGCGCCGCAGCGCTCGCGTAGGGCGCGTGGGGAGAGAAGAACCCGACGGAGTTGTATCCCCAGTAGTTGGTGAGTCCCAGATGGAGGAGGCGGGGTTCGCTCTCGAACGCATGCACCGGGAGCAGCTCGAGCGCCGTGATTCCGAGCGAGCGGTAGTGCTCGATCATGGCGGGGTGCGCGGCGCCGGCGTAGGTGCCGTGCAGTGCCGCCGGCACGTCCGGGTGCCGTTTGGTGAGCCCCTTCACGTGCGCCTCGTAGATGACGGTCCGGTCGAGCGCGGTCGACGGCTTCGCGACGCCCGCCCAGTCGAACGAGGTGTCGACCACGGCGGACCGCCACGAGCCGAGACCCGGCATGACGAGGCCGCGCGCGTAGGGATCGATGAGGAGTGTCGCGGGATTGAAGGTCATCCCCGGACCGTGCGGGCCCGCGACGCGCACGCTGTAGCGGGTCCCGACGGCGAGGGAGGGCGTCGTGATCTCCCACACGCCCTCGCCACGGGGTGCGAGCGGGACGATCTCCACGATCCAGTCGAGGTCGCTCTCGTCGAAGACGACCAGTTCCATGGCCTCGGCGTGCGCGGACCAGACCCGCAGGGTGCCCACGCCGTCGTGCAGACGGATGCCGAGATCGTCGAGTCCGGGGGAGTGGAGGTCGGCGGCGCGGGGCGTGAGCGGTGGGACCCGCGTGATTTCCATGCGCTCTAGAGTAGTGAGGCGGATGATGACGGCCGACGGGGGGATGCGCGATGACGGTCTACCTCGACCACGCAGCCTCCACGCCGCTGCGGCCCGAAGCCCGGGACGCTTGGCTGACGGCATCCGAACTCGTGGGCAACGCGTCGTCGGTGCACGGGGCGGGTCAGGCGCTCCGGCGCCTTCTCGAGGAGTCGCGCGAGCGGACGGCCGCCGTGCTGGGATGCGATCCGATCGAGGTCGTCCACACCTCCGGGGGCACGGAATCGGTCAACCTCGCCGTCAAGGGCCTGTGGTGGGCCCGGGAACCGGGCCGGAACGCCATCGTGCTGCCGGACGGCGAGCACCACGCCACGCTCGACGCCGTCGGCTGGCTCGAATCCTCCCAGGGCGCGGCGGTGCGATCGGTCCCGCTGACCCCGGTCGGCGCGGTGCACGCCGCCCAGTTCGCCGACCGTCTTCCGGATGCCGCATTCGCCACCGCGCTCGTGGCCAACAACGAGACCGGCGCGCTGTCGCCGGTCGCGGAGCTCGCCGATGCGGCATCCGCCGCCGGCATCCCGCTCCACCTCGACGCCGTGGGCGCGATGAGCGAGGTCGGAGTCGACTTCGCCGCTCTCCGCGGCGCCGGTCGGTCGCCGGCGGGACTGGTCGCACTGAGCCTCGCGGGGCACAAGGTCGGCGCACCGGTCGGCACGGGCGCGCTCGTCGTCTCCCGCTACGCGCGCCTCGACCCGCTCCTGCACGGCGGCGGCCAGCAGCGCGGCCTCCGGTCGGGCACCCCGGACGTCGCGGGGGCGGCCGCACTCGCGGTCGCTCTGGAAGCAACCGCCGCCGAGCGGTCGGGCGAATCGATGCGACTTCGGGGCCTCGCCGAGCAGCTTCGGGCGGGTATCCGCGCGGCCGTGCCGGGCGTCACCTTCCTCGGCGATGTGACCGAGTCCCTCCCGGGTCACGTGCACGTCCTGTTCTCCGATGCCCTCGGCGAGACCCTGCTGTTCCTCCTCGACCAGGCCGGCATCCACGTGTCGACCGGCTCCGCCTGTCAGGCGGGCGTCGCCGAGCCCTCGCACGTCGTCCGCGCGCTCGGGTACGCCGACACGGACGCGCGGTCGGTGCTCCGCATCACGCTCGGGCGCACCTCGACGGCCGCCGATGTCGCCGCGATCGTCGCGGCGCTGCCCGAGGCGCACGCCCGAGCGGCGGCATCCCGGTCCCGCGCAGCCTCGCGCTCGTAGACTGGAGCGATGCGAGTACTGGCGGCGATGAGCGGTGGAGTCGATTCTGCGGTGGCGGCGGCCCGCGCCGTCGATGCCGGACACGACGTCGTCGGCGTGCACCTGGCGCTGTCCCGAGCGGGCGGCACTCTCCGCACCGGCAGCCGCGGCTGCTGCACTGTCGAGGATGCGATGGACGCCCGCCGGGCGGCGGACCTCCTCGGCATCCCGTTCTATGTGTGGGACTTCTCGGAGCGCTTCCGCGACGACGTCATCGAGGACTTCGTCAACGAGTACCGGGCGGGTCGGACCCCCAATCCCTGCATGCGATGCAACGAGAAGATCAAGTTCGCCGCGCTCCTCGAGCGCGCCCTCGAACTCGGGTTCGATGCCGTCTGCACCGGCCACTACGCAACCCTTGTCGATCGGCCGGAGGGCCGGGAGCTGCACCGGGCATCGGACGAGGCGAAGGACCAGTCCTACGTCCTCGGTGTGCTCACCGCAGAGCAGCTCGCGCACACGTACTTCCCGCTCGGGACGACACCTTCGAAGGCCGTCGTCCGAGCCGAGGCCGCCGAGCGCGGGCTGACCGTCGCGCAGAAGCCCGACAGCCACGACATCTGCTTCATTCCCGACGGCGACACGCGGGGATGGCTCGCCGAGAAGGTGGGCGCCGAGACGGGCGAGGTGGTCGACCGCGACGGCGTCGTCATCGGGCGCCACGAGGGCGCACATGCCTTCACCGTCGGCCAGCGACGCGGCCTCCAGCTGGGTGTCCCCGCCGCCGACGGCAAGCCGAGGTTCGTCCTCGAGGTCCGCCCGATCTCGAACACGGTCGTCGTCGGGCCCAAGGAGGCCCTCGCGACGGCGGAGATCGCGGGCGAACGCCGCAGCTGGGCCGGACGGGCGCCGCGCGAGGGCGAGTTCCGCTGCCACGTCCAGATTCGCGCGCACGCCGATCCTGTACCTGCGCGGGCCACGCTCGCCGGCGGATCGGTCACGGTGGTGCCCGACCAGCCGTTCGACGGGGTCGCCCCCGGACAGACGGCCGTCCTCTACGACGGAACCCGCGTGATCGGGCAGTTCACGATCGCGCGGACGGTGTCCGCCGTTCCGATCGACGCCTGAGGCGCCCGCGCTCGACGTCGGCGAGTGCCGCGTGCAGATCGGTGTGCGTGAACCGGAACCCCGCAGCGAGGAGCCGCTCCGGAGCGACCCACCGGCTCTTGAGGATCAGTTCGGGCTCGGTGCGCAGCGCCCACATGGCGATCTCCAGCATCCAGCGCAGCGACGGCACACCCACCGGCATCCCGACCACACGGCGCAACGTGCGCATGAGGGTGCGGTTGTCGGATGCCTCGGGGACCGTGACGTTGATGACGCCCGCCAGGTCTTCGCGGCGGTCGATGAAGCGGACCGCCTCGAGCACATCGTCGATGTGGACCCAGCTGAAACGCTGACGACCGCCGGTCCGGTGCCACATCGGACGGCCTCCGGTGGGCGCGTCGCCGATGCCGCGGTAGCGACGATGGCCCGGTACCCAGCCGTCGTGCTGCGGGCCGCCCAGGCCGGTCCGCGCCAGCGCGAGCAGCATCCGTGTCGCCGGACCGTCGCCCACCACGATCGCCAGCCGGAGGGCGACGCGTCGCGTGCCCGGCAGGTCTCCCGCGAAGAAGGTGCGCTCCCACGCCTTCGCGACGTCGACGGAGAAGCCCGTGCCGAGCTCTCCGGTGGACTCGGTGTTCGGACGATCCATCTCATGGCGGTAGATCGTGGCAGTGGACGCATTGATCCACAGCCGCGGGGGAGCGGATGCCGCGGCGACGGCGACGCTCAGGGCACGGGTGGTGTCGACCCGGGAGGCGAGGATCTCGTCGCGGTTGCGGTCGGTGTAGCGGCAGTCCACGGAGCGACCGGCGAGGTTGATGAGCAGGTCCGCGCCGTCGATCGCCCGAGCGATGCCCTCCGGATCGTTCCAGCGCACCGCCGACGACCGCCCAATGGCGATGACGTCGTACCCGTCGCGGCGGAGCGTCGTCAGGACGGCCTCGCTGATGAAACCGCTCCCGGGAAAAGTGCGCGTCATGCGCGACACGATGCGGTGCCGTGATGCCGAGATCGTGGAGCGTCTCGGGCGGCGCGGGGGACTCGAGGTGCGCCTCGCGCTCCGGATCCACCGGGGCGGCATGGTGCTCCGCTCCCGTTCGCTCGCATGGCGGGTGCGCGGCGTCCGCATCCCGCTTCCCCCGGTCGCTCGGGTCGAGGTTCGCGAACGCGGCGCCGATGGATCCGAGGGTCGTCAGCGGGTCGACGTCCGGATCCGGATGCCGATCGTCGGCGACGTCTTCGTGTACCGCGGGTCGTTGGTCTATCGCATCGTGCCCGCGACCGATACCGTCCCTGCGGTGTCCGAGACTCTCCCTACACTGTCGATGTGGCTGACCGAGAACTCCCCGACCTGACCCTCGACGAGGCGCGCGCCGAGGCGGAGCGCCTGACCGAACGCATCCTGTCCGCCCGGGATGCGTACTACGGCGGCGACGTCGGCCTGGTCGACGATGCGACCTACGACGGGTGGGTGCACGCTCTCACTGCGATCGAGCGGACCTACCCCGAGCTCCAGGGCCAGGACTCGCCCACGCAGACCGTCGGATCGGCGGAATCCTCGATGTTCGCCCCGGTCGAGCATGCCGAGCGGATGCTGAGTCTCGACAACGTCTTCTCGGCCGACGAACTCCGAGAGTGGTGCACCAAGGCCCAGGCTGCATCCGGGCGCCCCGTCCGGTGGCTCACCGAGCTGAAGATCGACGGCCTCGCCATTTCGCTCCGGTACGAGGACGGAGTGCTCGTCTCCGCCGCCACGCGCGGTGATGGACGGATCGGTGAGGACGTGACCGTCAACGCCGTGCGCGTCGCAGGCATCCCGGAGCGGCTCGCGGGGAGCGGGCATCCGCGGCTGGTCGAGGTCCGCGGTGAGGTCTTCATCCCGGTGGCCGCCTTCGAGGAGCTGAACGCGCTTCAGGCCCGGCTCCGAGAGCGCGTTCTCGCGGACGCGTCGGGGAGGCTCCGATTCGACGAGGAGAAGGCACAGAAGAGCGCCGCGCGCCGGTTCCCTGCATTCGCGAACCCTCGCAACGCGGCCAGCGGCGGGCTCCGGCAGCAACTAGACAAGAAGTCTGGCCTCGAGCTCGAGGCGGGCGAGGCGAGACTCGGCTCGCTCCGGATGTACGTCCACGGCATCGGTGCCTGGCCCGACCCGCCCGTCGCATCGCAGAGCGAGGTGTACGGACTGCTCGAGGACTGGGGGCTTCCGGTCAGCCCCTACCCGCGGACGTTCGACGATGTCGACGGCGTCCTGGCCTTCGTCGCCGAGTACGGCGAGAAGCGGCATTCCGTCGCTCACGAACTCGACGGCATCGTCGTCAAGGTCGACGAGCTGGCCCTCCATGACGAGCTCGGCACAACCAGCCGGGCACCGCGGTGGGCGATCGCCTACAAGTACCCGCCCGAAGAGGTGCAGACCCGACTGCTCGACATCATCGTGTCGGTGGGCCGCACGGGCCGTGCGACGCCCTACGCGCAGATGGCGCCGGCGCACGTCGCAGGGAGCGTCGTCCGCCAGGCGACTCTTCACAATCAGGACGTGGTGAAGGCCAAGGGCGTGCTCATCGGCGACATCATCATGCTGCGCAAGGCCGGTGACGTGATCCCCGAAGTCCTCGGCCCGGTCGCCGAACTCCGCGACGGCACCGAGCGCGCCTTCGTCATGCCCACCGAGTGCCCGGAGTGCGGTTCGCCGCTCGCACCGGCGAAAGAGGGCGACGTCGATCTCCGGTGCCCCAACACGCGCGGTTGCCCCGCACAGGTGCGCGGCCGCGTCGAGCACATCGGATCTCGTGGCGCGCTCGACATAGAGGCACTCGGCGAAGTCACCGCCGCTGCCCTGACGCAGCCGCTCGCTCCCCACCGGCCGGTGCTGGAGACCGAGGCCGGTCTCTTCGAGATCACCGTCGATCAGCTCGTGCCGATCGAGGTCATCGTCCGCGACTCCGAGACCGGCGAGGCGCGCATCGATGACAAGACCGGCGAGGTGGTTCGCCGGGCGCCGTTCCGCCGCAATCCGAGCGCCGCCGAGAAGAAGGACGGACTCACCGGTCCGCAGCCCTCGTCACAGGCGCTGACCCTGCTCGACGAACTCGAGAAGGCCAAGACGAAGGACCTGTGGCGATACCTCGTCGCCTTCAGCATCCGCCACGTCGGACCGGTGGCCGCACGCGCACTCGCGGGATACTTCGGTTCACTCGACGCGATCCGCGCCGCGACGCGCGACGAGCTCGCCGCCGTCGACGGCGTCGGGGGGATCATCGCCGACGCCCTCATCGACTGGTTCGCCGTCGACTGGCACGTCGAGATCGTCGAACGGTGGGTCGCCGCCGGGGCGCGCCTCGAGATCCCCGGGCATCCCGGACCGGGCGCGGCCGCTGCGGGCGGCGGTGTGCTCGACGGCGTGACGGTCGTCGCGACGGGATCGCTCGAGGGGTACACCCGCGAGGGGGCGCAGGAGGCGATCCTGCAGGCGGGCGGCAAGGCGGCATCCAGCGTGTCGAAGAAGACCGACTTCGTCGCTGCGGGGCCGGGAGCCGGATCGAAACTCGCCAAGGCCGAGGCCCTCGGCCTCCGGATCATCGACGCAGGCCAGTTCCACCTCCTCGTGACGGAGGGCCCGAGCGCGCTCGCGGAGGCCGCCCCGGAGGAGTGAGCCTCAGCTGTCCTCGGCGAGGAGGCGTTCGCGCACCTCGCGCCGCAGAACCTTGCCGATGAGTGAGCGGGGAAGCTCCTCGACCGGAACGATCCGGCGCGGGACCTTGTAGGGGGTCAGCCGCGTCCGGGCGAAGGCGCGGATGTCGTCGACGTCGAGCTCGGTCACGCCGGGGGCGGCGACGATCGCTGCCACGACCAGCTCGCCGGAGTGGGCATCGGGCACCCCGACCACCGCGGCGTCCGCCACCTGCGGGTGCTGTCGGAGCGTGGCCTCGACCTCTGTGGGGGCGACGTTGAAGCCGCCGGTGACGATGAGCTCCTTGATGCGGTCGACGACGCGGAAGAAGCCGTCGTCGTCGCGTTCGACGATGTCGCCCGTGCGGAACCATCCGTCGGTCAGGACCTTCTCGGTCTCCTCGGGCTTGCCGTAATACCCCGAGAACACCTGCGGTCCCTTCACGAGCAGCTCACCGGGTTCACCGGGCGCCCTCTCGCGCGTGATGTCCTCCGGGTCGACGACGCGAGCGTCGGTGCCGGGGATGGGGATGCCGATCGTGCCCGGCTTCCGGTTGTCGGCGGGCGGATTGACCATCAGGACCGGAGAGCATTCGCTGAGCCCGTAACCCTCGATGAGGTACCCGCCGGTCGCGGCTTCGAACGGCTCCACCAGCTGCGGCGAGAGCGCCATCGCTCCCGACACGCCGATCGTGATGCCCCGGAGCGACGCTCCGCGCTCGTTCGCACGGGCGAGCAGCCTCTCGGCGATCGGCGGCACCAGCGGCAACACGGTCGGCGGGTGCTTCGCGATCGCATCGATCACCATGTCGGCGTCGAAACGCGGGAACAACACGAGCCGTGCGCCCATCGACATCGCGAAGGTGAGGCACAGCGTGAGGCCGTACGCGTGGAACATGGGGAGCACCGCGTAGAAGACGCAGCCCTCGCCGCGTTGGACGGCCGGGATGAAGGCCTGGCTCTGCCGGGCGTTGGCGAGCAGGTTGCGGTGGCTGAGCATCGCCCCCTTGGGCGTGCCCGTCGTCCCCGACGTGTACTGCAGAACGGCGAGGTCGTCGGTGGCGGGGCGGGGGTGGGATGCCGCGAGCGGTGCCGCGCGCACGAGATCGTCCCACGAGTGCGCGCCGCGGACGGCGGTCGTCAGAGCGGCCCGCCCTTCCTTCGCCTTGGCGATCGGGAGCTTCAGGGCGAGGCGGGTATGCCACGGCATCGCGCGGGTGATGTCGACGGAGACGAGAGCGTCGACACGGAGGTCGGCGGGGAACTCCTGCACGGTCGCGGCGACCTTGCTCCAGACGATCGCGTGGCGTGCGCCGTGGTCCTGGAACTGGGTGCGCAGCTCGCGCGGGGTGTACAGCGGGTTGTGCTCGACGACGACGGCGCCCAGGCGGAGGACGGCGTAGAAGGCCACGATGTGCTGGGGGCAGTTCGGAAGCACGATCGCCACCCGATCGCCCCGCTTCACGCCGAGGGCGTGGAGCCCTGCGGCAGCGCGCCGCACCGACTCATCGAGATCGCGGTAGCTGGTCTCTCGGCCGAAGAACTGCAGCGCGACGGACTGAGGGTAGTCCCGGGCCGACTCCTCGAGGAGGTCGAGCAGCGATCCCGAGACGGGAGGCAGTTCGAGCGGGACGCCCGGAGCGTAGGACGAGAGCCATGGCCGGGCGGAGGGGGACGATTCGGTCACGTCTCCACACTAGGTGGGCGAACCGGGGGAGCGAAGAGGGCGAACTAGACTGTGCGGGTGTCTGAAATCAGCCCCGATCTCGTGCGCCATCTCGGCGTGCTCGCCCGGATCCAGTTGAACGACGAGGAGGTCGAGCGGCTCACGGGCCAGCTCGACGCCATCGTCGACAACATCGCGAAGGTGTCGGAGGTGGCCACCCCGGAGGTGCCCGCCACCAGCCACCCGATCCCGCTCCGCAATGTGTTCCGCCCCGACGTCCCGGGCGGCATGCTGTCGACCGAGGATGTGCTCCGGAACGCTCCGGACGCCGCCGACGGGCGCTTCCGCGTGACGGCGATCCTGGGGGAGGAGCAGTGAGCGACCTTCTCAGGCTGACCGCCGCCGAGCTCTCCCAGAAGCTCCGCGCCGGCGAGGTGTCGAGCGTCGAGACGACGCAGGCGCACCTGGACCGGATCGGCGCCGTCGACGGCGATGTGCACGCGTTCCTCCACGTCTCGGACCACGCCCTCGACGTCGCCGCGGACATCGACCGGCGGCGCAGCGCGGGCGAGGAGCTCGGCGAACTCGCCGGCATCCCGCTGGCCATCAAGGACGTTCTCGTCACGACCGACATGCCCTCCACGAGCGGGTCGAAGATCCTCGAGGGCTACATGTCGCCCTACGACGCGACCGTCGTGGCACGCGCCCGTGCGGCCGGCCTCGTACCGCTGGGCAAGACGAACATGGACGAGTTCGCGATGGGGTCGTCGACTGAGCACTCGGCCTACGGCCCCACCCGCAACCCGTGGGATCTCGATCGCATCCCCGGCGGATCCGGTGGTGGCTCGGCTGCCGCGGTGGCCGCTTTCGAGGCGCCGCTGGCGCTCGGGTCCGACACCGGCGGATCGATCCGCCAGCCCGCGCACGTCACCGGCACGGTCGGCATGAAGCCCACCTACGGCGGCGTGAGCCGCTACGGCGCCATCGCGCTGGCATCGAGCCTCGATCAGGTCGGTCCCGTCTCGCGCACCGTGCTCGACTCGGCGCTCCTGCATGACGTGATCGGCGGACACGACCCGCACGACGCCACCTCCCTGACCGACGCATGGCCCTCGTTCGCCGCCGCCGCCCGCGAGGGCGCGACAGGAGAGGTGCTCACGGGCCTGAAGGTCGGCGTCATCCGCGAGCTCGACGACACGGGATTCCAGAAGGGCGTGTCGGAGTCGTTCCGGGCCTCGCTCGCCGCGATGGCCGCGGCCGGCGCCGAGATAGTCGACGTCAGCGCCCCTCACTTCGAGTACGGCGTGGCCGCGTACTACCTGATCCTGCCGGCGGAAGCATCGAGCAACCTGGCGAAGTTCGATTCGGTGCGCTTCGGCCTCCGCGTCGACGTGCCGGGCGGCACGGTGGAGGATGTCATGGCCGCAACCCGTGAGGCCGGCTTCGGCGACGAGGTCAAGCGACGCGTGATCCTCGGCACCTACGCGCTGTCGGCGGGCTACTACGACGCCTACTACGGCAGTGCGCAGAAGGTCCGAACCCTGATCCAGCGCGACTTCGACGCGGCCTTCGCCGAGGTCGACGTCATCGCGACGCCGTCGGCGCCGACCACGGCGTTCCGCATCGGCGAGAAGATCGACGACCCGCTCCAGATGTACCTGAACGACGTGACGACGATCCCCGCCAACCTCGCGGGTGTGCCGGGGATCTCGATCCCCTCAGGTCTCGCCGCCGAGGACGGCTTGCCCGTCGGCATCCAGTTCCTCGCTCCGGCGCGCGAAGACGCCCGGCTCTACCGCGTCGGCGCGGCACTCGAAGCCCTGCTCGTCGACAGCTGGGGCGCCCCGCTGCTCGACCGCGCCCCGATCCTCGGAGGAACACGCTGATGGCCAAGGACGCACTCATGGACTTCGACAAGGCTCTCGAGCTGTTCGAGCCGGTGCTCGGCTTCGAAGTCCACGTCGAGCTGAACACGGAGACCAAGATGTTCTCCGCGGCCGGCAACCCCGCTCACGCCTCCAACCACGATGCGGCTCCGAACACCCTGGTCGCGCCGGTGGACATGGGTCTGCCGGGCTCGCTGCCGGTGGTCAACGAGACCGCCGTGCGCTACTCGATCAGCCTGGGCCTCGCGCTGGAGTGCTCGATCGCGCCCTCGAGCCGATTCGCACGGAAGAACTACTTCTACCCCGATCTCGGCAAGAACTACCAGATCTCCCAGTACGACGAGCCCATCGCCTTCGAGGGTCGTGTCGAGATCGAGCTCGAAGGCGGCGACGTCATCGAGATCCCGATCGAGCGGGCCCACATGGAAGAGGATGCCGGCAAGCTCACCCACATGGGCGGCTCGACGGGTCGGATCCAGGGCGCGGAATACTCGCTCGTGGACTACAACCGCGCCGGTGTGCCCCTCGTCGAGATCGTCACGAAGCCGATCTTCGGAACGGAGCACCGCGCACCCGAGGTCGCGAAGGCCTACGTCGCGACGATCCGCGACATCGTGCGTGGACTCGGAATCTCGGAGGCCCGCATGGAGCGCGGTAACCTCCGCTGCGATGCGAACGTCTCCCTGCGCCCTCGCGGCCAGGAGAAGCTCGGCACCCGCACCGAGACGAAGAACGTCAACTCGATGCGCTCGGTCGAGCGTGCCGTCCGGTACGAGATCCAGCGTCAGGCGGCGATCCTCGCCGGAGGCGGGACGATCATCCAGGAGACGCGCCACTGGCATGAGGACACCGGTCGGACTTCGCCCGGCCGCCCCAAGTCGGATGCCGACGACTACCGCTACTTCCCGGAGCCCGACCTGCTGCCCGTCGAGCCGTCCGAGGAACTGATCGAAGAGCTGCGCGCGGCCCTTCCCGAAGCGCCCGCGATCTACCGTCGCCGCCTCAAGGCCGACTGGGGCTTCACCGACCTGGAGTTCCAGGACGTCGCCAACGGCGGTCTGCTCGGCGAGGTCGAGGCGACGATCGCGGCGGGTGCGAGCCCGGCGTCGGCACGTAAGTGGTGGACGGGTGAGATCAGCAGGCTCGCCAACGCGCGAAGCGCCGAGCCTGCAGCGCTGATCGAGCCGTCCTCGGTCGCTGCGCTGCAGCTCCTCGTCGACGCCGGCACCCTGAACGACAAACTCGCGCGGCAGGTGCTCGAGGGCGTCATCGCCGGTGAGGGGACGCCGCAGGAGGTCGTCGACGCCCGCGGTCTCGCCGTCGTGTCCGACGACGGCGCGCTGATCGCGGCGATCGACGAGGCGCTGGTGTCACAGCCGGACGTCCTCGCCAAGATCAAGGATGGCAAGGTCCAGGCGGCCGGGGCCGTCATCGGCGCCGTCATGAAGGCGATGAAGGGTCAGGCCGACGCCGCGCGCGTTCGCGAACTGATCCTCGAACGCGCCGGACAGGTCTGACACCCGGCGGCCGGTGCCGGCCGCCGGACTGATCGATCACCGAGCCCGACCGGATGCCGGGGGATGCCGCGACGCGGAGCCCCCGGCATCCTCCGTGTGTCGGAGGCATCGGGGAGAATGAAGGTATGGGACGCGGAGATGGCACCGGCCGCATCGTCTCGCCCGACGATGCGGACGACTCGGGGACCCGCATCCTGCATGTCGACATGGACGCGTTCTACGCGTCGGTCGAGGTGCTCGACGATCCGTCTCTCGCAGGCAAACCGCTGATCGTCGGTGGGATGGAGGGGAGGGGCGTCGTCTCGAGCGCCTCGTACGAGGCACGTCGCTTCGGCGTCCGCTCGGCGATGGCTGTCTCACGGGCGCTCCAGCTCTGCCCCCAGGCGATCGTCGTGGTGCCCCACTTCGATCGCTACTCGGCCCTCTCGAAGCAGATCATGCAGATCTTCCGCGACGTGACGCCTCTGGTGGAACCGCTGTCAATCGACGAGGCCTTCCTCGACGTCAGCGGCGCGCGCCGGCTCTGGGGGAGCCCCGGACAGATCGCACGGATGCTGCGGGCGCGGGTGCTCGCGGAGACGGGTCTCGCCTGCAGCGTGGGAGTCGCCGCCACGAAGCATGTCGCCAAGATCGCCTCCACGATCTCCAAACCCGACGGGCTCCTCATCGTCAGCGAAGCCGACACGGGGCGCTTCCTCGCCGAGCGACCCGTCAGAGCGCTGTGGGGCGTCGGCCCGAAGGCGGCCGAGGCCCTCGAGGCGCGGGGCATCCGTTCCGTCGCGGACATCCTGCACACGCCCGCTGCCGTGCTCGACCGTGCTCTCGGGCCCGCGATGGGCGCGCGGATCGCTCAGCTCGCGCGCGGCGAGGACCCGCGTGAAGTGGAGACGACGCGCACCGAGAAGAGCATCGGGCACGAGGAGACCTTCCTCGTCGACGTCGTCGATCCGGGGGTGCTCCGCAGCGAACTGCGCCGGCTCTCGGACAGGGTCGCGAGCCGCCTGCGAGCGGGCGGGTTCGAGTCCCGCACGATCGCTCTGAAAGTCCGATACGCCGACTTCACGACGATCTCGCGGTCGACGACTGTCCCCGAGCCGACGAACGTCGGCCAGCGGATCGGGGACGTCGCCCTCGAGATGTTCGCGAAAATCGACCTCTCGCAGCCGGTACGACTGATCGGGGTCCGGGCCGAGAAGCTCACCGGCGACGGGATCGGCGGGCTCGCACTCTGGGACGACGACGCCGAGTGGCGGCGGGTCGACGCCGCGCTGGACGATGCCCGATCACGGTTCGGCGGCGGCGCCGTCACCCGGGCGAGCACCCTCGGGCCGCGCCGCGACGTGAACGCACTGCCGACCAATCCGCGCCCGGCACCGGATTGAGGACTGCGCCCGTCCGTGAGACGGGCTACCGTGAGGACATGGCCAACCTCCCCCTTGAACTCGGCAAGCAGTTCGCATCGCTCGGCGTCACCAGCGTCTACGGAGAGCAGCAGGATGTCAGCGGCATCCGCCTCATCCCGGTCGCTCTCACCTGGTCGGGCTTCGGTGCCGGCGAGGACACGGCAGGCGGCGCCGGCGGGGGAGGCGGTGGTGCGGCGATTCCCGTCGGCGCTTACGTTCGGAAGGGCGACGATCTGCGGTTCGAACCGAACCTCGTGTCGCTGATCGCCGTCGGCATCCCGTTCGTCTGGGTCGCGGGACGCGCGCTCAGCCGCGTCATCCGTGCGCTCAAGCGCTGACGCCTCGCCGCTCGCACGGTCGCTGGCGCAGGCCGCGGACGACATCCTCGCCGCCGCCCCCGCCGTCAGGGGCGAGCTCACGGTCATCGTGATCGACGGCCGGTCCGGTGCCGGCAAGACGTCGCTCGCGCGCGAGCTGGTGGCGCGCACGAGGTCAGCGTCGCTCCTCATGCTCGACGACATCTATCCGGGGTGGGACGGCCTCGCTGAGGCGACGGCCGTTCTGGCGACACTGCTCGCGGACGTCCGCGCCGGACGGCCTGGCCGCTGGCGCGCATGGGACTGGGACGCGGACGATGCCGCCGGAGAGAGGACCATCGTCCCCGGGGAGGTCCTCGTCGTCGAGGGAGCGGGAAGCCTGAGCCCGTCGACCGCGGATGCCGCCGACGTCTCCGTGTGGCTCGATGCGCCCGCCGCATCCCGCCGCGACCGGGCACTCCGCCGCGACGGCGACACGTATCTGCCGCATTGGGAACGGTGGGCGCGCCAAGAGGACGCCCACATCGCGCGGCACGCCCCCCGGCAGCTCGCGGACATCGTGATCGACCTGCCCTGAGCGATCGACCTGCCCTGAGCGATCGACCAGCCTTGGGTGATCGACCTGCCCTGAGCGATCGACCTCGTCGGTACGTCGGCGCCCGATCTCACGAGTCGAGAGCCTGTACCAGGCCTTCCAGGCGATAGGCGAGCCATTCGTAGACGCCGTACCGGGCGTCGTCGGATCTGTCGTCGGATTCGTCCGTCACGCCGAGCCGCTCAGCCATCACGAGCCGCAGCGCAGCGAGTGTCCGCAGCCACGCATTGGTCGTGGCGCCCTCGACGCGGACGACGAGTTCGCGCTCGGCCTCGACACGGTCCAGGGTGCCGATCCGGACGGGTTCCCCGTCGTGGAGGAGGCTCGCGAGCACGATGCGCGCATCCTCGCTGCGCCGGGTGAGCAGATCGTCCTGCGTGAGTCCTCGGAACTCCTGCGCCGCTTCCGGGTCGCCCCGATATGCATCGGGCACCAGACGCGCGACCGCGGGGTCGCTGGTGCTCCCGGTGGAGAGCAACTCGACGAACTGCTCGATCAAATCGGTGAGATGCGCGACTTCGAGGAGGGAGATCGACATCGTGACGCCGGACCCGCTCATGATCCCGCTTCTTGCACGGTCGCCCACAGACCGTAGTCGTGCATCGCCTGGGTGTGGAGTTCCATCTGCTCGCGCGCACCCTCGGCGACGATCGCGTGACCATCGTGGTGCACGGCCAGCATCAGGGCGTGGGCCCGTTCGCGGGAATGCCCGAAGTACTCGCGGAAGACGTGCTCGACGTAACTCATCAGGTTGACCGGATCGTTCCATACGACCGTCTGCCACGGCCGCGAAGAGATGACCGCCTCATCGAGGCGGACGTCCTCCAGGGGGGAGATCGTGCTCATCATGCCCATCCGAGTTCGTGCAGACGCTGATCGTCGATGCCGTAGAAGTGTGCGATCTCATGCACGAGCGTCGTGTGGACCTCGTCGCGCAGGTGATCCTCATCGTCGCACGCGTGCAGATGAGGTTCCCGGTAGAGGATGATCCGGTCGGGGAGCTCACCGAGTCCGTACCGGTCGCGCTCCGTCAGAGCCAGCCCGTCGTAGAGGCCGAAGAGATCGAGGCTGCCGTCTTCCGGACGATCGTCGACGACGAAAACGACGTTGTCGAGGCCTGCCGTCATCTCGGACGGCAGAGCCTCGAGCTCGGACGCGACCAGATCCTCGAATGCCTCAGCATCCATATCGATCATGACCACGCCTCACGCGGAGAAGATATGGGGTGAGTAACGGGACTTGAAACAGTAACTCCCGGAACTCGCTCTGACCGATCCTGCCGCGGAATCACGCGGTTCTTGCTGGTGATCACCTGGACCGCCGTTCTGCTCGAATGTAGGTCCAGATGGGTCGATTTTACCCCTGAATGTAGGCCTGCCTACACGACCGCGCGGTGATCCCACTGATTCGCGCCGAGCCGTGGCCGCGAGTAGGTGACGTTCCCGTACCGCCTGAGCCAGTAGCGGCGGAAGTCGAGGATGACCCACGGGGCAACGTTCATCTCCTCCGCGATCCACTCGGCATCGTGGTTGATCCGCTCGAGCTCGGCGTACCACTCGGGTTCGATGAGCAACGCGGCGGCATAGGCGTCGGCCTGGTCCTCGTTGCCCGTCGAGTCGCACAGGTGCCCGTAGTGGTGATGGCCGAGTTCGTGCGCGATGACCGATCGTCGCTCGGCGTACGAGAGCGACAGGTCGAAGTAGATGCGACGCAGTCCTGGCGCGTACGCCCCGATCTTGTCGTCGTCGAGATGGGCGCCGTGGACTCGTAGTCCTTGCTGTGCTGCCCTGGCAATCAGTTGCCTCATACGCCCCCTGACGTTCAGTCCCCGGGGTTCGGCCGCTTCTTTGCTGCCAGTCCGTACTCGCCGGGGTCTTCGCTGATCTCGTAATCCTCAGCGTGGGGTCCGACACTGAGCTCCGGCGTCGGCTTCCCCTCTGCGTACAAGCGCGCCCAGCGCACGAAGTCGAAGGGGGAGACGTCGAAGATCTTCGCGAGGATGTCGATGTCGTTCGTGGTGAGCGCGTCGGTGCCGGCGAGGCGCTTCCTCCAGTACTCGCGGCCACGTGCGCCACCCGATGCCTCCGCGAGCCAACGTCCGTCAACAGCGCTGGTCTGAGTGGCGATCACGTGCTTGAAGTAGGCCCCGAGCTCGTTCGCAAATGCGTCTGGATCAGAGGTTCCCTTGCGTCCCATGGCCCTCAGCTTAGCGGCGATATCCGCAATTATGGTCACTGCACTTGACGTGACCGTAAATACGGGCATACTGGAGTCATGACCACGGATACGGGCAGAGACACCACCACCGAGAGCGTCGCGGCGGCCGTCTGCGCAGAGATCAGCCGACAGGGCAAGGCTCGCGCAGCGATCGCCCCCGTCATTGGCGTCACCGCCCCCACCGCGTACAGCAGACTTCGCGGGGACACGCCATTCACGATGAAGGAACTGGGCCAGGTCGCCAGATTCCTCGGCATGACCGCATACGACCTGATGGAGTCCGCGGCGTTCGGCGACAAGATCGCCGCCCGGAACCCGACCGACGAGGTTGAGCAGACGCTCCCCGTCGACCCCTGGGCCCAGCCCGCTCGCTCGCAGAGGCGGGGGACCCGCTGATGTCCTGGACTCAGTTCGCCGGCTCCGGCGTCCACACCTGGCTGATGATCGCCGGTGTCGTCTTCCTGATCATCATGGTGATCCGCGCCTACGTCCTCGCGCCGATGATCCCCGAGGATCACCCCGACGCGATCACGTCGATGGACATGCACGAGCGCGGCTGGGATGAGTGGGATGCGCACCAGGCGCAGATGAACGCTCGCGCCCACAGCCTCGGATACGAGCGAGGTGGGATCGATGCGTGACGTCGCGACGGTCAGCCGCGGTGAGCGGCTCTACGTCCACCACACCAGCGACGTCCATGCAGCGGGTGTGTTCGTCGAGTGCCGTGACGGCCTGATCATCGTCGACCACACCGTCGGATACTCCCGCACCCCGCTCGCGGGCCACAGCCCCTACGTCACCGACGTCGACGGGGAAGTCATCGGCGAACCCGAACCGGCTCTCCCCACCATCCCCCCAGAGCTCGAGTAGTCGCACTCGCTCGGCCTCCCACGCTTTCGCCGGCGTGGGTGGCGCTACTCGTCGCGCCTCCTGGCGCGCGGGACCCAATTGAACAGCACTCGCAGGAGTAACAGCCCGGAACCCCCATTGGGGAAGCCGGGACAGCCTAGGACCCACAACTCCCGGCTATGAGGACTGCGAGCGGTAGTGAACCCCGGAAGCATCATGCTGCCGCGGCGCCCGCGTAGTACGTGGGGGGCGTCCTGGTTGGGGTTGAAGGGATTCGAGGTCACGGACCTGCCGAACGAACCGCCGGGAGATGAACCACTACGTGGGATGGATCTTCGGACGAGCGGTCGGGCAGGTGACACCTCAACAACTTGCGCTGATGGACCACCGGACGAGTCCCACGGGGCCGGGTGAGTGAAAGCGCTGCGCTGACGGTCCACGTCGTGGTTCGACTCCACGAAGCGCACAGGTGCTGACACAAGGACGGGCGTGATGGGCAATCCACCAGTCCCCAAGTCGGCACCAACCAACGGACAGAGAAGGAGAACGAGATGGTCATGGTTCTGCATTCATCCTCCCCAAAGGCCAGGAAGGAGCACCGCTGCAGCACCTGCGGGCGGGTCATCGGCGTCGGCGAGACGTACCTGAGGCAGCACAACGTCTTCGACGGCCAGCGCTACTCGTACCTGAATTGCGAACACTGTCTCGCATTCACCCGTCGAGCGCTGCAGCTCGACGCCAACTACTGGGATGACGGCATCAACAAGGAAGCGCTCGACGAAGCTTTCGTCTACTACCGCCAGAACATCTCGGACCTCCGCCTTCTCGTGATGTTCCGCCGCAGGTGGCGGCGTTCCGACGGCACCCTCTACCCGGTTCCCACCTCGGTAGGCACTGAGATGCTGCACCGCTAACCGCCCCCTCTGACCAGCGGGCTGCACCGATTCCCCCTCGGTGCAGGCCGCTCTTTCGCTTGCCCGGAAGGACACCCCCGCATGACCGAGTTTGCTCCCGTCCCCGTCGACCGTGTCCCGAACACCGGACCGGTCGACATCCTCCCCAGCCCTGACCAGTTGTCAGCCCTATCCGTCGTGACCGGCGCGCTGCTCATCATCGATCTCGCGCTCGTCGCGGTCCTGATCGGTGCGGTGTCCCGGTGAAGGGGCAGAAGAACGCCGCGAGATGGCTCGGCAAGGAACTCCGCAAGCTCGGAGCGCGAGGGGAGCGTGACCGCAACGGGACGTCGTACTGGTTCCCCGACGGCGCGCAACGCTTCGTGGAGGAACGTATCCAGTTCCCCGCAGCGCTCGACCTGCTCAGATCACTGCAAGCCCGCTACGGGCGCCCTGACCGGGCCCTACGCGCCCCGAAAGTAGTCGGCGCCCCGACGGTCGACCTGGCCCGGACGAGCGCGACACAGCACGCCCAGGAACGCCTCCGCCTCATGCAAACGCAAGCCGCGGTCACATTCCTCGAGATGACGATGGCGCTCACCTGTCCCGTCCGGACCCGATGGTCCGACGAGCACGCCTCCTGGATCTGGGAAGGCGACCGCATCGCCGTCGCCGCTCAACAGTCAGACGACGGCCACACCCGCATCACGACCATCCTGTGGACACGGCCCGAGATGTGGGCCGCGCATCCGCGGCCCGAACAGACGAAGGCGAGAACATGAACCCTCCCACCGTGTACCCCGGCAGCGCTGACGTCAGACGCTCCGACCCCCTCACCAGCCACACCGCGGCCGACAACGCCACGTCGAAGCTCCCCGTGAAGCTGTTCATCGAACGGGCACTCGAATCCGCAGGGAGACCGCTCACCGCCGACGCGATCTGGACCCGCATGCGCACCGAGTTCGGCTACTACTGCTCCCGCGAACGGGTCCGCACCGTCCTCAACGAAGGCGCCGGCAAGTCGAAGAGAGTCAGCGCCCGCTTCAACGCGTTCGTGCGACTCGACGAGCTCGGCGAATCCGACCTCGGTAACCCATCCCACCTGTGGGCACTCAACGACAGCGAGACCACGCGATGAACGAACACGAAGCAATGCCCACGACAGACGCACGCACCCGCGACTTCCACATCGGCGACGTCATCAGCGTCGCCACTGGCACACTCGTCGCGCTGCGCCACATGGAAGCGGTCTACGACCTCTGCGACTTCATGACCGGCGACAGCCTCATGACCCACCAGCTGCCCCGCGCATCCCGGGAGTGTGAGCCGAGCCTCCGCGAGCAGCACCCTGACCTCACATCGGAACCGATCCCGCCGATCGCCTCCCGCGAGGATGCCGACGAGTGGCTGACCTCGCTGTACGCGAAGTACGGCGAGACGGTCACCGTCCGGGCACTGGACCCCGCCGATCACACCAGCATCGACCCGATCACCGAGATCGGGATGGTCGCACCGCACGCGGCCGTAGTGCTCGCCACGGTCGGAGACACCGCCGAGGACGTCGCACGTCGGATCGCCGAGATGACGGGCGGGAGCGACTGATGCCCGGGCAGGAAGCACGAGACGACGAACGCGACGCGAAGCGCCTCATCTTCGAGGTCCGGATGATGCTGAGCAGTGTCGCGTCGCACGGCCCGCACGCTCTCACGACGACCAACGACCCGATGTACACGGCGAACCTTCTGCGGCGGCTGAGCAATGCTCTCGAAGCGGCCACGGCCCGGAAGCAGCCGGAACCCGACCCTCGCGACGCTGAGATCGCATCGTTGCGAGAGACCTGCCGCATCCTCGGCGACCTTTCGCGGGAGCTGTCGGGCGCCGTGCAGGACATGACGGCGAAGCACCCGGAACCCGAGATCACCGCGCGCGAGGACATGGCCGACTTCCCCGTCGGCACGATTGCGCGCGACATGGTCGGGCGCGTGTTCATCCGGACCGACGCGCAGACCTACCGGTGGCGCACCATCTGGGGCGGCCGCTACGACCTCTCCGAGGACCAGGTGACCACGTACACGCCGGTCCGCATCCTGTGGGTGCCTGTCGGAGAGGGGGAGCCCGCTGATGGTTGAGCCCGCGACCGAGATGCGAGGGATCATCCACGGGCTTGAGGAGTTGGCCTATCACTCTGACGAGGCGCTGAGCAGCACTCAGGTGAAGTGGCTGCTCGATTGCCCCGCCCGTTACCGGTACAACCTGGACCACCCGCAGCCACACAAACCGGCTTTCGACCTCGGGTCCGCAGTGCACGCGAAAGTCCTCGGCACGGGCTGGGGCATCGAGGAACTGAACTTCGACGACTACCGGTCGAAGGATGCCCGAGAAGCACGTGACGCGGCGTACGCAGCTGGGCTGATCCCGATGCTCACCAAGGAACTCGTCACCGTCCGTGAGATGGCCGAGAGCGTCCTGTCGAACCCGGACGCCGCGAAGATTCTCGAAGGCGGATCCTCCGAGGTTTCAGTGTTCGCGACCGACCCGGAGACAGGCATCGACATGCGGTGCAGGTTCGACCGGCTCCGCGACGACCATGCCTGGGCGGCGGACCTCAAGACGATGGCCGGGCACGCCACCGTTGCGGGCTTCTCGAAAGCCGTCGCGGACTACAAGTACGACGTCTCCCACGCTCACTACCTCGACACGTTCGAGCTCGTGACGGGGGAGCGTCCGCCGATGCTCTTCATCGCCGTCGAGAAGGAACCCCCGTTTTTCGCGGCCGTGTTCCGGCTCTCCAACGACGAGATCGAGATGGGACTCGTCGAAGCACGCGCAGCCCGAGCGAAGCTCCGCGCCTGCCGCGAAGTGGACCTGTGGCCCGGCCGCGGATCCGGCATCCAGATCACACAGGCGCCCATGCGCCGCATCTACGACTTCACCGACAGATACGGAGTTGCATCATGACCGCCCCGAACATCCCCGAGGACACCGCGCCCTCGAAACTCCGGAAAGCTGAATCCCGAGCCACCCGGGAGATCGCGGACGAGGACATCATCAGAGCCGAAGACCGGTTCAAGAAGTTCCGCACCGTGCACAAGCAGGGCCACTTCGACGCGACGCTCGAGCGAATCATCGAGCACGCTGACGGGAACGTGACCTACGTTGTCCGAGCCTCCGCATGGAAGGTGAAGGGCAGCGGCGACGCCGACGCGACCGCCTACGCACAGGGCTCCACCCGAGACCGCAACGAAGTGATCGCCTCCGCACCACTCGAGAGCGCCGACACGATCGCCCGCTCCCGCGCGCTCCGCAACCTCGGCATCCTCCCGACCCCCCGCAAGACGAAGACAACGTGAGCCGGCCCACCCCCAAAGCCACCCTCGTCGTCATTGACAACCGCGATCCGCGGGCCTGCACCCTCACCGGGTACCGGGGCCCGCGGATCGTTCCGCAACACCGGAAGGGTGGCGCCGGGTGGCGTCCCGACAAGCACGCCCCCGCGAACATCGTGTGGCTCGACTCGCTCATCAACGGGCGCATCGAAGCGGAACCCGACCTGCAGCTACGCGCGAAGGTCTACGGCGTGAAGGTGCCGTTCTGGGCCGACAACGAAATGGTGCCCGTCTGGTACGCCGCGGAGTCCACCTGGTACGCGCTGAAAGGCGACGAACGCATCCCACTGGCGATCGACGACGCTCACGGGATGATGCACGCCGTGTACGGGCCGGACTGGTTCGAATGGCTCAGACAGGTCGAGATGGAAGGACAGTTCCGATGGTGACCACCGAACGGTACACGGTCCTCTCCAGCCGTGGCGAAGCAGGCCTCCGCACGAACGATGAAACCGAAGCGAACCGGTACGCCACCAACATCGGCGGGACCGTCCGCGACAACCACGACACGGAGACCTGATGCGGATCATCACCATCCGTCAACCCTGGGCATGGGCGATCATCCACGGTGGGAAGAACGTCGAGAACCGCGTCCGCAACATTGCCGGGGACTACCGCGGGCCCGTCGCGATCCACGTCGCGCGCGCTGACGCCGAGAACGCACCTGAGTCGCTCTGGATGAAACATGCCGCCTGGTACCGGGCACGCAGGCCGCAGCCGAAGACGTTCGACTCGTCATGGTCAGATCGCGGCCGGATCATCGGCGTTGTTGACCTAGTCGACGTGCACAGCGCCTCCGTCATCGGTGGGTGTGGGCGTATGGACAACAACTGCGACGAACACCCGCACGGATGCCGCCACCACTGCTCACCGTGGGCGATGGGCCCGGCGCCCGAGGGCTGGTATCAGCATCTCGTCCTCGCAAACCCGCGCCCCCTCGCTGAGCCGATCCCGTTCAAGGGTGCGCTCGGCCTCCGCCGGCTCGACGCCGACACCATCCGCCAGATTGAGGATCAACTGTGATGGCCATCCCCGCGAGGTTCGAAGCCGGCATGTGCCCCGCCGGGTGCGGGAACCGTATCCACGCGGGCGACATGATCCGGAACGACCCCGATTACGGGTGGGTCCACGACGAGTGCACCCCGAAACCCGACCCGTACACGCTGCGCCCGACGGACATCGTCTGTGGCGTGTGCTTCTGCGTCCAGCCGTGCCGCTGCGTAGACGACTGAAGAGAGGCCCCGTGGGGGTGACCGAATGCCCAGAGACCAACGCCTCTACATGACCTTCCCGATCGACTTCCACCGTCACCCGAAGATCGCCAGACTCAGCGACGCCGCGTTCCGCGCGTTCGTCGAAGCGAACGGTGAATCACGCATCGCCGAATCCGACGGCCGGATCGATGCTCCCGACGCGGAGTTCATGTGGAAGCCCGAAACCCTCGCCGAACTCCTCGCCTCACACCCGACGCGCCCGGTGCTCTTGCGCGACGGTGACACCTACGTGCTGAGGGATTACGCCGAACACCAGTTCACGACGTCCGATCGTGAACGCCTCGCTGAGGTGAGCCGGAAGAACGGTTCGAAGGGTGGCAGACCGCCGAAACCCAGAGAAACCCACGCGGGTTCCGTAGGAACCCAGAGCAAACCAGAGTCAAGGTCAGAGTCAAGGTCAGGGACAGACCTCCAAGACTTAGAGAGTCTCTCTAGTACTCAACCGCGCGATTCCGAGACGGACTCAGTTCCACGCTCAGTTCTATCCGGGCTGGGCATCGGCCCTGACCAGCTGATAGCTCACATCCACGCCCGAACCGAGCGGACAGTGAACGCCGCGGGAGCCCTCCGAGTCGCCGCAAGCATTCTCGACCGGGCTGGGCGGATACGGAAGACGCCTCACGAGTACGTCCTCGGCTCCGTCAACAAGTCGCCAGCCGAGATCCAGCAGTTCATCGACGAGAACGGGCTCGCATCGTGAACCTCCCGAAGGTGGGGGAGCGGTACGTGTGCTTCATCGTCGTGCGGGAAGACGGTGGCTGGGGTGGCCCCTACGGGCAGCACCGCCGCTACACCGTGTGGCGCTGCGAAGAGTGCGGGTTCACGATCGATGGCGACCTCGCCGGGTGGACCAAGAAGCGCATGGCGGATCACCACGAGTGCGGCCACGCACCGTGCGAACGGTGTGGCCAGATGCTGCTCCGCCGCAAGGACGGCACGCCCCGTCAGCACGCCCACAACCGATGCCCGGGGAAGAACCCCGGTTACAAGATCGAGCGCGAGTTCGTGAAGAACATCACGGCCCGCGAAGTGAGATGAGGGAACCACTCATGACAGACCACGAGGATCGCCGAACGAAAGCTCAACTACTCGCCGAGCTCAACCGTGTTGTCCGGGAAATCGATGCGTTGCGAGCGAGCGTGCCGCGGGACCCGGTGCGGGTGCCCGAAGCTGACGCTCTCGCCGGGTGCATCCGTTCCTTGGACACGCTCAAGGGCACGTCGAGCGGCTACAGCTCACCGAACGCTGATGCCGTGCGGCGGACGATCCTCGCGCTGTGCGAGAAGTACGGCATCCAGCGCGTCGAGAAGGTGACCGAGCCGTGCGACCGGCGACACATTGAGGACCTGTCAGCCGTTGACGTCCTCACCCTAGTGAAACGCGACTTCGAGGGGTATGCGTCGTGAGTGCGGGGCTGGATCTCGCGTTGCAGATCGATGAGCTCGTGAACGATCGGGAGCGTCGGCGCAGACTGGTGCGTCGGGAGTCGTGGGTGGATCCGCCTTCGGTGACGATCCGGAAAGCGTATGACGCGAAGACGGAGCAGATGACCCGGTTCCTCCGGCATCTGAGGGATCATGCCGGCGCGTAAGGCGGGTGCGGTGTGCCCGCCCGATCATGGGCACGCGAAGTCGTCGACGTGTTACACGGGGCACCGGTGCCGGTGTGATGCGTGCCGTGGTCGAGCGTCTGCCTACAAAAGGTGGCGGCGCACCGTCCCCACGCAGCGGCTCGCGTACGTCGATGTTCCCGCCCTCGTGACGCGACGGCGGCTGCAAGCGCTGATGTGCATGGGCTGGTCGCCCGCGGCGATGGGTCGGCACCTCGGCCTCGATCACTCTCTGGTGTGGCGGTGGGCGCGAGCGGACACCGTGACGCGTGTCACGGAGTCCAGGGTCGCGAAGCTGTACACCGACCTCGCGTTCAGGACCCCCGCGACCACGACGAAGGGGGAGCGGGTGAGCGTCTCGAAAGCGAAAGCCCACGCACGCCGTTCGGGATGGGGGGGCCCCCTCGACTGGGACGACATCACCAACCCGGACGAGCACCCCGACATCGACACTGAAGCGGACGCTCACGGTTGGGTCGTCGCGGAACTCGCGCACCTGTACTCACTCGGCGAACCAGCGACCGTCGCGATCGCCGCGTTCCCGCAAACGCTCGAATCGCTCCGCCGGCAAGCGGAACGCCACAAACGACCAGACCTCGCGTCATGGATCAGGTCCGCAGCCTGACCCCACCATCACCTAGACCCTCCCAATCGGAGGGTCTTTCTCATTCCCGGGAACGGGAGAACGGAGCACGAATGGATGCTCAGAGACTCTACGTCGCAGGCCCGATGACCGGCCTTCCCGACTTCAACTACCCCGCGTTCCGCGACGCGGCCGCCGAGCTTCTCGCACGAGGGTACGAAGTTGAAGACCCGTCGACGAACGAGAACCCCACCCCGGGCGACTACCACGGGTGGCTCCGAGCGGGACTGGCGCAGCTGATCCGCTGCGACGGCGTGGCGCTCCTCCCCGGTTGGGAGGCGTCCGGCGGCGCCCGCCTTGAGGTGAACGTTGCCGCGACCCTCGGGATGCGCGTTGCGCCGCTCGCGGACTGGATGCGGGGTGTCGCATGATCCCGCACTACGAAGACGGCGGCCTCCGGCTCTGGCACGGGTCGAACCTCGACCTGCTCCCGACGTTCGGGGATGCATCGTTCGACTCGATCGTGACTGACCCGCCCTACGAGCTCGGCTTCATGGGGAAGGGCTGGGACTCGTCCGGCATCGCCTACAACGTCGATGTGTGGCGTGAGTGCCTCCGCGTCCTCAAGCCGGGCGGGCACCTGCTCGCCTTCGGCGGCACCCGAACCTGGCACCGCGTCGCCGTGGC
This sequence comes from Microbacterium sp. Ld4, assembly GCF_045066555.1. NCBI lineage: Bacteria > Bacillati > Actinomycetota > Actinomycetes > Micrococcales > Microbacteriaceae > Microbacterium > Microbacterium sp. Ld4. The sequence goes on along the minus strand of NZ_JBISHE010000011.1, from coordinate 115,932 downwards.
GATCGAGGATGCCGGCTTCGAGGTGCGCGACTCGATCGCGTGGATGTACGGATCCGGCTTCCCGAAGTCGATGGATGTCGCGCAGGCAATCGACAAGTTGGACGCTGCGCGCGATCGTCTCACCCGCGCGGAGGAGTTTCAGAGCTGGCTTCGGCTGCATCTGTCACCGCAGCGGGTGAACGAGCTCACCGGCACGGACATGGGCCATCACCTCACCACGCACCCGACGCAGCCCGCCGTGGCGACAGCTGACCTGTTCGACAAGCTTCGCCCGTCCCTTCCCCCTGTCCCCACCCGCATTGAGGAGCTCGTCGCCGAGCGCACGGTCGAGTCAGCGAACTTCGCCGCACGTGCCGTCGTCGGGACGCACCGTGCAGGCATCACCCGCGGTGAGTCTGGCGTGACAGCGGCCGGAACAGGGAAGGCCAAGACGACCTCCCACACCCCGGAGGCCGTGGAGTGGGAGGGCTGGGGAACCGCGCTCAAGCCCGCCTTCGAGCCGATCGTCGTCGCCCGCAAGCCGTTCCGCGGCACCGTCGCGGCGAACGTCCTTGCGCACGGCACTGGGGCGCTCAACATCGACGCGACTCGTACCGCCACGACCGACAAGCTCGGCGGCGGTGCGGAGTCGGGTGCGGGCCTCGCGACGAAGACCGAAGGCTGGGATCGGCCGTGGATGAAGGACGCGGAAGAGGTTGCGGCTCACGCCGAGCGGGTGAAAGCGAACGTCGCGAAGGCAGAGCAGCTTGGCCGCTGGCCGTCCAACGTGCTCCTGGATGAGTCGCAGGCCGGCGCACTAGACGCGCAGTCGGGCGTGCTGTCGAGCGGCATGATGCGCGCCGGAACGCGCGCGCAGTCCTCCGGTGGCGACATCTACGGGAAGCGCGGCGAGTTCGTGACGTCGGGCGCTACCTACGGCGACAAAGGCGGCGCATCCCGCTTCTTCCCGACGTTTCGGTACGAGGCGAAGGCCCCCACATCGGAGCGTCCGAATGTCGACGGCACGGTGCACGCGACGGTGAAGCCGCTCGAGCTGATGCGCTGGCTCATCCGCCTCGTCACCCGCCCCGGCGGGCGCGTACTCGACCCGTTCGCCGGGTCCGGGACGACCGGTGAGGCTGCGCTGCTCGAGGGCATGGAGGTCGACCTGATCGAGCTCGAAGCCGATCACCTTCCCCTGATCCTCGCCCGTGTGCGGAAGCCGCTTCACCCGACCATGTTCGGCGACTGGGAGGACGCGTCGTGAAGTGGGTACTTGCCCTCGCTTACTCACGACCACCCAAGGGGCTATCGGCGAACGACCGGGCTCACTGGCGGACGAAGGCAAGGTCGACGGCTGAGGTCAGGAACCTGGTCGTCGCCCTCGCCCGCTCCGCTGGCATCCCGCAGCTGCAGCGCGTTCAGGTCGAACTCGTCTGGGTCGTGAAGGACCACCGGAAACGCGATGACGACAACCTGGCGCCGCTGGCTAAGGCGTGCTGGGACGCTCTCGCCTCCGACCGTGGGGTTTCCGCACGGATCGTCCCCGACGACTCACCCGAGTTCGTCACCAAGATGCACCCCCGCATCGAGTACCGCCCCGACGAGACACCTCACTTCGAGGTCACCGTCACCGACATCAGCCACCGACCCGATGAGGTCGACCAGCTCACAGCAGAACGGATCAACCGATGACCGAAGACAAGACCGAGTTCACCGGCACCGTGAAGAGAACCTTCGCGCACCGCGGCGGAACCGCTGCCGTCCTCCACGTCCTCAACCCGAAAGCGAAGTACCCGTCCGAGGTCACCGTGTGGGCCGACCTCGACGTCACCATGGGGGACCGGGTCACCGTCGCCGGGAACTACAGCGACAAGATCGACAGCTACCAGAGCCCCGCTGGCTTGAAGCCGATCATCCGACGGTCGTTGAACGAGGTGCGCCTCATCGCCCGCCACGACCCGCCTACCGCGGAACCCACCGACGAGACACCGCCCGACGATGCGTACGGTCCCGAACCGACCTGGGACGTCGCACCCATCCCGGGGCAGGACGGTGCCGCATGGTGAACCGTGGCACGTACCGGATCACCGACGACGACGCACGGTGGCTGGAGAACATCAAGCGAGCCGTGGAGCCCGCCCGGCACGTGTGCGGGAACTGCAGGACCCCATACGGTCCCAGCAACGTCCCGTGCCGGAACGATCCGGCCTACCAGCGTTAGCTCAGAGGTAGACGTACTGGGTGGACCGCCGGGACTTGAAGCCTTTGGCGGTCCACCGGCGCTCCACCCATGTGATCATCGCGACTGTCGGCGACGTATTCGCGAGCGTCCGGTCGATTGCGATGGGGAATGACGCTCCGGGATTGACCTGGAACGGCGGCTGAATCTTCTCGCCGAGCGCACCGCCGATGTCGCCTGTCATGTCATCGACTGACAGCACGCGCGCGACAGTCGATTTGGACACGTTGACGACCGCGTACGCCTGGGGGACACCGGTCTTCCCGTGCCGTGTAGCGATTGTCGACCACGAGACGTGCTCTGTGTTCGCCTCCACGGCCAGCGCGATCGCGTAGAGGCTCGCGAGCGCCCCAAGCACACCGCCCACACCCCCGATCCATGCCGGGACGGTGTCTTTCCACGTGGGCGCGAACAGCACGATCGCGACCGTTGAGAGAACGAGCGCCAGAGCCCCCATGACAATGAACAACTTTGCAGCCACGGACCGAACTCTATCGGCGGCTGCTCACGAAGGGACCCCAGTGCAGAACGACATTCTCGATCGGGATCACGTAACGCCCGCATCCGCCGTTCCGGTCGGCTATCGGATGCCGGCCGTCCCCTGGAACGGACTCACAGTCACGGATCTGTTCTGTGGCGCTGGCGGGTCATCCTCCGGGCTCGTCGAGGCGGGCTACCGGGTCGTCATCGCGGCGAACCATTGGGCGAAGGCGATCGAGTCCCATCAGATCAACCACCCCGAGACGGACCACTCGCAGGCCGACATCTCCCAGGTCGAGCCGCGGTACTTTCCCCGCACGCACGTCCTCTGGGGCAGCCCGGAATGCACGAACCACTCGATCGCGAAGGGCGTGAAGCGTCACCAGTCGCGCGAGCTCGGACTGTTCGAGCTCGACGGCACCCGCCCGCAGGAAGACGAAGCCGCGAACCGGTCCCGCGCGACGATGTGGGACATCCCCCGCTTTGCCGAGCACCACCGGTACATGGCGATCATCCTCGAGAACGTCGTCGACGCGGCCCGCTGGGACCAGTTCCCCGCATGGCAGCTCGCGATGGAGTCCCTCGGCTACCAGATGCGCATCGTGTGGCTGAACTCGATGCACGCGCAGATCGGCGGGCTCCCCGCGCCGCAGTCCCGCGACCGCATGTACATCGTGATGTGGCGGAAGGATCTCGCCACGAAGGAGCACCCCGCGCCGAACGTCGCGAAGTGGACGAGCCCGATGGCGCTGTGCCTGGAGCACGGCGAGATCCAGGCCTCGCAGGCGTTCAAGAAGACCGAGCAGTGGGGCCGGTACCGGGCGCAGTACCTCTACCGGTGCCCGAAATGCTGGGCCGTCGTCGAGCCCGGGTGGCTGCCCGCGTCGAGCATCATCGACTGGTCAATCCCCGCACAGCGGATCGGCGACCGGTCGAAGCCCCTCGCCCCGAAGACGCGTGAGCGCATCCGGCGTGGGATCGAGCGGCACTGGGCGCCTATCATCGCGAAGGCCGCGGGGAATACGTACGACGGCATCACGACCGGGTCGAACTACCTCCGCGTGAACGGCACGGACGAGCCGATGCCCGTCCAGACGGGGTCGGCCGAACACGGCATCGCCGTTCCGCCGCTCATCGTGAACCACGTCAGCGGCGCGGACGCGTCAAGGTCCGAGCCGATCTCGCGGGCGCTGCCGTCGATCGTCGCGGGCGGCACGCACGCCTCGCTCCTCATCCCGGTGGAAGGGCGTGAGGGAAAGGCCGCGGCCTCTGTGGCAGATCCCATCCGCACGCAGTCGACCCGGAACGAGACTGGCCTACTGATCCCGATGCGCAATCACGGCGTCGCCAAGCCGACGACGCACCCCATCGACACCGTCAGCGCCGAAGGCAACCACCACGCGCTCGTCATGCGGAACAACCTCGGCGGCGCGGAGATGACAACGCCCATCACCGAGCCGATCCGGACGCTCACGACCGGTGGCCACCAGTCGCTGCTCGAACCGTCAGCGCCGGTCTCGCTGGACGTCGACGACGCCGGCTTCCGCATGCTCGAACCCCACGAGATCCAGATGGGCATGGGCTTCGCCGCCGACTACCACCTCGTCGGATCAAAGCGGGACAAGGTCAAGCAGGCAGGCAACGCGGTCACCCCGCCCGCCGCGCGCGACCTCGGCCACGCCGTCGCCGAGTTCCTACTCGCGATAGCGGCGTGAGGTCATTCACCGGCTCGCGCAACTTCCTCTTCCGCGGGTGCGCCCGCTTCACGAAAGGCCCTCATGGCTGACGACAGATTCTGCATTTCGAACGACCTCGATCTCCTGCATCCGCTGGATAAGCCTCGGCGGTGTATCCAGAAGGTGTATGACGAGACGACGGATGCGTGGGTGCCGGCGCATTACGCGGTCTGCTCGGACGACACGTGCCGTGGGTGCGTGCCCCGGGTCGCATCCCACGGGTTCTTGTGCGTCGCGTGCTACCGGAAGGTGGGGGACGCTCTGGGGCGGGTGGGGGAGATGGTCGTGCATCTCCGGTCGATCAAGAAACCGGCGCAGCCGATCGGGGAGCGGGTGTCGACGTCGATGGAACGGTCGATCCTGATCCCGGATACGTGGGTCGCGGCGGACGGGTTGCTCGAAGCGCTCGGTGCGTCACCGATCCCGTCGACGGACACGATCGAGCAGGCTCGCGGCCGATCCGATACGGCCGTCGCGGAGTGGGCTGACCTCGATGCGATCGTGAACACCCGGGAGGGCGCGAAACGGGCGGTGGTGATGGTCCGCCGGTTGCAGACCGCGATCCGCCGGTGGCCGGACAGTGAAGCGACGTGGCGGCACGTGCCTTGGATGCTGTGCCCGAAGGGTGGGCAGACGTGCGGCCGGTCCCTGTACAGGCGGGCGCCGGTCGAGTACCTCGACGAGCTGCTCATCGAATGCGTCACCCCCGGGTGCGGGTATCACGAGGACTACTTCGTGTGGGTGGGGAAGTACGAGCCCGTCCTACGCGGGATCATCGCCGAGCAGGACCGGGCGGAGGGGAAACGTCCCCGCCGGTGGCACGCGGAGAAGTCCCGCACCTCGGACGAGTGCACCACGGGTGATCACGAAGCGTGCCGGTCCACGGACTGTGAGGACGAGTGCCACGTCCGACGGTTCTCGCTGTACACGAACCCGGTTCCGTTCCACGTGCTCGAAGCCGAATCCGCCGCCACGATCTGAGGTTGCCGCAGGGGTGGCGCAGGACGGTCTGATCCGGGCCGTTCGAGTTTTCAAGCGTCGCGCATAGGGGACTCGGAGAGTTCAACCGAACTCCCCGGGTTCCGAAGCTCCGCAGCACTCAGGCGGACGTCGCTCGAGAGCTCGTCGCATTTCACCTGAGGAGTCCTCATGGACTACACCGCCCTGTTCGCCGGAACGCAGCTGTTTCTCTACATCTGCATCGTCGGGGTCGTCGTGACCTCGTACCTCCACTACTGGGGAGGACGCGACTAACCGTACGGGCGGGCACCGACATGGTGCCCGCCCCCGAACCCTCGGAGCGCTCATGACAGCACTCGACCCGGACTGCGCGTCCGGCAAGCACCGCGCCTGCCTCGGCGAAGCGTGGGACCACACCACCGATCAACCAACCCGGTGCGGATGCCCGTGCCACAAGGAGAAGACACCATGACCGAACAGGCCCCGACGCAGTCAAAGCTTTCCAGCGATTGGGGGCGCGTAGTGCGTTCCCCCGTCCCGAAGCGCGGAGAGGTGGTCGTGATGTCTGGCGTGCAGTTCAAGGACGGCAAGGACCGCGTGATCGTCGGCTACGACATCACCCCCGAGCAGGTCGTGGAACTCGACGCAGCGCTCACCCAGCGCGACGAGGCAGAGGAACGCCTGCAGAGAATGATCAGCGCGATCAACGCGCTCATGGCGAAGGGTGCCCAGCGATGACCGGACGGGAAGCACGAGACGACGAACGCGAGGCGCTGGCGCAAGCGGTTGAGGCCCAGTACCCGCACCATGAGGTTCGGCCGTATGCCGTGCGTCACTTCACCGCGGGGTTCCTCGCTGGATACCGGAAGCACCCGGAACCCGAGATCACCGACGAGATGCGACGTAAGGTCGCAGCCGCGATCGATGACACCGCTGTGATCACCCCCCGCTCAGACTTTCTCGGCGGTTCGACAATCGCGAACGTCGCCGAGGTTGCGGATGCCGCTCTCGAAGCCGCTCTCCGGGTGCCTGTCGGAGAGGGGGAGCAGGGATGACGTCGAAGCATAAGTGCAAGCGGTGCGGCGAGAGTGCCGAGACGGTAGACAACGTCCGCGGCACCACGTTCTGGGGCTTGATCCAGCGAACCACCAAGATCACGTTTCAATCGTTCATCCGCATCAGTGGCACGCAGTACACCCGCAGCGGAGGACCGCGTGACGGCTTCATCCGCTCGGACGATGAGATCCGGCTCTGCGACCCATGCTGGGGACTGCTCGTGGGTCGCTTCCTGCAGGGACGCGACGTCGCAGCATCCGACCACGCACACGAGTGGCGGCGCAACGGCAAGGCGTTCAGCGGGATCTTCTACGACACCTGCCCGCTCTGCTACCAGACCCGCATCTCGGAGATCGGAAGCAGTGATGACCGGTGAACGCGAAAGCGAATGGGCGCGCGCGTACCGTCAGGGCCGGGCGGAGCAGGTTGAGCAGCAGCGCATCGCGAACCTCATCGCCTTGGCGGGCATCCCGTGGCTGAGCATGACGACCCGGCAGGATGCCGCAGAACTCGCAGCCACGGCGCTGCTCGGGGAGAGGGGGCAGCGATGAGCGCGACGAAGATGACCGCGAAGGCGCTGATTGAACGACTCCGAGCCTCGATCGTGAAGCCCGGCGACGACATGCCCGGCGGCATGTTCATGACCGAAGTGTCCCTCGACTCACGCCGCATCGACGGCCTGTACTGCGGGTTCTTCGGCAGCCGCGGCAAGTACCTCCGCGGCTACGAGGTGAAGGTTGCCCGGTCGGACTGGCTCGCCGAACTCGACCAGCCCGCGAAAGCCGAGACGTGGGAGCAGAACGTCCACGAGTGGTGGATCGTCGCCCCCGACACCACCATCGTCCGGCCCGAGGAACTCCCGCACGGGTGGGGCCTGATCGTCCCGAGCCCGAACCCTCGCACGAAGACCCGCATGGATGTCATCGTGAAAGCCACCCGTCACGAGGACCGGCAGCCATCGTGGAAGGCAACGCACGCGATCATCCAGAAGGCCGACACCGAACGGATGCGCGCCGTCCAGGAGCGCGTCGCCACGCTTCGCGCAGAACATCACGCCGCTCTCGACGAGGAGGTGCGCCGCCGGCTCAGCTACGACCAGGGGTCAGGGGAGTGGCAGAAGCAGCGCGCCGACCGCGCCGAAGCCCTCCTCGCCGAGGTCACCGACATCCTCGGCATCCGCATCGTGGAAGGGACTTTCGCCTACGGTCACGCTGCGGCGAGCGTGGGCGAGCTCCGAGAGTCGTTTGGCCGTTTCCTCCTCGCGGAGAAGCAGGTCGACAGCATCCTGCGCCACAAGGTCGGGCAGCTCGGGCTCGCGCAGGACGCGCTCCGGGATGCCCGGAAGGCGCTCCAGTCGATCGGGGTGACGAAGTGAAGACCTCGCAGGACGCGACGGGCCTCTCGCTCGTCGACACCATGATCAACACCGCACGGACGATCCGTCGAGCGGATCCGCCATTCGAGCCGCACCCTCGACGTGCACCCGTCCCCGCTTCGATCCGCGCCGAGCTCGATCAGACGCCGGAGTGGTGGGAACGCGAGTACCGGACCCTCCTCGCGCGAACCTTCGAGCACGCACCGTTCAACGAGACCGAACACGAGGGCCACGACGTGGTCGAAATCCGCACGTACGGAAAGCCTCACGCGGAGCGCGTGTGCACCACCTGCCCGCCCAGATTCGTCCCAAGGAGGACCAATGCCTGAACGCATCCAGCAGCGCCGCACGAAGGGGTGGCGCAAGCCAGGAAACACTGTTCGCGTCGCCCGCCCAAGCCGGTACGGGAACCCGTTCCGAATCGGCGAGCGTGCAATCATCAACGACGCGACGGGCGTCATTGTGGACAACTCGAAACGCCAGAGCATCATCGTCCGGGACCGGGCGCATGCTGTCGCTTTGTACCGTGATGCGGTCGAGGGGCACATTTGGGTGGCCGAGCCAAGCTACCCGTTCATCCCGCGCCGGAACGAGATCGAAACCCTCCGCGGCAAGAACCTCATGTGCTTCTGCCCGCTCGACCAGCCGTGCCACGCAGACGTGCTGCTTGAGATCGCGAACGCATGAAGACGTGGCAATGCGGTGACTGCAGCGCCCGATACCCGACGACCGTCGACTACTGCCAGCGCCCGTTCGACGACTACCTCGCTCTGCACGGCGGCTCCATGGACGCGGCCGTGCAACGGGCCGTCGCGAAAGCGATCGCACCCCTCGTGAGGTCCGCCGAGCGGCGGCTCTACGCAGGGCGCACCCATCCCGCGTTCCCCCTCGCCGCATGAACGGAGACACCACCATGATCGACCCGAACAGACGCCGCGTCCCGGTCGCGCCCTACCAAGGGTTCTTCCCCGACCGCACCGTGACCGCTGTGCTCGCCGACTACTCACCGACCGTGACCGTCTACTTCGAGAACGGGCACACCGCCCGCGTCCCGAAGATCGGAGCAGACGAATGACCAGAAACGACACCCGACCCATCGAGGTCGGCGACCGATTTGAAACCCGCGACTCCCGCGACGCGGGCCGCATCGTGGAAGTCATCGAGGTCCTCGGCCTCGACCAGTGCGGACGCGACCGCATCGCCAAGGTGAACGCGGGCCCCGACGTCGTCTGCGGCCGCACGAAACAGGAGCGCACCGAGTACCACCGACTCCGGAACACGCACTACCGGATCCGCACCGAGGTCCACCCCCGCAACCCGGAAGCAGTCGGCCGGCGCGTGAAGGTCCAGGAGAGCACTCTCCGCGATAAGTACAACCGGGTCAGCCGCTGATGTGGCATTACACATGTTCCGGGTGCGGCGCGAGGTTCTACGACCCGCAACGATTCACCGCTGAGCAGAAGTTCCGTGATCATGCGGAGCGAGCACACAGGCCGGCCGTGGTCCTCACCATTCACGACCGTGAGGACGAGACGCGAACGCATGGTGCCAGGTGAAGGCCGGCGACGTCCTCATCCCGCTCGACGTACTCCGCGACCGCTTCGGCGTATCCGAACGCACCCTCCGCTACTGGCTGAAAGCCGACAGTGTGGAACTCCACCGGTACGGCGACGGATACAAAGCCGTCCGATGGGGAGACATCGAAACCGCCGCCGCCAACGGACCGCGCTGGAAGATGTAGGCACACCCCAACCACGCCACCACCAGATGTCGTGTTTCGGTGACCGTATTGCCGGTCAAACACTGATACTGTTTCTACAGTTGCGGTAACGCACACCCACCCTCGCCACGGCGGGGGTATTTTCATGCCCCACAACTCCCCGCCAGCCCGGAGCCTCCGCCCGGCAAACGACGGGTTGAGCGGTCCCGCGATGGCACGGGACCAACCACGGCGCGTGCGCGCGCCTGGATAACAGAACACGACGGAGCCGGCATCGCCGCGGCCGTCACCCCCGAATCCCTTCGACCCCACACGGAGGTCACCTGTGAGCAACGCAGCTCGCAAGGCACGGAAACGTGCCGGCATCCCGTTCGTGAAGGCGGCCAAGAAGCCGACCTACCCGAACTGGGGACCCGGCCCACGCGGACTCGACCTCACCAGCGGTGCGGAGATCCTCGCATCCCTCGTCGTTCGGGGTATCGCGTGAGACTCCTCATCGCCCTCGCCGCCGGGATCACGCTCGCCGGGCTCGGCCACGCCTACTCACGCACACGCCACTGCCAACGCGTCCTCTGGCACTTCGCCACGAACGACGTCAGGCACAGCGACCCGCACCTCTACGGATGGGGACGAGGATGACCGACCCGAAGCGCACCGTCATGGTCGTCATCGAACAGTCGCTACCAATCCCGACCGGGGAAGAATGCCCCCGCTGCGGGTTCGACTCGATCGTCGCATCCCTGTTCCTCGTCAACAACCGCCCGTCCTTCACATACCTCTGCGGCCGACGCGACGTGTGCGACTTCGTCTGGTGGCGACCATGACAGACCCACGCCTCGCGGTACTCGCGGAACACGGCATCCTCGGCGACGACGCGACCACCAGCCTCGCCACGTACGACAAGCGCGGCGGCCGAGAAGCCGCAGCCCACGCCGTCCGCGGCAAGCACACACCCCGAGCCCGCATCGAAGCGCTCGCCCACGCTGTCGGACACGACGCAGCCCGCGCCGCACACATCCTCCTCACCGTGTGGATCTGCGAACTTTGCGAAACCGTCCACCACTCCCGCGCCGCATACCTGTTCTGCTGCGACGAAAGCGCATACGGGGAGGCCGACTGATGTCTGCTGAGACCGAGCGTGCCCTCAGCGCCGCGCTCACCGAGCATCTCGCAGACGAGGGCATCCTCGACGAGTCGGAGTTCGTCGGCGACTGGATAGCCAGCGTCTACCTGCCAAGCCTCGCCAACCGTGACGAGTCCGCCTACGCGACCGTCATGACCGGCGGCAGTCTTCCCGACCACGTAGCCGTCGGCCTCCTGTCCGTCGCACTCGACCGGGTACGCGGCATCGGAGAGTTCGAAGAGGACGACTGATGGCACGCGCCCCCAAGAAGTGCGGACGCTTCGACTGCGACGAACGTGTGATCGGACGGGCCTACTGCCTACCCCACACACCCCAACGGTCCACCCGACGCTCACGACTCCCCGCCGACTGGCCCAAGCTACGAGCCCAGGTGAAGAAGCGCGCAGCCGGTAAGTGCGAAGCCACCCCCCACGAACCCAACTGCGACGGCACCGGCGCACAATGCGACCACATCAACGCAGGCGACGACCACTCCCTGTCGAACCTGCAGTGGCTGTCAGTGCAATGCCATCAGGCGAAGTCGAACCGTGAGAACCGCGCACGCAACCGCGCACGCAACCGCGCACGCTGACAACCAGCAACGCGACGTTAGTTCACACCGAGGATGCGGATGAGTGCCTGACGCTCTTCCTCCGTCGGATGGGTATCACCGACCGCGCGGCGAGCCGACTTCATCATGCTCACCCCGATGCGTCCGCTCGCGAGCATGGTGTGCTCGATCACGCAGACGAACAAGTCGCCATCGAGCGTGACCGTCTTGAACTCCTGCTTCTTCGCCATACGCCGAGATTACTGGCACGGTGCCGCGTCACCCATGCCGCCCACGTCCGGCCGCACACCACCACCCGTGCACGCTGACACCGGGAGCGCACCATGACCGTCGACCGCGACACAGTGCACGTCGTACCCGTGAACGACCTCATCGAACACGTCGACGACGGGACACCCTGCCCCTGCGGCCCACGAACCGAACCCGTCGAACGAGACGAAGGCACCATCGGCTGGGTAGAACTCCACCACTCCCTCGACGGCCGCGAGTACGACGAACCCGACTACACCGGCCCACCCCAGCACATCGAACGCTGAAGGGGTGGGGGAGGGGGGTCCACCCGCCCCGCCTACCGGGACCTCCGGGGGCCTGCTCATTCCGATCTGTACGGGTCTGGCGTTTCATGTCGCGGCCTGGCCGCTGGCGCTGGGCTGAGTCGTTGTCCTCCTGCCCGTCATGGGCTGATCCCCGCATTCCCGACATGGGAGGTACCACCTGATGGCTGGCCGTGGCCCTGCTCCGAAAGACCCGACGACGCGTGCTCGCCGGAATGCTGGTGGTGCGCAGATGCGTGTCATCGAGGTGCAGAAGTCGGTTCAGCCTGAGCTCCCTCGGCGGTTCGTTCCGCGTGAGGACGAGGATGGGACCTTCCGGGACGAGATCGATTGGCCCGAGGCGACGGTCGCGTGGTGGGACACGTGGGCGATGTCGCCCCTGTCGGGGATGTTCACGTCGATGGACTGGGCCGAGCTGCAGCTGGCTGCGCTGGCTCACGCCGCCGTGATGGAGGGTGACCTCAAGATGCTTCCCGAGCTTCGTCTTCGGACGGCGAAGTTCGGTGCGACGCCCGAAGACCGGGCGCGGTTGAAGATCCAGTTCGAGATGGCCGATGCGGCAGAGGAACGAGCAGCGAAGCGTGTCGAGCGTCGCCGTGAGGGCGTGCGGAAGCGGACCGCTGACCCTCGGCTCGCACTGAACGAGTAGGTAGAGCTTCGTGGTCGTTCTGATCGTCCCGAAGCTTGACCTGTCCTTCCCGACGCTGGGCCCTGAGCTTGCCGACTTCATCGAAGACCGCTTCGTGTTCGGGCCGGGATCGCTCGCTGGTCAGCCGGCTCGTCTCGACGATGAGAAGCGCGCGGCGCTGTACCGCCTGTACGAGGTGCATCCGAAGGGTCACCGGCTGGAGGGTCGCAGGCGTTTCCAGCGTGGAGCGCTTGAGTGGCGTAAGGGTCTCGCGAAGACGGAGTTCGCTGCGTGGGTGTGCGGTGCTGAGCTGCATCCCGAGGCGCCGGTCCGATGCGACGGGTTCAACGCGAAGGGCGAGCCTGTTGGTCGGCCCGTCAAGTTCCCGTACATCCCGATGATGGCCGTCACCGAGGAGCAGGTCTCCGAGCTTGCCTACGGTGTCCTGAAGTACGTGCTCGAAGAGAGCCCCGACGCGGACCTGTTCGACATCTCGCTCGAGCGCATCGTGCGGATGAACAACCGCGGCCGCGCCGACGGCATGGCCGTCCCCGTGTCGAACTCTCCGGGTTCCCGCGACGGCGCCCTGACGACGTTCCAGCACTTCGACGAGCCTCACCGCCTGTTCCTGCCGCGGCACCTCGCCGCGCACGAGACGATGGCGGCGAACCTCACGAAGCGTCCCCTCGAGGATCCGTGGGCGTTCTACACGTCGACCGCGGGTGAGCCCGGACAGAACTCCATTCAGGAGAACGTTCGCGGCGAAGCCGAGAAGATCGACAAGGGCGACATCGAAGACCCCGCACTGTTCTTCTTCGCCCGGTGGGCAGGTCCGAAGCATAAGGACCTGATGCCGCGCGCTGGCACGGACTCGCAGCCTGAGGTCACGCAGAAGCAAGCCATGCAGAACCGCATCGCCGCGATCGCGGAAGCCACAGGCCCGGCAGGTGAGTACGGTCCTGGACAGTTCGAGGGCATCGCGAAGAACTGGGACCGCCCGAAAGCGGACCTCGCGTATCTCGAGCGAGTCTGGCTGAACCGCTGGCGTCGCGCTGACTCCCGGATGTTCGACGCCCTCCGCATGAAGGAGCTCGAGCGGAAGGGTCAGCGGATCCCGAACGGCGCCTTCGTCGCTCTCGGCTTCGACGGCGCCCGGTTCAAGGATTCCACCGCGCTCGTCGCGACCGACATCGCGACTGGTCTCCAGGAGCTCCTCGGCCTGTGGGAGCGACCGGAGTACGCCGAGGACTGGGAAGTAGACGAGTCCGAAGTGACCGCCGCGGTCCGGGATGCGTTCAGGCGGTTCGATGTCTGGAAGCTATACGGCGACCCGCCCCACTGGACCGAGACCATGGGGTCGTGGTCCGCGAAGTGGCCAGACCAGATCGAAGAGTGGTGGACGAACAACCGGAAGCGCGCCGCGTACGCGGCTCGCGAGTACCGGGAAGCGATCGCATCCGGTTCTGTGACCTTCGGCGGGGATGACGATGACACTCGCGATTTCGCGGCGTTCTCCGACTTCATGCGGCACATGCAGAACGCCGGCACGAAGGACTCACGTCTGCTCGATGACGAAGGTCAGCCGCTGCTCATCCTCGCCAAGCCGGACGGGCGTCTCGAATTCAAGATCGACGCGGCCATGGCCGCGAACCTGTCGTGGAAAGCGTGTCTCGATGCCCGGAAGTCGGGCGCGAAGCCGAAGAAGAAGGCCAAAGTCAGGATCCGCCGGATCCGGTAAAGGGGGTGCCCGTGGCGATCGACGTCAAGACCCCGAATAGCCCCGGATGGTGGCTCGACAAGCTGTCCAAGAAGCTCGCCGCGCGTCTCCCGGAGCTCAACCGGCTGCAGGCGTACGTCGAGGGTGACCCGCCGCCGCCGGAAGGCGTCGAGAACATGCGGAGCGCTTACGAGGCGATCCGCAAGATCGCGCGCGTGAACCTTGCGGAGTCGGCAGTCACCGCTGTCAGTGACCGCATCGCCGTTCGCGCTGTTCGGACGGCTGTCGCGACGGACTCCGACGGCGACGATCTGGCGATGTCGATCTGGCGGGACAACAACCTCGACATCGAGCTGTCCGATGTCATCGAGAACATGCTCGGGCTTCGTGACGGCTACATGATCGTCGGGCTCGACCCTGATGACGACGATCGAGTCGTGATCACCGGGGAGGATCCTCGGCAGGTCGTGACGATCCACAATCCGCTCCGACAGTCGGAAGTGCGCGCTGCGCTGAAGATGTTCCATGACCCCGACGAGCAGCGCGACTACGCGTACCTGTACATCGCCGGCGAGGCCGCTGAACGCGACACGTTCGGCCGGGTGACGGCGTGGGCCAATGCGCGTCGGTACGTCGCGACGAAGGCCCGGCGCAGCTTGTCGGGCAAGCTCGCGTTCAGCAGCGCAACGTGGGAATGGGATGCGAAACTCGACGGCGCGGAGGGCGCGGAACTCAACCACCGCTTCGTCCCCGTGGTGCGGTTCAGGAACCGGAACGGGATCAGCGAGTTCGAGCGTCACACCGACACCCTTGACCGCATCAACCACGGAATCCTGCAGCGCATGGTCATCAGCCTGTACCAGGCGTACCGGCTGCGTGCGATCAGTGTCGACGACGAGGATGCTCCCGAAGTCGACCCTGAGACGAACCAGGAGATCGACTACGAGGACCTCCTGACCTCCGATCCGGGCGCATTCCTGAAGCTCCCCCTCGGCGCGAAGCTGTGGGAGTCCGCGCAGGCTGACATGTCCGGCATCCTCTCGTCGGTGAAGGACGACGTCCTCTACTTCATGGAAGAGACGAAGACCCCGCTTCCCGCGATCTCCGATGCCGTGCAACAGTCCGCCGAGGGCGCCGCGAACATCAAGGAAGGCAACCAGTTCAAGACGGAGCGGACCCAGAAGCGGGTCGCTGCATCGCTGGCGGTCGTCTACATGATCGCGTTCATGTGCCTCGAGGAGAGCGACAGGTCGAAGCGCGGTTCGATCCGGATCGACTACCACCCGACCAACCGTCCCTCCCTCTCGGAGAAGTACGACGCGTTCTCGAAGTCGACGGATCTGCCACTGGAAACCCGAATGGCGGAGATCCTCCAGTTCGATCCCGAGCGAATCGCCATGGCGAAGGCGCAGAAGCTGCAGGAGTCGTTGATGGGAGAGCCGGATGGACCCTCAAACGCTCCGTCTACTGGATCGACTTCGAGCTCGTAACGTCGCGATCACCGCTCGGCTCCGTCAGCAGGTCGACGAGTTTGTAACCGGCCGTTGGCGGGGCATGAACTCGTGGCGGGACGCCGACATGGTGGCGTTCCAGAATGCGGTCCTGCCCTACATGGACGCGGCTGAACGACAGATGGCCGACCTCACCGCCGCGTACGTGGCTTCAGCGTCTGCGGCAATCGACGGCGGGGCGTTCCGGCCTCGCCAGGTCGACTACCGCCAGGTCACCGGTGATGCGCTGCGCGGGACCGCGGCGCGCGAGGTCTTCATGCGGCCTCAGATGATCCTCAACACCACGCTCGCGGCCGGCGGTTCGCTGACTGACGCGGTGACAGCGGGGGAGAAGCGCCTGCGGAGCCTCGCCGCGACGAACCTGCAACTGGCGAAGACCCGAACCGCCCAGCGGTACACCACGACGGAGTACTACCGGCGGGTCCTGACCGGTTCGGAGAACTGCGCGCTGTGCGTGATCGCGTCCACACAGAGGTACAAATCGAGCATCCTGCAGCCGATCCACCCTGGGTGCGACTGCAGCGTCGAGCCGCTCGGTGGCCAGCCAGCATTGGTCATCAACTCGTCACTGCTCGAAACGACCCATGCGGCGATCGAGCGGGGGTTGAAGGCGACGGACCGGAACGCCTTCGACCTGGACCTCGAGGACATCAAGACCGACGCGCAGGGACGCCGCATCTCGGACTTCACGGACCTCATCGTCACGCGACAGCACGGCGAACTGGGCCCGGTCCTGACGTGGCGGAACAACCACTTCCGCACTCCCGCTGAGGCGCGCAGCCTCGCGAACTGATCTTCCGCACCCACTGTGCGGTCGTCCCCGTCAGGGGAACTCAACACACACCCGACATGGGAGACAGACCACATGTTCACTGGCCGCTGCACGTACCCGCCCTACCTCCGGTTCCTCGCCCCCGAGGACGAGCCCGGTGGCGGCGGAGGCGACGACACGACCCCCAAGTTCCCCGCGAACACCCCCGTCAAGGAGATGAACGCCGAACAGCAGGCCGCGTACTGGCAGGACAAGGCTCGGAAGCACGAGGACCGCGTCAAGAAGTACGGCGACCTCACGCCCGAGAAAGTCGCCGAGCTCAAGCAGGAGCGCGACGACCTCCTCGCCAAGGGCCAGACGGCAGAAGAGAAGGCCATCCAGGAAGCCAAGGAAGCCGGCCGGGCTGAGATCCGACAGGAACTCGCGAAGGAACGACTGGGCTCCGCGCTCACGAAGGCTCTGACGGGCCGTATCGCGGACCCCTTTGCGCTCCTGGACATGGACCGCTCGAAGCTCGTGAAGCAGGACGGCACCGTCGACACGGACGCCGTCACAGCGTGGGTCGAGGCCAACTCGCAGCCGACGCAGACGAGCCGCCAGAACCCCGCACTGGGCGCGGGTCACCGAACGCAGGTCACCGAGACCGCAGGCGACCGCGGCCGTGGCGAAGCAGCACGCCGATTCAAGAAGAACTCCGACTCCTGAGAGGGAACCCATCATGACTGACATCTCTGTCATCACGACGGCGTCGCAGGTCGAGAACCGCTCCTGGCTCCTTGGTGGGCCTGACGCAGTGGGACCCGGCTGGACGCCGAGCGTGACGCTCGACATCAGCAAGTTCACCGCGAACACGCACTACCCGAACGGTTACATCCCGTCCGGCATCGTGCTCGCGAAGATCACCGCGACGGGCCTCTACGGCCCGTACGACAACACCGCCACGGACGGCCGCGAGATCGAAGCCGGGGACCGCCTCGGCATCCTCTTCGGCTCGCTCCCGGTGCGCGCCGGCTCGACCAAGGTCGGCGGCGCGATCGTCGTCCACGCCCCGGTCGACGCAGCGAAGCTGCCCTTCCAGTCCGGCGCGGGCGCCCTGTCCGCCGACGCACGCGCTGCCCTGCGGCTCGTGCACTTCACCAACTAAGGAGACGAGCGATGGCAATCTTCTACGACGCTCCGGTCACCCCGGACGACCTCGTCGCCTTCGTGCGCGAGGTACCCACCCGCAAGGAACTCAACTTCCTCAACGCGTTCCCCGAACGCCACGAGGACTCCAACACGGTCGACTGGTCCGAGATCATTCGCACCAACCGGACTGCCCGGTACCGTTCGTTCGACGGCCGTATCCACGTGTCGCAGCGCGACGCGGGAAGCGACCGCCGCGTGAACCTGCTTCCTCTCTCGACTTCGCTGAACATGGGCGAGTACGAGCGGCTGCGGCTGGAGTTCGCGCGCACCGGCGGCACTCGTGCCGACGCTTACCAGCGCGCGATCTACAACGACTCCGAGCGGCTGACCTACGAGGTCCAGAACCGCCTCGAGCAGGCGTGGGGCGATGTCCTGTACGACGGAGTCCTCACGATCAACGAGGAAGGCATCCAGGGTGAAGCCGACTTCGGCGTCCCCGCCAACCACAAGGTGACCGCATCCACGCTGTGGACGGATGAGGATGCCCCGGCGCTCTCTGACCTCGTCTCCTGGTCCGACACCTTCGAGGCGACCACGGGTAGCCGTCCTGGCGCCACATGGCTGACCCGGGAGAACCTCCGAGCTGCACAGCGCAACAAGGAGATCGTCGGAGCAGTTCACGGGTCGACGAGCGGCAAGACGCGCGTCAACGTCGCTGAGCTCAACGACCTCTTCGCCAGCGAGGGCATCGCTCCGGTACGCGATCTGCGTATCGCTCGCGTGGACGTTGACGGGACGAACACCGCGGTCATGCCCAGCGACAAGGTCCTCCTCACGCCGGAGGACCTCGGCGAACTCGGACACACCCGGTTCGGCCTCTCGGCAACCGCTCTCGAGCTCGTCAACGCGAACGAGGCCGATCTCGCCTTCGAAGAGGCTCCCGGCATCGTCGGTGTCGTCGAGAAGGTCGGCCCGCCCTACCGTCAGTTCGTCTTCGTCGATGCGGTCGGCATGCCGATCCTCGAGAACGCGCGACTGATCTTCCAGGCGAAGGTCCGCTGATCATGGCCCGTCGACTGAACACGTACGTTCACGTGCACGTCGATGGGATCAGCCAGGTCTACGGCCCCGAGGACAAGATCCCCGGGGCCGTGGCCGCCCTGATCACCAACCCCGCTGTGTGGGAAGGCGCCGACGCCGAAGAAGTGGATGACGCCGACAAGGTGCCCGCGCCGCAGGAGCCCGAAGAGGTCCCCGCTGAAGCGGCGCCCGCCGACGCCGCCAAGATCCCGCCCAAGTCGGGTCGGGGATCCGGGGTTCCCGCATGGCGGGACTACGCCGACAGGAACGGCTTCGAGATGGATGACGACGTGACCCGCGAGGAGATCATCTCCGCGCTCGAAGAGGCCGGCATCCCGACCGAGAAGTAAGGAGCCGCCGTGTACGCGTTCGTGACCAAAGAAGACGTTCAGAGTCTCATGCCCCCGTTCACCCCTGAACAGGAGAGGCTCGTCGACGGATACATCGCGCAGGCGGCTACGAACCTTCAAGCGTGGGCACTCGAACGTGGCCACGACCTGCAGGTGCTCATGGACGGCAGCGCCCTTCGATACGAGATCGCGAAGGGCGCTGTCGTCGCTTCAGTGAAGCGTGCGCTCGGGAATCTCGACGGTGCCGCGGAGACCACGAACACCGTGGCGATCGACGACTACCGGGAGACGACCACCATCCGCCGAGACGCCTCCCTTACCTCGGGGGCTCTCACAGTGCAGGCTTCCGACATCGTCGGACTGCTGCCGGGCAAGAGGAACCAGTTCGGCACGCTCCGGATGGGGTCCGCGCTGTGAACCATCTGGAGGTACTCGCGAGGGCGAGAGCGCGGGCCAACGAGCGGATGTCGGAGGCCGTCAAGGTTGGGAAGGCGATCCGGCGGACGGACACCGAAACCCGCAAGGCCGTCGCTGAGATCACATCCCCCCGATACGCCGGCCCTGGCCGCATCAAGTACGAGTCTCTCGCCACCTCGGAGCGCGATGTTCCTGGGCAGCCCTCGCGCGAGCAAGCTCCGTACCTCTCTATCCCGACCGGCTCACCCCGGTGCTTCGAAGGCGAAGAGGTCCACGTGGACGCATCCGACGCAGACGAATCCCTTGCGGGACGGCAGTACAAGATCGCTGGTTCACCCGTCGCAGGGCAGACCAGTAGCCACCGCTACCCACTCATCGAGCTCACGTAGGAGGCCGAGATGTCCGATGACTTCTCAGAGCTCTACGCGCTCGCATCCGACCTGAGCGATGCGCCCGACGGTGCCGCCAGGAACATGCGGAAGGCCGTGGAGGTCACCGCGCGGTTCATCAAGGACGACTGGCAGCAGGGTGCGGAACGCACCGGACTGGAAGGTTACGCGTCGTCCATCGATTACGACGTCGAGGTGTCGTCCAACTCGATCGATGCGGAGATCGGCCCGAACCTCGGCAAGTCGCAGGGCCCCCTTGGTCTCGTGGAGGAAGCCAACGGTGACGTGCGGTCTTCGCCGCAGAACGCTGGACGTGATGCGCTGAGAGCCAACGAGAGCGACTTCGAGCGTGGCCTCCAGATCGCGATCCTCGACGCGACGGAGAAGGCGGTGCGCGGGTGATCCTCGAGTACCAGGCGGTCAAGGCTCGCGGCGAGGAAGCTCCGTCCCTCGAAGGCGTCATCAGCGACGTAGTCCGCGTCAACGACGCCGGTGGTGCGGTGCGAGACAACTACGTCGTCCTGACCATGTCTGTCCCCGCCGAGGAGACGGACCGCTGGACAGCAGTGACACGACCTGACCATGACCGCGAGGTCGTCTTCGGCACGCAAGCCGTGGCCGTGGACCCGACCGGCGTCATGTTGTTCGTCGAGGACCTCAAAGCCCAATACCTCGGGCACGTGCTCACCGTCGACGGCCGACGATGCGACCCTATCCGCCGACTTCCCGACGTAGAGGAAGGCGAGATCAAGCACGACCGCACCTCCGGTCTGTTCTACGCCCACATGTCGTGGGCTTTCATCTCAAGAAGGAGTGACTGATGGCTGCTGACCTCGTACTCGCGCGCACCAAGAAGGGTGCGAAGCGGGAGTTCCTCATGGACGCCCGCCTCGTCGAGAAGTACCCCGACGACTACGTGCTCGTCGAGAAGGATCCCGAGCTGGGAACGAACGAGGTCGGCCTGCCCATCGCCGACCCGCAGCCGCCCACGCCGTCGAAGACCCGCGCCAAGAAGCCCGCCGGCACCGACTGACCGGTCCCACTGAGACCAACGAGAGCCCTTCGCTACTGCGGGGGCTTTCTTGTTTCCGCGCACCGTCCGGTGCCGGCAAAGAAAGCCCCCTCCGAGGGGCGCATCCCTCAAGGAGAAAAGCATGAACGAACCCATTCAGCGGGGTGTCGTCTCCGACGGCCACGGCATCGTCCGATGGATCCCCGGCCCCGACGACGGCCCCGTCTCCGTCGCCGACATGAACAACCCCGCGAACAAGCGCATCACCTACGGCCTGCTCGGTGACGGCTTCGACCTCGCGGTGACGATCAACCGTGTCACCACGACCCGGTACACGCTCGCGCAGGCCCTGAAGCTCGAGGGCTCCAAGGACTTCGAGCTGACGACCCGCTACGTCTACAACCGCGAGACGCCGACCGACGCCGAGTTGATCCTCGGAGCGAAGGGCACCGAGGGCCGGTTCGTTCAGGCGCTCGGCTACCCGAACGATCACACGTTCGTCGCGGATGACGTGATCAGCGCTGTCGTGCCGGCGCGGATCGGGACGTCGACCGACGTCGCCCCGACCGCGAACACCGAGCTCGCGAAGCAGATGATGCCCGAGATTGTCGGCGAGGTCCTGCTCGAGCAGAAGCTCGCGGCCTGACACCCCTTCCGGGGGCGGGGTTTCTCACCGCCCCGTCCCCGGTACTCCCCCCCCGGTGAGAACGAAGGGTGAGACCAGTGAACCTGCAGGAAAAGATCGCGAACGCGAAGGCCCAGCACGCCGGCATCCCGGCGACGCGGGTCGATGTCGAAGCCGGCGGAGAGCTCATCGAGCTCGGCTTCCGCCCCACTTGGGGCCATCAGTGGCAGGACCTTGTCGCCACCCACCCCCCGCGTCACGGGTCGGACACCGACGACGCCGTCGGCTACAACACCGACGCCGTCGCCGGAAGTTACCCGGTGGACGCTGTCACCGTCGATGGTGAGCAGCCGAGCGAAGAGGACTGGCGAGAGCTGTACAAGATCCTCAGCGCCCCGAACCGCACGAACATCGCGACGGTCCTTTTCGCCGTCAATCAGCTCGACCCCTCGAGGCGACTGGTTGCCGCCTCGGGAAAAGCACGCAGGGGCTGACGGGCGAGATCGTCCGGGCAGCCCGCGAGCTCGGAGTATCTCCGTCTCGCTTCATGGGGCGCGAGCCCGCTGAGGTGACGCACCTCGAGCGAGATCAGCGCGGCCGGGTCGTGACAGTCATCACGACCCGCGAGTCAGAGTTCACCGAGGATGACCGGATCGCGATTCTCGCTCAGCGCCGCGCCGAGAACGCCCCACGCAACGCACGCGGCGTTCTGCTGTCAGAAGCCGTCGACCCTGCCAAGAAGGACGACTGGGAGGTTCCCCTCCCGCTCACGGACTTCGCCGAAGCGACCTTGTCGCGCGTGCAGAAGAAGTACCAGGACACATACAAGGACGTCGACATGCGCCCCCTGCTTTGGGACGTGCGACTTCGCGCGTCAGCGGTTGCGGACGTAGCCGACGAGGGCCAGCCCCGACAGGCCGACGAGGGCTGAGAACGAGATCGCCCACCACCGCACCGGATCCGGGATGACAGCGGCTGAGACCGCGATCGCAATAACGCCGATCACCACGAGGGCCGGCCCCCAGTAGTCGATCCGTGTCCGCTCCATCGCTCGAGTGTACCCAGCCCGAGGAGGGGATCAATGGTCGATCGCATCGTGAAGGTGACGCTCCGCGCGCAGGTCGCGGAGTACAACGCGGGCATGCTGAAGGCCGCCCAGGCGACCAGGACGGTCGGCACCGAGGCGGAGAAGCTTGCCCAGAAGCGGCAGGCCTTCGAGCAGCTCGGCCGGGTCATGATGACGTCCGGCGGTCTCATCGCCGCTGGTGTCGGACTCGCCGTCAAGAAGTTCGCGGACTTCGACCAGGCGATGTCGAACGTCGCCGCGACGGGGGAGGACGCGCGCAACAGCCTCGACGCGCTGCGCGAAGCAGCTATCGAGGCCGGCGCGCGCACGGTGTTCTCAGCGACGGAAGCCGCCAACGCGATCGAAGAGATGGCGAAGGCCGGAGTCGACGCGAAGGACATCCTCGGCGGCGGTCTGAACGGCGCCCTCGACCTGGCGGCAGCGGGCGGCATCGAGGTCGCAGAAGCCGCTGGTATCGCGGCCACGGCCCTGAAGGTGTTCAAGCTCGAGGGCACCGACATGTCTCACGTCGCCGACCTTCTCGCGGCCGGCGCTGGTAAGGCCATGGGTGACGTGACCGACCTGTCCGCCGCGCTCGCGCAGGGTGGCCAGGTCGCCGCCGCCACCGGACTCAGCATCGAAGAGACCACGGCAGCGCTCGCGTCGTTCGCATCGCAGGGTCTCCTCGGCTCCGACGCCGGCACGGCCCTCAAGACGATGCTGCAGCGCCTGAACCCGACGACGAAGGAAGCTCAGGACCAGTTCGACGCCCTCGGGATCTCTGCCTACGACGCGAACGGTCAGTTCGTGGGTCTCGCGGACTTCTCAGGCCAGCTGCAGACAGCGATGCAGGACATGACGCCCGAGGCGCGCAACGCCGCGATGGCAGTGATGTTCGGATCCGACGCGGTCCGCGCAGCGAACGTTCTGTACCAGGAGGGTGAGAGCGGCATCCGCGAGTGGACGGCGGCCGTCGATGACCAGGGGTACGCCGCGGAGACCGCGCGCACCCGTCTCGACAACCTCAAGGGCGACATCGAGGCGCTCGGCGGAGCGTTCGACTCGGCGCTCATCCAGGTCGGCTCGGCCGCCGACGGCCCTCTGCGCGCAGTCGTGCAGGGACTGACGGAGATCGTCGATGGCTTCAACGGCCTCCCCGACGGGGCACAAAACGCCGTATTCGCGGTCGGGTTGGTTACGGCTGCAGTCGGCCTGACGACCGGCGCGTTCTTCCTCGCCGTGCCGAAGATCGCCGAGTTCAACACCTCCCTGCAGACGATGGGCCCCCTTGCCCAGCGGGCGGGCCGTGGACTTGCGACCCTCGCCCGACTCGGTGCCATCGGTGCCGCGGTTGGCATCGTCACGCTCGGCGTGGACGCGCTGTCCGATGCGATCGCGAAGAACCTCCTCCCTTCGACGGAGCAGGTCGAGTCGCGAATGCGGGGCGCAAGCTCCGGCGTCGAGCTGTTCGCCGCGGCGCTCTACAAAGAGGGCATCACGAACACGAAGGAAGCCGGCTCCCTGCTGGCAAACCTCGGCGACGAGCTCGACCGTGTCGCAGACAGCAGCTTCTGGAACCAGGCGAGCACATCGGGCACCGCAGTCACCGTCGCGAAGGAGCTCGCGGCCATC
Organism: Microbacterium sp. Ld4; assembly: GCF_045066555.1. Classification (NCBI taxonomy): domain Bacteria; kingdom Bacillati; phylum Actinomycetota; class Actinomycetes; order Micrococcales; family Microbacteriaceae; genus Microbacterium; species Microbacterium sp. Ld4. Next base: position 91,809 of record NZ_JBISHE010000011.1, on the reverse strand, counting down.
GCGAACTCCGGGGACATGGAGACATTCTCCGCTCAGTTCCGGGCGCTGGCTGAGGACGCGGACCTTTCTGAGCGGCAGCTCCGGACGTTCATCAAGGCGAACCCAGAGCTGCAGGACGCGCTCCTGAAGCAGGCGAACGCGACCGGCGGGGCGACGGACATTCAGTCGCTTCTGAACGCGGCGCTCGGAGAGACGCCACCCTCGGTCGAGCAGAACACGGAGGCTCTCCGTGCTCTAGCGGGCCAGGCAGGTGATACCGATACGCAGATCGAGGGGCTGGCGGACACCATCCGCGGGTTCGGCTCTTCGGTACTGGACACACGGGAGGCGCAGCGCGGCTTCGAGCAGGCGTTCGACGACCTCTCGGACTCGATCAAGGAGAACGGGAAGACCCTCGACGTCTCGACCGAGAAGGGCCGCGCAAACCAAGCCGCGGTCGACGATCTCGCAAGCGCGACGTACGACTACGCCGCCGCGATCTACGACCAGACGGGCAGTCAGGAGAAGGCCAGCGAAGCCGTCGCAGAGGGACGCAAGCGCCTGATCGACATGCTCGGGCAGCTCGGCATCACCGGGCAGAAGGCAGAAGACTACGCCGACAAACTCGGTCTGATCCCGGAGAACGTGTCAACAGCAATCGCGGCGAACGCGGATGCCGCCACGGCCCGGGTGCAGCGGTTCCTCGACTACCTCGCACGCATCCCGACTTCCAAGACCGTGACCCTCGGTGTCGCTGGTGGCGGAGTCGGCGCCCTGCTCACGCAGAAGCGCGCGACGGGCGGTGCGATCCTCGGACCCGGTACTGGAACGTCCGACTCCATCCCGGCGATGTTGTCGAACGGTGAGCACGTCATCCCCGCGAGCGAGGTAGCCGCCGCTGGTGGTCAGGCCAAGATCTACGAGTGGCGTCGCGCGATGCGTGACGGCACTCTCCCCGGATTCGCTTCGGGTGGCGCGGTCACGCTGAAGGGCGCGATCGACGCGGTCAATCGCGCGGAGTCGAAGCTGCGGAAGGCGCGCAGCAAGAAGAAGCGCGAGGCCGCGAAGGAAGAGCTGGCCGATGCTCGCGAGGAGCTCGCCGACGTCCGTCGGGAGTTCCGCTCGGAGCAGGTCGACTTCAACCGGGCGCAGCGCCGCGGTGAGAACCGTGAAGCGGGGATGAATGGGAACGGGCTCTCGCTCGTAGACCAGCTCATCGACATCGCGACCGACGTCGGCGGCAAGCGTGGCGAGCGACTGCGGAAGCAGGCGCTGACGTCCGAGAAGGCGTACCTCCGTCTCGAGAAGGCAGCGGACGACGCGGCGAAGAAGGTCGATGCCTCGGCATCGAAGCTCGACGGGCTGAAGGACACCGTCCGCGGATGGGCTTCGTCGGTGTCGGACGCGTTCAAGCGCACGATGGACCCCTCGCAGTGGAAGGGCGGCACGCGTCAGGTAGCGCAGTCACGTTTGGTCGATGGAGTCACTGTCACTTCCACGACAACGCGCGATGTCCCGATGACGGCCGCGACGATCGCGAACGGCTCGAGCGCGAACGCGAAGCAGATCAAGCGGGTCGCGGACAAGCTCGCGAAGCTCCGCAAGATGGGCTTCAACCCGGCGTACGTGCTGGAGATCGCACAGATGGGTGTCGAGGGCGAGCCGATCGTCGATGCGCTCCTCGCTGCCACGTCGACCGAGATGGCGACGATCAACCGAACCTGGACGGACGCGGGCAAGTTCGCGGACGCCGCGGGGATGGGGATCGCGAACGCTCAGGTCGGCGCGGGTGGCAAGTCGTACGAGGCGCTCATCACGGCGGCCGACAAGCAGTACAAGGCCGACCGTGGCGACGCTGAGAGCACCCGTAAGAAGCTACAGACCGAGACCGACCGCATCATCAAGGCGATCGGCGGTGGACTGCAGATGGGCGTCAAGAAGGCGGCCGGCGGACCGATCACCGGTCCCGGCACTGCGACGTCGGACTCGATCGCTGCGTGGCTCTCCAACGGGGAGAACGTGTGGTCGGCGGCCGACGTGCAGGCTCACGGCGGGCAGTCGGAGGTCGAGCGACTGAAGCGCATGACGCCGACGGCGCCACGGTTCGCGCACGGCGGTCCGGTCGGTTCCGGCTGGGCCGGACGCGCCCCGGTGAGCCTCACGGTCGTCAACCCGCAGGTGCGTGACCTGCAGAAGGACACGTTCGAGTCGGCACAGATCCTGTCTGTCGCTGGCGACCTCTGATTGGAGACCCCGGATGTACTCGATCGACGGTGTACGTCTGGACAACCCGAGCATGGGGTGGGCGCTGGAAGGCTCCAGCGCCCCCCTGTCGGGGCACACGGTGGAGCGCACGAGCGTCCGCATCCCCGGGCTCCCTGGTGTGCTCGCAGGGATCGACCACCCGCTCGAGGGTCTCTCGGCGCCGACGATCTCTCTTGTCGTGGAGACGCCGCGGGAGAAGTACGACGCCCTCGCGGCGCTGCTGCTCCGCGGGTCGAAGCTGTCACTCTCCGAAGCCCCCGGACGGGAGGCGGACTACGAGTGCATGTCGGTCGCGCCGAACGGGATCCTCCCGGGCGACAAGCTGCTGAACGCGACCGCGGTGCTCCGCATCCCCGGTGTGTTCTGGCGCGACGCCGCCGTCTCGACCCGGTCCGCGCAGCTCTCGGCACAGACGGTCACCTTCGACGCATGGGAGGGCTCCGGCCTCATCCCCGACGCGATCATCCGAATCCGCGGCGCGGTCGCGAACCTTCGGGTGCAGTCCGACTACGCATACCTGCAGTACCCAGCGATCAACGCAGGGTCGTTCCTCCGGTACGAGTCCGCCACAGGCCGCGCCTTCGTCACCACCTCCGACACCTGGACCGGTGGCACCGAGGTCGCCGTGGACGCGGACGGCCCGGGCGGCAAGTTCGGGATCTTCCCGACACGTCTCGACGTCGACGAGTCCCGCGCTCGCATGACGGTTACCACGACCGCGCGCTCTGTAGCGCTGATCGAAGCACGGGGGAGGGGCGCACAACTTGTCTGACCTCAAGGCCCGCGTCTGGCTCCACTCGAACCCCACCACCCCGAAGCGGGTCCTGCTCGGCGCGACCATCGCGTTCACGTCGATCCTCGACGAGGCAGCGGTCCTCACGGCCACCGTTCCCCTCGCCCTGGCCGATGACCTGCCGACGCCGTTTTACGCGTCCGTAGAGCTCCGTGCGGCCGGAGGGGACTGGTACTCGCCGAGGAACGACCTCTTCACGTTCCGGGAGCGGACTGTGAACGAGAAGGACCCCGCCCGGTTCGCCGACTTCACAGGCCGCCTGTACGTCGCCGACCGGCTCGAGGGCAACCTCATCGGCCCGACGATCGCGACCGAGGGCTCGGTCACCTGGAACGCAGCATCCGCCGGTGGCGTGATCGCCGACATCATGACGCGCGTCCCCGGACACGGCGTGGCCCGCAACTTCACCCCCGCCGTCGACTCCGCCGGGGTCTCGTGGCCCTCCGCGGACATCGACGACAAGACCGCGCAGGTCTACTCCTCGACCGCGTCCATCATGGCCGCCCTCACCAAGGGCGGGTACTGCACCTGGTACGGGCAGGGCACCGAACTCCGCCTCCTGGTCCCCGGCAACGGCGCGACCCGGAAGACGCTGCTCACCGAAGGTGCCGAGTCGGTCAGCGTGACGGAGTCCGTCGCCGACACGGCCTCGATCTTCTTCGTCGTCACCGACACCGACGTGCCCGTGCAGACCGTGACCCGTGCGGAGCTCGGAGCTGGCCCCCGTGCCGCCGTGGTCACCGTGGCGGGCGCGACGACGCCGGACATCGCCCTGAAGATGGCAACGCCCCTCATCGACGCGGCATCCCGTGTGCGCCGCCAGGTGACGATCACCTTCGACGCCGGCAAGCTGCCCGCGCGGCCGTTCCTCGACTTTCAGCTCGGTGACGACTTCGACGTGCAGGGGCGCACCCTCCGCCTCGTCTCGGTGCAGATCACCAGCGGCGAGAACACGAAGGTGCAGCTGACGTTCGGCGAGATCTTCTACACCCTCGCCGCGAAGCTCGCGGGGCGCACCGCGTCCCTCACGCTGGGGACCGGCGGCACGACGATCGGGCGACCGCTTCCCGCGACCGGCTCCGCGCCGGCAGGGAAGACGGGCGCGCCGAACGTCCCGCAGCTGCGCTCCCACCTGTCGATGGTGTTCGTCCGTTGGGATGGGATGCTGACGACCGGTAAGCCGGGCGCATCGTTCGAGACCGTCGTGGTCGAAGCCGCGGCGGCCGCGGGTGGTCCGTGGTTCCGCGTGGGTCAGGACTTCACCCGCGGTGAGGCTGTGTTCCCCGCTGAGCAGGTGGGCGTCCAGCTCGACCAGAACGTGTACGTGCGGCTCCGGTCGGTGAACACGAAGGGTGTCCTCTCGGACCCCTCCGGCGTCGCCGTCGTGAAGGTCGCCGGCATCGCGCTCCCCGACGTGGCCGGTGACATCACTGATGCGATCCAGAATGCGCTGAACGCGGCGATCAAGGCGGGCGTCACCGCCGACGGCAAGAACCGCATCGTGGTGTCGCTGCTCACGCCCGTCGCGCCCGAGGGCGTCCCGTTCCGGCAGGGTGACCTCTGGTACGTCCTCGACCCGACCGACCAGTCCCGGTTCATGGCGGTGCGGGTGTTCAACGGGTCCGTCTGGAACCCGTACAAGATCGTCGCCGACGGGCTGCTCATCCCAGGCAGCGTCGGCGGCACGCTCATCGAAGACGGCTCGGTCACGTCCACGAAGGTGAACGCGGTGGAGATCTGGGCGAACAATGCCTGGCTGAACCAGGCGGTCGTCACCCTCCTCACCGCGGGTCGCATCCAGACGTACATGCTGAACGTCGCCGCGCAGCTCCCTTCCGGCTCTCCCGTCAACCGGTTCCCGTACCGGATGGGGGAAGGCATCGCGGATACCGCGGGCATCGCAGTCGCGATCGCCAACGGGTCCGCCGCCACCCACGGTAATGAGGGCAACCGCGTCGAAGCCAACCCCAACGGCATCCACCTTCGAGTCCCCGCAGGTGCCACGCGAGCAATCTCGGGCATCACGCCCTGGCTGCCGGTCCCCGTCGGTCGGAAGATCTACTGGAAGTCGTCGCACTGGATTGCGGCCGCCGGCGGCAAGGTCGTCCTCCAGCTCGCCACGCGCGACAAGTTCGGGAACCTGATCACGTGGAACGACGGCGGCGACCTGGTCTCGAACGGTGAGGGCATCGTTCAGCTCAGCGACACCGCCGCGGAGTACGGCGTCCTCGTGATGATGATTCCCCCGGCGCCCGGAGTCGCCACCGATGCGCAGATCATCGGGCTGAACATCTTCGAGGTCGTCGGCAACGGGCAGGGCGTGGAGATCTCGCCCGGCGGGCTCCGGTTCTTCAACGACGACGGCGACCAGGTCATCAGCCTCGGCACATGGGGCAACGACCTCCTGTCGATCTCGAAGAAGAACGACCTCGGCGAGGACATCACCGTCGCCGCGATCGACGAGAACGGCGACAGCTCCTTCCAGAACGTCGATGTCTCCTACGACGCGACCTTCCAGGGAGCGCAGCTCGTCGGATCGTTCGCGGCATCGCAGACGAACGGTGTCGACCTCACCGACGTCCCGATGTTCGACCGCCTCGGCCGCGGCGTGATCGCAGTGGGCGACGTGGGCGCCGACGCGTGGGAGCAGGTCACCCACCGTCGAGCAGCGCTCGCATCGTTCACCGTGGAGCTCCGAGCCGGCCGGAAGTACCGCGCCGAGTTCATCGGCAACCTGGTCTCGGAGTGGACCGCGGCCGGCGGCGGCGACCAGCTCTCGATGGAGATCCACTGGTCGACCAACACTCAGTCCATCTCGAACCCGCAGACCGCGGGCGGGGGATGGTCGCACGCTCGCATCCTGAACGCGGGCGCGGAGACGGGCGTCGACATGACGTACCCCTACATCCCGTTCGGTGAGTTCCACGTCGGGGCGGATGGGGAGTACAACTTCCTCGTTTCGCTCTACAACCCGGCCGCGCGGCAGTACAGCCTGTACCCGGGCGCGTGGTCGCAGAACCGTCCCCGCATCGCGATTGTCGACCTCATGCCGAGGGAGGCGTACAGCTTCGACGACTTCATCAGCCGCGCGTACGTTCCATCGGCGGGCGGCTCGTCGGGATCGACCACACCGGTCGCTCCGAAGACGGTGACGAGGACGTGGAGCGCGACGTGGTCGGTGCTGTGGGGTCCCTCCGGCTCCGTGCGCCCCGCTGGCGGGAGCATGTACGACGACGGTCGGATGCTGCAGGGCGGTAACCGTTCGCTCGGGAGCGGGCGTGCAGGCCGTGTCGGGTTCCCCGCGTTGGGGATCTCGGGCAAGACCATCAAGGGCGCGTGGCTGCGCGTGAAGGTCCGGCACACGGGCCAGTCGACCGGGTCGACTCTCCGCATCGGCACGCACGGGAACACGTCCGAGCCGGGCGGGTCCAGCCCGAACAGCGCGAACACGTTCTCGAAGAAGGTCGTCAAGGGTCAGGACCTGTGGATTCCGATTCCTCAGTCCCTGTGGCCGGCGATCGCGTCCGGCGCGATCCGCGGCTTCCAGTTCGGCGGCCCCGACGTGAACACCGGCAAGGACGACTACGTGATCCTCGACGGACACCCCGGCTCCAACGCCGCATCGTCGAACGCTGTGCGACCGCAGATGAAAATCACCTACCAGTGAGGAGACCGCGATGGAGTTCGACATTCGAGTAGGCGACCGGGCGCAGGCCCGGAAGCAGGCGGGCGCCGATGTCGCGGTCACCGAGTTCACCGTCACCGGGATCGAGGGGGGAGTCTTCGACGGCTCACCCCTCGGCCCGCTCGGCGACGGGTGGGAGTTCGAGCTCATCCGGCGCGGTGACCCCGCGCTCCCCACGACCCTGTCGGATCTGGCGGTGTGGCTGGTCGAGTCCCGCACGGAACCGACCCGCGTCGTCGGCCCGATGGCCGGCATCTGGCAGACCCAGCAGGGCCGCCGCATCGAACCCGCCGACGTGCTCGCGTGGGAACCCTGGCAAGACCAGCACTGATCTACCAGCCACCCAGCCCTCGAGGAACCTCGGGGGCTTTCGCATGCCCAGGAGGCAGACATGGTGCAGCTCATCTCACCCGCCCCGTACGCGAGCACCGACAAGGGCCTCGAGTTCGGGAACACGACAGTGAAGCCCTACAGCCCTTCACGCCCGCACGGCGGGAAAGACCACAAGTGGAGCATCGCGCGTGTCGCGAAGTCACGCCAGGTCCACGCTCCCGTCACCGGCAAGGTCGTTCGCGTCCTGTCGAACGGGGCGAACAACAACGGCTGGGGCAACTACGTCGACATCGAAGTGATCCCCGGTATCTTCGTCCGCCTCGCCCACCTCCTTAGCGGGTCCATCCGCGTCAAGGCTGGAGACCGCATCACCGTCGGCGACCGCGTCGGGACGATGGGCGCCACCGGGGAGACCGGCGGGAAGGTCCACCTGCACGAGGAACTCTGGATCCACGGCAAGCGCGTCGACCCCGACCTGTACCGCGGCCCCAACGGGCGCCACCTCCCGGGCACCGAGCCGAAACCGGCACCCGCCACCAGCACACCGAAGCCGGCGGCACCCGCCGCCACCCCGATCCCGGAGGACGAAGAGATGGTCTACTACGTGCAGGCGAAGGGCGACAGGGTCGTCTACGAGATCTACCGAGGCCGCCGCCGTCGCGTCTCCTCCGGCGAGTGGGAAGTGATCAAGAGCGCCACCGCCGCGGCCGGCCGGAAGCTGCCCTACTCGAAGGGGAAGCAGACCCGCGCGCAGGTCGAGAGCATCCCCGAGTCGGGGAAGTGATGAGGGCGGTCGCGGCCGCAGTTGCTGTCGGCGGCGACGCGCTCTCGTTCTTCGGGAACCCGATCCTCCGCGATGTCGGAGCGGGAGTCGTCCTGACGGGCGTGGTCATCATGATCCTCACCGGACGGCTCGTCCCGATCAGCACCCACCGGCGCGAGCTCGAAGCAGCAGAGAAGCGGACAGCTGACGCGGTCGAGCGGGGCAACGAGTGGAAGGCGACGGCCGCCGAGACGGCCGAAGTCAATGCCACGGTGCGGAACCAGAACAGTGAGCTCATCGAGGCGAACAAGGTCGTGAAGGCGCTCCTGCAAGCCTCCGGCCCGTCGATCGCCGACACGCACCAACCATCCGGGGGTGTCTGATGTGGGGCCGTAAGCCGAAGACCGAACCGATCGAGATTCCCGACGACGTGTCGGAGGCGCGGGAGATGCGTGCGCAGGCGACCGCGGAACGCCGTGAACTCGCCGAACGGGCGCCGGCTCTCGCTCATCTGACCGGATACCTCAACGAACGACGCGCGCTGAACCACTTCGGTGAGTCGATCCAGATCACATTCACCCGGAGGGGCCATGCCTGACCTGCTGCACATCACCGACCCGTTCGCCGACGTCGGGATCATCGTCGCCTGCCTCGCGTGCGTCGCGTTCGTGGTTTCCTACGCCGGGTTCTTCAAGTGGCGGCTGACGCCGGCGGGACGCTCGCTCATGTACTTCGTCCTGGCGCTGCTGTCGGTCGCGATCATCTCGTACCTCGCGCGCTGGTTCGGGCCCGAGTACTGGGGCCGCGTCGTCCTCCGACCGCTCACATGGTGGGCCGTCGCCATCACCGCCATCCGACTGACCGTCGTGCTCTGGACGTCCTCGAGCGAGGGCTCGTCCATCGACATCAAGCCGCGGAACAACCGCACCGACAAGGAGTTCTCATGACCACCACCGTGCCCCCGATCATGTTCAAGGCGCAGCGCGTCCTCCGCACCATCGTGCAGGCACTCATCGTGCTCGTGCCCACCGTCAACCTCGCGGCCCTGGCGCTGTCGGAGTACCTCGGAGAGCAGGGCTACGTGGCCGTGCCCCCGTGGGTCTTCCTGATCCTCAACGGCGTGGTCGCGGTCACCGCGCTCGTCATGGGCCTCGTCGCTCGGCTCATGGCCGTGCCGCGGGTGAACGACCTCCTGGCGCGCGTGGGCCTCGGCTCGGTGCCCGCATCGGTCCTCCCGAAGGCGGGGGACTGACGATGGCGCTTCCTTCCAACGTCTCGATCTGCGAGATCACGGGCGAGTTCGCTCGAGCGATCATCGACGGGTCGGACCCGGACCGTGACCCGGATGCCGTCCCCCTCCCGGGGCTGGTCGTCCGGTTCACGGCCGACCTGAACCCGTACCTCGTCCGCAACGCGGTCTCGAAGAAGATCATCGTTGTCGACCCGATCGTCGCGACGACGAACGCGGCCGGCGTGCTCGTCGGCCCCGACGGTCAGCCCGGCGTCCGCGTGGTGGCATCGGACGACCCCGACATCGAACCCACCGGGTGGACGTACCGTGTCGAGATCTCCGGCACCGACTTCCCGTCGTCCCGGTTCAGCTTCACCGCCCCGTCGGGCGCCACGGTCGATCTCGCGGCCGTCGTGCCGCTCCCGCCCAGCCCGGGAGCGCAGATCCCGCAGTGGCAGGCCGTCGTCACCACCGTGACCGATCTCCGCACGGATGCGGTCGCCGCAGCTGTCGAGGCTGTGGCGGCGAAGGAAGCCGTCGAGCAGGTCGTCGCGACGAACGACGGCATCATGACGGCCGTCGCCGAAGACGAAGGCACCGCGTTCCGTGCTGCACTAAGCACCACGATGGTGCAGGAAGGAACGAACGCGAACGGGCCGATCGTCGAGTACAACGACGAGCGGTACGCACCTTACGCGCAGGGGCGCATCGTCACGGTGGACTATACCTCCACCTCAGTTGTGACCCTCCCCGAGGGCTGCCTCTACTTCGACGTCACGCTCATCGGCGCGGGCGGCGGGGGCGGCTCCGGGCGACGAGGAGCAGCCGGGACGACCCGCAACGGCGGCGGCTCGGGCGGCTCCGGTGCGGTCGCCCCGCCGACTCGCATCATGGCCGCCGATTGTCCGACGGGGCAGATCACCGTGACAATCGGCGGGGGCGGCGCTGGCGGCACTGCCCGAACCGCAGACAACTCCGACGGTGTCCCCGGCGCTCAGGGCGGCAACACGGACGTCACTACCGTCATCGGCGGGTCGACCGCCACCCTCATCCGAGCTTGGGGTGGCGGTGCTGGCCAAGGTGGAACGAACTCAAGCGGTTCGGGAGGAATTGGCGGCGTGGGTCCCATCCCCGGGGCAGACGGGGCAGCCGCGTCCAACTCCGGCGGCCCGGGCGGCAGCGGGAACCCAGCAACCAATCTCGGCACAGGTTCGGGGGGCGCCGGGGGTGGTATCTCAGCGGCAGACGTTGCCGCGAACGGTGGTCCAGGAGGGGGTGCGCGGGCACTCGGGCAAGCAGTCGCCCCCAACGGTGGCGGCGTGGCGGGTGGTGCCGCTCCGGCAAACGCGTTCCGAGCGCACGCGGCCACTCCGTTCGGTGGTGGGGGCGGAGGCGGCGCAGCCTCGACAACCGGAGCAGCGCAGCAGGGTGGGTCTTCCTCGGCCTATGGCGCTGGTGGTTCCGGCGGCGGAGCATCCGTGAACGGAAACAACTCGGGCGCGGGCCGCAACGGTGCTCCCGGCTGGGCACGCATCGTCTTCACTATCGGAGGAGTCCTCACATGAGTCTGCAGATCGACCCGCCCGTCACCGCGCCCCTCCTGCGGGCTCTCCCCGCGCAGGACAGGGAGCGGGCGGTGTCGATCCTGGAGAACTGTTTGGCCGACACGCTCGCGCACGTCACCACCGTGTACGGCTCGGGGACGACCCCGATCACGAGCTGGGGAGGGACGGCGGAAGCCAACATTCGCCCACCTGCATCGATCGCTTACGGGCTGGCGGTGGCTGTCACGGCCGGGCTCGGAGGTGAAACCGAGCGTGCTCAGGCAGTCCGGCTGTTGACGTCGGTCGCGGCAACCCACAAAGCGAACAGTCCGACAGGATGGGGCGGTGTCCCCATTGCGGGCACAATCACGCCCGACGACAAGACCCCCGCGTGGCAGGGCGCGATGTGGGTCGCGTACGCCGCCATCGCCGGGCGACTGCTGTGGGCGCATCTCACGGAAGCACAACGTGGCCAGGTCGATGCGATGGTGAAGCTCGAAGCGGATCGATTCTTGACCTACCGGGCACCGTCGTACCGGAACCGGTCCGGCGCGATCGTGACAGCCGGGGACTCGAAGACCGAAGAGAACGGGTGGAACTCGTGGGTTCTGTTCCTCGCGGCTGCCGCATTGCCCGGAGACGCGAATGCCTCGACGTGGAAGGAGAAGGGGATCGAGCTGGTTCTCTCGGCCGCGGCCTCACCTGGATCGGTCGACTCTCGTCGGGTCATCAATGGGTACACGCTCGGGGCGGTGCTCACTGGTTCGAATCTGGAGATGGATGGGTATCAGGTCAACCATGGCCTCCGCTCGCCGCACTACACGAGCAGCGTCCGCCAGTGTTGGATTGCTGGTCTGGTCTACGCGTGGCTGAGCGGTGAAGCGGCCCCCGCGGCGTGCTTCCACAACGGCGACCTGGCGTATTGGGGTGTCTCCGATGCGAAGATCGGCTCGTCCTCGGCGTACACGCCGGGGACGTACGCGATCTACTACCCTGACGGCGCTGAGGGAGACCCCGATCGGATGAACGGCTTCGCGCAGTTCGACGCGTGCGCGCATATCGCGGGGCGGGATGTGCTGGCGACAACGCCGGCCATCGTGTGGTTTCGCCTGCACGCGGACCGTCAGATCGCGTTGCAAGCAACAGATGGATCGCGGCGCGGGTGGTTTGACCTGCAGACCGCGGCCGACGCCGTGCTCAGCGACTGGATCGTGCAGGAACACGGTCCAGTCGTGAGTAATCGCTGAGAGCCTCGGCGGCGAGCTTTGGTTCGCGACTCGCCGCTAGGCCGAGCAACAGCGCGTAGAGGCCCCACGTGATCGGGTACTGCAAAACATCGAAGACCAGAAACATCGCTGTCGCAGCAAGGACCGCTACACGCGTCGCGGCGGGGGACGTGAAGATCCCGCGCAGCGCGAGCACGATGATGATCGCAACCCCGAGGATGCCGACCGCGGCGAGCGTGGCGATGAGCTGGTTGTCGACGGCCACGAAACCGTCCAGCTGCAGCAAACCAGCTTCGCTCAGCCGGGGTGCCGCGTACCAGCCGTGCCCAAGCCAGACGAGCTCGCTGGGCTGAGCGAGGAGACGGGGAAGCGCCTCGAACGCGCCCACTCGGTGAGAAAGAGACCCGGACGCGCTGAACCGGTCGACGATCTCCGACTGGAAGAATCCAGTCAGGGAGAGGAACGCCAGGCCGAGCACCGTGAGCGCGATGCCGCGTAGCCAAGCAGTCCGCCGAGAACCGAGCGAGAACAGCGTCATCGCGATCATCACTACGAGCGCGCTCCGCGAACCGCTCATCACGGCCCCGGCCAGGATGAGCGCGACGAACCAGAACCGCCTGGACGGGGTCTTCCACGTGTGTCGGAGAGCGATTCCGAGAGCGATGACGAGGAAGAACGAGAACATGAGCGGGTGCCCGAAGGTGCCTTGCGCGCGGGCTACGCCGACGATGAGCTCACTCGGCAGCCGGTCTCCGATGTGGGCCAGGTGCTCGGGAACGGGGCTGGCCCACAGCACGGGCGGACGCACGATCACTTCGAAGATGGCGTACACGACCTGCACGCCAGCCATGATCATCAGCGCTTTCAGAAGGGTCGCGCGTTCGGGAGCTGACGAAGCGGCTCCGATCACGTAAAAGGAGATGCCGACCACAGCGTGGATAAGGAAGCGGGGTGTCGCTTCAGGGTCACCAGCGGAAGCCGTCGAGTACCAGGCGATCGCGAGATACGCGACGATCAGCACGCCGGTCAGCAGATCAGCCTTGGGTAGCCCCCTACGCGCCACCGTGACGAACGTGATGAATCCGAGGGCCGCGAGGACGGCGGTTCGTCCCTCCGGCTCTACGAACTGAAGCGGTACGAGCGTGATGGTGAAGAGGGCTAGAACACCGAGGGCTGCCACGACGCGGTCCCGCGGCATGGTGAAAGCAATGGAGGACGCGCCGACGGTCAGTCCGAGGACTACCGCCAGGAGAGCCAGCGTGTCGATCAACCGCGCATCCAGTCGGCGATCGCCCATCCGAACGGTGTGAAAGCCATCACCACAAATGAAGCGCAGATAGCGATTAGGGCGAAAGTCTTCAGGATGACGTCTCGCACGCGGCGATCGGCACCAGGGCTCGCAAGCCAGTGTTCTACGCGCGCGGCTATGCTCGGCCGCTTCCCCGACTCCATGGTCAGAGAGTAGCGCAGCCCCACGGATTCCCTGGGCTGCACTGACCTATCGCCCACACTTTGTCGCAGGCCCGAAACATGCTCGAGGGCTTGCCGGCCGAGGTAGACGCGCTGGCAGCGAGTCTGGCGGACCAGAGCGGTTAGACCGCGTGAAGGTCGAAGTGAGGCGACGAGCACTCTTCGCAGCAGAACACCAGAGCCTGCTCGCGTACGCCACGGTGGCCGGGAACCTCCTTGGCGCACACGGCGCACGGAGCAGCCTCACCGAGAGGCTGTCTCTCAGCTCAGGACGGGCACGCCTTGCACGTATGGCGTGACGCCGGTCTCATGCCACTTCATCAGGGCAGCGCGGTTCCGGTGCACTGGTTCGGTTCCCAGGTTCGCTAGGTACCAGGTCCGCGCTGTGGCCACAATCCGACCGCAGAAGCCGAGGATGTCGACGAGCACGACGCCGTTGATGCGAAAGTCGCGGAATGAGCTTTGCACCTCGTTGCCGACGAAGAGAACGCGTGGCTGAGTGGCAGTCGCCGAGCGGGCCTGGTGAAGCATGCTGCAACGCAGCTGCCAGGCATCATTCGGGTCAAGCTCGGGGAGAACCGACTGGAAATGGTCGGACCACATGGACTTGAAAGATGTTCCTGTGCTCCTTCCGTTCTCGGTTCGGAGAGAACCGCAGATGTCGACGAGCGCCAGGGCAGAGACAAGCGCGGCTGAGTACAGTCCGGCGTTGGCCGCCTTCTCGATGTCGCTGCAGAGTTCTCCAATCACACCGCGACTGTACCGGACCTGACGTATCGCCCACACATAGTTCAGCCCCCGGCTGCCTCTTCGGAGGTGGTCGGGGGCGTTCTGTGATTCAGCGCCAGCTCGCCGGCATCGTCTGGTCGGTCGGCCCATGAGCTTCGATCTCGGCGACGATCGGCGCGATGGCTTCGGCTGTCACGAACGCGATATCGCGTAGTGTGCGGACCCACCCAGCGACAGCGTGAGACGAGGATGCGGTGAGTGTGTGCACATCCCGCTCGAACGGATCCTTCGGCCCGCCGAGGTGCACCCCGCCTTGAACGTTCGCCAGGCACCAGATGACCCGCTTCACGGAGACGGGGCCGCTCTGGTGCCATGCCACGTCGGCAGCCAGGAAGGAGTCCATCGAGGTGGAAACCGAAGGCACCCGAAAATCGTCCGGCGACCAAGCCATCAATGGCTGCACCCCTTCGGGGAGATTTCCTCTGCCTCGCGCCCAGCCGGGGGAGTAGGAGAACTGCGGCGACCGGATGCGGAGCCGTCGCCGGGCAAGCGTGAGAACTGTGGATTTCCCATCGAGTAGGGTCCGACGCAGGGCGACTGCTGCGCCGAGGACCTCGTATGTGTCAGTAGCCTCTGCTCGACCGCGAAGGTCCGGGAGCGTCCATGCGAGCATCCGTTCGGCCAGCGCCTGCGACGCTTCTACGCCCACGAGCGCCCGCCGAGGGTTCGGGATCTCATGCTGAGTCATCGCTCGACCCGGACGCTGACCATCTGCCAGCCGTCGGGCACCTTCGCGTAGAGCGCGGCGCGTTCGTCGGCGTCGATCTCGCGGACCCCATCCCGCCGCTGGAACACGGCTGTCGAGGTGAGGGCGGTGCTGCCCTTGACCATCCGGACGGGTGCGGAGACGAGCTCGAAGCCGGCCGGGAGTTGCGCGTGCGCGGCGTCGCGGATCTCTTCGAGCGAGTTGCCCGTGAGGTCGACGGTGCGCTCCTCGAGGGGACGGATCAGGCCGATGTACACGCCCACCAGCCTAGGACGGCCGAGGAGTGCCCGATTGGGGCAGCGGCGGCTCTCTGGTCAGTGCCTGATGAGAGTAGGAGCGGTGACCCCCAGCCCATTTGAACACCGCGATCCCGTCGTTGTCATGTCCGGCGTAGTCGTAATAGACATGCTCGGTCGGGGAGGCGGAGAACCGCTGTCGTACTAGTGGTCGGGCGGCGGCTACTTGGATGCTTGCTCCGTCGGCCGGGCCACCCACGAGTCGTGCTGGAAATGTGCTCATAGTCCTACTATCGTTCGCTCGGCCGCAACCTCTTCAAGTCGGGTCGCGACGTGTCACGGCGGCCCGCCAGACCATGACGGAGCGGCGCCCGCCGGCGGCTTCCCACTCGACGCAGACGACTCGGTCGTTCCATCCCGCAGCGTACGCGGGGATGCGGGAGGCGGGCCCATCGGACCAAATGATCCACGCCCAGACCGGCGGCTTCGACCCGGACGCCCACTCGAGAGGGTTCCGGCCGAACGCCTGCATCGGGAGGGTGCACGGTGTGAGCCGGGCGGCGGCTTCCTCGATGCGCATGTCGTTCAGGTGGTCGTAGTGCGCTTCATAGCGTCGGTTCTTCGTCACGTCGGGCTGGTCCTTCCTCGACGCTGAGGATGACAGCGGTCGCCGACATGAGCGTCCGGGATGCCTCTACCGATCGTGGTGGATTCGTGGAACCATGTGCTCAGCTAGCGAGTGCAGCGTGGCTGCATCGGGACCCCGCCGGATCGCGTGTACCTGACCGTCGCGACGAGGCTCGGGTGGGCCCTCCTGTTGTGCTTCTGGGGGAAGTGCGTCAGGGGGGTCCTGTTCCGGGCGCGTTCCAGAGGCCACCCTGATTTTCGATGGGTGTGCGGACCCCCTACCCGACAAGGGGCCCGCACGCGCCGCACGGAGTCCCTCAAGGAGGCCTCGCACGCGCGACATCGCCAGCCTAAACCGGGGACGACAGCGGGGACGATGATCTCTATGCTCGACGCATGAAACGTTTCCAGAGCGCCTTCGCCACCGTCCTCGTCGCCGCTGCGCTGATCGTCGCGCCGGCCGTATCTGCGGCAGCCGAGCCCGCGAAACACACTCTCACCTACCCTCAGCAGCGAGCGTGCCAGACCGCCGAAGCGAACTATCGTGCACTGGGCTACGTCATCTTCAAGAAGTGCGAGCAGGTCTGGCGGACCCCGTCGAACACGTACTACTACAAGCTCGTGAAGTCGGTGCGTCCGATCTGACCCTCGTGACCACGTTCGATGACCCCTTCGACGGCGGCGAGCAGCCCAACTGCCCAACCTGCGGAACGGTGATGCGCGACGCCGACGGCGGGTACCTGTGCGGAGGGTGCGGGTACTTCCACGACGTGCCGTGGGTCGAAAGGCCCCGCGGCGGCGACGACCTCCCCGCTATCCCCTGAACCGTCTACGAGTTGGCGTCAGGCGCAGGCGCGTTGATCTCGCGGTGGTGCTCGCGGAGCGCGGACAGCACGGCTGCCTTGATCACGCCGCCCAGGACGAGCAAGACGATCACCGTCGCGATGACGGCAGCGAGGATGAAGATCGGATCCATGGGCACCCCTAGTCAGACTGTGCGGTGAGCATACCGCTGGATGACCAGTGTCGGAGGGGGCGCCGATCATTGAACCCATGCCGTCAACCGCCCAACTTCTCGAGTTCGAAGCTCAGCACCCTGGACACCCCGCCGGCAAACAACTCGCCATCGAGAGCGAGCTCGGCATTAGCGCCGCCCGCTACTACCAACTTCTGGGTCGCGCGATCGACGATGCTGAAGCCGTGAAGCTGGACCCGATGCTGGTACATCGCCTACGTCGGCTCCGCGAGCGCGCCGATTCACGAAGACGTGCGGCGCAGCGGGTCGGGTAGACCCGCGCATAGTAAAGAACCCCAGCCATGACCCGGCTGGGGTTCTTTCTTCGTTGCTGGGGACAACGGTAGGTGGGTGCGCTCTCTCCCGGAGCTGGGGTTCCGTATTGCCGTTGGCGGGGTCTCCATTGACCCCTTCTCATCTTCTACAACGCATCGGATCCGTCCGCTGGGGGCTCGACTGGGGGTTGGTCATGTCTTGATTATGCGACCGTATTTACGGTCGTGTCAAGTTCATCGATACAAATCATCAATCTGGCGCATAGGGCGCGTGCCCGAGAGCGTGTTCCCGATGATGTCCGCCATCTGCACATGCGCGTCCGGCTGCAGGTGCCCGTACGTCCCGATCGTCGTCGTGATCGACTCATGGCCGAGCCTCGCCTGCACGAAAGGGAGTGGGGCGCCGGCGGCGATAAGCCACGAAGCGTGCGAATGCCGGAGGTCGTGAGGCGTCGGCGCCTTGCGAAGAACGGTGAGGCCCTCGGCTCGACACAGCTGCGCGTCGCGCGCCTTCTCGACCGCGGGGTTCCACACGCTGCCTCGGAACCGTCCCATCCAGAGGTGCCCACCGTTGCGGTTCGGGAAGATCAGGTCACTCGAGACCTGCGGAGTCCCCATCGCGTCGACGACGTCGGCCGGGAGGGAGACGGTGCGCCGCGACATCGACGACTTCGGATGCTTCAGCACGGGCCCGCCTGACGCGGCTTTCTTCCACGCCTTGTCGATGCGGATCGTCGGGGGAGCGGATCGAAGGTTCAGGTCACCCCATGTCACGGCCGTCGCTTCACCCCATCGGCATCCGCTGTTCGCGAGGAACATCACGAACGCCGTGTACCGGTCGGGGATGAAGTGCAGGAGCGTCGTGTACTCCTCGACGGACAGGAACACCCCCTCCCGCTTGACGCCGCGCGAGATCCGCGTCTTGTGAGCGGGGTTGTCGGGGCGGACCCCATGGTCAACGGCAGCTGACATCGTCGCGGAGAGGATGGCGTGATAGTTCTTCACGGTCTTCGCGGACAGGATGGGCCCGCGACGGGACGGCTGCTGCTCCTGCCACGCGACCCATCGGCCGACGTCAGCTTTGGTGATCGCATCGATCGGCATCTCTCCGAGGAACGAGATGAACGACCTATCGGCCGCGCGCACGTAGTCGGCGCGAGTGCCTTCCTCGATGCCGGTGAGGAGGCCGGAGCTCTGATCGAGGTAGGTGTGCGTCCACTGGCGAAGGGTCGGCACGGTGGGGCGCTTGTTCTTCCGGGCAGCGAGGACCGCGGAAGCGGCCGACCACCCGACGCGGTCAACGAGGTCACCAAACTGACGGGCGCCCTCCTCTTGAAGGAAGGTCACCTGCTGCATACGGCCATCGTGGCGGGCCTGCACGCGCCAGCGGATCTCCCCGCTGGCGGTCGCCCGGGGAGTCACGCTAGCCATCAGCGGCACTCATCACAGTCATCGTCACTCCCTATTTCTAGGCGTGACTCCCGACATGTAGGTCAGAGTGTAGGCACAGGGCCCGAATGGGCCCGTTCTGCCGCGTAAATACTGGGGTGAGTAACGGGACTTGAACCCGCGACCCCCTGGACCACAACCAGGTGCTCTACCAACTGAGCTATACCCACCATGCGCCCGTCTCCGGGCAACCACACAAGTGTATTACACGCCGGGCTTGAAAGACGACACGGCGATCGCAGCGGCGGCGCGAGCATCGTCGCTGGAAGGCCCGGGGGCGTCGACGAAAACGGTCTCGCGGTAATACGCGAGCTCTCGCACGCTCTCGCGGATGTCGGCCAGCGCTCGGTGGCCGCCTTCCTTCGCGGGGGCGTTGAAGTAGGCACGCGGGTACCAGCGTCGGGCGAGCTCTTTGACGCTCGAGACGTCGACGTTGCGGTAGTGGAGCCAGCGGTCGACCCGCGGCATGTAGCGCGCGAGGAACATCCTGTCGGTCCCGATCGTGTTCCCCGCCAACGGGGCTTTGCCCTCGGGAACGAAGCGCTGGATGTACTCGAGCACCTGGAACTCCGCGTCGGCGAGGCTCACTCCACCGGCGAGCTCATCGAGCAGGCCCGAGCTCTCGTGCATCTGCGTCACGAAGTCGTTCATGTTGGCGAGCGCGGACTCGTCGGGCTTCACCACGATCTGGAAGCCCAGGTCGATGACGTTGAGCTCGAAGTCCGTGATGACGACGGCCACCTCGATGATCTCGTCGACGCTGATGTCCAGCCCCGTCATCTCGCAGTCGATCCAGACGAGGCGGTCGTTCTCTGCTGACACCATGGGCTCCTAACGATGAGGCTCGCCGCCGGTGCGGGAACCGAGAGTCCCCCCAGGAGGATTCGAACCCCCGACCTTGCGGGTAGAAACCGCTCGCTCTTCCGCTGAGCTATGGAGGGAAGGACACTCGAAACCAGATTAGCGGTCCGCGGGGCGCGGGGTCAGACGACGGGAGATCGCGGGCCTGCCGGAGTCGGCGAAGGGCGGCGGGCGCCGAGGCGTGCCGACACATCCATGGCCAGGTGCACCGCCGGACCGATGAGGACGGCGAAGAGCACGGTACCCAGGCCGAGGGTTCCCCCGAGGAGCCAACCGAGGAGGAGGACCGTGCCCTCGACGACGAAGCGGCAGAACCAGATCGGCCACCCGAACCGGGTGTTCAGCCCGATCATGAGCCCGTCACGAGGTCCGGGTCCGAGGCGCGTGCCGATGTAGATCGCCGATGCGATCGCGATCATCGCGATCCCGACGAGGAAGACCACGGTGCCGAAGACGAACCCGCGCACCGGGGGGATGACGGCGAGGGCGCCCTGCATGACTGTGCCGACCACGAGGATGTTCGCGATGGTGCCGACACCGGGCCGCTGCCGGAGAGGGATCCACAGCAGCAGCACGACGGCGCCGAGGATCACGACGACCCACCCGATCCCGATCCCGGTCTGCAACGACAGCCCCTCGGCGAGGACCGTCCACGGGTCGAGTCCGATTCCGGCCTGGACCAGCAGGGCGCAGCCGATGCCGTACAGGGTGAGGCCGATGAGGAGTCGGATGAGGCGGCGGGTCATGACTCCATTCCATCCTATGATTGGCCTCATTCAATCAGTCCAATCCTCGATCGGTGGCTCCATGGACTCCCGCATCACCGCCCGCTCGCTCGCGGCGTCCCTCGGGGGATGGCGCACGCGGACGCCCACCTATGAAGCCCTCGCCGACGGCATCCGACTGCTCTGTCTCGACAATCGGATCGCCGCGCACACCGTCCTCCCGGCAGAACGCGAGCTCGCGAGCGCGCTCGCCCTCAGCCGCTCCACCGTGGCCGCCGCCTACCGAAGCCTCCGCGCCACCGGACACATCGACAGTGTCCGCGGGTCGGGGAGCGTGACTCTGCCGCAGATCCGCCGGGCGTCCGAGCGGGTCTTCAGCGCGGGAGAGGGCATCGACCTGCAGCAGGCGAGCCCCGCCGCCTGGCCCGGTCTCGCGGGGATCATCGCCGACGTCGCCGCGGATGCCGCCTCGCTCGTCGGCAGACCGGGTTACGACATCGTCGGGAGCACCGCGCTCCGGACGGCGGTCGCCGATCGGTACACGGCACGCGGGATCCCGACGGCGCCGGACGAGATTCTGATCACGACCGGCGGTCAGCACGCCATCCACCTCGTCACGACGGCGCTCCTCCGCCGCGGCGACGCGGTGGTCATGGAGACCCCCACCTATCCGCACGCCGCGGAAGCGGTGCGCGCGACGGGAGCGCGACTCAGCGGCATCCCCGTGAGCACCGAGACGGGCTGGGACCTCGACCGCGCCGAGCAGGTCTTCCGGCGCGTCCGCCCGACGGTGGGCTATCTGATGCCCTGGTTCCAGAATCCGACCGGGGCGGTCATGACGCCTCGGGAGATCGTGACCATCCGGTCTGCCGCCGCCGCTGCCGGAACCGTCCTCATCATCGACGAGACGACCGCAGAGCTGGCCATCGAGGATCCCGGGCCCATCGACGCGGATTTCGGAGCCGGTGCCATTCGCATCGGCTCTCTCGGGAAGACCGTCTGGGGCGGGCTGCGGATCGGCTGGGTGCGGGCCGAAGCCACGATGATCCGGCGCCTCATCGCGCTCAGGCCCTCTCGGGACCTCGGCACTCCCGAACTCGAGCAGGCGATCGCCACCCGGCTCCTGCGCATGATGCCCGAGATCCTGCCGCAGCGGAGCGCCCTCCTGCGCATCGGCCGGGACACGGTCGCGAGCGCATTGCGTTCACGCCTGCCGGAGTGGCAGATTCCCGACGTCCGCGGAGGGGTCTCGCTGTGGGTCGGCCTCGATGCGCCCCTCAGCGGGGCCCTCGTGATGGCAGCCGGGGGCCGGGGCGTGTACCTGTCCGCCGGTCCGCGGTTCGCCCTCGAAGGCGGTCACGACGGTCACCTCCGCATCCCGTTCACGGGGCCGCCCGATCAGCTCCGGCGAGCTGTCGACGTCCTCGCGGATCTGTGGCCGCAGGTGCGCCAGGGCGCACCTGCGGTGGCGACCGACGCGATGGCCGCGATCGTCTGACCAGCGCGCGAGGAGTCACCGCTCAGCGTGAGTCGTGCAGCGCGGCGAGGGCGTCTCCGAGCGCCCAGAAGGAGCCGACCTCGAGAAACGCACCGACACCGGCGTGGTAGCGCCGGGCAGAGTAGCGCACTCCACCGGCATCGTTCAGCTCGGCCAGATGCCCGACCACGATGCCCTGGCCGTCGACGACGCGCCAGAGCACCGGCGAGACCCGGCGCAGGTCATATCCTCGAAGCCGGGCGGAAAGGTTCGAAACGACGTCAGCGGTAATCACGGTGCTCCCTTCGGCTGCGGCCGACGCTACGCCGGGCCTCCGACATCGCGTCGGAGCCGCTCGCACCGGAACACCCGGGGGGTCGTCGGTGTTGTCCCGGAAGACGAAAACGTGCAGAGGAGATCTCGATGACGAAGACATATGTACTGGCCGGCGGTTGTTTCTGGTGCTTGGATGCCGCATACCGCGCGCTCGAAGGCGTGAGCGACGTGGAATCGGGCTACATCGGCGGATCGGTCGACGCGCCGTCCTACGAGCAGGTGTGCACGGGGACCACCGGACATGCCGAAGCGGTGAAGGTGACGTTCGACCCCGACGTCATCCCCTCGGACGTGATCCTCGACGCCTTCTTCACGATGCACGATCCCCGGCAGCTGAACCGGCAGGGCAACGACGTGGGCACGCAGTACCGCTCGGCGATGTTCCCCGCCGATGACGAGCAGCGCGAAGAGTTCAGTCGTGCTGCGGAGCGGGCCTCGGAATGGTGGGGTGGCGGTCTGGTAACCACCACCGAGCCGCTGGGCGAGTTCTTCCCCGCGGAGGACTACCACCAGGACTTCTTCACGAAGAACCCCGGCCAGGGCTACTGCCTGGCCGTCGCCGTGCCGAAGGTCAACAAGGTTCGCGCCCGGTTCGGGCAGTACGCCCGAGCCTGACGCCTCCTCCCCAACGGCACCGCCCCCGGACCTCCCCACGGTTCGGCGGCGGTGCCGTTCTTCGTGTGCGCTGCAGGGCGATCCTGAGAGGGCTCCGGCGTCCGACGGGCACGCGGGCGCCGGAGCAGCCCGGGGATCCGCCCCGGCATCCGAGAGGAGCACCCTATGAAGGACCACATCACCATCGTCGGCAACGTCGGCGCGCCGCCCGAACTGCGACGCGGCCCTGATGGCGTCGCCATCGCATCGTTCCGCGTGGCGAGCACCGATCGCCGTCGCGATCCGAAGACCAACGAGTGGACCGACGGTCCGACGAGCTGGTATTCGGTCTCCGCCTTCCGGGCACTGGGCGAGAACGTCCTCGCCTCCATCCGCCGCGGACAGCGGGTCGTCGTGACCGGCACGCTCGAGATCCGGGAGTGGGAGAGCGGAGAGAAGTCCGGCACCTCGGCGCAGATCGTGGCGGATGCCGTCGGTCACGACCTGAAGTTCGCGACGACGGTCGCCACGCCCGTGCGGCGCCCCGACGATGGCGGGTCCGCTGCAGCCGAGGAGGGCGCCGTGGGGACGGTTCCTGAGCACGAGGGCGAGCTGGTCGGTGCGGGCGCGTCCGGCTGGGCACCTGCGCCGGGGGAGACGCCGTACTGATCCCAGGGGCCTCATGGGTCGCACCCCCTAGAATCCTCGCGTGCGCCGACACCCGACCCCGACGATGTCCCGCCTTCTCGCCGCAGTGCTCGGCGTGGGGGTGATCGTCGGCGCCGTGGGATGCACGCCCGGGGGTGCGACCCCCGATCCCGCTGTCAGCAGCGCGAGCGGCGAGTCGGCGGCGCCGGCCACGGCCGCGCCGACGGACAGCCCCGAGCCCACGTCCACGGCGACCCCCGACAGCGACGCCGACACGAGTGCGGCCGAGGCGGAGCTCCCGGCGTTCACCGAGGTGATGGATGCCGTCTGGGCGGATTCGAGGTCGGTCGCCGGCCGCGACTACATCGATGCGCTCGTCGACGCGGGGTTCGAGAAGGACGCGATGGAGGTCACCCGAGACCGCACGACCGTCGACAACCCGGCCGACAGCATCCAGTTCTCCGTTCGCGTGGGAGACGGCTGCCTCGTCGGGCAGGTCGGTCCGTCGGTCGACGGGCCGGTGGCGCGGGTTCTGCCGGAGGTCCCGGGCGGAACCTGCCTCATCGGGGAGACCCGTCCAATCGACTGGTGATCGGCCGGCGCGGCCCCGCGTAGACTCGACTCGTTATGGCTGAGTACATCTACTCCATGGTCCGCGCCCGCAAGTCCGTCGGCGAGAAGCTCATTCTCGACGACGTGACGATGGCTTTCCTCCCCGGAGCGAAGATCGGCATGGTCGGGCCCAACGGCGCCGGCAAGTCGACGATCCTCAAGATCATGGCGGGTCTCGACACGCCATCGAACGGCGAGGCGAAGCTCTCGCCCGGGTTCACCGTCGGCATCCTCATGCAGGAGCCCGAACTCGACGAGACGAAGACCGTCCTCGAGAACATCGAAGACGGCGTGGCCATCAAGCCGAAGCTCGATCGGTTCAACGAGATCTCGGCCCTGATGGCCGACCCGGATGCCGATTTCGACGCGCTGCTCGCCGAGATGGGCACCCTCCAGGAGGAGATCGACGCCGCCGACGGCTGGGACCTCGACTCCCAGCTCGGTCAGGCGATGGACGCCCTGCGCACGCCGCCCGCCGACGCGGACATCGCCCCCCTCTCGGGTGGTGAGCGCCGCCGCGTCGCCCTCGCGAAGCTGCTGCTTCAGAAGCCCGACCTGCTGCTCCTCGACGAGCCCACGAACCACCTCGACGCCGAGAGCGTGCTCTGGCTCGAGCAGCACCTCCAGGCCTACAAGGGCGCCGTCATCGCCATCACACACGACCGGTACTTCCTCGACAACGTCGCGGAGTGGATCGCCGAGGTCGACCGCGGTCGCCTCATCGGCTACGAGGGCAACTACTCGACCTATCTCGAGAAGAAGGGCGAGCGCCTCGAAGTCCAGGGCAAGAAGGACGCCAAGCTCGCCAAGCGCCTGAAGGAAGAGCTCGAGTGGGTCCGCAGCAGCGCGAAGGGCCGCCAGACGAAGTCGAAGGCGCGTCTCGCGCGCTATGAGGAGATGGCCTCCGAGGCAGAGCGCACCCGCAAGCTCGACTTCGAGGAGATCTCGATCCCGCCGGGACCGCGCCTGGGCAGTGTCGTCATCGAAGCGAAGAAGCTCCAGAAGGGCTTCGACGGGCGGTCGCTGATCGACGGTCTGAGCTTCAGTCTGCCGCCGAACGGCATCGTCGGCGTGATCGGCCCGAACGGCGTCGGCAAGACGACGCTCTTCAAGACGATCGTCGGCCTCGAGCCCCTCGACGGTGGCGACCTCAAGATCGGCGAGACCGTCAAGATCAGCTACGTCGACCAGTCGCGCTCCAACATCGACCCGAACAAGACGCTGTGGGAGGTTGTCTCCGACGGGCTCGACATCATCACGGTCGGCAAGACCGAGATCCCATCGCGCGCGTACGTCTCCAAGTTCGGCTTCAAGGGGCCCGACCAGCAGAAGAAGGCCGGCGTGCTCTCCGGCGGTGAGCGCAACCGTCTCAACCTGGCGCTCACGCTCAAGGAGGGCGGCAACCTGCTTCTCCTCGACGAGCCCACGAACGATCTCGACGTCGAGACGCTGAGCTCGCTCGAGAACGCGCTGCTCGAGTTCCCCGGCTGCGCCGTGGTCATCACACACGACCGGTGGTTCCTCGACCGCATCGCGACGCACATCCTGGCCTACGAAGGCACCGCCGAGAATCCTGACCGCTGGTACTGGTTCGAGGGCAACTTCGAAGCGTACGAGTCGAACAAGGTCGAGCGCCTCGGCGCCGACGCCGCGAACCCCGCGAAGTCGACCTACCGCAAGCTCACGCGTGACTGAGACCCGCATCTCGGTTCCGATCCACCTGCGCTGGGGTGATCTGGACGCCTACAACCACGTCAACAACGCCTCGATGCTCAAGCTCCTCGAGGAGGCGCGGGTTCGGGCGTTCTGGATCCCCCGCAAGGGTGAGCTGGTGCCGACCACCGCGGTCATCGACGCCACGGCGGGAAGCGGGGAGCTCACCCTGATCGCCCGGCAGGAGATCGAGTACCTCGCGCCGGTGCCGTACCAGCGGGACCCGATCGACGTGCAGATGTGGTTCGGCAAGATCGGCGGTTCGTCTGCCGAGGTCTGCTACGAGGTTTACAGCCCCGTGACCACCGAACCGCGCGTCCTGTACGCGCGTGCATCGACCGTGATCGTGCAGGTGGATGCCGTCTCGGGGCGCCCGGTGCGCCTGTCGCCGTCGATCCGGGCGGCGTGGGAGCCCTACGTCGGGGAGTCGCTTCCGCCCCTCGGGCGTCGCTGACGGCCGTCGGCGTCAGTCGGCGTCCGGCACCCGCACCATGATCTCCTGCGCGACGGATGCCACGAGGAGACCTTCCCGTGTGAAGATGCGTCCGGCGGCGAGCCCTCGGCCCGCCTGCGCACTGGGCGACTGCTGGACGTAGAGCATCCACCGGTCGACCCGCGCGGGCCGGTGCCACCACATCGCATGATCGAGGCTCGCGACTTTCAGTCCCGGCGTTCCCCAGGAGATCCCGTGGGCGCGGAGCACCGATTCCTGGATCGTGAGGTCGCTCATGTATGCCAACGCGGCGCGGTGAAGACGGCGGTCGTCGGGCAGTTCGCCGCGGGTCCGGATCCAGACGGCCTGGTGGGGGACGTGTTCGCCGTCCACGCGCGCGTAGATGGGAGAGGAGACGTGCCTGATCTCGATCGGGCTTCCGTCGAAGTGTCGCCTGCTCATGGGGTGCAGCCCCTCGAGTCCGTCGTCGTTGCCGAGCTCTTCGGGGGTCGGGATGCCGGTGGGCATGGGGTCGTGATGCTCGATGCCGACAGCATCCGTCTCGAAGGAGGAGATCATCGAGAAGATCGGCACCCCGTCCTGGAACGCCTGGGTCCGGCGCGTGGAGAAGGACCGCCCGTCGTGGATCCGATCGACGGAGAACGTCATTCCCCGGGTCGAATCCCCCGGGCGGAGGAAGTAGCCGTGCATCGAGTGCGCCGCCCGACCCTCGTCGACCGTGCGCTCCGCCGCGACGATCGCCTGAGCGAGCACCTGACCGCCGAACACCCGGCCGAGCGGCATGTGCTGCGAGACCCCGGTGAAGATGTCCTCCGTCGTGCGCGCATCGGTCGACGCGAGGTCGAGCACCGTGAGCAGGCGGGCGACAGTATCGTGTTCCGTCACGTCGATCCTCTCGTGTCGGCCGCGTTCGCAGCCGGGTTGCTAGTTTAGGTCTGATGGCCCCTCAGCTCGTTTTCCCCGACCCGCGGGCAGCGGCTGATCTGCTCACCTTCTCCGGTCGTGCGGCCCGGCTCGGCGATCCGGCGATCCGCATCCGCGCGGCAGCCGGAACGATGGCCGTCTCTGCGGCGCCCCTGTCGCCCCGCGGCTTCGGAGACGACGTGCCGACCGTTCTGGGGATGAGATTCCTCCCGTGCGATGACGAGCTCGAGTGCGACCTCGTCGTCGACGCCGCGACGCTCGGCGCCGGCGTCGCCGCCGGAACGGTCGCGCTTCCCGACAGCGGCGTGTCCGCGGCGTGGGCGGGGATCTCACCCCCGCGCGCGGGATGGATGCCGAGCGGCTCGGTGGATTCGGCTCGGCTCGAAGCCGCCGCCCGGCGCGGCGTCGCCGACGTCGCATCGGCGCTCCCGGCGACTCCGGGTGAGGACATCGTGCGGACGGTGCGCGCCGCGATCTGGGGCCGCGAGGACGATCAGCTCGGCGGCATCGTCGCGGGCGCCGCGTTCGCGGCCGATGCCCTCGGCTTCCTGAGCGGCGCGGAGCAGGCTCCGGTCTTCCGCAACGGCACCTGGACCCGGCTCACCCTGCGCCGCGGTCACGTCCTGGTGCGGGCCGGCAATCCGACGGGGCTCACGACCGTCCGTGCGACGGGCGGTCGCTGACGAGGCGAGCACCGTGTCAGGCGGGCGGCACCTCGGGATGCAGGGGGAGCGACGTCGACCCGGCTCCGCGACGCGGACCGATCCCCGTGGGCTCGAAGGTGTTGACCATGGCGTGAGCAGCCCGCTGGAGGTAGTCCCACAGCGTCGCCTCGTGGAGAGGCGACAGCCCGAGCTCGTCGACGGCCGTGCGCATGTGGTGCAACCAGCGGTCGCGCGCATCGGGGTTCACGTGGAAGGGCCTGTGACGCATGCGCAGCCGCGGATGCCCGCGGGTCTCGCCGTACGTGGTCGGCCCGCCCCAGTACTGCTCCAGGAAGAGCAGGAGGCGTTCCTCCGCGGGGGCGAGGTCTTCTTCCGGGTACATCGGCTTCAGGACCTCGTCCGAGGCGACCCCTCGGTAGAACGTGGCGACGAGCCGGGCGAACGTGGGCCGCCCGCCGACCTCGTCGTAGAAGGACGGCGAGGTGTCGCTCACGGCTTCTCCTCTTCGGACCTCGGTCTGGTCGCCTGCGGATCAGCCGCACCGGGCGCCTGATCGGCGGCGCCGGCACTCCTGCGCGGTCGCCACAGGAAACGAGCAGGGGCGGCCGGTGGTGTCACGGGATGCGGTTTGGTCTTGGGCGGGTTCGCACCCCGCACGCTCTGCGCGCCTTCCGCGCCGGTGAGCACGACGGCGTCGAGCTGGGGGATCTCCACGCCCAGCCCTTCCACGGCCGCCTTCACCCGCCGGCGAAGCGCGCGCGACACGTCGTCCTTCGCGTTCGGGCGGGTGCGGACGACCAATCGGGTGATGACCGCATCGCCGGTGACCGACTCGAGGCCCCACAGCTCGGGCTTCTCGATGATGCGGGAGCGCCACTTTGGTTCACGCACCAGATCCTTCGCGGCCGCGAGCATGGCGTCCTCGACGGCCTCGATGTCGGCATCCGGCGTGACCCCGACGTCGAGGATGACGCGGGCCCACCCCTGCGACATGTTGCCGATGCGGGTGATCTCGCCGTTGCGGACGAACCACAGGGTGCCGTTCACATCGCGGACATGCGTGACCCGCACGCTCACGTACTCGACGATGCCCGTGGCGAGCCCGACGTCCACCACATCGCCGATGCCGATCTGATCCTCCGCGACGATGAAGATGCCGTTCAGGACGTCCTTGACGATGTTCTGCGCGCCGAAACCGAGCCCGGCGCCGATCGCTGCCGACAGCAGGGTGAACGACGCGAGGATGTCCGGGTTGAGCGTTCCGACGATCAGGAGCACCGCGACGATGCCGATCGTCACGTTCACGATGTTCGTCAGGATCGACCCGAGCGTGCGCGTGCGCTGGACGACGCGGACCTGGGCGAGCGGAGTCATGTCGATCGCGCGGGTGTCGTCCGCTTCTGCTCGAGACTTCGCTCCCGTCACGATCCGGTCGACGACGCGCCGGATCAGCAGGCGCATGAGCCACGCGAGCAGCAGCGCGCCGACGACGATCAGCCCGACACGGGCCGCGACCCAGCCGGCATCCATCAGGAAGGTCAGGACGCCGTCGCCGAGGGCGTTCCAGTCCACGTCCTGGGGGGCAGTGATCGACGTGTTCATCCGGTCGATTCTACCGCCGCGCGCGGCAGTTCCGATTGTGGTCAATGGGGATCGCCGGGCGCCGCGAGGCCGTGCGCGATGAGGACGGCGTGCACGCGATCACGAGCGGGCAGCTTGGCGAGCACGCGGCCGACGTGCGTCTTGACGGTCGATTCGCCGAGGAACAGCTCGGCCGCGATCTCGGGATTGGTGAGACCGCGGGCCATCGCCTCGAGGATCTGCTGCTCGCGCGCGGTGAGGACGTCCGGGACGACGGGCACCGGGGCCGCTCCGCCCGATGCCGCCACGAGGTCGATCATGCGCCTCGTGATCCGCGGCGACAGGGTCGCCTCGCCCGCGGCGACCGACCTCACCGCGGCGACGAGCTCGGGCCCGCCGGCATCCTTGAGCAGGAATCCGCCGGCGCCCGCACGCAGCGCTCCGACGGCGTACTCGTCGAGGTCGAAGGTCGTCAGCACGAGCACTCGGGTGCCCGGGTGCTCGCGGCTGATCCGGCCGGTCGCCTCGATCCCGTCCATGCCGGGCATCCGCACATCCATGAGGACCACATCGGGGGAGTGGGCGGCCACGGCCCGCACGGCCTCGGCGCCGTCTGCGGCTTCGGCGACGACGACGATTCCGCCGGCCTCGAGGACCATGCGGAAACCCAACCGGATGAGCGCCTGGTCGTCGGCGATCACCACGCGGATCGGATCGGCGGACGGTTCGGTCATGAGTCCTCCTGGAGCCTGGGGAGATGAGCGCGGACGACCCAGCCCCGCGCGCCGTAGCCGGCTGTGACGGTTCCCCCCGTGACCTCGACGCGCTCTCGAAGGCCCTGCAGTCCGTACCCGGGGCTCGGCGGATCCGGGCGCCGGGCACCGTCGTCGGTCACGACGATGTCGATGCCCGCGGGGGCGTAGGCGATCGAGATCGTGATCTGGGTCGCGTCCTTCGCGTGCCGCATGGCGTTGGTCACCGCCTCCTGGACGATGCGGGAGACGGCGAGCTGGGTGCCCCCGGCCACCCACGACGGGTCGCCGGTCACGGTGAGGCGGGTCTCGTAGCCGGCCGCGCGCGCCGATGCGACGGTCTCCCGGGTCGTGTCGCGGACGAGCGGCTCGAGGGGAGCCTCGCTCGGCTGTCGCAGGATGCCGAGGGTCGCCCTCATGTCTCGGAGGGCTTCCCGGCCGGTGGCCGCTATCGCGGTCGCGCCGGGACGCGTGCGATCGGTGTCGGTCGATGCGGCGACGCCCTCCGCGAGGGCGACCATCACGGTCAGGGAGTGGGCGACGATGTCGTGCAGCTCACGCGCGATGCGTTCGCGCTCCGACGCGGCGGCGAGCTGCGCCTGCTGGTCGCGCTCGTTCTCGAGCCGGTGGGAGTGCTCGATGAGGGCCTCGACGTAGCGTGCGCGGCTGCTGACGTTGGCGCCGACGAGGCCGCCGATCACCGCGCTGACGCCCTGCCCCACGAAGGAGTTCCAGGCGATCATCGGGGGGATCGCGCCGGCGACGGCGAGGGCTGCGGCCGTCAGGCCGAGGAGTCCGAGTCCGATGGCGGCGGCGACCAGTGCCGCCCCCGAGCCGCGGTAGACAGTCAGGGCATAGACGGCGAAGAAGACGAGCGGTCCGCCGATGGGGAGCGGCGCAAGCAGGTAGGCGTGCGCGACGACGATGGCGACGACGAACACCGCCACGGGGAACCGCCGCCGCCACAGGAGCGCCGCGCACCCCAGGGCGACCGCCGCGTTGACCCACGGCCCGGTCGTGGGCCACGCCCGCCCCAGTCCCACGGCGTCTTCGAGGCCTCGCGAGAAGGAGGCGACCGGGACGAGGGAGAGCGCCAGGCACAGCAGCGCGATCAGGATGTCAGCGAAGACGGGGTGCCTCGACCAGAACCGGCGGAACACTCCGGGCGGACGCGGAAGCCGCAGCTCCTCCTCAGACGAGGACGAACTGCGGCTTCCGGACGTCACGTGATGACCTTACGCGTCGCGCCCTCGGAGCACGGCCCAGCCTGCGACCAGAGCCGCCAGGGGCCACGCGATGACCGAGATCAGCGCAGGAACGAACCCCTCACGGTCACCCGGCATCGCGACGGCGGCGCCAGCATTCGACGGAAGGTAGTCGCCGAGCTCCACGACCCACGCCCACGCCTCTCCGCCGATGGTGAAGATGCTCAGGATGATCGGAAGGACGAACAGGATGCCGACGGTCGCCGCGATCGCGCCGGCACCGTTGCGGATGATGAATCCCCAGCCGAGCCCGAGCAGTGCGTAGGTCGCCATCACGAAGACGCCGAGCGCGAGGGGGATCCAGGTCCTGTCGGCGTCGTCCCACGCGAAGCGGCTGTCACCGAGAAAAGGCGTGACCGCGAGGATGGAGAGTGCGCTCGTGACGATGGTCGTGACGGCGAGCGTCGCCGCCACGACGAGCGCCTTGGCGAGAAGGACCGTCCCACGCCGCGGTTCGGCCGTCAACGTCGAGCGGATCATGCCTGTCGAGTACTCGCCCGTGACCGCCATTGCGCCGAGGATGCCCGCCACGAGCATCGTGAACTGTGTCGGGATCAGGACGGCCGACACCGGGTCGAATCCGCCGTCGCTCCCGCTGAGCGCCCACGCGAAGAGCAGCGAGATGCCGACGGCGAGGACGACGGTGACACCGAGCGACCACCACGTCGAGCGCAGGGTGAAGAGCTTGACCGCCTCGCTGCGCACGAGTCGGGGGAACGAGAGCCGGTAGGTCGACGACACGGTGGTGGCCGCGTCGTCGGTGCGGGTCTGAACGGACGCACTCACTGTGCGACCTCCTTCGTCTGGTATTCGACAGAGCCGGCGGTGAGCGCGACATAGGCGTCTTCGAGAGAGCCCGAGCGCGGGGTGAGCTCGTGGAGCGCGATGTGGTGCGCCGCTGCGGCGTCGCCGACGGCCGCAGCCGACAGCCCCGAGATCTGCAGCAGGCCCGCCTCATCGGAGGTGACGGTCACGTCGGGGCCCGCGACGATGGTCGCGAGCTCGCCGGCCTGCGGCGATCTGACGGTGACGGTCGCGGTTGTCCACGCCGTCACGAGTTCGTCGATCGTGGCATCGGCGAGCACGCGCCCGCGGCCCAGGACGATGACGTGATCGGCTGTCATGGCCATCTCGCTCATGAGATGGCTGGACAGGAGCACGGTGCGGCCGGCTGCCGCCTGAGCGCGGACGAACTGTCGCACCCACCGCACACCCTCAGGGTCGAGTCCGTTGACCGGCTCGTCGAGGATCAGCGTGCGAGGGTCGCCCAGGAGAGCCGCGGCGATCCCGAGACGCTGACCCATGCCGAGCGAGAACTTGCCCGCGCGACGGTCGGCGACCGCGCCCAGACCGGTGATCTCGATGACCTCGTCGACTCTCGAACGGGGGATGCCGTGCGTCGCCGCCATCGCCCTGAGGTGGTTCCGGGCGCTCCGCCCGGTGTGGACGGCCTTCGCGTCGAGCAGGATCCCGACCGATGTGAGAGGCGACCGCAGCGAGTGGTAGTCCTCACCGTCGATCGTGACGGTGCCCGCGGTGGGCTTGTCGAGGCCCACGATCATCCGCATCGTGGTCGACTTGCCGGCACCGTTCGGGCCGAGGAAGCCCGTCACCTTGCCTGATTGGACGGTGAAGTCCACGCCGTCGACGGCGGTCTTGTCTCCGTACCTCTTCGTGAGTCCTTCTGCAACGATCATGGCTCCACGCTAGGTCGACGGGCGTGCCCGCCGCGTCCTCCTCGGGTGCCGATGACAACGGCGGTGTCGTACCTGGGTACGACACCGCCGCCGTCTGGAACGGAGGTCAGTCCTGCGCGTCGCGCTCCTGCACCGACAATGCCCGTTCGACGCCGGCGAGGTTCTCCTGCACGAGGCGACGGAGGGCGGCGGGAGCCGCCGAATTGTCCGCGAGCCACGCACGGGTGGCGTCACGGAGGGCGACGTTCGCCAGCGGGGCGGGGTAGAGGCCCACGATCAGGTACTGCGCGATCTGGTACGTCCGCGACTCCCAGATCGGCAGGAGCATCGAGAAGTAGGCGTCGACGAACTCGCCGAGCGCGCCCGTGCCCGCGGGGTGTACGAAACCGGCCGACGCCGATCGCACGACCGTGTTCGGCAGATCGGCCTTCTCGATGAGCGCATCCCACGCCTGCTGCTTGTCCGCGAGCGACGGCAGTGCGGCGCGCGCCTGCGCGGCGAACTCGCCGCCCTTGGCCGTGTTGTCTGCCGCGAGTGCGTCGTCGATATCGGCGCTCGTCACGGCGCCACCCGCGGCGAGCGATACGAGGAGCGACCACGACAGGTCGGCGTCGATCTCGAGGCCCGGGAGCGTGGCCGCACCCGAGCGGAGGTCGCGGACGACGGCCCACTGGTCGGCCGTCGCGGCAGCCGATGCGAAGGCGGTGACGAACTGGAGCTGACTGTCGCTTCCCGCCTCGGCCTCCTGCGCGAGGGCCCAGATCCCCGCCGCGACGCGCTCCCGCGCGGCGTCACGCGACTCCGGCGCGACGTACGAGTTGGCGGCGAGCTGGAGCTGTCCGAGCGTCGTCCGGACCGTGGTCGATTCCGTCTCCGTGCCGATGTTGCGAAGGACGAGCTCGATGTACTCCGATGCGGATGCCTCGGCGTCACGCGTCTGATCCCAGGCGGCGCCCCAGACGAGCGACCGTGCCAGCGGGTCGCTGATCTTCGCGAGGTGCTCCACGGCGGTGCGGAGCGATCGCTCATCGAGACGGATCTTGGCGTAGGCGAGGTCCTGATCGTTCAGGAGAACGAGGTCGGGCTGACGATGACCGACGAGGTCGGAGACCTCGGTGAGGTCACCGTCGACGTCGAGCTCGATGCTGTGCGTGCGCACGAGCGCGCCGCCCTGGAGCGAGTAGAAGCCGACACCCAGACGGTGCGGCCGGATGGTCGGGTAGTCGGCCGGTGCCGTCTGGACGATCGCGAAGCGTGTGATCACACCGTCCGCATCGACGCGGATCTCGGGGGAGAGCGTGTTGACGCCCGCGGTCTCGAGCCACTTCTTCGACCAGGAGGTCAGTTCGCGTCCGCTGGTCGCCTCGAGCTCCACGAGCAGGTCGCTCAGCTCGGTGTTGCCCCATGCGTGCGTGCGGAAGTACGCCGAGACTCCGCCGAAGAACGCGTCGATGCCCACCCACGCGGCGAGCTGCTTGAGGACGGACCCGCCCTTCGCGTAGGTGATGCCGTCGAAGTTGACCTGGACGTCCTCGAGGTCGTTGATCGTGGCGACGACGGGGTGGGTGGAGGGAAGCTGGTCCTGGCGGTAGGCCCAGGTCTTCTCCATCGCGTTGAACGTGGTCCAGGCTTCGGTCCACTCCGTGGCCTCGGCGGTGGCGATCGTCGACGCCCACTCGGCGAACGACTCGTTCAACCACAGACCGTTCCACCACTTCATGGTGACGAGGTCGCCGAACCACATGTGAGCGAGCTCGTGGAGGATCGTGACGACCCGACGTTCCTTGACGGCATCCGTCACCTTGGAGCGGAAGACGTACGCCTCCGTGAAGGTGACGGCGCCGGCGTTCTCCATCGCGCCCGCGTTGAACTCGGGGACGAACAGCTGGTCGTACTTCGCGAACGGGTACGGCACCCCGAACTTGCTCTCGAAGTAGGCGAAGCCCTCGCGGGTCTTGTCGAAGATGTAGTCGGCGTCGAGGTGCTGCCACAGGCTCTTCCGGGCATAGACACCGAGCGGGATGACGCGACCGTCCGCGCTCGTCAGCTCCGAGAAGGTCTGTTCGTACGGACCGGCGACGAGCGCGGTGATGTACGACGAGATGCGCGGCGTCGGCTCGAAGGTCCACGTCGCCACGCCGTCTCCCGCGGGCTCGGGCTCGGGCGTGGGGGAGTTGGAGACGACCTTCCACGCCGACGGCGCCGTCACGGTGAACTGGAAGGTGGCCTTCAGATCAGGCTGCTCGAACACCGCGAACACACGACGCGAGTCAGGCACCTCGAACTGGGAGTAGAGGTAGACCTCGCCGTCGACCGGGTCGACGAAGCGGTGCAGCCCCTCACCGGTGTTGGTGTACTCGCAGTCGGCGACGACGACGAGCTCGTTGTCCGCCTGCAGACCGTCGAGGGCCAGGCGCGAGTCCGCGAAGGCGGCCGCCGGGTCGATGGCGCGACCGTTCAAGGTGATGTCCCGGACCTGACGGGCGATGAGGTCGACGAAGGTCGACGCGCCCTCTGTGGCGGTGAAGCGGATGGTGGAACGGGACGCGAACGTCTCGTCGCCGGTCGTCAGGTCGAGCGCGACCTCGTACGACTGCGTGTCGACGATTCCGCGGCGCTCCTGCGCCTCGATGCGGGTGAGGTTCTCTCCAGGCACGTAGGTGTCTCCCAGGGGTGAGGGTGGGATGCCGCGTCCGGGCGCTGCTGGCGCCGGCGGCAACCCCACCACACTACGCCGCTGGAACGCCCGGGCGAGTGACCGGCATCCCTAGAATCGACGCATGCGCATCCACATCGGAACCGACCACGCCGGCATGGAGTTCTCCACTCGTCTCCAGCACCATCTCGCCGAGGCCGGCCACGAGATCGTCGACCACGGTCCGACCTCCTACGACCCCCAGGACGACTACCCCTCGTTCTGCATCCGCGCGGCGCAGGCCGTGGCCCGCGATCAGGCCGCCGGCACCGAGGCACTGGGCGTCGTCTTCGGCGGCTCGGGCAACGGTGAGCAGATCGCCGCGAACAAGGTCCTCGGCATCCGGTCGGCGCTCGTGTGGAGCCTGGCGACGGCCGAACTCGCCCGCGAGCACAACGATGCCAACGTCATCGCGATCGGCGCGCGCCAGCACACCTTCGATGAGGCGGCCGGGTTCATCGACCGCTTCATCGCCACGCCGTTCTCCGGCGAGGAGCGGCACGCCCGCCGCATCGCGCAGCTCGCCGCCTACGAGACGGACGGCTCGCTCGAGCCCGACCCTCGGGCGACCACGCCCGACGTCCAGGGCGCCTCCGACTCGTTCGATCCGGAAGCGGGCTGATGCCCGAAGGCCATTCCGTCCACCGGATCTCCCGTCAGTTCGCGCGCAACTTCGTCGGACGCACCGTCAGCGCCAGCAGCCCGCAGGGGCGTTTCGCCGAGGGCGCCGCAGCCCTCTCCGGACGCGCGATGACAGAGGCGCGCGCGGTCGGGAAGCAGATGTTCCTCGCCTTCGAGGGCGATGTGTGGCTCCGCGTGCACCTCGGGCTCTACGGCGCGTGGGACTTCGCCGGCGAGATCGCCCTCGATCCGACGATCGCGGCGGCCAACGGCCGCATGGGGCAGACCAACCAGCGCGGCACCGACCTGGCCGCCGTGTTCGACGCGGACGGCGAGAACTCCCTGGCCTCCATCGGTGCACCGCGCCGGGCCCGGGGGGCCGTGAGGATGAGCGAGCAGACCCGCGGCCTGGGCGGCGATGCCCTCGACGAGTGGCCGCCTCCGGTCGTCGGCCAGGTGCGCCTGCGCCTTCTGACCGAGGTCACGTGCGCCGACCTCCGCGGGCCCACCGCGTGCCAGCTGCAGACCCCCGACGAGGTGGCCGCGAGCATCGCGAAGCTGGGTCCCGACCCGCTGGTCGACGACTCCGACGCGGGGGAGGAGCGCTTCGTCAGCGCGATCCGCACCAAGCCGACCGCGATCGGCATCCTGCTCATGGATCAGAAGATCGTCAGCGGCATCGGCAACGTGTACCGCGCCGAGATGCTGTACCGCGCGAACCTGAATCCGCACACGCCCGGCAGGGACGTGCCAGTCGACACGCTGCGCGCGCTCTGGCGCGACTGGGTGCGGCTGCTGCGGATCGGGGTGGAGACGGGTCAGATGATGACCATGGACGATCTCGACCCCGATGCGTACCGGCGCGCGATGGCGCATCGCGACGACCGGCACTGGGTCTACCACCGCGCGGGGCTCCCGTGCCGCGTCTGCGGCACGGAGATCCTGCTCGAAGAGATGGTGGCGCGGAAGCTCTACTGGTGCCCGACCTGCCAAGCGTGACCCCGAGGACCCTCCCATGAGACAGAACCCCAGCTTCGCCCTGACCGACGTCGCCGAGCTCCGGCGCCTCATCGACGCGCACCCGTGGGTGACCCTGGTGACCTCGGGTGACGAGGGCCTCACCGCGTCCCACTACGCCGTCCTGCTCGACGACGACAGGGACGACCTCACCATCGTGGGGCACGTCGGCAAGCCCGACGACCTCATCCTCGGGCTCGGCGACCGCGAGTTGCTCGTGGTCGTGCAGGGACCCCACGGCTACATCTCACCCTCCTGGTACGGCGACGGCCCCGCGGTGCCGACGTGGAACTTCGTATCCGTGCACCTCCGCGGAGTGCCCGAGCTCCTCAGCGACGACGAGAACCTCACGGTCCTCGGCCGCCTCGTCGACCGTTTCGAGGGGAGCATGCCCTCGCCCCGCCGGATGTGGGAGCCGCCCAACGACGCGGCCTTCATCGACCGGCTCGCTCGGGGCACGACCGGCTTCCGCCTCACCCCGACCACCGTCGTCGCCAAGCGCAAGCTCAGTCAGAACCGTTCCGACGAGGTCGTCGACACGATCATCTCCGAGCTGGAGGCCGGCTCGAGCGCCTACGCCGACCCGCGGCTGCCGGCCGAGATGCGCCGCGCCCACGACGCGATGCGAGCCGCTCGCGGAGCGCGGTCGTGAGCGTCGAGCGCGGCGATCGCGTCGATGTCATCACCGGGGTGCACCTGACCGGCTCGGATCGGCTCGACCCGTTCGGAGACGACCTCGTCGACGTGCACCTGCGCGGTGGGACGATCATCGACATCTCGCCGGTCGGAGCGCTCGGGCGCCGGGGCCGAGTCCTCGACGGCGCCGGTATGTGGCTGATCCCCGGGCTGTGGGACCACCACATCCACACCGTCCAATCGGCCCTGTCCGCGGAGCGCGCCGACCTCGGCCCCGCCGCGAGCGCTGCCGAAGCGGCATCCATCATGGGACGCTCTCCCGTACTCGCGGGGGACCGCCGGATCGGCAGCGGGTTCCGCGACGCGTTCTGGCCGGATGAGCCGACCCGGGAGCTGCTCGACGCCGCGACCGGGGACGTTCCGACGTACCTGATCAACGCCGACGTGCACAGCGTCTGGCTCAACACCGCGGCCCTCCAGCGCGAAGGGTTTCCGCTCGACGACAGCGGGATGCTGCGCGAAGAGCCCGCGTTCGAGATCTCCCGACGGCTGAACGACGTCGACCCCGCCCTCGCTGATCGCGCCGTCCGCCGCACGCTCGAGCGCGCGGCGTCCCGGGGAGTCACGGGCATCGTCGACCTCGACATGGCGTGGAACGCCGGTGCCTGGGCGCGGCGACTGGACGCCGGATTCGACGCGGTCCGCGTCCGCTTCGGCGTGTACGCCTCGCTGCTCGACGACGCCGTCGCGGCCGGGCTCGCCACCGGCGATGCGCTCGATCCGGCCGGCCTTGTGCGGATGGGATCGTTCAAGGCCATCACCGACGGATCGCTCGGCACGAGAACGGCGGCATGCTCGCACCACTATCCCGGCGACCCGGCGAACTTCGGCGTCCTCACGATCCCCCCGGATCAGCTGGTCGACCTCATGACGCGGGCCACCGGCGCGGGCCTGTCGTGCGCCATCCACGCGATCGGCGACGTCGCGAACTCGCACGCGCTCGATGCCTTCGCCCGCACGGGGGCGACCGGGACGATCGAGCACGCACAGCTCGTCTCGCACGCCGACATCCCCCGGTTCGCCCGGCTCGGCGTGGGAGCGAGCGTCCAACCCGAGCACGCCGTGGACGACCGTGACCTGACCGACACGATCTGGGCCGACCAGACCGCTCACCCGTATCCGCTGCGCGCACTCGCCGACTCCGGAGCCAACCTGCTCTTCGGGTCGGACGCCCCGGTCTCACCCCTCGACCCGTGGGCGGCGATGGCGGCGGCCGTGCATCGCACCCGAGGCGGACGAGCGCCGTGGCGACCCGACCAGGCCCTCGACGCGGCGACCGCGCTGGCGGCATCGACCGCCGGCGGCTCCCACACCGGCAACACGCTCGCGCCGGGTTCTGTCGCCGACATCGTCCTCGTCGATCGCGATCCGCTCCGGGCCGACGACGCGTCGCTCCGGGCGACCATTGCTCACGCGACCATGATCGCCGGCCGGCTGACACACCTGGGCGGGTGAGCGCCGCGTGACCCGTGCCGCAGGCGCCGTCCCTCAGCCACGCCATAGCGGCGACGCCTACGCTCGGGCCGTGCCCGAACCCGCCCGCCCGCTGCTGTCCCTGTGGTGGGCGCTCCCGCTCGCCGTGATCGGCGGGGCTCTGCTCGACGTCGCGTTCCCCGACATCGGCATCTGGCCGCTCGCGTTCGTCGCCGTGGCGCTGTCGCTGATCACCCTCATTGGGCGATCGATCGGCGGAGCGATGCTCGTGGGCGCCGCGTTCGCGGCATCCTTCTACCTGCTCCACATCGAATGGATCACCCGGTACCTCGGACCTGTGCCGTGGTTCGCCCTCGCCGGGCTCGAAACACTGCTCAGCTCGGTGGCCGCGATCCTGCTGACCCTCGGCTACCGGTGGGTGCCCCGGCTGCTGCCGGGCTCCTGGAGCCGCGTCACGGTGCTTCCGGCCCTGATCGCCGGCCTTTGGACGGCACGGGAGCAGTTCCTCGGTTCGTGGCCCTACACGGGCTTCCCCTGGGGCCGGCTCGGGATGAGTCAGGCCGAGGGGCCGCTGGCCGACCTCGCCTCGTGGCTCGGTGTCAGCGGCCTGACGTTCGTGATGGTGTTCGTCGTGGCGGCCGCGATCGAATCGGTCCGCATGCGGGTCTGGCGTCGTATCCGGCTGCTCGTGCCGGCCGTGGCGGCAGCGACCCTCCTGCTCGTCGTCCCGCAATTCCCGACGACGGATGCCGGCACGCTCCGCGTCGGAGCAGCGCAGGGCAACGGCCCGTCGGCGTACTTCGACGAGCGCGAGCCCTATGCGGTGTTCGACGCACAGATGAAGGCCACGGAGGCTCTGGAGGGAGAGGATCTCGACGTCGTCCTCTGGCCGGAAGGGGGCATCGACGCCGACCCGCTCCGCAACGCCGCCGTCGGCGCCGCGCTCAGCCAGCTCTCGCGCAACCTGGACGCGCCCCTCATCGTGAACGGGGCGACGGAGCGCGGGGAGAACATATACAACACGTCCGTGCTGTGGGATGCCGCGCAGGGGCCGAGGGCACTGCACGACAAGGTCAATCCGGTGCCGATGGGGGAGTACGTCCCCGACCGGTGGTTCTTCGAAGCCCTCGTACCGGATCTCATCGGCCTCATCCAGCGTGAGTACACGCCGGGATCGAACGCGCCGTTCTTCGACGTCGACGGGGTGGGCGTCGGCCTGGCCATCTGCTTCGACGTGATCTACGACGACGTCATCTGGGACGGTGCCCGCGACGGGGCGCAGGTGTACATGTTCCAAACCAACAACGCCGACTTCCGCGGGACCGACGAGAACCTGCAGCAGCTGAGCTTCGCGCGGATGCGGGCGATCGAGACGGGCCGCTCGGTGGTGAACATCTCGACGGTGGGAACCAGTCAGGTCATCGCGCCCGACGGCTCCGTCCTCGACGGGCTCGCCGCCGATGAGGCGGGCGCCCTCCTGGTCGACGTCCCGCTCCGCACCGGCTTGACCGCTGCCGTCGTGATCGGTCCCGCCGTGCAGATCGTGCTCGGTTGGGCCGCGATCCCCGTCCTCCTCGCTTTCGGCATCATGCTGCGCCGGCGCACGAAAGCGGCGCCGCCCACGAGGGGCGACGCCGCAGAAGTGTGAGGGTCAGGCGCTGAGGCGCTCGCCACGGCGAGCACGCAGAAGCGCCAGGCGCTCTTCGAGGAGTTCCTCGAGTTCGGGAACGGTCCGGCGCTCCAGGAGCATGTCCCAGTGGGTGCGCGCGGCCTTGTCTCCGGAGTGGTCGACCTCGGCGATCGTGTCGCCGACGCGACGCAGGGCCTCGGAGCCGCAGGTGCGGCATTCCCAGGCCTCGGGCACGTCAGCGTCAGCGGCGAAGGTCATGACCGTCTCCCGCTCGCACTGCGTGCAGACATAGGTGTGGTTCGTGCGCTCTACGAATACGACGCCTTCTTCGCTCTGTAGGCTCGAAGCGCCGAGTCGCATGCCACGCAAGCTGCGATCTGCCATTGTGTGGTCCTCTCGTCGTCCTCAGGTATAACGAACTCACCTGTGCAG
Source organism: Microbacterium sp. Ld4 (assembly GCF_045066555.1). Lineage (NCBI taxonomy): Bacteria > Bacillati > Actinomycetota > Actinomycetes > Micrococcales > Microbacteriaceae > Microbacterium > Microbacterium sp. Ld4. Next base: position 50,594 of record NZ_JBISHE010000011.1, on the reverse strand, counting down.
ATCATCCGAACGGACACCATTGGATGTGGTATTCACAGCCCGCATCCAGCCACGAAGGTTATACGCGTCCTGCCGCGACCGCGAGAGCGACATCCGCGCGGTCGCTGACGATTCCGTCCACACCCAGCGCGAGGAGTCGGCGCATGTCGGCGGCATCGTTCACCGTCCAGACATGGACTTCGACGCCGGCCGAGTGCGCGATGTCGATCAGCCGGGGCGTGACGACGCGGAGGCCGCGGTAGCGTTCCGGAACCTGCAGGGCGTCGACGTCGGCGACCAGGCGAGACGCGGTTCGTCGAAGCCCTGAGCGCGCCGCCGCGAGCAGGCGGAGGAGGGTGCCCATGCCGGCGGATGTGGCGGGGTCACCGCCCTTCGAGCGCGCGGAGGCCAGCGCCTCGGCGCGGCGCGCGTCGGAGAAGCTCGTCACGAGCACGCGGTGCGATTCCCTCGCGACGAGGAGCCCGACGGATGCGGCCGCGGGGGAGGCCTTCACGTCGAGGTTGAACCGCGCGTCCGGGAAGGCGTCGAGGGCGTCGGAGAGCGTTGCCAACCCCCCGCGGGTGGACATGATCTCCGTCAGTTCGCGGGTGCTCACCTCCGAGACCCTCCGAGGGTCGCCGGCCACGCGCACGAGATCGTCGTCGTGGAAGAGGACGACCGTCCCGTCGGCTGTCAGGTGGCAGTCGGACTCCAGGTAGACGGTGCCGGCGGCACGGGCGGCGGCCAGCGCGGCCACCGAGTTCTCGGCGACCCCCTCCGCGTCGGCGGGCACGAAACCCCGGTGGGCGAGCACGCGCGGAGCCGCCACACCGGAGAACCAGGGATGCGTCACGAACAGGTCCTTTCACCAGCGTCCTACGGACATTAGCAACCGGTCGGGGCACCCAGGCGGAGCGCACACCGGTTGATAGAGTCGGAGTGCTCGAGCCCCGGCTCGCAATCCCTCTCACCCTCGCAGGAGCCCTCATGTCGCAGCCCCTTCCCGCCGGTTCCCTCACGGGAAAGACCGCTCTGGTCACCGGCTCTTCGCGCGGCATCGGCGCCGACACGGCGCGCTATCTCGCACAGGCCGGCGCGAACGTCGTCATCAACTTCCGCAACAAGGCTCCTCGGGCGGAGAAGCTCGCCACCGAGCTGCGCGGGCTCGGCGTCGACGTCCTCACGGTCGGAGCCGACCTCACCGACACGGCATCCGTCGCCGAGATGTTCGCCGCGATCGACGCGCGCTTCGGCGGCCTCGACGTGCTCGTCCTGAACGCGTCCGGGGGCATGGAGGGCGGCATGGCTGCCGATTACGCGCTGACCCTCAACCGCGATGCTCAGGTCTCCGTCCTCGAGACGGCGCTCCCGCTCCTGCCGCGTGGCGGTCGGGTCGTGTTCGTGACGAGCCACCAGGCCCACTTCATCGAGACGACCCCGACGATGCCGGAGTACGAGCCGGTCGCCCGCTCGAAGCGCGCCGGTGAGGACGCTCTCCGCGAGCGCATCCCCACGCTCGAGGCGCAGGGCGTCGACTTCGTCGTCGTCTCGGGCGACATGATCGAGGGAACGATCACCGCCACGCTTCTCGAGCGCGCCAACCCCGGCGCGATCCAGGAACGGCGTCAGAGCGCGGGCAAGCTCTACAACGTCTCGGAGTTCGCGGCGGAGGTCGCCCTGGCGGTCATCGAGCCGGTTCCCGCAGACAACACGCGTCTGATCGGTGACATCAGCTCGTTCGAGAGCTGATTCCCGCGCCGGCTGCCGTCACGAGCCCGCTGCGGCGGGCCCGAGGAGCAGCACGATCAGGAACAGAATCGGTACGCATCCGATCGTCGTGACGAACACCGTGTCGCGTGCGATGATCTCGCCGACCCGGTAGCGCTGCGCGAAGTTGAACACGTTCTGCGCCGTCGGAAGCGCGGCGAGGACCGTCACCACCAGCACATCGCCGGGGGAGAGGCCGAACAGGAACGTGGCCACCGCCCACGCCACGGCCGGCATGACCAGCAGCTTGATCGTGCTCGCGAGAAGGATGTCGCGTCGTCGTCCGGACCGCCCGAGTACGCGCTGCCCATGCAGGGAGATGCCGTAGCTGATGAGGAGCACCGGGACCGCGGCGCCGGCGATGAGGTGGAGCGGGTCCATCACGATCGGTGGCAGCGAGAGGTTCAGGGCCGACGCCGCGGTGCCGAGAGCCGATCCGATCACGATGGGATTCGTGATCGTCCGACGCACGATCGGCCACGGCCGCCCTGTCGTCGGGGAGACGATCGCCTCGAAGATCGCCATCACGACCGGCGTCAGAACGAGCAGCTGGAAGAGGATCACGGGCGCGGGGAAGGCGGCGCTCCCGAGAAGGTAGAGCGAGAGCGGGATGCCGATGTTGTTCGAGTTCACCTGGCCCGCTGCCAGCGCGCCGATCACGGTCTCTCCCGCGCTGCGGCGCCAGGCGAACCGAGCGATCGGGACGTAAAGCGCGAAGACGACGAGCGCCGAGACGGCGGACACCGGCAGCAACGCCGAGAACAGGGTGGCGACGTCGGACTCGGAGAGCACGACGAACAGCAGGAACGGGCTCAGGACGAAGAAGGTGAGCCGGCCGAGCACCTGACCGCCGGTGGGGCCCAGGAGATCGATGCGCCCGATCACCCACCCCACGAGGATCGCGAGGCCGATCACGGCGAATCCTGTGAGCACCTCGAGCATGCTTCGAGCCTACGACCCCGACCTGACGCCGACGACGGGGGAGGGGCTATCGTGTATCGATAGATATCTATCGAAAGGGGATCACCATGGCGCGAACAGCCATCATCGTCCTGCGTATCGTCATCGCGCTGTCTCTGGTGGGGTCGCTTCTCACGCAGACGTTGATCATGTGGGCCCTGTGGCAGGACCTCGTCGGCGTGGAGATGGGCACGCGGATCGCGATCGTCGCGCTCGGAGTGCTCTGGATCGCCTGCCTGCAGACCACCGCCGTCTGCATCTGGCAGCTGCTGACGATGGTCGCCGCCGGATCCGTCTTCAGCGATCGGGCCTTCCGTTATGTCAACATCGTGATCGGCGCGGTTCTTGCTGCCGCGGCCCTCACCGCGGTGCTCGCCACGATGCTCGTCCCGGGTGAGGCTGCTCCGGGGGTCGTGGGACTGATCTACGGAGCAGCACTGGTCACCGCGGGGGTCGCACTGGTCATCGTCGTCATGCGGATGCTGCTGCGCCAGGCATCCGACATGCGCGCCGAACTGGCGGAGGTGGTCTGATGCCGATCGTCGTCGACATCGACGTCATGCTCGCGACCCGGAAGATGTCGGTGGGAACGCTTGCGGAGCGCATCGGCATCACGCCGGCGAACCTCGCGGTTCTGAAGAACGGCCGCGCGAAGGCCGTGCGCTTCAGCACGCTCGAAGCCCTGTGCGATGTGCTCGAGTGCCAGCCTGCCGACCTGCTGCGCTGGGAACCCGCCTCCGCACCCGAGTAGGCCCCTCTTGGATACCTCCGATAATGCACATTATGTCAATATGCTGATCAACGGGCGGACCGTCGCTCTCGCGTCGCCCTCCCCGGGAGCGTGAGCCAGCACCTCGGGTCAGGCGGCGCCGGAACTCCGATAGCTCGAACCGTCACGCGTCCGCATGACGAAGCCCTCGTCGACGAGATGGCGGCGGAGGGCGGCGACGTCGTCGGTGAACGTGAGAAGACGTTCGTTGAGCTGGACCTCGTCGATGTCCTCATCGGGCGTCCTGAGCGTCTGGGACGCGACATGGGCGAGAAGCGCGCGGCGGTCGGCGAGGCCCGACGGGTACTGGTCGATGCGACCGTCGCTCGCGAGGAATCTCGCGACGCCCTCTCGGCGCGGCGTTCTGCCCGCCGCTGCCAGGAGCACAGAGAACGCATCGGTGACGAACCAGCCATCGTCCCGCTGCTCGACAATGCCCGCAGCGAGCAGCGCCGAGAGCGCTTTTCGGCCGCGCGGCGACGCCGACTCGACCGGATCGGGGCCGCCCAGGACGATCTGCGCGAACACCCGGCGGGTGCCGGGGTGCGAGAGGGCCGCGAAGACGGCGCGGAGGTCGGGTGCTCCCCCGCCGCCGCCGCGCCCCTCTCGCCCGGCGTAGGTCAAGAAACCGTGATGGCCGGGCTGAAGGCGACGTAGCCCGAGAAGTCGGCGCCGACGCGGTCGAAGGCGCTCGGGTACGGGGTCGGGTACGCCCACGCACCGTCGGCGAGGGTCTGATCACCGGTCACGACGTTGTAGTACTGGCACTCCCCCTTCCAGGGACAGGTGTACGGCGTCGGGCTGTCGGTGAGCGCTCCATTCGTGACGGAGCTCGGCGGGAAGTACGCGTTCCCCTCGATGCGGATGATGTCTTCGTCGGGGGCCTCTGCGATCACGATGTCGCCCAGCGTTGCCTTCATGTCTTCTCCGTTCGACGTTCGGTTTTCCTCAGCGTACGCCCGCCTCGTGCCGGGGGCGGCGGGAGATCCGGGGCTCCCGGCATCCGCTCGGCCGGCCCGTTCGGGCGTAACGTGGTCGGGTGACGTTCTCGGCATCCGCTTCGACGATCGGATGCCTCTCGTGAGCTCACCCGCGCTCCGCGCCCAGGAGGGCGGCCCCGGCATCCGCGCCTGGATCATCTGGGGAACGGCGGTGGCGGCGTACGTGCTCGCGGTCACGAATCGCACCTCGCTCTCCGCCGTCGGCGTCGATGCGGCGGAGCGGTTCCAGGCGGATGCCGCGACGCTGTCGCTGTTCGCCGTCGTCCAGCTGGCCGTCTATGGCGGGATGCAGCTGCCGATCGGCGTCCTGCTCGACCGGTTCGGTTCCCGCCCGATCATGACGATCGGGATGATCCTGATGGCGGTGGGTCAGCTCACGATGGCCCTCTCCCCCAGCGTCGGCGTCGCGATCGTCGCGCGCATGCTGCTCGGCGCGGGTGACGCGGCGGTGTTCCCCGCCGTCCTCCGCCTGGTCGCCACCTGGTTCCCCGCCCAGCGCGCTCCCGTCATGGTGCAGTTCACCGGCATCCTCGGGCAGGCCGGACAACTCGTGGCCGTGATCCCCATCGCCGCCGTCCTCCACGCGACCAGCTGGTCGATCACCTTCGGCAGCATCGCGGGCCTGTGCGTGCTGTTCGCGATCCTCGTCTTCGCGCTCGTGCGGAACCATCCTCCCGAGGTCGACCGCGACATCAGCGTCAACACCGACACCGGCGCGATCCGGGTCGTCACCTCGAGCGTCGACACGGGCGTCGGCATCCGCGCCGCGTGGGCGCACCCCGGCACCCGCCTCGCCTTCTGGTCGCACTTCACCACCCCGTTCGCCGGAACAGCGTTCATCCTGCTCTGGGGAATCCCGTTCCTGACGGCGGGCGAGGGCCGGAGCCTCGCCGAAGCGAGCGCGCTCATGAGCCTCTACGTCTTCGCCGGCATGGCCCTCGGGCCCGTCCTCGGCGAGCTCTCCCGCCGGATGCCCCACCTGCGCTCGCGGGCGCTTGTCCTCCCCGCCGTCGCCGTCCAGATGATCGCCTGGCTCACGGTCATCGTCTGGCCGGGCCAGGCGCCGCTCTGGCTGCTGATCGCCCTGATGGTCGCGCTCTCGATGGGCGGGCCGGCATCGATGATCGCGTTCGACCACGCCCGCACCCACAACCCCTCGCACCGCCTCAGCACCGCCACCGGTGTGACCAATGCGGGCGGGTTCCTCGCCGCCCTCGTCGCGATCTTCGCCATCGGGCTCGCGCTGGATCTGCAGGGCGCCGGAACACCCGCGACCTACCACCTCGATGCGTTCCGCATCGCCTTCCTCGTGCAAGTGCCGCTCTGGCTCCTCGGCGCCGCGTTCATCTCCCGCGAACGACGGCGCACGCGCGTCCACATCGGGATGGATCCGCCGCGCCGCCCACGCCGGTGACATGCGTGTGGCCCGGTCCCCTCGGAGCCGGGCCACACGTCACGACGGTTCAGACGGTGCCGTCACCCGACGTGCGGGTCTCGGAGCGAGTGACACGCTCGCCCGCGACGGGGTCGACCGTGCGGACGGTCGACTCGGTCGAGCGACGCTTCAGCAGCATGGCCATTCCGATGATGAAGACGAGCGCGCCGGCCCCCATCATGATGTAACCGATCATGTCGAGGTTCACCGCCTCGACCTCGACGTTGACAGCGAAGGCGAGGATGGCGCCGATCACGAACAGTACGATTCCGGTTCCGATACTCATGCGGACACTCCCTTATGTGGTGGTGTCCCGATGATCGCCCATCCCCGGGCGCCCCGCATGCCCTTGACAGCCCCGAAACCGGTATGCCTACCGCGGCGCGACCGTGATCCAATCGCCGTACTTCGCCTCGCGGCCGTCGCCCGAGGAGGTGCCCGTCAGCCGGCGCTTCAGCCACGGACCGAGGTGCTCTCGGAAGTACCGCCCCCGATCGAGGCGCACCGTCTCGTCGGGTTCGTCGAGCGCCCACCATTCTGCGGGAGCGGCCTCCCCCAGTGCGTCGAGCACGCGCGCGGCGACGCGATGGTGGCCCCGGCTGTTCATGTGCAGACGGTCCGCCGACCAGAACGAGGGCGCCGAGAGCTCAGCATCCGGCCAGTTGAAAGCCGTCACGATGTCGTCCCGGTCCGCGATGCGCGCGAGGACCTCCGCGGAGAACGCATCACCCCGGCGCTGGATGAGCCGGGACAGCGGCAGCTGGCCTGACGGATTCGCCCCCGACAGGAGGATCATCGTTACTCCCTCCTCGTCGCAGCGCCGCAGCACGTGCGAGAACGCGTCGGCGATACGCGCAATCGGCGTCCGGGGACGCAGCATGTCGTTGCCGCCGCCGTTGAACGACAGATGGGTGGGACGCAGGGCGAGCGCGCGCTCGAGCTGCTCGTCGACGATCGGACGGATCAGCTTGCCCCTGATGGCGAGGTTCGCGTAGCCGATCTCCGCGCCGCGGGAATTCGCCCAGCCTTGCGCGACCAGGTCCGCCCACCCCCGGACGGCGCCGCCTGCGAGCTCATCGCCGACCCCCTCGGTGAACGAATCGCCGATCGCGACGTAACGGACCTCTTCCACTCCCCCAGCTTACGAGCGTGCGCGGCGCCTATTCGTCGAGCGACGCACCGCGGCGGTCGGCGAGACCCCACGCCGCGACGGCCGCGATCACGAAGAACACGCTGAAGACGAGGAAGACGAGCCCGATGCCCCCGACGCCCACCAGGAGGGGCACGCTCGGCGGCGCAAGGATCGAGGCGATCCGCCCCACTCCCGCCGCCCACCCCGCACCGGTCGCGCGGAGAGACGTCGGATACGCCTCGGGGGTCGCCGCGTACAGCGCTCCCCACGCCCCGAGATTGAAGAACGAGAGCGCCATGCCCGCGGCGAGGATCGCCCACGGCTCCCCCGCCTGACCGAAGAGCACCGCCGACACGGCGGAGCCGACGAGGAAGACGGAGAGCGTCGCGCGTCGCCCCCAGATCTCGATCAGCCAGGCCGCCACCGCGTACCCGGGAAGCTGCGCGAGGGTGATGATCAGCGTGAACTCGAACGACCGCACGAGGCCGTAGCCCTGCGAGAAGAGCAGGGTGGGGATCCAGATGAACGCGCCGTAGTAGGCGAAGTTCACGCAGAACCAGACGACCCAGAGCGCCAGCGTGCGCCTGCGCAGCGGCGCCGACCAGAGCCCGGCGAACCGCTCCCGCGTCGTCGCGGCGAGGACGCGGGGCGGACGAGCGCTCTCTGCGGGAGCGTCGATGCGGGCGCCGAAGAGCACGCGGGAGCGTTCGAGCTGAGCGGTGATCGCGTCTGCCTCTGCATCCCGCCCCCTGCTGGCCAGCCAGCGGGGCGACTCGGGCAGGCCCCAGCGCACCACCAGCGCGTAGAGCGCGGGGATGGCTCCGATCGCGAGGGCCCATCGCCATCCCTCGTCGACGTTCGGGATCACGAAGAACCCGATGAGAGCGGATGCCGTCCACCCCACCGCCCAGAACGCCTCGAGGATGACGATCACGCGCCCGCGCATCCGCGCCGGTGCGAACTCGCTCACGTACGTGCTCGCGACGGGCAGTTCCGCCCCCAAGCCGAGCCCGACGACGAACCGGAAGAGGATGAGCACTGCCACGCCGCCCGCGAGAGCGCTCGCTCCCGTCGCCAGGCCGTAGACGAGCAGGGTCAGCGCGAAGACCGATCGTCGCCCGATCCGGTCGGCGAGGAGCCCACCCACCGTCGCCCCGATCGCCATGCCCGCGAAGCCCGCCGAGGCGATCCACGAGGCGTGGGCCGTCGACAGGTTCCACTCCGCGACGAGCGCCGCGATGACGAACGAGATCAGCCCGACGTCCATCGCGTCGAGAGCCCACCCGGCACCTGATCCGGTGAGGACGCGCAGATGCGTGCGGGTGAACGGAAGGCGGTCGAGCCTGCGGGCGATCGGCTCGGCGCTGGTGACGGTCATCCCTGAATCGTACGAGAGCGGCGGGGCGGTCCGGCGCGAGATGACTCAGTCGGCGAGCATGTCGCGCACCATCGGGATCACCCTCGTGCCGTAGAGCTCGACCGAGCGCATGAGCTTGTCGTGTCCGAGGGTTCCGTTCGCGTACTTCAGGTCGAAGCGGTCGACCCCGAGTGCCCGGATCGATGCCACCATCTTGCGCGCCACGGTCTCGGGAGATCCGGCGTAGATGGAGCCTTCGGGGCCGACCTCCTGCTGGAAACGGAGTCGGCTGTAGGCCGGCCATCCGCGCTCACGGCCGATGGTGTTGTTCTGCGCCTCGAATCCGGGGTATGCCTCTTCCCACGCCTGCTCGTCGGTGTCGGCGATGTGACCGGGCGAGTGCATGCCGATGGGCTGCGCCTCGGTGCCGAGTTCCCCCACAGCGCGGTGGTAGAGGTCGACATACGGACGGAAACGTGGCGCCGGGCCGCCGATGATGGCCAGCATCAGTCCGTAGCCGTAGCGGGCGGTCCGGATGACGGATTCGGGAGAACCTCCCACGCCCACCCAGGCACGGATGCCGTTCGGGGTTTTCGGGAAGACGTCGGCGGCATCGAGCCGGGCGCGCGTCGTCCCCTGCCACGTGACCGGCTTCTCGCTCCTCAGCAGCGAGAACAGCTCGAGCTTCTCCTCGAAGAGAGCCTCGTAGTCGCCGAGGTCGTATCCGAAGAGGGGGAACGACTCCGTGAACGAGCCGCGCCCGAGGATGATCTCGGCACGCCCACCCGAGATCGCATCGAGTGTCGCGAAGCGCTCGTAGACGCGCACCGGGTCATCGCTCGAGAGCACGGTCACCGCGGTTCCGACGCGGATGCGCTCGGTCTGGGCGGCGATCGCGGCGAGCACGATCTCGGGGCTCGACACCGCGTACTCGCGGCGGTGGTGCTCCCCCACCCCGATGAAGTCCACCCCGACCGAGTCGGCGAGGACCGCCTGCTCCACGAGGTTGCGGATCGCCTGCCCGTGCGAGACCGGCTGACCATCACCGTCCAGGGTCACGTCGCCGAAGGTGTCCAGTCCGAGTTCCACAGCCGTCATGAGTCGCGCCTTTCATTCATACGCATAAATATGTCACAGAAAGGAACGTCAGCGGGTGCGCCGGGCATTCCCGGCGCACCCGCTGCATGCGCCTCAGGCGCCGGCCAAGGCCATCCGGAGGGTGTCGAGCCCGACGCCACCCAATCGGAGCGCCCGCATGTGGAAGCGCTTGATGTCGAAGTCGGCTCCGGCTCGCTGCTCGGCGTCATCGCGGATCTGCTCCCAGATGCGCTGGCCGACCTTGTATGACGGCGCCTGCCCCGGCCACCCGAGGTAACGGTTCACCTCGAACTGGATGAACTCGTCGGACATGTTGACGTTGCGCCGCATGAACTCGAGCGCGTAGTCGGCATCCCAGGTTCCCGCGCCGTCGAGGCGCGGCTTGCCGAGGTGCACGCCGATGTCGAGAACGACACGCGCCGCGCGCATGCGCTGCCCGTCGAGCATGCCGAGCCGGTCCGCCGGGTCGTCGAGGTAACCCAGCTGCTGCATGAGCCGCTCCGCGTACAGCGCCCACCCCTCGGCGTGACCGCTCGAGCCGGCGAGGAGACGCCGCCACGAGTTGAGCTCCGACCGATTGTACACCGATTGGGCGATCTGCAGGTGATGCCCCGGAACGCCCTCGTGGTAGACGGTCGTGAGCTCGCGCCAGGTGTCGAACGTGTCGACCCCTTCCGGCACCGACCACCACATCCGACCGGGGCGGGAGAAGTCGTCCGTCGGACCCGTGTAGTAGATGCCGCCCTCGTTGGTGGGCGCGATCATGCACTCGAGCCGCCGGATCGGATCGGGGATGTCGAAGTGCGTGCGCCCGAGCTCCTCGACGGCACGGTCGCTGGTCTCCTGCATCCACTTCTGCAGCGCCTCGGTTCCGCGGAGCTTGCGCGCCTCATCCTCCTCGAGGAACGCGACGGCTTCTTCGACGGTCGCGCCGGCCTTGATCTCGTGGGCGATCGACTCCTGCTCCGCGACCATCCGAGCGAGCTCCTCGACACCCCACTCGTAGGTTTCGTCGAGGTCGATCGTCGCGCCGAGGAATCGCCGCGAGTGCAGTTGGTAGAGCTCTCGGCCCACGGCATCCACATCGGATGCCGCCGGTGCCAGCTCGTCGCGGAGGAACCTCGCGAGCTGGTCGTACGCGACCCGAGCGGCCCCGGCGTTGTCGGCGAGGTCGCGAGCGAGGGACGCGGGGAGGTGTCCCTCGGCGGGGGCGGCATCGCCGACGAACGTCGCGAAGAAGCCGGTGTCGCTCGTGTAGCGGGCGATCTGCGTGACGACCTCTCGCACCTGGCGACGCGCGGGGACGACGCCTTCGGACACACCCCGGCGCAGTGACTCGACGTAGCCGGCGAGGGCCCCGGGGATCGCGGCGAGACGCGTGGCCACGACGGACCAGTCCTCGACCGTGTCGGTCGGCATGAGGTCGAAGGCCGCTCTGATGTCCTGCGACGGCGACGCGATCACGTTGATGTCGCGGAGGTGCGACTTCGCCGCATGCAGGTCGAGGTGGAGGCCGAGCTCGGCGGAGAGGTCCATCTTCGTGACCTCGTCGACGTCGTCGACCGCGTCCGCGGCCTGGAGGGCGCGCAGTGTGTCGGCTGCCGCGTCGGTGAGACGGTCGTGCCCCGCCGGCGAGAAGTCGTCCAGTCGCCCGTTGTGCTCGGTGCGCCCGATGTAGGTCGCGAGACTCGGGGAGAGTTCTGCCAGCGTGTCCACCCAGCGGTCCGCGATCGCGTCGATCGGAGTGGGTGTGCGGTGTGCGTCGGTCATTCCTCGAGCGTAGAGCGTCGCACGCTCCGCGTCAGTGAGCCGCTTCGTCCCAGTGGCTGCCGCGCCCGATCTGCACGTCGAGGGGGACGGACAGGTCGGCCGCATCGCCCATTCGCGTGCGGACGATCTGCTCCACGGCATCCCACTCCCCTGTCGCTACCTCGACCACGAGCTCATCGTGGATCTGCAGGAGTACGCGGGATGACAACCCCTGATCGCGGAGGTCGCCGTGGATCTCGACGAGCGCGATCTTCATGATGTCGGCCGCACTGCCCTGGATCGGAGCGTTGAGAGCAGCACGCTCGGCGTTCTCGCGCAGGACCCGGTTGGGGCTGGTCAGGTCGGGGAACGGTCGACGGCGGCCGAAGATCGTCTCGGTGTAGCCGTCGATACGTGCCTGCTCGACCGACGACCGCAGGTAGTCGCGCACCGAACCGAAGCGTGCGAAGTACTCGAGCATGAGCTGCTTCGCCTCGGACTGCTCGATGCGGAGCTGCTTCGACAGGCCGAACGCGCTCAGGCCGTACACCAGGCCGTACGACATCGCCTTGACCTTCGTGCGCATCGGCGAGGTCACCTCGGCGGGCTCGACTCCGAAGACCCGCGCACCCACGAAGCGGTGCAGGTCCTCGCCCGAGTTGAACGCCTCGATCAGCCCGGGGTCGCCGGACAGGTGGGCCATGATCCGCATCTCGATCTGCGAGTAGTCGGCGGTGAGGAGTGTCTCGTACTCCGGCCCGACCTCGAAGGCGGCACGGATGCGCCGCGACTCCTCATTGCGGATCGGGATGTTCTGGAGGTTCGGATCGGTGCTCGAGAGCCGCCCCGTCTGGCTGCCGGTCTGCACGTAGGTCGTGTGGATGCGGCCGTCGTCGGCGATCCCGACCGTCAGCGACTCGATGATCTGACGGAGCTTGGTCGCCTCGCGGTGCTGCAAGAGCAGACCGAGGAACGGGTGCGGGTGGGAGTCCTGCAGGTCCGCAAGGACCGCGGCATCCGTCGAGTACCCCGTCTTGGTCTTGCGGGTCTTGGGCAGCTCCAGCTGCTCGAACAAGACCTCCTGCAGCTGCTTGGGCGAGCCGAGGTTCACCTCGCGGCCGATGATCCCGTACGCCTCTTGCGCGATCGCGTCGGCCCGGGCGGCGAGCTCGCCCGAGAAGCCCGACAGCTTGTCGCGGGAGACCGAGACGCCGGCGAGCTCCATGTCGGCGAGGGCGTCGAGGGTGGGAAGCTCGATGTCGTCGAGAACGCTCGAGACCGATGCCGGCAGCTCGGAGCGCTCGGCCTCGGCGACCCGCAGGCTGAACCAGGCGAGCTGACCGGGGGTAGCACCCTCGGTCTCGGGAACGAGCTGCGACGGGTCTGCCTCGGGCAGCTTCTCATCGAGGTACCGGTCGACGAGGTCAGCGAGGTTCTTGTCGGGAAGGCTCGGCCGCAGAAGCCACCCGGCGAGCAGGACGTCGAACGCGAGTCCGCCCAGCCGCACGCCGGCGCGGCGGAGCGCCTTCACCTGCGGCTTGGCATCGGTCATGATCTTGGGCGCGTCGCTCTCGAGCCACGATGCGAGCGCCACACGCGCGGCGTCGTCCCAGGCCGCCTCGCGGACCTCCTCCGACGTCGCGACGCCGATGCGCGTGGGCAGTCCTCCCGCCATGGTCACCGTGAGGGCGAGTTCGCCAGACTGCTCGGCGAGCCACGCAGCGAGGGCGTCGGCATCCGTCTGCTGCGGCTCGGGTGCGGCGACCTCGGGAGCGGGCGGCTCGTCGGTGGCGTCGAACGCCTCGAACACCCGCGGCAAAAGCGTTCGGAACTCGAGCCGCGCGAAGATGTCGCGGACCGCCTGCGTGTCGAGCGGACGGATGAGGAGGTCCTCCGGCGCGTACTCGAGTTCGACGTCGCGCAGGAGGCGGTTGAGCTGACGGTTGCGACGGACGTCGTCGAGGTGCTCGCGGAGGTTGCCGCCGACGACTCCCTTGATCTCGTCCGCGCGCTCCAGGAGGGCGTCGAGCGAGCCGAACTGGGTGATCCACTTGACCGCGGTCTTCTCCCCCACCTTCGGCACGCCGGGAAGGTTGTCGCTCGTCTCACCGACGAGGGCGGCGATGTCGGGGTAGTTCTCGGGCGGCAGGCCGTACTTCTCGACGACGGCGTCGGGAGTGTAGCGCTTGAGCTGCGAGACGCCCTGGACGCTCGGGTACAGGAGAGTGACGTCGTCGGTGACGAGCTGGATCGTGTCGCGGTCGCCCGAGCATACGAGGACGTGGAACCCGCCCTCGATGCCCTGCGTCGCAAGCGTCGCGAGGATGTCGTCGGCCTCGAAGTCCTCTTTGGTGAGAACGGGCACGCCCATGGCCGCGAGACAGTCCTGCAGGAGCGGGATCTGACCCTTGAACTCGGCCGGCGACTCGGAGCGGTTCGCCTTGTATTCCTCGTAGACGCGCGTGCGGAACGACTGCCGCGAGGTGTCGAACGCGACGGCGAGGTGCGTCGGCTTCTCGGCCTTGACGAGGTTCACGAACATCGACAAGAAGCCGTAGATGCCGTTCGTGTGCTGGCCGTCCTTCGTCGAGAAGTTGTCGACGGGAAGGGCGTAGAACGCCCGGTAGGCCAGCGAGTGGCCGTCGACGACGAGCAGAGTAGGCTTTCCGGAGTCGCTCACCCGACCAGCCTAGTTCGGGCCTGCGACATCGACTTCCCCGCGGATGCCGAGCCGGCACCGCCCGACCGCAAGGTGATCCGCCATGTCCGAGACTGGTCCAACTCCGTCCGATGCGCTCGCGTGGGTGACCAGTCGCGGGATGGGGTCCCTCGCCGAGAAGATGGGCATCGAGTTCGTCGAGTTCACCCTCGAACGAGCAGTTGCACGGATGCCGGTCGCCGGCAACACGCAGCCGGTGGGCCTCCTGCACGGCGGCGCGTACGTCGTCCTCGGCGAATCGCTCGGCTCGATGCACGCGAACCTCCACGCGGGGCCCGACCGCCTCGCCGTGGGCATCGACATCAACGCGACCCACACCCGCTCGGCGACCGAGGGCTGGGTCACGGGCATCTGCACTCCCCTGCACCTGGGGCGGAGCCTCACCGTCCACGAGATCGTCGTGACGGACGATCAGGGTCGGCGCTGTTCGACGGTCCGCATCACCAACATGGTGCGGGACCTGCCGGCATCCTGATCCGGATTCAGCGCGGCACGGCGAGCTTGAAGCCGACGTGCGAGTCGACGAATCCCAGTCGGGTGTAGAACCGGTGGGCGTCGAGACGAGCGGCATCCGAGGTCAGCTGCACGAGGGATGCCCCCACTGCAGGGGCGGCGACCTCGGCGACCCACGTCATCATCGCGCCACCGATACCGCCGGAACGTTCCGTGCTCGCCACGCGCACAGCCTCGACGAGGAGTCGCGTGCTGCCGCGGCGGGCCATTCCGGGGATCACCGTCAGTTGCATGGTGCCGACGACACGGCCGTCGGTCTCGACGACGAGGAGGTCGTTGCCCGCTGTCGCCAACGTCCGGCCGAGCGCGGCGGCGTACAGCGGCCGATCCTGTGCGGCGGACACGTCACCCCGGCCGGAGCTGACCGGGTCGTCCGACAGCAGGCTCATGAGGACGTCGAGGTCGCCGGTCGCCGCACGCCGAAGCTGAACGGCTCCGCGGCGAGCGGCGAGCTCCGCAGGAAGCGTGAGCTCGTCGATCATTGCGGCGTCAGCCCTTCTTGGGCGCCAACTGCTCGATGATCGCCTTCGCGACGTCCTGCATCGTGAGACGGCGGTCCATCGACGCCTTCTGGATCCAGCGGAATGCGTCGGGCTCGGAGAGGCCCATCTTCTCGTTGAGAAGACCCTTGGCCCGATCGACGAGCTTGCGGGTCTCGAAGCGTTCGACCATGTCGGCGACCTCGGCCTCGAGCGTGATGATCTGCTCGTAGCGCGCCAGCGCGATCTCGATCGCCGGCAGCAGGTCGTTCGGCGTGAAGGGCTTGACCACGTACGCGAGCGCACCGGCTTCACTCGCCCGCTCGACGAGCTCCTTCTGGCTGAACGCGGTCAACAGGACGACAGGCGCGACATGGTTCTTGGAGAGCTTTTCCGCGGCGCTGATGCCGTCGAGGATCGGCATCTTCACGTCCATGATCACGAGGTCGGGTCGAAGCTCGGTGGCGAGCTGGACTGCTGTCTCGCCGTCGCCCGCCTCACCGACCACGTCGAAGCCGCTGTCGCGCAGGATCTCGACGATGTCGAGTCGGATCAGCGACTCGTCCTCAGCGACGACGACGCGTCGCGGGGTGGGGGCGGCCTGGGGTGCCGTAGTGGGTTCCTGCTCAGTCACGGTGTCCATCCTAGGCCAGGGTGGCGCGGGATCCTGCGGTATCGTCGAGGGACGTGCGCCGGTGTGGCGGAATGGCAGACGCGACCGACTCAAAATCGGTTGCCCGAAAGGGCGTGTGGGTTCGAGTCCCACCACCGGCACGACAGAAGCGGCGCCCCTGAGGGACGCCGCTTCGTCGTGTCCGACCGGGGTCAGGTGGTCTTCCGACGGCCCACGATGAGGCCGTAGATCAGCAGCACGATCAGCGAGCCGCCGATCGCGAGGAGCCAGGTCTGCAGGCTCCAGAACTCTTCGAGGTTCACGTCGAACAGCAGGCCGCCGAGCCAGCCGCCGAGCAGAGCGCCGACGACGCCGAGCAGCAGCGTGATGAACCATCCGCCGCCCTGCTTGCCAGGGAGGATCAGCTTGGCGATGGCGCCGGCGATCAGGCCGAGGATGAGGAATGCGATGAAGCTCATGTGGTGCTCCTTAGGGTGAGGATGCGCCACGGTACCGCGGCCGAAACGGCCCGAACGAGACTCTTCCGCCGGATGCCCTGCAGGTGCTATGCGCTGCAGCGACGACGAAGGGGCGGGCACCCCGTGAGGGATGCCCGCCCCATTCCGCCGCGTCTCGGCTTACTGCTCGGCCTTGTAGATGGGCGCCTTGCCGTGGACGGCGTCGCCGATCTTGTGGATGCGGATGTCGTTGGTGGCACCGATGATTCCGGGAGGGGACCCGGAAATGACGACGACCTTGTCACCCTCCTGCAGGAGCCCCTGCGAGAGGAAGTAGTCGTCGACCTGGAGGAACATCAGGTCGGTGTGCGCCACGTGCTCGACCAGCGCGGACTGGATGCCCCAGGTGAGGGCCATCCGTCGGCGGATCGCCGGCTCGATCGTGAACGCGAGCATCGGGATGCCGGAGCGCAGCCGCGACATGCGGCGCGCGGTGTCACCCGACTCGGTGAACACGCAGATGTACTTCGCCTCGACGAACTCGGCGACCTCGTTCGCGGCCAGGGTGATGATGCCACCCTGGGTGCGGGGCTTGGCCGTCAGAGCCGGGATGCGCTCGAGACCGTGGGTCTCGGTGGCGTCGATGATGCGGGCCATGGTCTCGACGACCCCGACCGGGTGCTTTCCGACGCTCGTCTCTCCGGAGAGCATGACCGCGTCGGCGCCATCGAGGACGGCGTTGGCGACGTCGCTCGTCTCCGCGCGCGTCGGGACCGGGTTCTCGATCATGGTCTCGAGCATCTGCGTCGCGACGATGACGGGCTTCGCCATGCGGCGGCAGAGCTCGACGGCGCGCTTCTGGACGATCGGCACGGCCTCGAGGGGCAGCTCGACGCCGAGGTCGCCGCGGGCGACCATGATGCCGTCGAACGCGTCGATGATCTCCTCGAGGGCTTCGACGGCCTGCGGCTTCTCGATCTTGGCGATGACGGGTACGCGACGACCCTCTTCCGCCATGATCTCGTGAACACGCGTGACGTCGGCGGCGTTGCGCACGAACGACAGCGCGATGATGTCCGCTCCGGCGCGGAGGCCCCAGCGGAGGTCGGCTTCGTCCTTGTCGGAGAGCGCGGGCACGCTCACGGCGACTCCGGGCAGGTTGATGCCCTTGTTGTTCGAGACCGGACCGGCCACGATGACCTCGGTCGTGACGACCGGTCCGTCGACGGACGTGACCTGGACGCGGACCTTGCCGTCGTCGATCAGGAGGTAGTCGCCGGGGTTGACGTCGCCCGGGAGGCCCTTGAAGGTCGTCGAGACGAGCTCCTTGGTGCCGGGGACGTCCTCGGCGGTGATCTTGAAGACATCGCCGACCGCGAGGTAGTGGGGACCGTCGGTGAACCGGCCGAGTCGGATCTTGGGGCCCTGGAGGTCGACGAGGACGGCGACGGCGCGCCCGGCATCCTCGGAGGCCTTGCGGACGTTCGCCAGGCGGGCGTCGTGGTCGGCGTAGTCGCCGTGGCTCAGGTTGAATCGGGTGACATCGACACCGGCATCGATGATGGCGCGAACCATCTCGTAGCTGTCGGTTGCCGGGCCCAGAGTGGCGACGATTTTCGCGCGTCTCACAGAATTAGCTCCGTCGGGTTGTTATGGGGCTGTGTACGGTCTCAGCCTAGGCGTGCGGGAAGCCGATCGCGACGTCCTTCGGACGCACCGGCGCGGGGAGATTGGTCGATCCCATCAGGAACTCGTCGACGGCGGATGCCGCGGCGCGCCCCTCTGCGATCGCCCAGACGATGAGGGACTGACCGCGTCCCGCATCGCCGGCAACGAAGACGCCCGAGGACGTCGACTGGTAGTCATCGGCGCGCTCGACGTTGCCGCGACCGGTGAAGACGGCACCCAGCTGGTGCTCGAGCGAGGTGCGCTCGGGGCCGGTGAACCCCATCGCGATGAGGACGAGGTCCGCGGGGATCTCGCGCTCGGTGCCGCTCTTCGGCACGCGGCGGCCGTCGACGAACTCGGTCTCGGCCACGCGGAGGGCGCGCACTTCGCCCTGGGCGTTGCCGAGGAACTCGACGGTCGAGGCGAGGTAGCTGCGTTCTCCGCCCTCCTCGTGCGCCGAGGCGATCTCGAACAGGGTGGGAGCGGTCGGCCACGGCTGGTGGTCGGGCCGCTCGGACGGCGGCTGGGCGCCGATCGCGAGGTTCGTGACGCTCAGCGCGCCCTGACGGTGAGCGGTGCCGATGCAGTCCGCTCCGGTGTCGCCACCGCCGATGACCACGACGTGCTTGCCCTCGGCGTCGATCTGGTGCGGGACCTGGTCGCCGGCGACCGCTTTGTTCGACTCGACGAGATACTCCATGGCGAAGTGGACACCGTCGAGGTCGCGCCCCGGGATCGACAGGTCGCGCGGGACCGTCGACCCGGTGGCGATCACGACAGCGTCGTACCGGGCGCGCAGGTCGTCCCAGGAGAGGTCCTTGCCGATCTCGACGCCCGCGCGGAAGCGCGTCCCCTCGTCGCGCATCTGGCGCAGGCGCGCGTCGAGGTGGCGCTTCTCCATCTTGAAGTCGGGGATGCCGTATCGCAGGAGTCCGCCGATGCGGTCGTCGCGCTCGTACACGGCGACCGTGTGGCCCGCGCGTGTCAGCTGCTGCGCGGCGGCAAGACCGGCAGGACCCGACCCCACGACGGCGACCGTCTTGCCGGTCAGGCGCCCTGGGGGCTCCGCCTCGACCCAGCCCGAGGCGAACGCCTCGTCGATGATCGAGACCTCGATCTGCTTGATGGTCACGGCAGGCTGGTTGATCCCCAGCACGCAGGAGCTCTCGCAGGGTGCAGGGCAGAGGCGGCCGGTGAACTCCGGGAAGTTGTTCGTCGCATGCAGTCGCTCGCTCGCCGCACGGCCCTCGCCCCGCCACGTGAGGTCGTTCCATTCCGGGATCAGGTTCCCGAGCGGGCAGCCCTGGTGGCAGAACGGCACGCCGCAGTCCATGCAGCGCCCGGCCTGCCGGCGCAGGACGGCCGTCTCGCCGGGCTCGTAGACCTCTTTCCAGTCCATGATGCGGACGGGGACGGGCCGGCGCGGCGGGAGCTCGCGCTCGGTGACTTTCAGAAAGCCTTTGGGGTCAGCCACGGGTCACCTCCAGGATGCGGTTCCAGACGATGTCGCCGTCGGGGTCCAGCCCCTCGTCGGCCGCCTGCTGTCGGGTTCTGATGACGGCGGCGTAATCGCGCGGGAGCACCCGCGTGAAGTTCGCCGCTTCGGTGTCGAGATCGGCGAGCAGACGCTCCGCCAGGTCGGATCCGGTCTCGGTGACGTGGCGTTCCAGCAGGTCCGCGAGGATCTCCACGTCGCCGGAGCCGAGCGGGCCCAGTTCGAGCTCGCCCGTGGCGAGGGATTCCCGGTTGATGAGCGTCTCGTCGAGGCGGTAGATGTAGGCGCTGCCGCCCGACATCCCGGCGCCGAGGTTGCGGCCCGTCTTCCCGAGGATCACGGCGAGGCCGCCGGTCATGTACTCGAGGGCGTGGTCTCCCACCCCCTCGACGACGGCGGTCGCGCCGGAGTTGCGGACGAGGAACCGCTCCCCCACCACGCCGCGGAGGAACATCGAGCCCTGGGTCGCGCCATACCCGATGACGTTTCCGGCGATGACGTTCTCCGACGCGTCGAAGTGCGCCCCGCGCGGGGGCCGGACGACGATCTCGCCTCCGGAGAGGCCCTTGCCGACGTAGTCGTTCGAGTCACCCTCGAGTCGGAGCGTGATGCCCGACGGGAGGAACGCGCCGAAGGACTGTCCGGCGGAACCGGTGAGGTTGACCTCGATGGTTCCCGAGGGCAGGCCGCCCGCGCCGTGCGCACGCGTGACGTGGTGACCGAGCATGGTTCCGACGGCGCGTTCGGTGTTGCGCACGGGCAGATCGATCACGATGTGGCCGCCGTGCTCGACGACGTCGCGTGCTCGCTCGAGAAGTCCGACGTCGAAGTGCTCGTCGAGCTCGTGCTCCTGGTCGATGACGTGACGGCGCGGAGCGTCGTCGGCGAAGACGGGGCCCTCGAGGATGGGGGCGAGGTCGAGGCCGTGCGCCTTCCAGTGGTCGACCGCCGGAGCCGTGTCGAGGGCCTCGGTGTGACCGACGGCCTCCTCGATCGAACGGAAGCCGAGCTCAGCCAGGTACTCGCGGACCTCCTGCGCGATGAACTCCATGAAGTTGACGACGAACTCGGGCTTGCCGGTGAACCGCTTGCGGAGCTCCGGGTTCTGCGTCGCGACACCGACGGGGCAGGTGTCGAGGTGGCAGACGCGCATCATGATGCAGCCTTCGACGATCAGGGCGCTCGTCGCGAAACCGAACTCCTCCGCGCCCAGGAGCGCCGCGATCACGACGTCTCGGCCGGTCTTGAGCTGGCCGTCCGCCTGCACGACGACGCGTCCGCGCATGTCGTTGATCATCAGCGTCTGCTGCGTCTCGGCGAGGCCGAGCTCCCACGGCGTCCCGGCGTGCTTCAACGAGTTCAGCGGGCTCGCGCCGGTGCCGCCGTCGTGCCCGGACACCAGGATGACGTCGGCCAGCGCCTTCGCCGTTCCTGCAGCGACGGCCCCGATACCGGACTGGCTCACGAGCTTCACGTGGACGCGCGCCGACGGATTGGCCCGCTTGACGTCAAAGATGAGCTGCTTGAGGTCCTCGATCGAGTAGATGTCGTGGTGCGGCGGGGGCGAGATGAGCCCCACGCCGGGGGTGCCGCCGCGCGTGCGGGCGATCCACGGGTAGACCTTGCCCGGGGGCAGCTGCCCACCCTCGCCGGGCTTGGCGCCCTGCGCGAGCTTGATCTGGATGTCATCGGCGTGCGTCAGGTACATGCTCGTCACACCGAAGCGCCCCGAGGCGACCTGCTTGATCGCACTCCGACGCTCGGGGTCGAGGAGCCGGTCGACGTCTTCGCCGCCCTCACCCGTGTTCGACTTCGCGCCCAGCTGGTTCATCGCGATCGCGAGCGTCTCGTGGGCTTCCTTCGAGATCGAGCCGTAGCTCATCGCGCCGGTGGAGAACCGCTTGACGATGGACGAGACGGGTTCGACCTCGTCGAGCGGCACGGGGGGCCGGTCGCCGGTGCGGAACCGGAAGAGCCCCCGGAGGGTCTTCAGCTCGGATGCCTGCTCGTCGACCAGCTGCGTGTACTCGCGGAAGATGTCGTACCGCCGCGTGCGCGTCGCGTGCTGCAGCCGGAACACCGTGTCGGGGTTGAAGAGGTGCGGCGCGCCGTCACGGCGCCACTGGTACTCGCCGCCGGTCCACAGACGCTCGTGCGCGCGCGCCGCCTGATCCTGCGGGTAGGCGAACTCGTGCCGCGAACGGTTCTCGCGGGCGACCTCGGCGATGCCGATGCCGCCGAGCTTGGTCTCCGTGCCGGTGAAGTAGGTGTCGACGAAGTCCTGCGACAGTCCGACGGCCTCGAAGACCTGGGCTCCCGCGTAGGAGGAGACCGTCGAGATACCCATCTTCGACATGATCTTCAGCACGCCCTTGCCGAGCGCATAGATCAGGTTACGGACGGCCTTCTCCTCGGAGATGCCGGTGATGTAGCCCGCCCGGACGAGGTACTCGACCGTCTCCATCGCGAGGTAGGGGTTTACGGCGGATGCGCCGTAGCCGATCAGCGTCGCGACGTGGTGCACCTCGCGGACGTCGCCGGCCTCGACGACCAGACCCACCTTCATCCGGTTCTCGTTGCGGATGAGGTGATGGTGCACGGCCGAGAGCATCAGCAGCGAGGGGATCGGGACGAGGTCGCTCGTCGAGTCGCGGTCGCTCAGGATGATGAACTCGACGCCGTCCGCGATCGCGATGTCGACCTCGGCGCAGATCTCGTCGAGACGCTCCGCGAGCGAGTCCTCACCGGCATCCGCTCGGTAGAGCCCTCGCACCGTGATCGAACGCCGCCCCTCGAGGGCCTTGTCGATGTGCTGGAGCTTGGCGAGCTCGTCATTGTCGATCACCGGGAAGTCGAGGTCGATCACGCGCGTGTGGTCGGGGCCCCATTCGAGCAGGTTGCGCTCGGGGCCGAGCCCGAGGCCGAGGGAGGTCACGACCTCCTCGCGGATCGAGTCCAGCGGCGGGTTGGTGACCTGCGCGAACTGCTGCACGAAGTAGTCGAAGAGCAGCCGCGGACGCTCGCTGAGCACGGCGATCGGGGTGTCGGAGCCCATGGCGCCGAGAGGCTCTGCGCCCACCTGTCCCATGGGGGTCAGCAGGATGCGCACCTCCTCCTCGGTGTAGCCGAACGTGCGCTGACGACGGGTGATCGAGGCGATGGGGTGCACGATGTGCTCGCGCTCGGGGAGTTCGCGGAGCTTGACGCGGCCGTTGTCCAGCCACTCCTGCCACGGCTGCAGCGCGGCGAGCTCCTGCTTGATCTCGTCGTCTTCGACGATCCGCCCCGCGGCGGTGTCGACGACGAACATGCGGCCCGGACGCAGCCGCCCGCGACGCTTGATCCGCTCCGGGGCGACGTCGAGGACGCCGGTCTCGCTGCCGATCACGACGATGCCGTCGGTCGTCTCGGTCCACCGGCCGGGGCGCAGACCGTTGCGGTCGAGCGTCGCACCCACGAGCGTGCCGTCGGTGAAGATGAGGGCGGCCGGGCCGTCCCACGGCTCCATCTGCATCGAGTGGTACTCGTAGAACGCGCGGACGTCGGCGGGCAGATCGGTCTGCTTCTCGTACGCCTCCGGAACCATCATCATGATCGCGTGCGGCAGGCTGCGTCCCGTGAGGGTCAGCAGTTCCAGCACCTCATCGAAGGAGGCGGAGTCGCTCTGCCCGGGGCTGCAGATGGGCAGAAGCGGGTCGATGTCGCCGATCAGCTCGGATTCGAGCTGCGACTGCCGTGCGCGCATCCAGTTGCGGTTGCCGTTGACGGTGTTGATCTCGCCGTTGTGCGCGAGCATCCGGAGCGGCTGCGCGAGCGGCCACGACGGGAAGGTGTTGGTGGAGTATCGCGAATGGACGACCGCGAGCTCGGTCGCGAACCGCTCGTCCTGGAGGTCGGGGTAGAACGGCTCGAGCTGCAGGGTCGTGACCATGCCCTTGTAGCCGAGGGTGCGGCTCGAGAGCGAGACGAAGTAGGCGCCGAGCTCATGCTGGGCGCGCTTGCGCAGCCGGTACGTGCGACGGTCGAGCGCGATCCCCGACAGCGCGGGCGCGTCGCCGACCGCCGGGCGGGAGACGAAGAGCTGCTCGAACGCCGGGCGGGCCGCGTGAGCCAGCTTGCCGAGGTTCTCATCGGCGGTGGGCACCGAGCGCCAGCCGAGCACGGACAGCCCTTCGGAGACCGCGATCGCCTCGATCGCCGCCTTCTCGGCATCCCGCTCGTCGCGGTCGATCGGCAGGAACGCCATCCCGACGGCGTACTCCCCCGCGGGCGGGAGGTCGAACCCGGCCACCGCGCGCAAGAAGGAGTCGGGCATCTGCGTGAGGATGCCGGCGCCGTCGCCCGTGCCCGCGTCGGACCCGATGGCGCCGCGGTGCTCGAGGTTGCGGAGCGCGGTCAGCGCGAGATCGACAATGTCGTGTCCGGCCTCGCCGCGAAGGGTGGCAACCATGGCCAGGCCACAGGCGTCCTTCTCGAACGCCGGGTTGTACATTCCCTGGCGCGCCGGGAACGACCCTCCGGACGCGGCCTTACGGCCAGTGCCCGGGGCGGATGCAGCGGACTCGGAACGGGCGCTCGAAGGCATGCCTACCGTCCTCACATTGGTGCTCGACCTGGGACGACGTCGGCCCTGCGGTGCTATCGGGTGGTGACTGAGCTTGTGGCTTGGTCGGAGGATTCTTCGGACGAGGGGGGTGCGCTCACGTCGACGAAGTCATCGGTTCCCTGTGAGTGTACCGCGCCCGGAGGGGTCCATTCGCGACCCGGCTGATACGGCGATGCTTCGGCTCCGAGGTGGCGACGACGCTGCACGAAGAAGATGACCACACCGACGATAACGCCGAACACGGACGCCCACACATTGGTGCGCAGACCGAAGAAGACCTCGCTCGGGTCGATGCGGATCGACTCCCAGACGATGCGTCCTGCGGAGTACCAGATCAGGTACAGCGCGAACAGACGGCCCCACTGGAGGGCGAAGCGGCGACCGACCCACACGAGGACGCAGACGCCCATCACGTTCCAGATGACCTCGTAGAGGAAGGTCGGGTGGAAGAGCGTGCCCTCTGCGAGACCCTCGGGCCAGGCGGCGTTGGGGTAGTCGATCTCAAGGCCCCACGGCAGATCGGTCGGCAGACCGTACAGCTCCTGGTTGAACCAGTTGCCGAAGCGTCCGAAGGCCTGCGCCAGCAGCAGCGCAGGCGCGAGCGCGTCGGCGAAGCTCCAGAACCGGATGCCGGTCCACTTGCAGCCGAGCCACGCACCGAGCGCGCCGCCGAGAAGGGCGCCGAAGATCGCGATGCCACCCTCCCAGATGCGGAAGATCGCCCAGATGTCCTTGTCGTCACCGAAGTAGAACCCGGGGTGCGTGACGACGTGGAAGATGCGCGCGCCGATGATGGCGAGCGGCACGGCGATCAGCGCGATGTCGATGACGACCCAGGGCTCGGCCCCGCGCCGGGTGAGGCGACGATTGGTCCACAGGGTCGCGACGATGATCCCGAACAGGATGCAGAGCGCGTAGAAATGGATCGTCAGCGGACCGACCTGGAAGAAGCTGATCGACGGGCTGGGGATGCTCGCGGCGACCGAAAGTGCAGTGGATGTCACGACGGCGAGTCTACTTCGCCGCCGGGCGCCGTCACGCCGGTGCGCGTTCCGGCCGCGAGGGCGCGCGCCGTCTCGACGAGCGCCTCCTGCCCGCCGTCGCGCAGTGCGCGCACGAGCGCCGTTCCGACGATCGCCCCATCGGCGTAGTCGAGGACGCCCGCCACCTGATCGGGGGTCGAGATGCCGATACCGACGCAGGCGTTCTCGACGCCGTGCGCGCGGAGACGGGAGACGAGCGTCCGCGCCGCGGCATCCAGTTCGGCCCGCTCCCCCGTGATGCCCATCGTCGACACGGTGTACACGAAGCCGGTCGTCGCCTCCGCGATCATCGCGAGACGCTCGTCCGTCGACGTCGGAGCCGCCAGGAAGATGCGGTCCAGACCCGTGCGCTTGGAGGCTTCGATCCAGTCGCCGGCGGCGTCGGGAGTCACGTCGGGGGTGATGAGACCGGCCCCACCCGCCGCGACGAGGTCGTCGGCGAAGCGGTCGACGCCGTACTGCATGACCGGGTTCCAGTAGGTCATGACGACCACGGGGACATCCACCCGATCGGTGATCGCCTTGACCGCGGTGAAGGTGTCGCGCAGGCGGAACCCGGCAGCCAGAGCAGTCTGCGTCGCCTCCTGGATGACGACGCCGTCCATCACCGGGTCGGAGTAGGGCGGGCCGAGCTCGAGGATGTCGGCACCACTCTCGGCGAGGGCGACCGCCGCCTCGATGCTCGCTTCAAGCGTCGGGAAGCCGATCGGGAGGTAGCCGACGAATGCGCCGCGGCCCTCCGCTTTCGCGGCCGCGATGGCCGCCTCGACGCGCGTGGTCACAGCTCGACTCCCTCGCCGCTGCCCGGCTCGGGGTCGCGCGGCACATCCACGGGCTGGGCCCCGGCGTCGTAGAGGTCGAACCAGCGGGCGGCCGTGTCCATGTCCTTGTCGCCGCGCCCCGAGAGGTTGATCGCGATGATGGCGTCGGGTCCCATCTCCCGACCGATCCGCAGGGCACCCGCGAGTGCGTGCGCCGACTCGATGGCGGGGATGATCCCCTCGGTGCGGCTCAGCAGCCGGAGCGCCTCCATGGCCTCGGTGTCGGTCGCCGGGATGTACTCGGCGCGACCGATGCTCGCGAGCCACGCATGCTCGGGTCCGACACCCGGGTAGTCGAGCCCGGCGGAAATGGAGTGGGATTCGACGGTCTGACCGTCGTCGTCCTGGAGCACGAAGGTCTTCGACCCGTGGAGCACCCCGGGTCGGCCCCGCTCGATGGACGCTGCGTGCTTCGGGGTGTCGACGCCGTCGCCGGCCGCCTCGACCCCGTAGAGCTTCACACCGTCGTCGTCGAGGAAGGCGTCGAACATGCCGATCGCGTTCGAGCCGCCGCCCACGCACGCGACCACGGCATCGGGAAGGCGGCCGAGCTCGTCGAGCAGCTGGCGCCGTGCCTCTTCGCCGATGATCTTCTGGAAGTCACGGACCATGGCGGGGAAGGGGTGCGGACCGGCCGCCGTTCCGAACACGTAGTTCGTCGTCTCGACCGACGACACCCAGTCGCGGTAGGCCTCGTTGATCGCGTCTTTCAGCGTGCGGGATCCGGTCGTGACCGGGATCACCTCGGCGCCGAGGAGGCGCATGCGAGCCACGTTGAGGGCCTGGCGCTCGGTGTCGACCTCGCCCATGTAGATCGTGCACTCGAAGCCGAAGAGGGCGGCGGCCGTCGCGGTCGCGACGCCGTGCTGGCCCGCCCCGGTCTCGGCGATGACGCGCTTCTTGCCGAGACGCTTGGTCAGCAGCGCCTGTCCGAGGACGTTGTTGATCTTGTGCGAGCCGGTGTGGTTGAGGTCCTCGCGCTTGAGGAACACACGAGCGCCCCCGGCGTGCTCGGCGAAGCGGGCCACCTCGGTCAGGGCGGACGGGCGACCCGCGTAGACCTCGAGCAGGTGGTGGAGCTCGGCGGCGAACGCAGGATCCGCCTTGGCTGCCTCGTACTCTGCGGCCAGTTCGTCGATCGCCGCGATCAGCGATTCGGGCATGAAACGTCCGCCGAACTCGCCGAAGAACGGTCCGGCCATGTCGCGAAGACTCATGATCCTGCCTCCAAGAAGGTCGCCAGGGTGGCGACGGGGTCGCCGGTGACGAGGGCTTCGCCGATCAGCACGACGTCCGCTCCCGCCTGGCGGTAGTGGGTGACGTCGGCCGGAGTGAGGACCGCGGACTCCGCGATCTTGACGACGTCATCGGGAAAGCTGCCGGCCAGCCGACCGAACAGGTCGCGGTCGAGCTCGAACGTCGAGAGGTTCCGCGCGTTCACACCGACGAGCTGGGCGCCGATGTCGAGAGCGCGCTGCACTTCGTCGGCGGAGTGGGTCTCGACGAGCGGCGTCATGCCCAGCTGCAGCACGAGGGCGTGCAGTTCGGCCAGAACGGGCTGATCCAGCCCGGCGACGATCAGCAGCACGAGGTCGGCGCCCGCGGCGCGCGCTTCGAACACCTGATACGCGGTCGAGATGAAGTCTTTACGGAGCACGGGGACGCCGACACGGGCGCGGACCGCCTCGAGGTCGGCCAGACTCCCCTTGAACTTCCGCCCCTCGGTGAGGACGGAGATCGCCGACGCGCCGCCCCGCTCGTACTTCTCGGCCTGCGCGGCGGGGTCGGGGATCGCGGCGAGATCGCCCCGGGAGGGACTCGCACGCTTCACCTCGGCGATGATCTTCACGCGATCGGTGGGGGCCAGCGACGCGAGCGCGTCGAGCGCAGGGGTCTGCGCCAGTGCCCTCGCTTCGACAGCGGCGAGCGACAGGTCTGCCGCGCGCTGCTGCGCATCCTCCACCGCGCCGGCCATCAGGTCGGCGAGCACGTCAGTGCTGCTTCGCGGTCGTCTTGGGTCCGTTGACGCCGTAGCCCGCCTTCGTCATGACGAAGCCGACGATCAGACCCACGATCAGGAGGACGACGGACGCCCAGACGAGCAGTGGCATGTCGAGGAAGAAGAACAGCGTTCCGAACGCGATGGCGACCAGCATGATCACAACCGTCGCCCAGGCCGCCGGGGAGTGTCCGTGGCCGGGATCGTCGATGCTGCTGCTCATGGTTCTCCTTCGGATGCGAAGCACGGGGTGCGGCGAGGCCGCCGCAGGGGGCCGGATGCCGCAGGGTCAAGTCTAGCGGGCGACGCGTACTCCCCCGGCCCGCAGGCGCGAGAAGCAGCGCATCTCAGCGCGTGGGATCCTCACCACGGGAGAGGTCGTCCCACGAGTCGATGGCGTCATGGGGACGGCCGGTTCCGGCGGACTCGGCCCCCTCCTGGCGATACTTCCGGCCCGCTCCGGGCCAGCGGTGCGCGGTGAGGAGGGCGAGGACGCCCCCGATCACGATGAGCGCGGCCGCAGCGGCGGTCACGGCCGGCCACGGCGTCGCGACGACGGAGCGCACGATCGAGCCCACCGCCTCGAGGCCGCTGAGCCCCGTGGCATCCGTCACCTCCGCCGCGACGGCGTCGAGGGGACGCGAGATCGCGATGCGCAGCGAGCCGGAGATGAGCCAGGCGCCGAGTCCGAGCGCGAGGACGCCGAACGCGTAGCGCAGCGGGCGACCGACGATCGTCAGGGCCAGCCCGAGCGCGAGCGCCGCGAGACTCAGCGGCGCGAGCACCGACATTGCGGAGGCACCGGGCACGGCGAGGTCGAGCTGCACGCCGTCGCGGAGCACCACATCGAGCCAGGGCTGCGTCGAACCGATGATGCCGATCGCGCCTCCGGCGAGGATCGCCAGCACGGCGGTCGTCCGCGACCGGCGGTCTCGAGCGAGCTCGGCGGTCATGCGAGGTCGCCGACGACGGGGTCGAGGTCGTCCGCGTCGAAGCAGGTGTGATCGCCCGTGTGGCAGGCGGCGCCGACCTGATCGACGGTGAACAGCAGCGTGTCGCCGTCGCAGTCGAGCCGGGCGCCACGGACGATCTGGATGTGGCCGGAGGTGTCGCCCTTGCGCCAGTACTCCTGCCGCGACCGGGACCAGAAGGTCACGCGCCCCTCGGTGAGCGTGCGGCGGAGCGCTTCGGCATCCATCCACCCGAGCATCAGCACCTCGCGCGTGTCGTGCTGCTGGATGATCGCCGGGACGAGTCCGTCGGTGTTGTAGACGACCCGGGACATGCGCTCCTCGAGGTCGCGGCTCATCGCCGCACCTCGACGCCGGCCGCCGCGAGTGCGGCCTTGACATCCGCCACGCTCAGCTGGCCGGAGTGGAACACGGATGCCGCCAGCACGGCGTCGGCTCCGGCCTCGATCGCGGGGGCGAAGTGCGCCGCATCGCCGGCGCCGCCGGAGGCGATCACCGGCACGGACGCCACCTCCCGCATGAGCGAGACGAGCTCGAGGTCGAAACCGTCCTTCGTGCCGTCCGCATCGATCGAGTTCACGAGCAGCTCGCCGGCTCCCCGCTCAACGGCCTCGCGAGCCCAGGAGAGCGCATCGATGTCGGTGAGGGTGCGGCCGCCGTGCGTCGTCACCGCGAAGCCGGAGGCGACTCCGGGCGCTCTCTTGACGTCGAGGGACAGGACGAGCACCTGCGCGCCGAACCTGTCGGCGATGTCGCCCACCAAGCCGGGGCGCGCGATGGCAGCGGAGTTGACGCCGACCTTGTCTGCGCCGACGGCGAGGAGGCGCGCGACATCATCGGCCGAGCGGACTCCCCCGCCCACGGTCAGCGGGATGAACACCTGTTCGGCCGTCCGCTGGACGACGTCGTACATCGTGTCGCGGGCGTCGACGGTCGCGGTGACATCGAGGAACGTGATCTCGTCGGCGCCCTGCTCGTAATAGCGGCGCGCGAGTTCGACCGGATCGCCCATCTCCCGTAGATCGAGGAAGTTGACCCCCTTCACGACCTTTCCGGCCGCGACGTCGAGGCACGGGATCACTCGGCTGACGAGAGCCACGTCAGAGCCTCGCGTTGTGGATCGCCGTCACGAGGATCGCGCGTGCGCCGATCTCGTACAGCGCGTCCATCACCTGGTTGACGGTCTTGCGCGGGCTCATGACCCGCACCGCGACCCACTCGGGATCGCGAA
Organism: Microbacterium sp. Ld4; assembly: GCF_045066555.1. Classification (NCBI taxonomy): domain Bacteria; kingdom Bacillati; phylum Actinomycetota; class Actinomycetes; order Micrococcales; family Microbacteriaceae; genus Microbacterium; species Microbacterium sp. Ld4. The sequence continues at coordinate 20,731 of NZ_JBISHE010000011.1, read as the reverse complement.
GCGGCGATACCGTGGGAGATTCGATGCCGGGGGCCAGGGCGACCGCCTGATCGATGAGGTGGGCCGGCAGGTCGTAGTCGATGAGCACGTAGCGCCGCGCGACCATGACGCCGCGAAGGCGTCGGAGCAGGGTCTCGGTCCCCTCGGCCTCCGAGGGCGCCCCGATCAGGACGGCTTCGGATTCGAGCAGGACCGGGCCGAAGATCTCAAGGCCCGCCTGACGGAGCGTCGTGCCGGTGGAGACGACGTCGGCGACCGCATCGGCGACACCGAGCTGCACGGCGGACTCCACCGCGCCGTCGAGAGGCACGAGGTCGACGGCGACACCGTGCTCATCGAGATAGGCGTCGACGAGGCCCGGGTAGGCGGTCGCGACGCGGAGACCCTCGAGGTCGGAGAGCTCGGAGAAGCGGCCGGGAGGGCCCGCGAACCGGAACGTCGACCCGCCGAAGCCGAGCTGCTCGATCTCTCGCGCTCCCGGCATCCGGGCATCGAGGAGCAGGTCACGGCCGGTGATGCCGACGTCGAGGGCGCCGGATCCGACGTACGTCGCGATGTCCTTCGGGCGGAGGTAGAAGAACTCGACCCCGTTGACCGGGTCGATGGCGTGCAAATCCTTGGGATCGCGGCGACCGACGTATCCGGCCTCCGCGAGCATGTCGGCGGTGGTCTCGGCGAGCGACCCCTTGTTCGGGATGGCGATGCGCAGCATGGCGGAGCTTTCGGGTTGCGAGGAGATGACGGTGAGCGGTGACGGCTCAGAGATGTCGGTAGACGTCCTCGAGGCTGAGCCCCTTCGCGATCATCAGCACCTGCAGGTGGTAGAGCAGCTGGGAGATCTCCTCCGCCGTCTCGGCGTCGGACTGGTACTCCGCCGCCATCCACACCTCAGCAGCCTCTTCGACGATCTTCTTGCCGATCGCGTGGACACCGCGGTCGAGCTGGGCGACCGTCCCCGAACCGTCGGGCCTCGCGGCCGCGGTCTCGGTCAACTCGGAGAACAGTCCGTCGAACGTCTTCACCCCTCCAGGCTACCGGCCCCGGAGGTGCAGGCGTGCGCGGCGGCCGTCGAACGGAGCGCCGCGATCGCGGCACCGGGGTCGCCTGCCCCGAAGACGGCGGATCCGGCGACGAACGTGTCGGCTCCCGCTTCGGCTGCCGCCGCGATCGTGCTCTCGCCGATCCCGCCGTCGACCTGCAGCCAGACCTTCGAGCCGCGCCGCCGAGCCTCTGCCGAGAGCGACCGGAGCTTCGGCATCTGGTCGGCCATGAAGCTCTGACCGCCGAACCCGGGCTCGACGGTCATCACGAGAATCTGATCGAACTCGTCGAGCAGCTCGAACAGACTCTCCACCGGGGTCGCGGGCTTGACCGCCACCCCCGCGCGGGCTCCGATCGCGCGGAGGCGTCGGGCGAGGCGCACCGGGTCGGTCGCAGCCTCGAGGTGGAAGGTCACCGAGGCGGCGCCGATCTCGGCGTACTCGGGGGCGTGGGTGTCGGCATCCGAGATCATGAGGTGCACGTCCAGCGGCACCGGGCTCGTCGCCTGGATGCGCTCCACCATCTGCGGACCGAAGGTCAGGTTCGGGACGAAATGGTTGTCCATCACGTCGACATGCACGAAGTCGGCCGTCGCGATGCGGGCGAGCTCCGCCTGCATGTTCACGAAATCGGCGGCGAGGATGCTCGGGTTGATGCGCACGGTCGAAGAGGCCACGGTGCCATTATCGCGGCTCTCCGCCGAGCGGAACCGCGCGCGGCGCGCACGACCAGCCGAGGGGCCTCAGGTACGACGGAGCAAGGTGATCGACATCGCGTCGGTCCCGTGGCGATGCGGCCAGAGCTGAGCGCGTCCGGAGCCGTCGACCTGATCGGGGAGATCGATCTCGGCGTCACTGATCTCGCGGAGCACGGCGCGCGCGTCGAGCTGCTCGATGCGCCCCTCGAACCGGCGCTCGACGTCGGCCACGACCGCTTTCGTCTCTGCCAGATGAGGCGAGCAGGTGACATAGGCGACGATGCCGCCCGGTGCGAGAGCCTCGATGGCAGCCCCCAGCAGATCGCCCTGGAGCGCCGCGAGCTCGGGGACGTCGCTCGGCATCTTCCGCCAGCGCGCCTCGGGTCGCCGCCGCAGGGCGCCGAGCCCGGTGCAGGGCGCGTCGACGAGGATCCGGTCGTAGCTCCCCCGCGCCGCGCGGGTGCGGCCATCTTCCTCCGACACGGGAACCTCCGCCGGGATCGCCGCGACCGACTGCCGGACGAGCCGGGCACGGACGGCGGAGAGCTCGTTCGCCTCGACGCGCGCCCCTGCGGCGTGAGCCTCGGCGGCGAGCACCGCGGTCTTCCCCCCGGGCGCCGCGCACAGGTCGAGCCACACTTCACCGCTTCGCACCGGCACGGCGCGGGTCAGGGCCAGCGCCGCAAGCTGCGAGCCCTCGTCCTGGACGCGGACGGCGCCCCCGGATGCCGTGATGAGACGCTCCGGATCGCCGCCGCCCCACCGGAAGCCGATCGGCGACTGGGTCGTCCGCTCCGCGCCCTCCGGGATCTGGCCGACCCCCGGCAGTGCGGTCATGGTGACCGACGGTGCGCGATTGTCGGCGGCGAGCAGGTCGGCGAGCTCCTCGCCTCGCCCCTCGGCCACGAGCGCGCGCCGGAGCGCGCGGATGACCCACACCGGATGAGCGTGGCGGAGCGCGAGCCGCTCGTCGTCCGATCGAGCTGTCTCCTCGAGGTGGTCGAGCCACGACTCCTCGCCCCGTTCGGTGACACGCCTCATCACCGCGTTCGCGAAGCCGGTGGCTCGTCGTCCGGCCGCCTGTCGAACGAGTTCGACGGTCTCGTTCACCGCTGCATGCGGGGGAATGCGCGTCGCGAGCACCTGGTGGGTCCCGAGCCGCAGCGCATCGAGCACCGCGGGATCGATCTCGTCGGCCGGTCGGGACGCGGCGGCGCCGATGATGGCGTCGTACGTCCCGATGCGGCGGAGGGTGCCGTAGGTCAGCTCCGTCGCGAGCGCCGCGTCGCCCGACGACAGCTGCGCACGCAGGATCTCGCGGGGCAGCAGGAGGTTGGCGTATGCGTCGGAGGTCCGCACGGCGTGGAGGACGTCGTAGGCGACTTCGCGGGCGGTGGTCATCGGGACTCCTCCGGGAGATCGAACGTCGGCGCGTCGGAGCGCAGCCCCCGCCACCAGTCCGCAGCGGCCATCGCGCCCTTGCCTGCGGGCTGCACCCGGTCGAGAACCACGGTGCCGTCGGAGGTGCCCACCACGACGTCGCGACCGTCGAGCGCGATGGCGCCGGGGGCGAGGCCTGCAGATCCTCCCGCGCGCGCGGCAAGGATCTTGACCCGTAGCCCGTCGAGCGAGGCGTGCGCACCGGGTTCGGGGGTCGTGCCGCGGTACCGGTCGAGCACGCGCACGGCCGGCTGGGTGAAATCGAGGGCGCCGTCGCCGAGCGACAGCTTCGGCGCGAGCGTGGGTTCGCCGGTCTGGGGAACGGCACGGGCGGTCCCGTCGGAGATGGCGTCGACGACCTCCCGCACGAGCACCGCGCCCTCGTCCGCCAGGGCGTCGAGGACGTCGCCGGCCGTGGCATCGGCGGGAACGCTCCACCGGAGCTCGGTGAACACGTCACCGGCGTCGAGCGCGGGAACGAGCTGGAAGACGGCCGCGCCGGTGACCCGGTCGCCCGCGATCAGCGAGTGCTGCACCGGCGCCGCTCCCCGCCACTTCGGCAGCAGCGAGAAGTGCAGGTTGATCCAGCCGTGCGTCGGCGCCGAGAGGAGCGGCTCCCGCACGAGTCCGCCGTACGCGACGATCACGCCGAGGTCGGGCGCCAGGGCGGTGATCGCCGACGTGGCATCCGCATCGAGTCGATCCGTCTTGATCACGGGGATGCCCAGCTGCTCGGCCGCGACCGCCACAGGCGAGGGCGTGAGCACCCGGCGACGGCCGAGGGGGGCATCGCGGCGCGTCACCACACCGACCAGCTCATGGCCCGACGCCGCGAGCGACCGCAGGGAGGGGACGGCCGGTTCGGGTGTTCCGGCGAAAACGACGCGCATCACAGTCCTCACAGATCGAGCTCGGGCACATCGAGCCGAACCTTGAGTGTAGTCCGGGGCGGTGCGCCGGGCCCGCGTCGCCGTCCGCGGACGGCCTCGGCGACGACCGAGGCCCGGAGCTGCTCGGCGACCGTGCGCCCCTGCCCGTAGTCGACCCTGATGAGCGCACGCACGCCGCCGGCCTCGAGCGGCACCGGGCCGAGCACGGCCGCGGGCGTCAGGGCCGGCACCGCCTCCCGCAGGTCGCGGATCGCGGACTCCACCGCCGTCGCCGTGCCCTCGACGGCGGCAACGCGCACGGCCGGCGGCATGAGGAGCGGCGCTCGATCGGCGAGCTCGGCGCGGGCGTAGGCGGCGTGCGTCCAGGTCGCGAGTGCGCGTGCCACCGGTCCCGTCACCCCGACGAGGTGGACGGGGGCGCCGGGGGCCGCGAGAGCTGCGGCGTTGGACCACCAGCGCAGGCATGACTCGCCGATGCGCAGCTGCTCGGCCATGAGCATCTTGTCGCCGTCGAGCAGGATCACCGCCCGGTAGCCGCCGATCGCGGCCGGCTCCGCCCCCCTCGTCGCGATCACCAGCGCGGGCGAGCCGTCGACGGATGCCACGGGGTGATCACCATCGGCGACGATCACCCGCGTGCCCGGGAACGCGCGACCCAGCTCGTCGGCCGTGCGCTCGCTCCCCGATGACGCCATCCGGAAGCGGGTTCCCGCGCAGTTCGCGCATGTCCAGTTCGGCGCGGACCGGCCGCACCAGCCGCAGTCGGGCACCGCTCCCTGGCGGCGGGCCCGGAGCGGTCCGGCGCAGTGCCGACACCGCGCCGGGGTGCGGCATTCCGCGCAGACGAGCACGGGCGAGTATCCGGGCCGGGACACCTGCACGAGCACCGGCCCGTGCAACAGCGCCTCCCGTGCCGCGGCGAACGCGCTCGAGGGCACACGCGCACCGCGCGACTCGGCCTCGTGCGTGGCCGAGAGCACCACGCGAGGGCTCGGCCGGCGGGAGGCCGGGATCTCGCGCACCCAGCCGAGCTGCACCAGACGCTCGACATCGGTCGTGCGCGTGTGGCCGGCGAGGATCAGCGCGGATCCTTCGAGCTCCTGACGCACGAGGGCAGCGTCCCGCGCGTGCACGCCCGGGCTCAGAGGCTCGGAGAGCAGCGGATCGCCGTCGTCCCAGACGATCACGGCGCCGACGTCGTGGGCCGGCGCGTAGACCGTCGACCGGTTGCCCACGACGATGCACGGCGCCTCGCCCAGACGCCGGAGATAGGACGCGTACCGCTCCGGTCCGGGCCGGCGCGCATCGTCGCGGAGCACGGCGTCTCCCGGCACGAGAGTCGCGAGCGCGTCGAGCACCTGGGACTGGTCGCGATGGTCCGGGACGACGATCACCGTGCTCCTCCCCTGGGCGAGGAGGTCGGTCGCGATCGCCGCGAGAAGATCGGCCCACGCGCCGCGAGCAGCGCCCGGCGCGGGGCGCGGCGGTGCGTCGATCGCGATCCGCTCCCCCGCGTGCACCGCTTCGATGAGGCCGGGGAACGGCGCGAGCAGCGAAGCGGCGGACGCCGCGGCATCCGCGGTCACAGACGGAACCGGCGGGGCCTCACCCGCGAGCCACGCCTTCTCGGCGCGCACCATGCGCTTCGGGATCGCCAGCCTGAGGACGTCCGTCGCCGCTCCGGCAGCCCGATCGGCCACCTTGCGAGCGAGCGCGTAGAGCTCGGGAGGGAGGGCCTGCACCGGTGAGACCACATCGGCGAGGTCCGACAGCGGGCGCCCGCCGGGCTCGGCCTCGCCCAGCTCGATCAGCCAGCCCTCGACGACGCGTCCCGCCGTGCGCAGCGGCACCTTGACCCGCACCCCGGGCGCCGCGGCCGCCACCAGCTCCGCAGGGATCGCGTAATCGAACAGCCGATCGAGCTGCGGCAGCGGGGAATCGATCAGCACCCGTGCGACGGGAGGCACGGCCGATCAGAGCCCGGCGGCGGTCCGAAGCGCGTCGACCCGGTCGGTGCGCTCCCACGTGAAGTCGGGCAGCTCGCGTCCGAAGTGCCCGTACGCCGCCGTCTGCGCGTAGATCGGGCGCAGGAGGTCGAGGTCGTCGATGATCGCCTGCGGACGGAGGTCGAACACATCGCGGATCGCCGTGGTGATCGCATCGTCCGACACGTGACCGGTGCCGAAAGTCTCGACGTACAGCCCCACCGGTGCCGCCCGCCCGATGGCGTAGGCGACCTGCACCTCGAGGCGGTCGGCCAGCCCGGCCGCGACCGCGTTCTTGGCGACCCAGCGCATGGCGTAGGCGGCGGACCGGTCGACCTTCGAGGGGTCCTTGCCGCTGAAGGCGCCACCGCCGTGACGGGCCGCGCCGCCGTAGGTGTCGATGATGATCTTCCGGCCGGTGAGGCCGGCGTCGCCCTTGGGGCCGCCGACGACGAAGGGACCGGCGGGGTTGATGACGTAGCGGACCCCGGACGCGTCGAGACCCGTCTCTGCCAGTACCGGATCGATGACCTCGGCCTGAACGGCGGCGCGGAGAGCGGCGAGCGAGATGTCGGGCTGGTGCTGGGTCGACAGCACGACGGTGTCGACCGTCCGAGGGACGGTGCCGTCGTAGCCGAGGGTCACCTGCGTCTTGCCGTCGGGACGGAGGAACGGCAGAGCGCCGGAGCGCCGGGCCTCGGCGAGCCGCTCGGAGAGGCGGTGCGCCGTCCAGATGGCGGTCGGCATGTACTGCGGCGTCTCGTTGGTCGCGTACCCGAACATGATGCCCTGGTCACCGGCGCCCAGCGCGTCGACAGGGTCGATGGAGCCGCCCTCGCGGTGCTCTAGCGCGTTGTCGACACCCGCGGCGATGTCACCCGACTGCTCGCCGATCGAGACCGTCACACCGCACGAGTCGCCGTCGAAGCCGGTCTCGGACGAAGTGTAGCCGATGCCGTTGACGACGCGGCGGACGATCCCCGGGATGTCGACGTAGCCGTCGGTGCGCACTTCGCCCGCCACGTGCACCAGGCCGGTGGTCACGAGCGTCTCCACGGCGACGCGGCTACCCCGGTCGACGGCGAGAAGCGCATCGAGGATGCTGTCGGAGATCTGGTCGCAGATCTTGTCGGGGTGACCTTCGGTCACCGATTCCGACGTGAACAGACGCAGCGAGGTCATCGGTCCTCCATGAGGGCGAGCGGGGATGAAACCATCATGCCCGCGGTCCCCGACACGGGGGACACACGGGCATGACGATGACGCCGTGTGGCGTCAGGAGTTCAGCGCGAGATCACTCGGCGGGACGAAGGCGGAGCTTGTCCTCGTGGATCTCGTGCAGCGCGATCGTGAGGGGCTTGTCCTCGACGTTCGAGTCGACCAGCGGGCCGACGTTGTCGAAGAGGTTTCCCTCGTGGAGGTCGGAGTAGTAGTCGTTGATCTGACGCGCGCGCTTCGATGCGTAGATGACGAGCTGGTACTTGGAGTCGACCTTCTCGAGCAGTGCGTCGATGGGCGGGTCGATGATGCCCTGGTCACGATTGGCCATGGTGGTCCTCCAGGATCGTTGAGGGGAGAAGTCTGCCCGGCTGCGAGCGATCGCGGCACGGCATCCCCTCAGTCTACAGGTCGCGTCGGCGCCTCGCGGCGCCCGCGCCGCGCATCAGCGGCTGAGCAGCTGCCGTTTCGAGCTGAGCACACCCGTGTCGAAGCCGGCGAGGTGGAGCCCGCCGTGGAAGCGGGCGTGCTCGATCTTCACGCAGCGGTCCATGACGACGGACAATCCGGCGTCGGCCGCGATCCTCGCCGCGCCCTCGTGCCACGACCCCAGCTGCAGCCACAGCGTGGTCGCGCCGACGTCGACGGCCTCCTGCGCGACGCCGGGGAGGTCGTCGTGCTTGCGGAACACGTCGACGATGTCGGGCACGACCGGCAGTTCGGCGAGCGAGGCGTACGCGGGCTGGCCGAGGATCTCGGTCGCGCGCGGGTTGACGTAGTACACGTCGTAGGGCGAGCTCCCCCGCAGATACGTCGACACGAAGTAGCTCGCGCGCGCCGGATTGTCGGAGGCGCCGACGATCGCGATGGAACGCGCACGCCGGAGGATCTCGAAGCGTTCACGAGGCCCCGCGGCCGGCCAGGTGCGCGCGGCGTGGGCTGCGGGAAGGGCTGCGGGGAGCGCGCACGCCACGCCGTCGGAGGATGCTGTCGCGTCGGTCATCGGCTCAGTCCTGTCGCTGCGGTGAGGGCCTGGTCGAGGTCCCACACGATGTCCTCGGGATCTTCGAGACCGACCGAGATGCGGATGAGGTCGGCGGGCACGCCCGCGGCGGCGAGCTGATCGGCGCTCAGCTGCTGGTGGGTCGTCGAGGCCGGGTGGATCACCAGGGTGCGCGCATCACCGATGTTCGCGAGGTGCGACGCGAGCTGCAGCGCATCGATCACCGCCTCCCCCGCACGCCTGCCTGCGGCGACCCGTTCGGCATCCGTGTCGCCTTCTTCGCCGGCCTTCACGCCGAAGGCGAAGACGGAACCGGGGCCGAGCGGCAGGTACTTCTGCGCGCGGGCATGGTGCGGGTGGCCGGGCAGCCCCGCCCACGTGACGAAGGACACCCGCGGATCGGAACCCAGCCACTCCGCGACGATGCGCGCATTCGAGAGGTGGGCGTCGATGCGCTGGGGCAGGGTCTCGACGCCCTGTAGGAGGAGGAAGGCGGAGTGCGGGCTCAGGGCGGCGCCGATGTCGCGGAGCTGCTCGCTGCGGAGCTTCGTCAGGAACCCGTACTCGCCGAAGTTGTCCCACCATCTGATCCCGCCGTACGACGAGACCGGCTCGGTCATCTGAGGGAACTTGCCGTTGCCCCAGTCGAACGTGCCCTTCTCCACGACGACGCCGCCGAGGGTGGTGCCGTGCCCGCCGAGGAACTTCGTGACCGAGTGGATCACGATGTCGGCGCCGTGCTCGAGCGGCCTGGTCAGGTACGGCGTCGCGAGCGTGGAGTCGACGACGAGCGGGATGCCGGCCGCGTGGGCGACGTCGGCGAGCCCCTCGATGTCGGCGATCTCACCGGACGGGTTGCCGATCGTCTCGACGTAGAGCACTTTCGTCTCGGGCCGGATGGCCGCGGCGAAGTCGGCCGGATCGGTCGACGCGACGAAGGTGGTCTCGACGCCGAACCGGCGGAGCGTGACGTCGAGCTGCGTGACCGTCCCGCCGTAGAGCTGGGCCGACGCCACGACGTGGTCGCCGACGCCGACGAGAGCGGCGAAGGTGATGAACTCCGCGCTCATCCCGGATGCCGTCGCGACGGCGCCGATGCCCCCCTCGAGCGAAGCGAGGCGCTCCTCGAGAGCGGCCACCGTCGGGTTGCCGATGCGGGAGTAGATGTTGCCGTACTTCTGCAGGGCGAAAAGATTCGCGGCATCGGTCGCGTCGTCGAACACGAAGGACGACGTCTGGTAGATCGGCACGGCGCGGGCGCCGGTCGCAGCGTCGGGAGTGCCACCCGCGTGCAGCGCGCGCGTGCGGAAGCCGAATCGGTGCTCTTCAGTCATGGTCTCTCTCCGGAGCGGGGCGGATGGTTTCTCACGCGGCAGCCAGCGCGGCGGCGATGCGCGCGACGGCCTCGGGGTTCTGGAGCGACGTCGTGTCGCCGAGCGGGGCGGGCTCGCGGCCGGCCCGGCGGTCCTGCTCAGCCTCCCACAGCTGCCCCAGCAGCCGGCGGAGGATCTTGCCGGAGCGGGTCTTGGGGAGGTCGGGCACCACGATGACGTGCCGCGGTTTCGCCACGGCGCCGATCTCGCGCGCGACGTGAGCTCTGAGGGTCGTCGCGTCGGGATCGCCGAGACCGGACGGCACGACGAACGCCGCGACGGCGTGCCCGGTCACCGGGTCGAGGACGCCGGTCGTGCCGGCCTCACCCACGGAGCCGTGGGCGACCAGGGCGGACTCGATCTCGATGGTCGACAGCCGATGCCCCGAGACGTTCACGACGTCGTCGAGCCGGCCGAGGATCCAGATGTGCCCGTCGGCATCACGCGTCGCACCGTCGCCGGCGACGTAATAGCCGCCGTGCTCGCCGTGGCCGGCGTAGGTCGACCAGTAGGAGTCGCGGTACCGCTCGGGGTTTCCCCAGACCGTCCGCGCCATCCCCGGCCAGGGACGGCGGACGACGAGTGTGCCCGAACGACCGGGTTCGACCTCGCGACCCGCCGGGTCGACGACGGCGGCGTCGATCCCCGGCAGCGGAAGAGTCGCCGACCCGGGCTTGAGGGTCGTGACGCCGGGCAGCGGCGCGATCATGGCCGCGCCCGTCTCGGACTGCCACCACGTGTCGACAACGGGCACCTCATCACGGCCGAAGTTGCGACGGAACCAGACCCAGGCCGCGGGATTGATCGCCTCGCCGACGGTTCCGAGCAGCCGGATGCTCGACAGGTCGTGACCGGCGGGCAGCGCGTCTCCGAACCAGGTCATGAACGTCCGGATGAGGGTGGGGGCCGTGTAGTACACCGTGACGCCGTAGCGCTCGATGATCTCCAGATGCCGCTCGCGGTGCGGCGCGTCGGGAGTGCCTTCGTAGATCACCTGGGTAAGCCCGTTTGAGAGCGGACCGTAGATCTCGTAGGTGTGCGCCGTCACCCAGGCGAGGTCGGCGGTGCACCAGTGGACGTCGTCGGGCTTTGCGTCGAAGTGGGCCCAGTGCGACCAGCAGGCCTGCGTGAGGTATCCGCCGGAGGTGTGGACGAGTCCCTTCGGTTTTCCTGTGGTGCCGGACGTGTAGATGATGAAGAGCGGATGCTCGGCGCCGAAGCTCTGCGCCTCGTGCACCGGGGGCGCGGTGTCCACGACGTCGTGCCACCAGACGTCCCGACCCTCTGTCCAGGCGACGTCCTGCCCGGTGCGGCGGACCACGAGAACGTGTTCGACGTCTGGCAACCCGGCGACGGCGGCATCCGCCGTGGATTTCACCTCCACCGCTCCCCCGCGGCGGAACTGACCGTCTGTCGTCACGAGGAGCTTCGCGCCGGTGTCCAGGGTCCGGAAGCGGACAGCTTCGGCAGAGAATCCCCCGAACACGAGGGAATGCACGGCGCCGATGCGGGCGCATGCGAGGGCGATCACCACGGTCTCCACCAGGACGGGGAGGTAGACGACCACGCGGTCGCCTGCTCCGATGCCGAGCGACAGGAGGCCGTTGGCCGCCTGCGAGACGCGCCGCTGCAGATCGGCGTAGGTGACCGTGACGCGGTCGCCCGGCTCACCCTCGAAATGGAGGGCGACCTTCTCGCCGCGGCCAGCGGCGACGTGGCGGTCGACGCAGTTGACGGCGACGTTCAGCGACCCGCCGACGAACCAGCGCGCAGCGGGGACGGAGAGCTCGCCGCGTGCCGACCTGATCGGTGGCTCCCATTCGAGAGCGGTGTCCCAGGCCCCCGTCCAGTCGAGGCGGCGCGCGGCAGCCTCCCAGAACGCCGTCGGGTCACCGGCCGCGCGGGCGTAGGCGTCCGCGCCGACGTTCGCCTGGGCGGCGAAGCTCTCCGGTGCCGGATAGGTGCGATTCTCGACGAGGCGGAGCTCGTCGGCCGCGCGTGCCGGCACCGATTCGGGGAGCGAGCCCATGCGTCAGGCCCACTTCCGCAGCAGCCGGCGCTGCACGACGGTGACCAGCGCGTTCGAGAGCGCGCCCAGCACCGCGAGGAGCACGATCGCAAGGAAGATGCGGTCGACACGGCCGGTCTGACGAGAGTCGTCGAGGAGGAACCCCAGGCCCATCGACGCGCCGAGGAGTTCTGCGGCGACGAGGAAGAGCCACGACTGCGCGAGGGCGAGCCGCAGTCCGGAGATGAGAGGCGGCACCGTTGCGGGCAGCTGGACCGTCCGGAACAGCTGCCACCCGCGGAGCCCGAAGGAGCGTCCCATCTCGACCAGATGGGGGTCGACGTGGCGGAGCGCTCCCGCGACGGTCGTGAAGACGGGGAAGAAGGCGCCGATCGCGACGAGCGTGACCTTCGAATGCTCCCCGACGCCCATCCACAGGAGCAGCAGCGGCACGAGGGCGAGGGACGGAATCGCCCGGAACGCCGCCAGGATCGGGCTCAGCAGCACGTCGCCCGACCGGGTGAGGCCGACCACCGCGGCTACGGCGAGCCCGATGACGGCGCCGATCGCGAACCCGATGACGACGCGCTGGACCGAGATCGCGACATGGCGCCACAGCGCCCCGTCGTCGGCGAGCTGCGCCGCCGCGTTCACCACATCGACCGGCGCGGGAAGCCGGTACGTCGGGATCAGGCCGAATCCGGTCACCGCCTGCCACAGCGCGACCACGGCGATCGGCACGACGAGACCGCCGATCACCCGGACGCTCGTGCGCGACCAGAACGGCCGCACCGCCGCGGCGCCGGTGGGCGCAGCGGCGGTGTCGGTCGCCCGTGCGGGAGCGGTCATCCTCAGCCCGCGGCCTTCTCGGCGAACGTCGGGTTGATGATCGTCTCGAGCGCCGCGTCGACGGCGGCCTGTCCGCCGGTGACGGCGTCGGAGGCGACGAGCACGGGCGCGATCTTCTCGAGAACCGCGAGCTGGTCATCTCCCGGGATGCCGCTCACGTCGAGGTTGGAGCGCTCGGCGATGACGGTGGTCGCGACCGCGGTGTCGATGCCGGCGACGTCGGCGAGGAGGGCGGCGGTCTCCTCGGGGTTGTCGAGAGCCCAGGCGCGCGCCTCCTCGTACGCGTCGACGACGACCTGCGCCACGTCGGCGTGGTCGGTGGTGAACTCCTCGGTGGCGTTGAGGAAGCCATAGGAGTTGAAGTCGACGTTCCGGTAGACGAGCGTGTCGCCCGACTCGACCTCGGCCGCTCCCATGATGGGGTCGAGCCCGGCCCATGCGTCGACCGAGCCGCCGTCGAGGGCCGTGCGACCGTCGGCGTGCTGGAGGTTCTGGATCTCGACATCGGAGACGGTGAGTCCCGCGGTCTCGAGGGCCTGCAGCAGGAAGAAGTACGGGTCGGTGCCGGTGGTCGCCGCGATGGTCTTGCCCTTGAGGTCGGCGACCGACGTGATGTCGCTGTCCGGTCCGACGACCAGAGCCGACCACTCCGGCTGGGAGTAGACGTCGATGACCTGGATGGGCGACCCGTTGGCGCGGGCGAGGAGGGCGGCAGAACCCGCCGTCGAACCGACGTCGAGGGATCCGGCGCGGAGGAGCTCGTTCGCCTTGTTGGAGCCGGCGGACTGGATCCACTCGATGTCGACGTCGTCGCCGAGCGCCTTCTCGAGGAGTCCCTGGTCCTTCACGACGAGGCTGAGCGGGTTGTAGGTGGCGAAGTCGATCGACAGCGTGTCGGTCGACCACTGCCCCGCGCCATCCGCGGCATCCGCGTCGCCCGAGGTGGAGCTTGCGTTCTCGCCGGCGAGACAGCCGGTCGCCATGAGCATCACCACTCCCGCCACGGCGATCGTGGGGATGGTGCGGCGGATGACGGTGCTCATCGGGTCTCCTGAGGGGTTGAGCGGTGGGTGGCGACGCCGAGTCCGTCGAGGAGCTCGGCGCGCAGGTCCGTGAAGCCGTGATCGGCACGGTCGCGGGGTCGGATGCCGGGGACGTCGATCACGCGGGCGATCGAGGAGTCCTCGGAGTCGGGGCCGAGGGCGCGCAGCTGGAGCACGCGGTCGGCGAGGTACAGCGCCTCTTCGACGTCATGGGTCACGAGGACGACGGTCGTGGGCTCGGCGGAGTGGATGTCGAGGAGCAGATCCTGCATCCGGAGGCGGGTGAGGGCGTCGAGGGCGCCGAAAGGCTCGTCGAGGAGGAGGACCTCGGGGCCTCGGGCGAGAGCGCGGGCGAGCGAGGCGCGCTGCGCCATGCCGCCCGACACCTCGCGCGGACGCTGGTGCGACGCGGCGGTGAGCCCGACGAGGTCGAGCAGCTCGGACACGCGCGATCGCACTCCGGCGCGCGCGGTGCCGCGCGGCATCCCGAGCTCGACGTTCTCGGCGATCGAGCGCCACGGCAGGAGGCGGGGCTCCTGGAAGGCGACGGCCGTGCGGTCGTCGGTGTCGCCGACTGCCGCGCCGTCGACGGTCACCGAACCCGTCGTGGGAGTGTCGAGGCCGGCGAGCAGGCGCAGCAGCGTCGACTTGCCGCACCCCGACGGGCCGACGACGGCCACGATCTCACCCGCAGCGAGGTCGAGGTCGATTCCGCGGAGCACCGGGACCGGACCCTGCGCTCCGGCGAACGTGCGTCCGACGTTCGACAGCGCGACAGAGCCGCGGATGCCGGGAGCCGTGCGGGCGGCATCGGAGACGGCGAGGGTGGCGGACATGGCTCCAGCATCGCCGAGGTGCCACGATCCGCGTCATCGGTCGTAACGGTGTGAAACGTGGCGACCCGCGAGACCGCCCCGACGCCCCGGGAGGGCCGTCAGTGAGCGAGCCGCGCGATCTCGCCGGCCGCGCGGGCGACCTCGTCGTTGACGACGCGGTAGTCGAACTCGCCCTGCGAGGCGAGCTCGCCCCGCGCGGTCCGCAGCCGTCGTGCACGCTCCTCCGCATCCTCCGTGCCGCGACCGACGAGCCGGTTCACGAGCTCGTCCCAGCTCGGCGGGAGGAGGAAGATGAGGGTCGCGTCCGGCGCGGCCGCCCGCACCTGACGGGCGCCCTGCAGGTCGATCTCCAGCAGGACGGTGCGCCCCGCCGCGAGCGCGTCGTCGATCGGACGCCGAGGGGTGCCGTAGCGGTACGCGTTGTGCACGGTGGCGTACTCGAGGAGCTCGTCGGCGGCGACGAGGCGGTCGAACTCGGCGTCGTCCACGAAGAAGTAGTGCTCGCCCTCGACCTCGCCGGGCCGGGCCGGGCGCGTCGTCGCCGACACCGAGAGGAGGATCTCGGGATGATGCTCCTTGATGTGCGCGGCGACCGTGCCCTTGCCGACCGCGGTGGGGCCCGCGAGCACGAGGAGGCGGCTGCGGCCGCCCCGCGCCGATGGCTCGGGAAGCCGGCCGTCGAGGAACCCCTGCAGCGCCTCGCGCTGACGCACTCCGAGCCCGCCGATCTTCTTCACCGGGGAGATCGCGAGCTCGGCGAGGATCCGGTCGCGCTTGCCCTCGCCGATCGCCGGGATCGCCGTCAGAAACTCCGTGACCCGCATGGCCGCGGCCGCCGAGTCCGGCTCCGCCCACGCTCGCCGGAGGAGGTCCTGCGGGCTGATCACCCGGGTCGACACGTCGCGCTTCAACGATGCGCGCTCTCGTCGGGCGGCGACGGCCCGACGGGATGCCGCGGCGCGGTCGACCTCGGGAGGGGTGCGGGAATCAGGCATTCAAGGCTTCCAGAAGGTCGGAGTTGTGGCTGTCGATAGCGGCGGCGATCCCCTCAGGACCGGCGCCGAGGATGCTGCGGCTCGCGCTGGCGAGCACCTGGGGGGCGAGCGCGCCGAACAGGCCGCGGATGTCGGTGAGGCGGGCGCCCTGCGCGCCGAAGCCGGGAGCGAGCAGGGCCGCGCCGCGGAGCGCCTCGTCGCTGAGTCCGAGCGCGACGCGATCGACGGTCGCGCCGACCACGAAGCCCACGGGCCCGAATCGGTCGGAGCCGACGACGGCGGAGGAGTTGACCGCACCGGCCCGGCGGGCGACCCAGTCGGCGACGCTCTGGCCGTCATCGGCGTCGACGACGGTGAGCTCCGCCGATTGCAGACCGGCCGCTTCGGGGTTGCTCGTCGCCGCGAGGACGAAGAGCCCCTTCTCCTCCCGCACGGCTGTCGCGACGGTCCCCCGGAGCGAGTCGGGGCCCAGGTAGGGGCTCACGGTGACGGCATCCGATTCGAGGGGTGAACCGCTCGCCAGCCACGCCTCTGCATAGCCGTCCATCGTGGAGCCGATGTCGCCACGCTTCGCGTCCGCGATCACGACGAGGCCGGCGGCCCGCGCCGCGGCGAGGACCTCCTCGAGCGCGGCGAAGCCCGCCGACCCGAAGCGCTCGAAGAACGCGACCTGCGGCTTGACGACGCCGACACGGCCCGCCGCGGCCTCGACCACGCGCAGCCCGAATTCTCGGACACCGGATGCCGTGGCATCCAGCCCCCACGCGCTCAGCAGCGACCCGTGCGGGTCGATGCCGACGCACAGCTGGCCGCGGGCGTCGACCGCCGCGGCCAGCCGCGCACCGAATGAGGTCACACCCGCGCCTTCCGGTCGAGGGCGTACTCCTGGAGGCTCTTGACGGCGAAGCCCTCGCGGAGCACCGGCATCGCCGAGACGGCGGCCCCGAGCACGGCCATGGTCGTGAACAGCGCCTTGTCGCCGGCCACCGCCGCCGCGCGGATCTCGTAGCCGTCGGCACGGGCCATGCCGCCCGAGGGCGTGTTCACGACGATGTCGATCTCGCCGGCGTTGATCAGGTCGACGACGTTCGCCTGGCCCGATTCCTGCGTCTCGGAGTACTTGGCGACGGTCTCGACTCGGATGCCGTTGCGCGCGAGGATCTCCGCGGTGCCCTCCGTCGCGATGAGCCGGAACCCGAGCTCCTGGAGCCGGTGCGCCGGCAGAATGACGGCGCGCTTGTCATCGTCGGCCACAGAGAGGAAGACCGTCCCCGAGGTCGGCATGCCGCCGTACGCCGCGGCCTGGCTCTTCGCGAACGCCGTCGGGAAGTCGCGGTCGATGCCCATGACCTCACCGGTCGAGCGCATCTCGGGCCCGAGGACCGAGTCGACGGTCCGGCCGTCGGCCGTCCGGAACCGCTTGAACGGAAGGACCGCCTCCTTGACGGCGACCGGCGAGTCGAGCGGCACACGCGAGCCGTCGCCCGCGGGGAGCATCCCCTCGGCGATGAGCTCGGCGATGCTCGTGCCCGCCATGATCCGGCTCGCGGCCTTCGCCATCGGGATCCCCAGGGCCTTCGAGACGAACGGCACCGTGCGCGACGCGCGGGGGTTCGCCTCGATGACGTAGAGGACGCCCGCCGAGACCGCGAACTGCACGTTCAGGAGCCCGCGGACGCCGACGCCCTCGGCGATCGCGTGCGTCGCGATGCGCACGCGATCGATCTCGCCCCGGCCGAGGGACATCGGCGGGAGGGTGCACGACGAGTCGCCGGAATGGATGCCGGCCTCCTCGAGGTGCTCCATGACACCGCCGATGTAGAGCTGCTCGCCGTCGAAGAGCGCGTCGACGTCGATCTCGACGGCGTCATCGAGGAACCGGTCGACGAGCAGGGGCGCATCGTCGCGGATGATCGCCTGATCGGCGATGCGGACGAAGTAGTCGCGGAGGCTCTCGGTGTCGTACACGATCTCCATGCCGCGGCCGCCGAGCACGAAGCTCGGGCGGACCAGCACGGGGTACCCGATCTCCTCGGCGATCGCGACGGCACCCGCCTCGTCGGTCGCCGTACCGTGCCGGGGCGCCGTGAGGCCGGCCCGGTCGAGCAGCTGCGAGAAGAGCTCACGCTCCTCGGCGATGTCGATCGCGGCGGGCTTGGTCCCGAGGATCGTGTAGCCGGCGGCCTCGATCCCCTTGGCGAGGCCCAGCGGGGTCTGACCGCCCAGCTGGCAGATGACGCCGACGATCTCGCCGGACTTCGCCTCGGCGTGCAGCACCTCGAGGACGTCCTCGAGGGTCAGCGGCTCGAAGTAGAGCCGGTCGCTCGTGTCGTAGTCGGTGGAGACGGTCTCGGGGTTGCAGTTGACCATGATGGTCTCGAAACCGGCATCCGACAGCGCGAACGACGCGTGGACGCAGGAGTAGTCGAACTCGACACCCTGACCGATCCGGTTCGGGCCCGACCCGATGATGACGACCTTGCGGCGGTCGCTCGGGGTGACCTCGGTCTCGGTGTCGTAGGACGAGTAGTGGTACGGCGTGAGAGCGGGGAACTCCCCCGCGCACGTGTCGACCGTCTTGTAGACGGGGCGGAGCGCGAAGCCGTAGCGGACCTCGCGCACGTGCTCCTCGGTCAGCCCGCGCAGCCCGGCGATCTGCGCATCGCTGAAGCCGTGGTCCTTCGCGATGCGAAGCGTGGCGGCATCGAGCTCGGCGGCGTCCGCGACGAAATCGGCGACCTCGTTGATGAGGATCATCTGGTCGAGGAACCACGGGTCGATCTTCGTGGCCTCGAAGGCCTGCTCGAGCGTGGCGCCCTTGCGGAGCGCCTGCTGCAGGACGACGATGCGGCCGTCGGTGGGGACCTTCGAGATCTCGAGGAGCTCCTCCATCGACCGGTCCTCGCGGCCCCAGTGGAAGCTGGAGCCGCGCTTCTCGAGCGAACGGAGCGCCTTCTGGAGGGCGGTGGCGTAGTTGCGCCCGATCGCCATCGCCTCGCCGACCGACTTCATGGTGGTCGTGAGGGTGGTGTCCGCGGCGGGGAACTTCTCGAAGTTGAACCGCGGCACCTTCACGACGACATAGTCGAGCGTCGGCTCGAAGCTCGCCGGCGTCACCTTCGTGATGTCGTTGGGGATCTCGTCGAGGCGGTAGCCGATTGCGAGCTTCGCGGCGATCTTCGCGATCGGGAACCCGGTCGCCTTCGAGGCCAGTGCCGACGAGCGCGACACCCGCGGGTTCATCTCGATCACGATGATGCGGCCCGTCTCCGGGTCGACCGCGAACTGGATGTTGCAGCCGCCGGTGTCGACGCCGACCGCCCGGATGATGTCGATGCCGATGTCGCGCATCTTCTGGTACTCGCGGTCGGTCAGCGTGAGCGCGGGGGCCACGGTGATCGAGTCGCCGGTGTGGACGCCGACCGGGTCGACGTTCTCGATGGAGCAGACGACGACCGTGTTGTCGGCGGTGTCGCGCATGAGCTCGAGCTCGTACTCCTTCCAGCCGAGGATCGACTCCTCGAGGAGGACCTCGGTCGTCGGCGAGTCCTTCAGGCCCGCACCGGCGATCCGACGGAGGTCCGACTCGTTGTAGGCGAAACCGGATCCCAGGCCGCCCATCGTGAAGGAGGGACGGACGACAAGGGGGTAGCCGAGCTCCTCGGCGCCGGCGATCACCTCGTCCATCGTGTGGCAGATGCGACTGTCGGCAACGTCGGCACCCGAGTCGATCACGAGCTGCTTGAAGATCTGGCGATCCTCGCCCTTGTTGATCGCCTCGAAGTTGGCGCCGATCAGCTCGATGTCGTACTTCTCGAGGATGCCGTGGTTGTGGAGGTCGATCGCCGCGTTCAGGGCGGTCTGGCCACCAAGCGTCGGAAGGATCGCGTCGGGGCGCTCCTTCGCGATGATCGTCTCGATCACCTGCCAGGTGATCGGCTCGACGTAGGTCGCGTCGGCGAAGTCAGGGTCGGTCATGATCGTCGCCGGGTTCGAGTTGACGAGGATGACGCGCACGCCCTCCTCGCGGAGCACCCGGCAGGCCTGCGTGCCGGAGTAGTCGAACTCGCACGCCTGGCCGATGACGATGGGGCCGGAGCCGATGACGAGGACGCTCGTGATGTCGTCGCGCTTAGGCATTCTTCTTCCCTGCGTCCTTCTGTGCGTTCTGGGCGATGGTCGCGACGACGAGGTCGCGGAAACGGTCGAACAGGTAGTTCGCGTCGTGGGGGCCGGCAGCGGCCTCGGGGTGGTACTGCACGCTGAAGGCAGGCAGATCGAGGGCGCGGATCCCCTCCACGACGTTGTCGTTGAGGCCGACGTGGCTCACTTCGACCCGGCCGTAGCCGTTCGGGCTGTCGATGACCCCCTCGGTCGGGGCATCGACGGCGAAGCCGTGGTTGTGCGCGGTGATCTCGACGCGACCGGTCGTCTTGTCGAGCACCGGCTGGTTGATCCCGCGGTGCCCGAACGGGAGCTTGTAGGTGCCGAACCCGAGAGCGCGGCCGAAGAGCTGGTTACCGAAGCAGATGCCGAAGAACGGCAGCCCTCGGTCGAGAACCTCTCGCAGGAGGGCGACATGACGATCGGATGCCGCCGGGTCGCCGGGGCCGTTGGAGTAGAACACCGCGACAGGATCGATCGAGAGGACGTCCTCGATGGTCGTGGACTGCGGCAGCACGTGCACCTCGAAGCCCCGCCCGGCGAGATTGTTCACGGTGGCCTGCTTCACCCCGAGGTCGAGGATCGCGAGGTTGCCGATGCGCTCGCCGACCGCGGGCGTGACCTCTGCCGCGGGGACGGACACCTCGGCCGACAGGTTCCGGCCGCTCATCGCGGGCGCGTCGCGCACCATCCGGAGCTGCTCGTCGTCGGTGAGCGCCGCGGCATCCCCGGAGAAGACTCCCCCGCGCATCGAGCCGGCCGAGCGCAGCGCGCGCGTGACCGCACGGGTGTCGATGCCGCTGATCCCGACGATCCCGTCGCGGACGAGGGCGTCTTCGAGCGAGTGGTCGGCACGCCAGTTCGACACGACGCGCGACGGGTCGCGGACGACGTAGCCCGACACCCAGATGCGACGGGACTCGTCGTCCTCGCCGTTCATTCCGGTGTTGCCGATGTGGGGCGCCGTCTGGAGCACGATCTGACCGGCGTAGGAGGGATCGGTGATCGTCTCCTGGTAGCCGGTCATACCGGTCGAGAAGACGACCTCGCCGAGCGTGGTGCCGCGGGCACCGTAAGCACGGCCGGGGTGGCGGGTGCCGTCTTCGAGGACGAGCACGGCGGGTTCGGGGGCCTGGAATCTTGCGGTGAGGCTCATGAGTCGCTTCCGGGGGTGTGCGTGGGGGGCGGG